>JANQOF010000033.1 GCA_028279215.1 Pirellulales bacterium
TTGCTTGCCGGCGTGGCCCTGGCCGCCAGCGTGATGCACGGCCACGACGCGGGACCACTACCCGGGCTAGGCGCGTTCCTGGTCGTATTCCTCCATAAACCGTTCGACGCCATGACCATTGGCACTCTCATGGCCCGCAGCGGCTGGTCGCTCACAGCGCGGCTTCTGGTGAACGCTCTGTTCTCGTTGGCCATTCCACTTGGGGCGGCGCTGTTCCTATTGGGTTGGTCACCCGAGGTCGGCGCGGGGTGGTTCGCCATCCCCCCTGCCCTGGCCTTCTCGTCTGGCGTGTTCCTCTGTATCGCCGGAAGCGACCTACTGCCCGAACTCCAATTCCATCACCACGACCGCTGGAAACTCTCCGCCGCGCTCATGCTAGGCTTGGCGGTTGCTTATGCTGCCGGGAATCTGGAGCAGCATTCGCATGGGCCAGCGGCAACGGAACAGTCGGACTCAGCGAAGTGATGCAAGTGTTCGACTTGCTGAACACGGTCGGACGGCTCTCTGAACCCGATTGTGCTCCGCATTAGAGCCGGCCATCGGCCTCAGAGAAGCCTCCCACAGAACCGCTTTCCAAGGTTTGTCATCAAGACCTCAGGTTGTTCCCCACTGGGGCAAAACCTCTACTCCTAACCTGTTGCACCACAACGCTTTGCGATTCCGCCCCAGCTCGCCCGAGCAAAACACGATTCGTTGGGGCAAAACTCGATTCGATTCTCGAACGACCCATTCCATAAGTTCCGCTCAATCAATGACTTATGGAATCCCACGACGGCCACGCACCATGGGTTTTGCCCCAAGGTTTCCCGCAGTTGGGGCAATACCACAAATGTGAGGGCTACTCAGGTAGGGTGGATGCGACGCACCGCCGTAGCGAGGCAATCCGGGTGCGTTGCACGCATCCAACACCACCAGCCACTACCCAACCAAGTTGTCAATGAACGAAGGGCGCGCGGAGAACGCACCTTGAAGTACCTCCAGTCGACCAAAAGCGTGGCCTAGTTTCAAGAAGAAAATGGAAAGTTGACAAGACCGCCAGGCGGGGAAGGAACTGGCGTGCAATCCCAGGAGCTTCTCGCTTGCGTCATACGCCAACGGCGTTTCGTCTATTGGCCCAGGGTTGCCAAGGCGCTAGCCGCGGCTACCCTGGGACATGCATCGACAATCGGCAGTTTACACCAAAGGTGTTACGTCGTCGTCAGCACCCTGGAGAACCATGCACCAGGAATCGCCCTAGGATGTCAGCGAACCGAACGTTGCCGGTGTTCTGGGCACTTCCAGAACGACGTAATATTGATTTCTCGCAGCGGGGTAATCGTACTCGTCATTTGGGCCAATATGTTGCCAAGTGACAGTAGTCAGCACATGGATACACGACCGTAGAATACCCTAGTTGCAATCCACACGCGGACAAGCAGGAGTACAGTTGTTACAATCGGACATGTCATTGCCGGACACGGTTCCTGGCCGACACACATGGGAGATATCGGATTACCTCTACCAATTGAACAACATCCACTACATCTCGGAGTTGACGATGACAACTAAGCTACTTTGCACAGGTAGTGCCCGGTGCATTCCTTGGGTGCTGCTAGCCTCTATATCCACCCCAAGCTTCGCCTTTGCAGAAGAACGTACTTGGACAAGTAGGGACAAGCGATTCACAGTGAGGGCTGAACTAGTCGATTATTCCGATGACGATATCCGACTGCAGAATTCAGATGGAAAACGAGTAACTGTTCCGCTCGATAAAATCAGCAAGGCAGATATCGGCTACCTACGTAAATCGACCAAGAACTACTATCGGATTCCTGGAATGCTCAGAATCTGTAACGTTAAGAGAGGGTTGCGCTGGGAAGTTCTCGAAAGATCGAAACAGAATGACAGAGAGACCGCGACGATCTCGACTGGCTTAGACCTTCTTTCAGAGTATGGATTGGCTGCAAACCTAACGCTTATACCGCTGATCAAAGTGCCGAGTCGTCAAGAGTGTGAAGTCATTGCGAAGGACCTGAACCAAAAGTATCGAACGGAACTGTCAACCTCGCTCGGGAGCCAATTCAATTTGACCCCTCGCGGCTTCACAACCGTGGAAACGGAAGGCAAGGAGATTTTCTTTCAGTCAACTTTCCTGGTTGAGCGAGTAACCGGGGGGGAACTATATGCAGCTGCAGAGATCCGCTTTCTTGAAGACAATGCACTTCTCTTGTCTTTCTTGTCAAAAGAACCAGATCCTCTTGAGAAGTACAAACGAGTTGGCGCCTCGCTAACTATTGAAGATGTTGAATAGCAACTCTCTGTCTCAGATGTTCAAGCCACACGAAAGCTCTTCGTAACACTGAACACGAAAGTCAAGCATCAAACCGAGTGCGACTACTTGAAGTTCACGACACTCGCCACGCCTGATGCGTTAAAAATAGCATTCCTGCGTCCGCCAGTTTAATCGAGCTGCCCACAACGTGATGCTCACCCACACTCCAACATCCGCAAACTAGACGCCGGCCGCGAAGAATGCTCCCGCAGAACCTGCGTTGCAACCTCGATGCTCGGCACATTCGCCGTGCCCTTATCGATGCGTAACCCCAGACGGTTAAGCTTTTCGCTGGCGTCGGCGATGTCGAAATCGATTTCGACGCTGAACTCTTCTTGCAGGTATTGCTCGATCCGATCGCACAGCTTCGCACCGTCGGTTACTTGTTGGCAATGCGAGAAGAGAAACGCCAATAGCGCTTCTTTGAACTCTTCCTGCTTCACCTTGGCCACCAGCAGTTGGAGCGCGCTGGCGTTGTTACCTAGGTTTTGGAAGTAAAGATGCTGGGTTCGCTGCCAGTTGCGATTGATGCGAGCGTTGCGGTAGCCCAGAGCCGATCGCAACGCCAGCGTGCCGAGTCCGATTAGGAGGATCCAGGCCAACTTCCACAGTGCTGCGAAGCCAATGGCGATCTTGAGCACTTTGCTAATGGTGATGCCCACGGTACCCGCGCCGGAGCCGAGCAGCTTGATGCGGTCGAGCAGGCTCATCGTCACCTCGGCGTGCGGAAGCAGCGCCTCGACTTCGGCCTCGGGAATGTCTTTGAACAATTTTAGGATCACGTGCGGCTCGCCCTTGAGCCGCGCGACTACGACCAGGCGTTTGAAAATTGGGACACGAATGGTATCCATGTGCCACGGTTTCCACGGGCATCGCTGAACCTTCGAAGTCTCCCCCCTGCCCCGCACCCAAACCCGCAAGAACTCGACACGATCAGGGTCGACCCGGACCGTTAGGTTCCGTGTGCGGGCGCGCATCACCGCTTGGGCAATTTGCACGTCGTTGAGTTCTTCGTAGTTCGCCTTGTCGAGCAAGTGGCCGAGTTGGGTGTTGAGCACGGAGTATTCTTCGTCGCATGGGCCGGCGTCGTCCAACGGGCGGGTGTCGCGATCGGGATTGAACCGGGCGTAGGCGTCGGTGAGTTGGCGCTCAAATGCGTCGATCTCGCGATCGATCACTTGCTCGAGCGCGCGGGAGAACTCAAGCACCTGCTCGTGGGTCGCCGAGAACCGGGCGGAGTCGCGGGCCAGCACCTGACACAGGTCCGAAGCGCGGATCGGAACGAATCGATTGTCGGGCCGCGACCACCCCGAATCGCCGGTCGTGTGACTCGCAAGCGATGTGGAGGATTTGCTCACGGATGTGTGTGGGCCAACGTCGTGTTGGCGGGCCGACATGGATTAGAAACTGCACTGAGCGTCGCCATGCGGACGTCGCATTGACGAAGCGTGGCCGAATGCGCCAGGCGAAGGATCGAACGTTTGTTTACCGAGCACCCATTCTACCACACGCCAATCGAGCCAGTACCGATCGGGATCGCCACTTTTTCGCCCCACAAAGCCCAGGTGCCCTCCGCACCCCGTGACCAACAAGTGCGACTGGCCGCCAAGTTTCGCCGAATGCAGCGGCTTAACGGGCACGATGGGATCGTTGGCCGCCGCGATGATGCGGGTTGGTAGCTCGACGCGATCGAGTCGCGAGACCACGCTCGTTTGAGTGTAGTAGTCGTCCGCATCGCGATAGCCGCCCAATGGCACCGTGTAGCGCTCGTCGAACTCGCGCAGTTTGCGCGGTCGTGGGTGATGATCGAACGACGGTGCGCCAGGCACCTTTCGCGAGCGCTCAAGCACCATCTTCCACAGTTGGCGAGCAAAGAACTGGTCGTACTGTCGGTTGATCGGTCGCTTGAGCAACTCTTCGACGGCGAACAAATCGACCGGCGGGCAGACGGCCACGGCGCGTGCCCAGTTGGCAGGAGTTGCGTGCGCCGCGGCGAGGTTGAGCGTCAGCGCGCCGCCTAACGAGAACCCACAAACCGTTAACGGCGAGTCGGGCGCGAGTTCACCAATCCGCACGATGGGTGGTTCCAGGTCGGTGTATCGTCCGCAGTGCGTCGAAGTGCGCGCGAGCCCCTGCCCTGCCCCGCAGCCACGCAAGTCGATGCGAAACGCCCGCACACCGCGGTCGTACAGCTTGCTGGCGATGCGAACCACATAGCGACTTTGGTGCGAGCCGCACAGCCCATGCACCAGTAGCGCCACGGGGCGCCCGTCGTTCCAATCGGCCGGGCAGTCGTCGTGCAGCACTAGTTGATCACCGTCGTCGAGCGCTACGTGATGCCGAATAGTTGAATTCAACCGAGGGCGCGCCGACATGTAGCAGGCCGCCAACGTTTGCCGATGGCCACCGCCGAGCAACGGATAGGGTCGAAACTCGATCAGTTTTTGGTCCACTTCCTTATCTCCGGACGCACTTATGTTCCGTTTGGACTGTTCCGTTTGGACGCTCCGCTACTTTGCTGTTTTATTCGCCGAAGCTGGGCCATGCTAGCATCACTCGAGCAAAATAGTTGCGAAAACCCAGTTGCTATGGCCGAAGTGAAGATGCAGTAACGTGGCAATGTTCGCGGCGGGTCGGCCTCGATTTTCCCAGTTTGTCTTTCCAGCAAGGCGAATGCAAATGCGTTGGCTTAGTCGCCGGTATCGAAATGCTGGCGCTGCGCGATTGGCTATCACCGTTGCCCCGACTGCCAGTACAAGCATAGCTCTACTGCGGGACGACGAGCAGTGGCAACGGGCCTTTTCGTGTCTGAACATCCGGCAGATTCCAGCGACGTGGGCCGTAGTCGACGGCTGCGCGCAATGGCCATTGGGTTCGGAACTCGTTGCCAGCAGCGTCGCCCATGAACTCGCCTATTTGCACGACGGCCCTGCCACAAACTTCGCGAAATCCAATCTCCAGACGCAAGCACTGCTGGCCCAACAGGTGGGAATCGACCTGCGCACCCTAGTAACCGCCACGCATGGCGTCCACCCCGCTTTGCTAGCTCACGTAGGCGCGCGAGTCGTTGTGCCGATGGGCGAACGGAAACTGAGTCGAACCAGCAGCCTGCGCGCGTTAGCTTGGGACGTTTGGGAGGCTCCAATCACCGACCGATGTGCACATGCGCGCGTGCTCGCGACGTTACTTGAACGGTTAGAGACCGCGGTGCGAGAGTCGCTCGATTTGCACCTATTGTTGCAACTTCCCGGTCGCTCCACCGTCGACCTTACTGCGGAGATGACTCCGCTATTCGATAGGGTGAGCGACTACCACGCGCGGGGTTGGATCCACACCGAAACGGTTGGCGACTCGGCGGAACGGTGGAGCCGTGCCATGCGTGCGCGGGTCGCCTGACTACGTATCTCGGAAGGCGCTCCAGCTCAGGTAGCCCAGAATACCGGCGCTGATGATAAACCCGATGTCCATCAGCGAATTTGCCCGGCTAAAGGGGATTCCGAGCGCCAAATCGGCCCCAAACAGCAACAGCGACAACCCAGCTACGGCCATTCCGCCAAACGTCATCACTTTGGCCATGTGCTGGTGTCCTGCTGGCGCGAATCTTGGTGCGAAGTCTTAAGCTGGGTAAAATACGGTGGAACTACTTAGTATACCTGCCAAAAACTGGCTGTCATCTAGCCTTGTCGCGGCGTGTCACTAGTGTCGCCAGCAGTTTGTCCCGTTACAACCGGCAACCTAGTTAAATTCGTCGGTTGGACCTCGATTCTTCCTGGTCACGCCTCACTAGTACGAGGCCGTGTATCGGCCCACGAAGGCGCGGTAGACTGCCGGTTTGGCTCAACCATTCGACTTTCCCCAATCTGCCATCAATGTCCGAGCATCGGCGGCCCATTCTGGCCCTTAGCATGGGCGATGCAGCAGGTGTTGGCCCCGAGGTGATCGCTGGGTGCTGGAGCGATGCCCGCATCCACGCCGTGTGCCGGCCCGTCGTGCTGGGGCATCCGGAAGTGCTACGACGGGCGAGCGACGCCCGAGGCGCGGGCCTGGTGGTGGAGCGCATCGATTCGGTCGCCCAGCTCGACGACTCGCTGAACGATGCAGCCACCCTGCCCTGCATCGCCGTTGGCGATGCGGACGTACTGGAAGTTCCACATGGGACGCACGATGCCCGCACCGGCGAAGGAGCCTATCAGGCCGTCTTCGCAGCTGCCGAGCTCGCCCTGTCAGGGGAAATCGACGGCATGGTGACCGCCCCCTTAAGCAAGGCAGCGCTCCGCGCCGCCGGGTACGACTACCCAGGGCACACCGAACTGTTGGCCGAGTTATGCGGCGTGTCGCAATTCGCCATGATGCTCTACCTGCCGCCCGGCGTTGCCAATAAGTCGCCAGCAGGTTTGGGCGTGGCGCACGTCACGCTACACATGTCGCTCCGTGAAGCGCTGGATCAGATCACCATCGACGCGGTGGCTCAGAAGTGTCAGCTTGCCGACGACATGATGCGGCGACTCGGGCTAGCCGCGCCTAGGGTCGGCGTGGCGGCACTGAACCCTCACGCCGGAGAACAAGGGCTATTTGGGGAAGAAGAACTACGAGTGATCTCGCCCGCTGTCGAGCGCGCACGAGGCCAAGGGATCGACACAACCGGACCTCTGCCGGCCGATACTCTGATGATTGCCGCCCGCAATGGAGAGTTCGACGCGGTCGTCGCGCAGTATCACGACCAGGGCCACATCGCGCTCAAGCTGCTGGCGATGCACTCGGCGGTGAATGTGACGCTCGGATTGCCAATCGTCCGCACGAGCGTCGCTCACGGCACGGCGTTCGACCTGGCTTGGCAAGGCAAAGCAGAAACCACCGGCATGGTGGCAGCCATCGAAACAGCCGCTAAACTGGCGTCGTCGTCTTCGGTAGTTCAGTGACCTTCCGTGCCTTGGTGCACGATGCCATCAACTTCAACCATTACCGGCTGGGCTCAAGCACCCGCCGCAACCATAGAAACATGCGCGACCCATGCCACTTGTATGTCGTTCGCCACGGAGCGACCGACCACAACATGCTCAAGCCTCCCAGAATGCAGGGGCGGCACATCGACCAGCCGCTTGCCGAGTACGGCCGTAACCAAGCGGCCGCGGTGGCTGAGCACCTATCGAATGTGGCGGTCTCGGCCGTGTACTCAAGCCCGCTGCGCAGGTCGTTCGAAACCGCCACGGCAATCGCAGCGCAGCACGACCTTTCGCCAGTCACCGTGGAGGGATTGGCCGAAGCTGATGTCGGCCGGTGGGAAGATCGCTCGTGGGACGATATCGCGGCCAACGACAGTCAGGCATACCAAGCGTTTCGAGAAGACCCGGTCGCCTTTGGCTATCCAGAGGGCGAAAACCTGGCGCAAGTGACCGAGCGAGTCGTTGCGGCCATCGATCGCTTGGCGGCGGGTCACTCCGGCGAGCATGTAGTGGTCGTCGCCCATAGCGTGGTGAATCGTCTCTACTTGGGCGAGTTATTGAGCGTGCCGATGGCTCTGCGTCGTCGTTTGCCGCAAGATAATTGCAGCGTCAGCCAAGTGAAATGGCGACCTGAGAAGGTGAGCGTCGCGACGATCAATGCAACGGATCACTTGGCGCGGTAGCCAATTGCCGCCCTCGTTGTTGGGCAAGCCGGATGGTGCGAATGTGCCGCATCCGGTCGACGTACTGGTCGGTGCCATCGTACCAAGCGGGTTCGTCAGGCGCGCTGTATAGGAACTCGCCTCCGTCGATCTCGCGGTCGAACACCACGTCGAAGAACTCCAACTTCGTGAGCGGTGCGCGGCTGAGTTGAAAAAGCGACTCGGACGCCAGGTCGGCGCTGGCGAGCACGTCGTCGATAGCACGATACTCAATGAGGTACGGAAACAGGTCGTTTTGGCCCAACAGCACCAAGACGTTGATCGGCAGTTGCGCAGGAAGCGGCCCGTTCGCCAGGCGTTGCTCGAGTTGCTTGGTCATCGTGGCGGGAGCGAGCAGCGATTCGTCGATTTGGGAGAGATCGGCCACCACCACGGCAAGCGACTCGGGCCGCCAGCGACCAATCATGCCAAGCACTGGCTGACTGCCCAGCCCAAGCGACTCAGGCGCTCGAAACACACGTGGCCGCGTGAACTCAAAATGGGCGCGAAGCGACTCGAGCAACATCGGCAACCCACCGTAGCCGGCGGTCAGTTGAGGTGAAAACGGCGCCGACTCCGTCGACCGGCCCTCCGAGTCGTCGCTGAGGTCTAGCTTGCTCATGCGCCGCAACTGCCAAAGGTCGACGCGCTGGATCCGCCGCCCGGTGGCAACTTGACGATCGGTCCACAGAAAGCGGCCATCGCTGCTTTGCAGAAACGACGTCCGCACGCCGTCGTGCTGGCTTTCGAGCAACCAGCGGACGTGGCGATGAGTGCCCCGTTCGCTCTGCAAGTACTCACCCTTGCCACCAAGGTGAATGCCATGGATGTTTGCCTGGTGCAGGATGCGAGCGGTGACGCTCGACCGCTGTTCGAGTCGTGCGATGGCCAACAGTATTTGGTGATCGCCCGAGGCGTCGACCTGGATATTCTCGGCCAGCACACGGCGTAGGCCAACGTCGGGTGCGGTTTCCTCTGGTTGCGTGGGTTTGCCTTGCTGAGACGCAGCTCGCCAATCGTTGATGATCGGCTCCGCCAACAGGTAGGCCACCACCGCCAAGGCGAGCACCAGTGTCGGAGCTGTTAAATGGCGTAGCTTATTCTTCATGCGCCGGTTTTGTCGGTTTTGCCAAAGAATCGCATCGTAACGGGCCGACTTCATACTCCCAGAGGGCGTGCTCGGTCCGCAGTCCATGCATTGTGCGTTACCGATTGCCAGCACTAGTGGCACGCCCAACTTGGGTCGCGGATTCTAGTCGCCCGACTGGAACCGCGTCCACCGCACTTCGCGACCGGTGCTAGCAAGCGTGCCGGCGAGACTATTCCCAAGGGGGGACAACATGCGTTTACAAAACTTGCTGGCGAGCTTCGCGCTCGTCGCAGTGCTTACTGCTGTCGGTTGTACAGGTGCCAAGTTGGCTCACAACTTACCTCCATCGGCTCGACTCATGGAACCAGGCCCCGGCGTGGGTGGCCCTGGTCCTGGCGTGATTCCTGTGCCTGGCCAGCCCGGCATGGGCGGCCCCATGATGGGCGGTCCGATGATGGGTGGCCCAATGGCTAGCACCGCTCCACCGGCTGCCAGCAACATGGCGATGCAAGCGCAATACGTCGAGGGTTGCCCCGACGGCGGATGCTACGGCGGTGAATGTTACGGCGGCGGTGGTTACGGCGGTGCGTGCATGCCAGGCATGGGAATGCCCGGCACGTCGCAGATTTCGTTCTTGGGTGAAGAACCGTTGCAAGTATCGTGGGACGTTAGCGGCTGTGGCTGTTTCGACAGCAACCCGTTGTTCGTTCCTGGCAAACAAGATTTTCCGCAAGGGGCCATCTATCGTTTGAAGGTCAGCAACCTGCCAGGCCGCGAGATGGTAGCGCTCTACCCAACGCTTGAAGTCGCGCCAGTGACACCGCGAACCGACGCCTACCTGGCCCACGCGCCGATTCCAGTACAGTTTACCGAAGAAGACTTCGACCAAGTGCTTAGCGGTAACTTTGTCACCAAGGTGATCTACCTTCCCGATCCCGAGTTTACGGAAGTGGCGCTGGCAGGCGTCGAAACGCTCGTGAGCACGAGGCTCGATCCGGGCGTCGATCCGATCGCCGAAGCCGATCGTCGTGGGTCGATTCTCGCCATCTTGCGAATGGGTAATAAGGACCTTAGCAAGTCGGGAGGTGCCTGCTACGGAGAAGGCAACGTGGTGCCGGCTCAGTACGAAGACGGCGAATACATGGTTGGGCCCGAGCATGTGCCCGCCCCGATCGATGGCGGCTACGTCGGCGGCTGTGAAGACGGAAGCTGCACCACGGGCAATTGCTACGGCGGTGGATACGGGGCTGGCGGGTTCGGCGGCAATATGCCCGTCGGTGCTCCGACGGCTGGCTTCGCGCCGCAAGGCGTTCCGCCGCAAATGGTACCGAACATGGCGCCCGGCTGGGGCATGCCGATCAGCGGCACGCCAATCGGGTTGCCCGGCCCACCACACATTCCGCTAGGTGTACCGGCTGGTCTCAAGAAGCACAGCATGCGCAATCGCACTCGCGTGATCCTGCCCGAGCCGGTGGAAGAGTTCAAGATGACCGTGAAGCAACGGCCAGGCATGAACTACCCAGCACCGGTTAGCAAGGTTCGCATCGACGAAACGAATCGCGCTCCCAAACAAATGTTTGGTGGTACTGTACCAGGGCTTATTCCGTCGGCACTCAACAGTACGTGGAATAACCTGAAGTCTGTCGGCCGTCATGGAAATGGCCAGGGCGAGTACTGCCCGTAGTCAAATGCCACGTGTGGCCGCGCTGCAACGTGGCCACACGTCTTAGAGATACTACCTTGGAAAAAACCTGACTTACCGATTTGTGGGAGGCCTCTCTGAGGCCGATGACGCGCGGAGACGAGTGTTCGCCTTCACTATCGGGCTCGGAGAGCCCTCCCACGGTGGTTTTCCATAGAGCATTGCAAACCTTTTCGTAACGATCTTCGTACAACTCGTGAAACACTCATCGACAACGGTCCGCCGCCTCAGACCTCTTGCCTTGCTGCAAGCGACAGTTGCTGGCAGACTGCGTTTGGTCGCCATCATAGGTGTGCTTGGGTGCAGTACGGCTTTGGCCCAAGGGCCAGCCACGCATCCGTTGCACGCAGGCGCCATGCCACCGGGAGCGATTGGTAGCCAGCGGCTACTGAGGGGTGGACCGTTGTCGTGTCATATTCAGCCAACCGAAATCCGCGTCCCGGCCGGCGTGCAAGTCGGTATGGCCATCGACGGGCACTTCACGACACCCGAGCCCGACAACCCACTGGTTGGGTTGATGGTAGGCCCCGTCTATCGACTTCGAGTGAGTAACTTGTTCGATCGCCCCGGCGAGGAAGTCTATCCTACCGTCGAAATCATCGATCGCCTTTATCCACCGCCTGGAGCGGCCATCGATTTCCCCGTGCCCGTGGATATCACAGCCGAGGATTTGGAACTCGCCGCGCGCGGCATGTACGTCACCCGCGTCATTTACGTCGAAGACCCCAGCCAGGCGCTGCCGGTCACTGAGGTCGACGGCAAGACGACTTGGTACGAGGCGCGCGACGACGAAGACCCTTTGGAAGTCGCCGACTTGGCTGGTCGACCGATTGCCATTCTCCGCATCGGCGGACGCGATCTCTCGCAGGCCGTCGGTCAGAGCTTTACCACCTACGGTTGCCCACCCGTTGTTGAATACGGCCGTAAACCGAGTGCCGAGTAGCTACTACGGATGTGCAAAACCATCAATGGCGGGCGCCCATTCGAGCCGTCAACGAATCAACATGGCAGTACAGACTGAAACACCACCGACCCTGCTGTTCCCCTTGTGGTTCCGTGCCCTCGTGATCGCGATGGCCACCGTGATTCTCTGCGCGTGCCAGTCCACTTCGCCGCTTGCGCCGCATTCGGCGATCGAAGTCCCGGCGCAAGCCGGCGGGCCGAACCCGGCGCGGCGCTATCCCATTCAGCAGGCCCAATTCGCTTCGCAGGAGTGGGTCGACCAAGCGCCCACCACTCCGTACTACGGTGAAGTGCCGCCGTGCGACTGTCATGCATGCCCGGGCCCTGCGTGCGAGCGGGGATTCGACACCGAATTCGCATACACCGACACCTGCGCGACGGGCGACTGCGGCACCTGCCAAAGCTGCGCCTTGATCGGGCCTTCGGACGAGTACCTATGCGACGGCGGCGACTTTCACACGCCCGCAGGCGTGCGCCACGACTGGGAGGTGATGGGAGTCGAGCAGGAAGACACCATCGCGCACTACGACACGCTCGATGGTCGGGTGATCGTCAAGCCGAGCAACCGTGTATGCATCTACGCTCCCCGATTTGGCGCCGTGCGACGCGTCGACAATCTGGTGGTCAACCATCACCGAGTTGGTCCGGGTGGCATCATCGACGAAATGGGCTTAGTGGCCGCGGGTGGGCTAGGCACACCCACCACGTCGTTGCAGCAACACGCACCGATAGCAAGCCTTGGCGGCCAACCACCTAATCTGTTCCGCGCACGCGTGCAAGCTGGCGGCGTTCGCACTCGCATTGCCGCAGCCGACCTCGAGACGTTCCTCGCGCCACAACTCAACCTGAAAGTGGTTGAGCTTGGCATTATCGACAACTCCGAAAAGCCGCGGCTCGCCAAGGCAATCGTGTCGGCGTACCAATGGGCGTCGGACGTTTCGGCGCAAGTGGTCATCGATAACAAACAAGTTCACCAGTTGCTCGGTCGCACCCAAGCTGGCGAAATTTACGGGCTCGACTTACCCGACTCGCCGCGCATTCGGTTGATCAAGCTCGCCTCGACGGGCTCGGCCCACTTGGGCGAGGAAGTCGAATTCGCTTTGCGGTTCGACAACGTCGGCGATCAACCGATTGGCAACGTAACGATCGTCGACAATCTAGCCACACGGTTGGAATTCGTCGAAGGATCGGAAAAAGCCACGGTGAACGCAGAGTTCTTCGCCGAACCGAACGAGGGCGGCTCATCAAGACTGCGTTGGGAAATCACCCAATCGCTCAAGCCCGGCGAAGGCGGCGTGCTGAGATTCAAAGCACGCATAAGGTGACGAAGAAACGAGGTTCGAGGGGCCTACGGCGAGGCGACTCGCAATCGGTTACCATTGGCTCTGTTCCTTCCCCCTCGCCCCTGAATTCAGGCCCCTTTCGTAATGGCCTACCTCTACTTCGTCATCATCTGCCTGCTCTTCGGCTCGAATTTTAAGCTGATGGACGAGGCAACACAGGTGTTCGGGCCACTAACCATTGCGCTCGGCCGCTTGTGGGGCGGTGCGATTGTGCTGCTGATGGTCTTGCGATTCTCAAAGCTGAATCTTGCGATCGACCGCAACACTCTCGCCAAGATTCTATTCGTCTCGCTGTTGGCTAATGCTTATCCATTCGCGATTCAGCCGTGGATCCTCAGCCATGGCGCCGATCATAGCTTCCTGGCGACCTTCGTGCCGCTCACTCCCCTGCTGACTATCGTGATAGCGATACCGATGCTCGGCGTGAGGCCTACTTGGCAGCAGCTCACAGGCGTCGTCGGTGGGCTCGCCTTGATCGTTTGGATCAGTAGCGACGCCGAGTCGCACAATCTGGCTTTGAGTTTGGTGCCGATCGCGGTCACGGTTCCACTGAGCTACGCAATTGGCAACACCTTCTTGCGGCGCAACCTGCATGGCGTCCCGTCGTTAGTGGTCTCCACGCACCTGCTGCTCTTGGCCGGCATACTCCTTGTGCCGTTGGCCGGTTACGAAGTTTGGAACCATCCGCCGCAGGCCGACCCGGCCGCATGGCGCCGCGCGTTACTTGCCATGGTTGTGCTTGGCACCCTGGGCACCGGCGCTTGCATTGGCATGTTCGTTGAACTGGTCCAAGACCGAGGCCCACTGTTCGCCGGCATGGTGACCTACGTGGTACCGATCATCGCTCTGGTGTGGGGCCACCACGACAACGAGACCATCAGCTCACAGCAACTGCTTGGCGTGTTCGGCATTCTGGTGATGGTCGCTCTAGTGCAGTCGAGTCAGGCAAATTACGCGGCAACGCGGGGGCGCTCCTAGAGTCAATTGCAAAGCCCTTTCCAAGTATGCCCGAGCAACGGCGCTGCACATTCCGAGCTATCAGTGTAGATTAGCGTCCCTCAACTTCGCGCGTCTTTGTGTCGCAGCCCTCATTGGTGCGTGAACCTTCCTTGCGGCAAAGCCCGCCACAGTAAGAGCCGTGACGGTTGTTGACTCTCCAAGTTTCTCCTTGAAACTGGGCGACGCGTTTGATCCAATATCGATAACCTTTGGTGGACGTTCTGCGAGCGGCTGTGGAGCCTTCTACTAAAGATATCACGTTGCAACCCAAGGCGCATACTTTTCAAACTCCAACACGCCAATTGAAATGTCCCTTCCGACGCGCTGGTGCGGACAATACGACCCCAACCGTCTCCCTCGCCAAATGAAAACACATCGAGAAAAACAGATAAAAACGGAGATCGACAGAGAAGATCAGAAGTAAATAAAGTCGCCTAGAATCGCTTCTCGGATGCCGGGACAAAATGGACTATTGCATCTCCAGCAACACGTAGCTCGTCGCCTCATTATCTGCTCTCCGCATACCGCCCACTGCCTACCGTCTAACCAACTACCATGCACCCTTGGATCGCCCACCGTACGAAGCACGTCGACAGCTCTGGCATCCGCAAGATCTTCGACCTGGCCTCCACGATTGAGAATCCGATTAATCTCTCAATTGGGCAGCCCGACTTTGCGGTGCCCGATACTGTGAAGCAGGCGGCCATCGATGCGATTCGTGCGGACCAGAACGGTTACAGTCTCACGCACGGGGTGCCCGCGCTGCGCGAACGATTGCAGTCGACGGTGGACGATCAGTACGCCCATGCCGACCGCGAGATCATTGTCACTTCCGGCACCAGCGGCGCGCTAGTGCTCACCCTGTTGACGATGGTGAACCCAGGCGATGAAGTGATTTGCTTCGACCCTTACTTCCTCATGTATCCCGCGTTCATTGGAATGGTGGGAGGAACGTTCGTTCCAATCGACACTTATCCTAACTTTCATATCGACCTTGAAAAGGTCGAAGCGGCGATCACGGCGAAAACCAAGATCATTCTGTTCAACAGTCCTGCAAACCCAACCGGCGCGCTGGCCAGCCGGGACGAAGTTCGTGGCCTGGCAGAGCTGGCCGCCAAGCACGACATTGCCCTGGTGTCGGACGAGATCTACCGTCAGTTTTGCTACGACGGACCGCTGGTGAGCCCCGCGGAGTTTAACGATCAAACGATCGTCGTCGACGGGTTCAGCAAGACGTACGGTGTAACGGGCTGGCGGCTCGGCTTTGTGCACGGGCCGGCCGAATTGATCGACAAGATGACTATGTTGCAGCAATACACCTACGTATGCGCCCCACAGCCGCTGCAGTGGGCGATGATTGCAGCCTTAGAAGTCGACATGCAGCCGTACGTCGACAAGTTCCGCGATCGCCGCGACCTGATGCTCGCGGGATTGCGCGAAGCGGGCTATGAGGTCGCCCACCCGGGCGGCGCATTCTACGTATTCCCCAAAGTGCCGTGGGGCACCGGTACCGAGTTCGTGGCCGAGGCAATCAAGCACGACCTCTTGGTTATCCCCGGTAACATCTTCAGCCACCGCGACACCCACTTCCGCATCTCGTACGCGGCAAGCGAAAAGACGCTCGAGCGGGGCATCACGGTGCTGGCGGAGTTGGCACAGTCGCCAAGTTAAGAACGATCCAGCGAGTTCAATCGCCCGTGGTGCGCTCCACGCATCGTATGGTCGTACGTGCGGCGTTCAGATTGCTGCCCGAGGCGGTGACGAGCAACTCGCCGGCTTGCTTGGGAGCAATTTCGAACTTGGCGACCCCTCGGCTATCGGCCGATTCGACATGGTACAAGTCCTGCCCCTGCCACACGCAAATCGTACAGTTCGGCGCGTCGGTTTTGATCGACAGCACTTGGTCGCCAAGCGCAATCGTCTTGGGCGCGCGAATGGTTGGCAGGCGCGGCGCGGCCGATCGCATGTCCAACGTTGGGTCGCCGAGCAGATTCAGCTCGCACACGCAGAGGTGGTAGTTGGGCGACTGCTTGGCATCGTCGGCCATATCGGCTTTGGCCATCATCAGTGCCTCGCCGGTGGTCGCGCCGTCCTTGATGCCATGACACCAGTAACGGGTCATAGTAAGCGTCGTTCCGTCGAGCTTACCTTCGGTCACCATACGGTACATATCGGCTGGATCAGCGAAGTGTGGCTTGCCAGTGCGAATCGGCGCCACGATGGCCACCGATCCCGCCTTCGGCTGGCGAATCATCTTCTCCACGATGCTCGGGTCTTGGCGGGCATCGAATTGGCCCGTGAAGCACGACACGGTGGTGATGAGTGGATAGGCGTGCTCGTTGGTGAGCTTTTCGACATCTTGTCCCTGGAACGCGGAGTCCTCCAGAACCCAAGCCGGCAAGAATCCGTGCCCATGAATATGCAGTTTGCCAATCGACTTGCTATTGAGCAGTTTGGTCAGGTTGTTGGCCGACAGCTCGTAACTCCCCGGTGCGTCGTCTTCGTCCCACGGCGTTTGGTTGGCGAAGTACCGCGCGGCCTGCCCGTCCCAGTTCGTCGAGACATAATCGTCCCAACTACGGCGAACCTTTGGATAGGCGCCCGGCACGGTGCACGTATAGATCATTTGCTTCGCGAACCCGTCAGTTGGGTACTTCGATTCGTAACTAATGATCTTTTCCGTCACGGCGGCCACATCGTCGGCCGTTCGCACCGGAATTCGCCCCAAACCGACCGAACCGTCGGGATAGGTAATCGCGTCGCGGTCGTCGGGCCATTCGCCATACACGCCGTCGTCGTCCGCATCCCAATCGGTCTTGCTGAGGTAAACGATGTCGGTAGGAATGCCTCCCTCGCCGAAGGCATGCTCGGTGATGTGGCCGCCCGGCACCACGCCGGCGCCGTTCGGAAGGCAGTCGCCGCCGAGGATCACCCACCGGGTGCGGTGGTTATCAATGTGATCCTGCACGCCGAGCCGAATGCTCTCTTGCACGGTCTTGGCCGGGTAATCTTGGGCAAGCTGGTCGACCGAAACAACCTTGGTCGGTTTGCCGATCGAGGTCTTCCACTCCGCGAACGGCTGCCACGCGGGCAACAGCTCGCGGCTGGTTATCAGCAGTACGACTGCATCCGTTGTGCCTGCGGCAGACAAGACACTCCTCAGAGCATTCGGTGTGTTGCCGCGTTGCACGGAAGCCTTACCGCGCGCCGTGGTAGCCGCGGCAATGGTACTTTGAATTGCCTCGAAGCGGGTAGCGAACTCTTCGTCGCTGATCACCCCATTCGAGTCGCGATCGACCAGTCCAGCGACGCCGTCAAGCTCAGAGGCGTCGAGCCGATCACGCATCCGTCCCGCGACGTACTGCTTGAATTCGTCGGTCGTTCGATCTTCCGATCGAGCCTCAAGCCCGATTGTCAACACAACGATCAACGTTGCGTATGCCTGGAATCGATGTGCCTGCATCTGGGTCCGCCCTTCAATTTACAGTTCTCGAGGCACCCGGGTGCGAGACGGCGCATGCAGGTGCTCACCGGGTTAGAGACTAAGCTACCACCACACAGAAGCGCCTGCAAGAAAGAGCAGTCGACTAGTGGAGTGGTGCTACCAACGCCGATAATCCGCCATAACATTCTCGTGGATCTGAATGAAGGTGCATTTCGTGCACTCCGCAACGATGGGTAGGCCCTCACCTACAACTTCGCCGCAAACTTCGGCCCACCATACAAGGCGCTCGAACCGAGCATCTCCTCGATTCGCAGCAGTTGGTTGTACTTGGCCATACGGTCGGAGCGGCTGGCCGAACCGGTTTTGATTTGGCCCGTAGCGCATGCCACGGCGAGGTCGGCGATGGTGCTGTCTTCGGTTTCGCCCGACCGGTGGCTGGCGATGCTGGTATAACCGTTATCGTGGGCTAGATTGATGGCGTCGATCGTCTCGGTAAGGGTGCCGATTTGATTCACTTTGATCAGGATCGAGTTGCCGATGTGTTCGTCGATGCCGCGCTGCAGCCGCTCGACGTTGGTGACGAACAGGTCGTCGCCGACCAGTTGGCACTTGTCTCCGATCTTCTGGGTCAACATCTTCCAACCCTCCCAATCGTCTTCGCTGCAACCATCCTCGATGCTGCAGATGGGGAACTTGTCGACCCAGCCGGCTAGCAGGTCGACCATGCCAGCGGGGTCCAGTTCTTTGCCGTCGATCTTGTATACATTCTTGTCCGTGTCGAAGAATTCGGTCGCGGCGCAGTCCATCGCAAACCACACTTGCTCGCCCGGCTTGTAACCGGCTTTCTCGATTGCCGTGAGAATCACGTCGAACGCCTCGGCGTTGGCTTTAAGGTCGGGCGCGAAGCCCCCTTCGTCGCCGACGGCCGTGTTCAAGCTCTTCTCGCTCAGCACCTTTTTCAGGTTGTGGAAGATTTCGGTCCCGCAGCGAAGCGCTTCGCTGAAGTTATCGAAGCCCAGCGGCATGACCATGAACTCCTGGATGTCGACCGAGTTGTCGGCATGCTCGCCGCCGTTGAGGATGTTCATCATCGGCGCGGGCAGCAGCCTGGCGTTCGAGCCGCCCAGGTAACGGAACAGTGGCAAGTCGCAGTACTTGGCCGCCGCGTGTGCGGTGGCGAGCGATACACCGAGAATGGCATTGGCGCCCAAGCTTTTCTTGTTCGGTGTGCCGTCCAGATCGATCATCCGCTGGTCGATTCCAATTTGGTCGAGCGCGTCCATGCCCTCAAGCTCATCGGCAATCTTCTCATTCACGTTCGTCACGGCCGTTTGCACGCCCTTGCCCATGAAGCAGTTCTTGTCGCCGTCGCGGAGCTCCCAAGCCTCGTGCGCGCCGGTGCTTGCTCCGCTCGGAACGGCCGCGGTGCCGGTCGAACCATCGGCGAGAGTCACGTCGACCTCCACAGTAGGATTGCCGCGGCTGTCGAGGATTTGGCGAGCACGAATGTCGATGATTGTGGACATGGAAACCTCTGGAAGAATGTGGAGTGCGTTGTTCAGAATGCGGGCCGACGCAACTTCAGAGCCGCGCCCGTCAGGAAGCATTTCGGTGAGCCGCCATTTTAGGGCGCAGGGGCTGGGTGTCGAGGGTTCATGCGAGCCGAATGAGCTGCGCTGTTCGGTTGCGTGTCGAAGATATCGGGAATAGAATCGCCCGCGACGGGTGCGAACATCCACACTTCTTTTGCTCAGCATCGATACGGGGTCAGTTCTAATGAAAGTGACAACTAGTGGCCAGCTTTGCCTCACCTTGGCACTCATTCTCGTAGGGTTTGGATGCTCGCGTACGCTGCGGGCAGACCTTCTTGCCTACGACCCATTTCTTTCCGGTGATATTCGAGGTTTGGGTGAATACACTCCAGGCCAGGACATACGAACCCAGGGCGCCGCGGCGTTTGGATGGGTAGGCACATCCGGAGTAGACGGATTTGGTGTTGCTCACTCAGGCAATACAACGAACTTCATTGCGAACGCGCTGGGGGAAGACGCGTTCCAGGTGCCTTACGACCAAGGCGGGCGTTTGCAGTGGTTGGGAGTTGGCAATTTTCCTTTCGCTCGCGAGATCACCCGCCAGCTTAACCCTCTGCCGCCCACAGACGATTGGTGGCTGAGCATTCAAGCGAATCGATTGGCCTGGAACGGTGACCCGGCCAACAATACGTTCGCAGTTGGTGGCTTCACTGACGCTTCTGGCAACGGCCTACAGTTAGGATACGACGATTCCGCCGGTGACGGAGCGCCGGACTTGGTGATTCGGCTCAATGGCGCCAACGAGGTGTTGATTGCCGACGCGCCAGCCAACGACAATCAGTTTCTGCTCGCACGTTTGCAGGTGAACACCGCAGGCAACGACACGCTATCGCTGTGGTTTGCGCCGGACGAGTTCATCAATGCATCGAGCCCAACGCTCGTGATTGACGACGAGAACATCACCGATTCGCTCACGCCGTTCACTCAGTCGAGGTTCGAGTCGCCTGGGCAGTCGGGTGTGGTGTTCTGGGACGAAATCCGATTAGGGACTAGCTTTGATGCGGTAACTGAGATTCCTGAACCGAACTCCGTCGCCATTTCGGTGATCGCGATCGCTGGTACGGCAGTGCTTCGTCACCGACGACGCCAGAAACCACTGACGGTTGCCTAGTCCTCGTCCGACTTCACCTTCGCCTTGGAGAGGATCTCGGCTTGTACGTTGCCGGGCACCGGTTCGTAACTGGCGAACTCCATGGTGTAGCTGCCTTGGCCGCCGGTCATGCTGCTGAGGGTGCGGGCGTAGGTGGTGACTTCCGCCAGCGGCGCCTTGGCCTCAACGGTGGTCATGCCGCCGCCTGCGGAATCCATGCCCACCATTTGTCCGCGACGGCCCGCGAGGTCGCTGGACACGTCGCCCACGTTGTCGGCCGGCACCGTGATGTGCAGGTTGACCATCGGTTCAAGCAGCGCGGGCCGCGCCTTTTGGAACACCTCGGCAAACGCCTTGGCAGCGGCCATTTTGAACGCCGTTTCGTTCGAGTCCACGGGGTGGTCCTTGCCAAAGTGCACCTCGACGCAAACGTCTTGCACCTTGCAACCTGCAATCACGCCGTTGGTAACACGTTCGAGGAAGCCCTTCTCAATCGCCGGCATGAAATTACCCGGAATGGCGCCGCCGACCACCGAGTCGACCCACAGGAAGTTGGCCGCGTCGTGATAGTGTACGTGCTTGAGCTGCGGGAAGCGGGCTTTGGTCGCGTACTCGTCGACGTCGGTGCCCTCGGGTAGGGGAAACATACGGATGTGTACTTCAGCAAACTGGCCTGCTCCACCGCTTTGCTTCTTATGACGGTACATTCCTTCAGCGTCTTGCTGGATTGTTTCGCGGTACGGAATCTTAGGATCGTGCGTGTCGATTTCCACATGGTCGCGACGCTTCAGTCGTTCTTGAATCAACTGCAGGTGCAACTCGCTCATGCCAGTGAGCACCGTCTCGTGCGTTTCCTCGTCGTGGTCGACGTGAATCGTCGGATCTTCTTCGGCCAACTTGTGCAACGAACTCGAAAGCTTGGTTTCGTCGCCGCGGCTCTTAGGCGACACGGCCAGTCCGACCATGGGCATCGGGAACTTGATGGGCGGAAGTTCCAACTCGCCGAGCGAAGTGCCGGTGTGCAGCGACTCGGCTTTGGCAATGGCGACGATCTCGCCGGGTCCGGCGGAGTCGATTGGCTCAGTCTTTTCGCCTTGTACTCGCAGCAGTTGCGCCACTTTCATACCCTTGCGCTCCTCAGGCGTAGCGACCGTATCGTCCTTCTTGAGACTACCGGAGAGCACGCGGATGAAGCTCAGCTTCTGCACAAACGGATCGATGCGCGTGCGAAACACCTGGGCCGCGAGCGGCGCGCCGGCGTCGGGCTTGAGCGTCACCGTGTCGCCATCTTTTTTGGCCGTTCGCTCTATGGCCGATGGCGGAAGAGCGACGTCAGCCAGCAAATCAAGCACCTCCGTGAGGCCCACGTCGTTCTTGGCGGAGACACACACCACGGGCGTCAAAGAACCTGCCGCCAGACCTTGCCGTGCGAGCTCCATTAGTTTCGCCCTGGGCGGAACCTCGCCTTCGAAGTACTTCTCCATCACCGTGTCGTCGATCTCGATAATCGTTTCGATCGCTTTCTCATTCAGCCCGCTGATATCAATGACCGCGCCGTCGGCATTCGCCGGCGGATCGATGGTGCTGGCGACGCTCTTCAAGTCGTCGCCTTGGCCCAACGGCACGTTGAACAAAACGCATTGCGGGCCAAATACTTCTTGAATCGTCTCCATCAACGACGGCAGGTCGACACTGTGGTCGTCGATCTTGGTGATCACCAACATGCGGCCCAGACCTCGCTCGCCAGCTTCTTTCCAAACGCGGCGGGTGTTGACCTTGATGCCGGCGTGACCGTCAACGGCGATCAATGCGTTGTCGACTCCACGCAATGCGCCAATCGTTTGGCCAATGAGATCCGGATAGCCTGGTGTGTCGATCAGGTTGAAGGACTTGCCTGCGTGTTCGCAATGCGTGATGGCTGCTTCGATAGAATGCTTGTGGTGCTTTTCCTCTTCGTCGAAGTCGCAGACGCTATTGCCATCGTCGACACTGGGATTACCCTTCACCGCGCCTGTTTTCACCAACAAGTGGTCGACCAAAGAAGTCTTGCCCGCCGAACCGTGGCCGCAAACTGCGATATTCCTAATATCGTCGACATGCTTGGACATCAATCGCTCCGTTATTCTCGAAGAGTGAAGCCGGCCGCCCAGTACCGGCTGAGTGATAGACTTGAATACAACGCTCCGACCAGAGCGCGCGGCTATTTCAAAGTGTCGGCCTCCTGCGCAATCGCAATCGCCTCGCTTAGTTCGAAAGCTCCTTCGTACAGGGCCCTTCCGATAATGACCGCTGGCAACCCCGCTTCGGCCAAGGCGCGAACGTCGTCAATCGTGGTCACTCCACCTGAAGCAACCACCGGCAAGGGAATCGACTCTTGCATCTCGCGCATGGCGGGTACATTGGGGCCCGACATCATACCGTCGGTGGCGATGTCGGTGTACACGATGGCCGCCAACGGTTCGTTGGCAAACTGCATGGCAACTTCCACTGCGGAAATGCTGCTGGTTTCAAGCCAACCATCAGTGGCCACCAGTCCATCGCGAGCGTCGACCCCTAACACGAGACGGTTGGGAAACGCGCGGCAGGTCTCGCGAAACCACTCGGGGCGTTTAATGGCCGAAGTGCCAACGACCAGCCGGTTGAGCCCAAAACCCAACAACTCGGCAATCGACTGCTCGTCGCGAACGCCACCTCCTAGCTCGCATTGCATGTCGACCGCGGCTACGATGTCCTGCACAGCAGGTAGATTCACAGGCGACCCTTCGCGAGCGCCATCGAGGTCGACGATGTGCAAGTGAGAGGCGCCGGCGGCTTGAAACCCCTGGGCGACTGCCACCGGGTCGTCGTTGAATACAGTTTCCTGCTGATAGTCACCCTGGCGCAGGCGGACACACTTGCCTCCTCGAAGGTCGATTGCCGGCCAGATTTGCATGCCCACAGCGCTCCCATCGCCTGTGACTTAAGGTGAATAGCCCTTTAAATATCGCAAATGGCCAGTGGCGATTCAAGTAGTACGACACAGCGCGAAACGTGCCGCATGCCAGAACAATTAGCAACCTACTTCTATCCTTCCATCTTCGCAGGCCCGGTATGACAACTGCATTTCGACTTATCGTCATCGTCGCAGCAATCTCCTGGCTGCAGTTCTCAACGCAGGCGGCCCCACCGCGAGTGATCGTCCAGGGATATCAACTCGAACCGATTGCTCGCGAGCCGCACATTGTTACTCCAGTAGCGATCGCCTTCGACGCTACTGGCGCCCTGTTGGTGATCGAATCGCACACGCACCAACGCCCCGACGAGTACGGCGGTCCAACGAGCGATCGCATTCGCCGCTTTGCCGACACGAACGGGGACGGTAAGTTCGACACTTGGTCGACGTACGCTGATGGGTTCCGCCATGCAATGAACCTTGCTGTGCGTGACGATGGCGCGGTCGTCGTTGTGACCCGTGGAGACGTATTCCTACTTGAAGATACAACGGGCGACTTCGTAGCCGACCAGCGATCAACGCTCGCGCATCTCGACACGGAAGTGAACTATCCGCATAACGCGCTGGGCGGATTCGTGTTCGATGGCCGCGGTGGCTTCTACCTTGGTCTGGGCGAGAACTTTGGCGGCGAGTATCGACTCGTCGGCAGCGACGGCTCGAACTTTGCCGACTCCGGTGGCACTGGAATGATCTTTCACTTCGCTGGAGATGGATCCAACCTCAAGAAGTTCGCTCAAGGGTTTTGGAATCCGTTCGGGCTCGCGCTCGTGGACGATCTACTGTTCGCCGTCGACAACGACCCCGACGCCAGCCCGCCATGTCGATTGATTCACGTAGTTGAGTCGGGCGACTATGGCCATCGCTTTGAGTACGGGCGCGCGGGCGTGCACCCGCTTCAAGCATGGGATGGCGAGCTTCCCGGCACGTTGCCCATGGTGTGTGGCACGGGCGAAGCGCCGTGCGTGGTCGCGGCGCACGAGAACTTCCTGTGGGTTACGAGTTGGGGCGACCACCGTCTGGAGCGCTACCTGATCGAACCGAAGGGGATGTCGTTCGCTGCCACGCGCGAAGTTGTCGTGCAAGGCGACGCCGACTTCCGTCCGACGGGTTGCGCTGTGGCGCCTGACGGGTCGTTGTACTTCGCCGACTGGGTTTCGCGAAGCTACCCGGTGCATGGACAAGGTCGCATTTGGCGCCTCGCTCGAACCTCACGGTATGAACCGACCAGATGGAAGGCCGTCGAGCAGATCGCGACTGCCCATCGGAGCGTTCACGATTCGCTAACGTTGGTACAATCGGACGATCCATTCGCGCGCCAATTGGCCGTAGCTGGTCTCGACAAGAAGACCGCGACGGCAACGCTACTGAACAACGCCGGGCGACTCCAAGCGCTTCAAGCATTGCGATGGCTGGCAGCCGACGCCCCCAACGAATGGCTCCAGCTCGCTCTCGAAGACGACAATGCCGATACCCGCCTGTACGCAATTCGGTGGATTGCCGATCAACATCGGACTGAACTTCGAGACAACGTGGCGCGGCTTCTCGATGGCGAGATTCCCAACGAGCGGTATTATCTAGCGGTACTGGCGGCCATCCACTGGCTCGACAGCGACCGAACGCCGCCGCCACAGTCCGTCGTCGATGGTTTGCTTGCACGGGAATTGCGCAATGACCGCCGATCGGATGACCTGAAGGAGCTTGCGCTGCGCCTCATCTCGCCTACGCACAAACAGCTCACCATCGACGCCTTAAACGGCTACGTCGAAGGCGATCATGATGGACTGCGGACCCAGGCGATTCGCGCTCTGGCGCTCAGCAATCATCCGGAGCGGTTCACCTACCTGGCGAAAGTCACTGGCGACGAAACCATGCCCGAAACAGCACGGGCCGACGCGCTGGCGGGGCTGGCAGCACAGGTCGATGAGTTTAGGCCACTGGTAGAGAAACTATCGGGTTGTCATCTCCCGGCGGTAGCGAAGGAAGCCCATCGAATCCTGCGATTGACGACCGAGAGCGATCCAGAGGCCGGGTTTCGGCCTGCGGCCGATGATACGGAGACGTGGCTTGCCCTGACTTCGGCCAACGGCGACCCGGACAGCGGACGGCGATTGTTCTACAGCGCCGTCGGCCCGCGATGTGCGACTTGCCACCGCATCGACGGACACGGCGGCGACTACGGCCCCGACCTTTCGCGCTACGGCGCCACACACGACCGACGGCAAACGCTCACCGCCATCCTCGAGCCGAGTCGCGACATCGCCCCGCGCTACGTTCCCTGGGTCCTGGAGACAGACGACGGAAAGACCCACATAGGACTGCGCTTGGCCCGCGGCGGCGACAGCGGCACAGAACCGTACATCGACAGCCAAGGCAACCGCTTCGACCTCGCAAGCGAGTCGGTTGAATTCCGCGAACCTTCAAAGAACTCGATCATGCCCAATGGGTTGGAGAAGACGATCTCGGTGGACGACCTAGCGGATTTGGTGGCGTTCTTGATGAATGAGTCGGGGAACGCGCGGCCGTAGTGTTTCTGAACAGAAGGGCGCGGAGAAGACAGAGAATCGCTGAAGGGTCATTGCGTGTATTCTTCGGCTCTGTTTGACTCGCTTGACCGCTGTGGCCTCCGTCCCCTCTGTTGCCTCTTGTTCAAGCAATCACAGCGCCGCGAAGTTCTCGAGCAGTTTCAACCCGACTTTCTGGCTCTTCTCGGGATGAAATTGCGTCGCGTAGAGATTCCCTTGCTGGATGCTGCTGCAGAAGGGTTCGGGATAGTCCGTCGTGGTGGCGATGATCGAATCGTCGCTGGGGACGACGTAATAGGAGTGGACGAAGTAGACATACGCTCCTTCGTCGACGTTCGCGTACAGTGGCGAAGGCTTGCCAAATGTCAGTTGGTTCCAGCCCATGTGCGGCACTTTGTGCTCGCGCGGCATTTCAAACTTTACGACTTTGCCCGGCACGATGCCGAGACCCTGGTGTTCGCCATCTTCGTAGCTGGTTTCAAACAGCAGTTGCATGCCAAGGCATATTCCAAGCGTTGGCTTGCCGCTCGCCACGGCGTGGCAAATGGGCTCTACCAACTTGCGCTCTCGCAGCGCTGACATCGCGTCGGAATACGCGCCAACGCCCGGCAAAATGAGCTTGTCCGCCGCTGCGATCTCCGCGGCATCGTCGGTTACTTGGGCCTGATAACCTAAGACTTCCAGCGCCTTCTGGACGCTACGAAGGTTTCCCATTTCGTAGTTGATGATGGATATCAAGAGGCGGATCTTGCGGTGGTGGCTGGTGCGGGGAACCAACCCAGTGTACTCCAAGCCCGTAGAGATGGAGAGAGCCGGAGTTAGCGGCGGCGGGTGGTTTCTGGATAGACCACCAACTCCACCCGGCGGTTCTGTGCCTGCCCCGCTGGCGTGGCATTCGAGACGAGCGGGTGATTGGCGCCGTGACCGATCACAAATAGCTGCTCGGGCGCCGCGCCGAGTGACTGCCGCAGTTGTTCGTATACTACCGTGGCCTGGGCAACCGACAGATGGTGCGGCGTTGGATACTGCGGCCCGAGTTGGGTGCCCCCATCAGTGTGGCCTTCAATGCCAATGAGGTGATCCGGGTAATTGGTGAGCAAGTCAGCGGCCACCGTGCGGAGCATTTGATCGGCCCCTGGCTTGAGCTGAGGGCTGCCGGGTACAAACAATTGGTCTCCAGCTAGAGTCACGCGGATGGTGTCGCCGTCCTGCCGGACGCTGGCTCCAGGAACATTTGCAACTTGCAGCGGACGTAGCAGCGTGTTGTTGGCGCGAATCTCAGCAGCTCCAGGTGTCTGCACACTGGCGGTCATCGCCTGCGTGCGCGATTGCAACTGCTGGTTGTCGACTTGGGCGGCCGCCAGGCGATCGGCAGTGGCCTTGAGTTGGTCTTGAGTCGCCACCATCTGATCGCGCATCAACTGCATTTGTTGTCGCGACTGAGCGAGCATCGACTCAAGTTCTTGATTGTCTCGGTCGAGCGCGTCGGCGCGTTGCTGAAGTTGCTGCTGCTGCGCGGCGAGCATCTGTTGTTGCTGCGGTGAAAGAGCAATCGGCTGTGTGCCGGGCGGCGCGGACGATGGTGTAAACACGACGCGCCCGCAGCCAACGGTGGTCAGCAGCGCGCAAATCAGCAACGCCGATCGTGTTGTGCGTTGAAACGACATGTATACCCGTAGATACAAGTTCGAGCCGTAGGGCGACTGCGAAGCGCGCGGGATCGTAGCAACGTGGCCTGTTAGCGACAATAGCAAGCACGTACGTAGGAAAATCTGGTATTGACGGAAGCCGCTGTCCACCGGGACGATGCTGCCCGCAGTATCGCTGCCCTCCCCTGCCCCATCGAAATTTGGCAATCGTCACCATGCAACCAGATGCCAGCACCCGCGGTCTGGGGGGATTCTTGAGCAAGGCAGCACGCGTGGCAACGGGCCATGCGGCCGGCTACGGGGTTGGAATCGTGGTATCGCCGCTTCTCGCGCGAATGTACGGTCCCGAAGCGTTCGGCTTCTTTGCTGCCTACGTGCTGGCAGTCAGCAGCTTGGGGGTACTCGCTACCCTGCGTTTCGATCAGGCCATCACCTTGGCCAAGAGCGTCCGCTCAGCGACGGTGATCACCCAGTTGGCGACCGTAGCGATGCTGTCACTATCGCTGCTCTTGGTCGCCGCGGCACCCCCAATTGAACAGGCAGGAGCGGACTTCTTCGGGGTACGGTTACCTAGTCTATGGTCGGTTGTACTAGCTTCAGGTGTTGTCTGCTTGACAGCATATCAACTGGCCGCGGCATGGCTCTTGCGAGAAGCCCGCTATCGCGATCTTGCCACCATGCGCGTCGTGTTTGCCGTTTCAATGGCCACGACGCAGTTGGCGATTCCCACTCTTGGCGGAAGTATCCTGCTCGGATTGCCAGCCGGCCAGGCAGTTGGCTTTGCGATGGGCACCTTGTACGGAGCATTGCGGATGCGACCAAGAGCTCCCAGGCTGCTTGGTCTATCCACCACCGTCTGCCGCCGGTTCGTCTGGCGCTACCGACAGTTCGCAATGTTCGGCGTACCCGCAGCGCTTGTATCGAATATGGGCATTCACTCGCCCGCATTGATTCTTGCCGGATGTTACGGATGGGAAGTGGCCGGATTGTTCGCATTTGCGCAGCGGGTGTTCACCACTCCTCTGACGCTCCTGACACATTCGTTCTCCCGCGTGTTTCTCGCCGAAGCAACGCGAAAAAAGTCGCCAGACGAACTAGCGTCGCTGTTCCGATCGACGTTGCGGGGAGGAGCGATGCTAGCGGCAATGCCGATCGCCACGGCGGCTCTCGTCGCCCCATGGTGCTTCGGGCTAGTGTTCGGCAACGATTGGGCGCCTGCGGGCTGGATCTGCACGGTGCTAGCCCCCATGGCTTTGGCCATGTCGTTAGCTCAAATCGTTAGCCCGGTGTACGACTTGGTCGGCCGGCAGGATCGACGTCTGATTCGCGAGCTGGCATGCACCGCCATGTGCGCGGGCGGCATGATTGCCGCGTGGCTAGCCGGCTGGTCCGCTCTTGCAGCCATCTGCATGGCATCGGTTGGTGGTACGATCGGCTATGTTCTGCTGGTGGCGATTGCTGCGCACTGCATCCAGCAGTCCTGCTCACCGAGCGCATCGACGCCGACGGTGCCGCGACTCGCGGCATAACCTCTGAGCTCGTCTTGCCAACGGTCGGTGGCATCAACTATCCTCCCTGCCCACGCCGCGACCTCGCAAGCTGCTTGAAGCCATGAATCACTCCGCGCCGCGCTCGCAGATGTTGACCCTCCATCCAGCTTTTGTGTTGGGCGGCCTGCTTGCGCTGTACTTCTTGCTCGGCCGATGGACATTCGCTCGATTGCAGGGAGACTACGACGAAGTCTCCTACCTGGTGCAACCACGCGTTTGGACGATCGTGATGATCGCCCTGCTAGCAGCGCTGACATTCTGTGCTCTCCGCGACCGAGGGATAAGTTCGTGGAAACCGATCGACGTCGCCATCTTGGCGTGGATAGGCTATATGCTGATCACTTGGTTGTGGGCGCCCGAGCCGAAGTTGGCGGCAGAAAAAGGCATCGAAATGCTGATGCTGTTAAGTGTCTCGATGTCCATCGCGATAACTCGTTCACGGGCCACGGAAGGTTGGGCGATGCTTGGATTCTGGTACGGCCTCGTAGCCATCGGCGCTGCGATGGGAATGCTAGCGCTGTACATGAGCTCGGGCGGCCGAGTATTCACTCCGACCGGCGGGCCTAACATCTTTGGGCGCAACATGGGACTCGTTGGCGTAGGCGCTCTGCTGCTTGCGACCCGACACGTCTCAATTCAGCGAATCGGCCTTTACGTAATTGTTGTTCTATCGGCGATGTGGGTGGTGATGTGCGGTTCGCGGGGGGCGCTATTGGCCACAGGAGTGGCCGGCATGGTACTGCTGGTCACCGCGCGGGCTCGGTTGTCGACCAAGATTACTGCCGTCGGTGCTTTTGCAATCGCGGCCATTGCCGCATTCTTCTGCACCGAGGTAGGTCGCAACGCCGTTGACGTATTCCGACACCGGATCCTGCATCAAACGGTGGAGCAACGCTACACATCGTCGCGCGACAGCTTGTTTTCCGACGCAATCCAGCTCGGACTGGAGCAGCCCGTCGCTGGCTGCGGATTAGCAGGCTTTCGAGCGAATAGTTGGACGTATCCGCACAATATCTTTCTCGAAACATTTGCCGAAGGAGGCGCGATCGGCATCCTACTATTGTTACTTGTGTTTTGGACATGGTGGCAGTCGCTTCAACACTGTCGCCAAGCGAAGACCGGTACCACTTTTGCCGCCGTGGCGCTGATTACCACCGCTGCCTCATTTAGCGGGAATTTCTACGATAGTCGGGGTGTGTTCATACTGCTGGCCTTGACTGTCGATTCGCTTCCCGTCAGTGGATCGTTTCTAGCGCGGCGACCAATCCTGTCGACACAGCGCCTTTCGGCCCAAGTGGCCGATCGTCCTGGTTACTCCGTATGAGGTTAGTGACACCAGAAGGATTCCTAGAATGCACTGGAAACTCAAAGCCCGGATTCAGTCGGCCGTCGCGTTGCTTCCAAATCGTCTGTCATATCCGCTGTACTACCAGTTGCAACGCCAATTCGGCGGCATGCGACCACAACGAATCGACCCGACAAGTCGCATGCAGGTCGGCATTGACGCATGCCGACGCATCGTTGCGGCAGGGGGTTCACCCTGTGGAGCCACCTTCTTTGAAGTAGGCACAGGGTGGCGACTCAATCTTCCGTTGGCGTGCTGGTTGTTGGGTGCCCAGAAAGTAATCACGGTGGACTTGAATCGCTACCTGCGCACAGAGCTGGTGCGAGAAGACCTCGCATATGTTCGATCCCATCGCGACGCGATTGCCGCGCTGTTTGAAGAGGGATTGTCGGATTACTTTGATCGCCAGCGGTTTGACAAGCTGTTGCGCCTCGACGTGAGCGACGCCAAATCGTTTTGCCGAGCCATCGGCGTCGAGTATATGGCTCCGGCTGACGCCGCCGATACAAAGTTGCCCAGTCGTTGCGTGGATTACCACGTGTCTTGCAATGTTCTGGAACACATACCCCGTGCAGTGTTGCTGAACATCTTGATCGAAGCAAATCGCGTGGTTCGACCCACTGGCTTACTCGTGCATCAGGTCGACCATAGCGACCATTTTGCCCACAACGATCCTTCGATTTCGCGGGTAAACTTCCTGCGTTATACGGACCGTCAATGGGATAGCTGGGCGAACAACCGCTATGCTTACGTCAACCGCCTGCGTGAAGACGACTACGTACAGTTGTTCGAGCAAGCCGAACAAGCAATCCACCTGGCCGATTCGAACGTGGATACGCAGGTTGCCGATGTGCTAAAGGACGGAATGCGGCTTGACGATCGTTTCGGCAACAAGTCCGTCGACATCCTGTCGCGACTCGACACGTTATTCGTTACATCGCCGGCCAAAGCCGGTGCGCGGGCGGAGGCATAGGTAGTGCACAAAGCATGCTAGCACTGCTGGGCACACCTACTATGGATCGCATTCCCAACCGCTATTCCCATAAGTCAAGAATTCCCACTATACTCCGCGCCGCCATGACGCGTTCGACCCCGCGCTATCCCGCCCGCTCCGCAAGCTCTCTATGAATGTTTGGTTGTTGCACGTTGGTGAAGAACTCAAGCTAAGTGCTACGATGCGACTGTATCGGTATGGCTACCTGGCCAATGCCCTCGTCGCCCGAGGACACCAGGTTCTTCGGTGGGCGCCGACATTCCTGCATAGCCAAAAGATTCATCAGTTCACCTCAGATACTCGTGTGACAGTACGCGACGGGTATGACATACAGTTTGTCCACGCACCAGGCTACCATCGTAATGTGAGCTTCGCCCGTTTGCGAAGCTATCGCGCGCTTGCCAAACGGTTTCGCCAACTCGCTTCGACGCGCGAATTGCCTGACGTGATCGTATCGGGAATCCCGTCATTGGATTGGTGTCAGGCGGCCAACGAGTTTGGTGCGAAAAATGATGTTCCGACTGTCGTCGATATTCGCGACCTTTGGCCCGATATCTTTTCAACTGCACTCCCTAGCGGCCTGCGGTTTGCGGGTGAGGTGGCGTTTGGTCCGTTGCATCGTCAGGCACGTGGTATCTGCCAGTCGGCAACCGCTCTTACTGCTGTGTCGCAACGCTATCTCGAATGGGGTCTCCGCCACGCCAGGCGATCCGCGGGGGCGCTCGACGGCGTAATACCGCTTGGCTATCAACAGGTCACTCTCGCCTCCAACGAGCGGGCTGATCAACTCGACTGGTTGGCCCGCCACGGCGTAGACCCAGGCAAAACGCTATGTATGTACGCTGGACTGTTTGAGAAAAGCTACGACTTGCCATCGATCATGCGTTCAGCGCGCCGGCTGCACGCCGAAGGGCGGCAAGATATTCAATTTGTCTTGTGCGGCGATGGCCGTCAGAGCGACGAGATTCGCAAGCAAGCAAGCAAGCTGCCGAACGTAGCTGTACTCGGATGGGTCGAGCAATCGACGATCGCCACCTTGATGTCGATCTCCGACATCGGGCTGGCAACGTATTCGCCCACTGCTACACAAAGCCTACCCAATAAGCCGTTTGAGTACATGGCTGGCGGGCTGGCGATCGCATCCAGCTTGACCGGTGAACTGGCCGATCTGCTTGCGGCAAATGATTGCGGTGTCACTTACAGCGCGGAAGACCCAGCCGGGTTATACGATGCCTTGGTTGAACTTACGAACGATAGAGAAAGCCTAGCTGCGCGTCGCAATCGTGCGAGACAACTCTATGTGTCTCAGTTCCAAGCCTCTGCAATGGCCGATAGATTCTCGATCCAACTGGAGAGAATCCGCCAGGCCATCGGCTCATGCCGCGCCATGATCGCATAGGAGCCAAACAATGGAGTATCGTCTAGCGACCACCTCTGATGCAGACGAGATCGCTCGCATCACTCATGCGTGCAGCCCGGAATTGCGCGACAACTTCACGATGCGCCTTGGTCTTGCGTTTCATCGGGTCTACTACCGCTGCCTACTTGCCGAACCTAGCACCATTGTCGTGTGCGCCGAACGCGGGGAGGACTCCGCTTTGTCGGGATTTGCACTCGGCACACTTGACTCCGAAGCTATGCTCTCGGCCCTTCGCCGCGCACGAAACTCACTTGCGTTAGCGTCGCTGCTGGGTGTGCTACGTCGGCCCTGGCTGGTCGTTGGTTTAGTGCAGCGGGCGTGGTGCTTGGTGATGACGCGCCGTGTAGATCGGTATGTGCAAGATGCAGGAGCAAAGGTTAGCTTCCTTGCAGTCGACCCGACCATGCGGACCACACACGCAGGCCCGAAACTGATGATGCATGCCATTAAGAGGATGCGCCAAGCCGGCGCTTCAGCAATTCGTGCCGAAGTGGACGAAAGCAATCCCAAAGTGATCAAGCTGCATCAACGACTCGGCGCAACAAAAACCAAACATTACACGACGCCGAACGGAGTGAAGCGGGTCATCCTCGAGTATCCAGCCCCTGACAAGCAGGCAGCCGCCTGACATTCCTTCAATCAACCTACCATTTGTCTCAGGAAGTTCCTGAATGCTCAGCAAACGCCTATTCGATGTCCTGGCCGCAAGTACGGGGTTGGTACTCCTGTCGCCTGTGATGCTGATGGTCGCCATTTGGATCAAGCGCGATTCTCCCGGTCCATTGTTCTATCGCGGTCGTCGAGCAGGACGTGGTGGAATCCCATTCTACATGCTCAAATTCCGTTCGATGGTCACCAACGCCGATCGCATAGGCGGACCAACCACTTCTGGCAACGACACGCGGATCACCGCCAGCGGCCGATTTGTTCGCAAGTACAAGCTCGACGAGTTACCACAGCTTATCAATGTCCTTCGGGGCGACATGAGTCTCGTCGGCCCGCGCCCTGAGGTCGTCGACAAGGTGGAGGCTTACAACTGGCACGAACGTCGAGTGCTCGCGCTGCGGCCCGGCATCACCGACTGGGCCTCTATTTGGAACAGCGACGAAGGCGGAGTGCTTGCGGGTGCCCCCGACGCCGACGAGGCGTATGAGCGCGTCATTCGCCCAGACAAGCTTCGCCTACAGCGGCGCTACGTGGAATCCAGAACGTTCTGGGTAGACGTCAAGATCATCGCCGCCACCTTGATTCGCATCTTCTACAAGAAATGGACTCCCGCTGAGCTGCGCGATTTCCCCACTTTCGCGGAGCTTCGTGCCAACGTAGCCCGGCTGGTAGCGACAGAGCAGATTTACCACCGCGCTGCGCCAATCGCTGATTCACTCGAACCACAAAGAACCAGCCATGCCCGCCACCGCCACGCTGCGTAAGATCCCGTTTTTTGATTACCCCACGATGTTCGCGGCCGACGAACATGAACTGCTCGAGATTGTCGCCGACGTTGGTCGCCGAGGGGCGTTCATCATGCAGCGTGATTTGGAGGACTTCGAACGACACGCGGCGGAGTACGTTGGCGCTAAGCACGCCCTGGGTGTCGGCAACGCGACCGATGGCTTGCTGCTGTGCATGAGGGCGGCGGGCATTGGCCCTGGGGACGAGGTGATCTTTTGCAGTCATACCATGGTGGCCACTGCCGCTCCAATTCATTTCCTCGGCGCGACGCCCGTGCCGGTGGAGTGCGGTTCCGATCACCTGATCGAGCCAGCGGCCATCCGAGCAGCGGTTACAAGACGCACTAAAGCGATTGTTCCCACACAACTCAACGGCCGCACGTGCGATATGATCGCCCTGCAGTCAATCGCCGACGAGTATCAGCTACTAGTCATCGAGGACGCCGCCCAAGCATTCGGCGCTCGATACCGCGGTCAGGCGGCGGGTACTTTCGGCCATTCCAGTGCCATCAGCTTCTATCCCGCCAAGACTCTCGGCTGTTTGGGCGATGGTGGTTTGGTGCTAACCAACGACGACGACACCTACCGCACAATGAAGCGGTTCCGAGATCATGGTCGCGACGACTCGGGCGACGTGGTGGCGTGGTGCCTCAACTCGCGGCTCGACAATCTTCAGGCTGCGATCCTAGACCACAAGTTGAAGTCGTACGACGATGCCATCGCCCGGCGGCGCCAAGTCGCTCGATTGTACCAGCAGCAGCTTAGCGACCTGGCCGAAGTTCGGCTTCCAGTTGGTCCCGACGACGACCCCGAGCGATTCGACATTTTCCAGAATTATGAAATCGAAGCCGAACGCCGTGATGAACTTAAGACCCACTTGGCAGAACATGGCATCGGCACCCTGGTGCAATGGGGCGGCAAGGCGGTCCATCAGTTCGACAAGCTGGGATTCGATCATCGCCTGCCGTTCACCGAAGCGTTGTTTACCCGCATGCTCATGCTGCCGCTCAACCCCGCGCTCGACGACGATGACGTAACGTACGTTGCAGAGCACGTGCGACAGTTCTACAGCCGCTAAGGCAACCCGCACGAAAAGTAGACAGGGAGGTCTGTGAATGAACACCCAATTAGAACTACCCGAACTCGCGCGGCGCATCCGCGTACACGCCGTGCAGATGGCCAACCGCGCAGGTAGTTGCCATGTCGGCAGCTCGTTGTCGATGGCTGAAATTCTAGCGGTGTTGTACGGCAAAGTAATGCGAGTCGATCCGGCGAACCCCGAGGCCGTCGACCGCGACCGATTCGTGCTCAGCAAAGGCCACGCCTGCGGAGCGCTATACTCCGTGCTGGCCGAGTGTGGGTTCTTTCCTCTCGACTGGCTGGAATCGTTCTTTCAAAATGGTGGACGCCTGCCGGGGCACGCCACGGCCAAAGGCATCCCAGGCATTGAAGTTTCCACCGGCTCGCTTGGCCACGGGCTGCCAATCGCGACCGGCATGGCGCTTGCCGCCAAACGCGACTCACATCCGCACCGCGTATTCTGCGTGCTTAGCGATGGCGAATGCGATGAAGGATCGAACTGGGAAGCGGCGCTGTTCGCCCCGCATCACCAGCTCGACAACCTGATTGCCATTGTCGACTACAACAAGATTCAAAGTCTCGGTCACGTGAACGACGTAATGCCGCTCGAGCCGTTTGTCGATAAATGGCAGTCATTTGGCTGGCATACGGTCGGCATCGACGGACACTCAATTAAAGAGTTGACCAGCACCCTCCAAACGTTGCCGCTCGAACATGGCAAACCAACCTGTGTGATCGCCCACACAGTGAAAGGCAAAGGGGTCGACTTCATGGAAGACCAACTGCTGTGGCACTATCGCACGCCTCGCGGCGATGAGTACACCCAAGCACTCGCACAACTGGGAGAGGTGGTATGAGAACTACATTTATCGAAACCCTGACCGACCTGGCTGCCAGCGATCCGCGCGTCACCCTGGTGACCGGCGACTTGGGCTTTGGCGTCGTGCAAGACTTCGCCGAGCGGTTTCCCAAGCAATTCGTCAACGCCGGTGTTGCCGAGCAGAATATGACCGGCCTCGCAACTGGCATGGCGCTCTCCGGCCGGATCGTGTTCACCTACTCGATTGCCAATTTCCCGACCCTTCGTCCGCTCGAACAAATCCGCAACGATGCGTGTTATCACAATGCCAATGTGGTCGTCGTCGCGGTCGGCGGCGGGCTGAGTTACGGGGCGTTTGGCATGACGCATCATGCCACTGAAGACATCGCTATCCTCCGTTCGTTGCCGCAAATAACCGTCGTCGCGCCAGGCGATCCGACGGAAACCACTGCCGCCACGAAGAAACTGGCCGAGGGTATCGGCCCGGTGTATCTCCGACTTGGGCGAGCCGGCGAACCGGTGGTCCATACCGGACCAATCGACTGGCAACTTGGCAAAGCGCTCGAAACCCGCTCCGGCACCGATGCGACCATCATCTCGACGGGAGCAATGCTTGCGACGGCGGTGGCCGCCGCAGATCAACTTTCCGAAGTTGGCCTCGACGTGCGAGTACTGAGCATGCACACCATTAAGCCGCTCGACACCCAGGCAATTCTGGCGGCCGCCGAGCAAACGGGCGTCGTGGTGACGCTCGAAGAGCACAGCATCCTCGGCGGCCTGGGGGGCGCTGTGGCCGAAACGTTGTGCGAGGCGGGTTTGCCAGGCGTCGCATTCCAGCGAATCGGCTTACCCTCGGAATACATAACCGAGGTAGGAAATCAGGACTACTTGCGTTCGCGTAACGGGTTGGACATCGATAGTGTTGCCCGCACGGTTGCCGCCACGGTTGATACCAAGCAACAGTTCCGCGCACTTCAGGCGGTCTGATTTGATCGCATGCTCGTTGGTCAACTCCAGTCGCCGTACAAGTTGAAGATGTAGTCCAGCGCGTTATTGAATGCTAGGTCGTTGCCTCCGTCGCCATCTTGATCGAATGCGTTAACGGCGTCGAACCCTTGCACTTGATTGCGGTAGTCCGCAGCCTGCACATAGGCACCCCAAGTCTCCGCGTGAAGCTCTTCCTGCAAGCTGGACGAAGTGTGAAGCACCGCCAAGTCATTGCCCGACGAAGCCTGCGCTTCAACTCGGTTGAATCCACGTGCGTCGTTGAAGTAACCAGTGCCGTACATCACGGCGCGGTTCGACCACCCAACGAACACGTCGTTGTCGGCTGTGTCGAAGAAGTAGGCATGGTCGTCGCCCGTACTTGAATAGGCAGTCGTCTTGCCAAAACCGTGTGCCTCGTTGTGGAAGCCGGTTCCGACCAACTGGGCCATGTGACCGTAAGACGTGAAGGTATCGTCGCCAGATGAATCGTAGAAAACAGCTTCGTCGGTGCCCGTCGTGCTATACGCGCGGGTCACGGCAAACCCATATGCGTCGCTAAAATAGCCTGCGCTGTAGAGTACCGCCCGATTGTGAAATGCAACGTAACTATCATCGCCGGATGAGTCGTTCATCACAGCCTCATCGTTGCCGCCATTCGAGAATGCAGCGTTGTAGTAGAAGCCGTTGGCGTCGACTTGCAATCCACCGGTGGTAAACTGGCTGCGGTCCGACCACGACTCGAAGGTTTCGTCGCTCGAATCGCCAATGTAGACAACGCGGTCCAACCCATCGGTTGAGTAGGCGGTGATGTTGGTGAAATCTCGCAAATCGTTGTAGTAAGTACCGTTGGAGTACATCACTGCTCGGTCGGCCGAAGCAACTGACAGGATGTCGTACGCGTTAGAATCGTTGAGTACGGCAATGTCGTTTCCGAGTCCGCTGTAAGCAAGAGAGTAATTGAACCCGATCGCTTCGTTCGCGAAGCCGTCGCCTGTTCTGACCGAGCGCAAACTCTCGGCCGTGTACACCTCGTCGCCCGCAGAATCGTGGAAGATGGCCTTATCAAACCCGGTCGTGGCGATCGCCGTGGTCGCGGCAAAGCCCCGGATGTCGTGATAGTAGTCGGCGCCATACATGACGGCTCGATGGTCGAACGCCACGTACACGTCGTTACCAGAGGTATCGTGGAGTACCGCTGTATCGTTCCCGGCTGTTGAGTACGCCGCGACGTAATCGAACCCGCGGACTTCTCGCGAGAATCCAGTGCCGGTGAATGTCGATCGGTCGCTCCAACCAGTATAAACTTCGTCGCCGCCGGTATCGTACAGATGGACTCGATCATTCGCACCGCCGCCTGCGTCCACAACGATGTCTTCGATTCCGGTGGCCGCGAAATCGAAGGAACCGGTGGTCACAGTCGTCGTCGCAAGGTACATCCGCACCGTTTCGCTGTCGTTCGAGCCTGTGATCGAAAGGTAATCGTCGCCTACTCCTCCATCGACCGAAATCGTATTGACGGTAGACGTACTAAACGCGTAGGCGACGCCGTTGACCGTTAGCAAATGGCTGGAACCGGCTGCAAATGCAAACACATCGTCGCCCGCCGTGCCCGTCACGCTCACAGTGGTGTCGCTGATGGCCACCATGTTCGTCAGTTGGAAATCGATGTCGGAGTTTGCACCAGAGACCACAAGATAGAACTCGTCGCCGGCGCTGGCTAGCAAGTCGACTCGCTCGACGTCGCTGGTACCGGCGCTTTGGCCGACCATCTGCATACTGGCATCGTACAGAGCGATGTCGATATTGCCCGCCGCGTGAGCGAAGGCCGCCTGCGCGGTCACGTACCCAGCCTGATCTGCGACAAAGCGGTACCACTGTTCGCCGCTGTTGGCCATCGAGTTGTGGCTCTGTTGGCCGCCGATGTTGCTCCAATCGACGTAGCTCAGCGTCGATTCGATCGACACGTCCATGTCGTAGTAGCCCATGCCATCGCTGGTCGATACACCCACGGTGTAGGTTTGGCCGGCAACAACGTCCATTTCCCAGCTCGAACCGGTCTGAGTAACGCTCTGGCCGCCAAAGTCCCAGTCGACGTCGAGCTGGTGGGTGTCGGTCACGGCGAAGGTTGCCACGCCGTTTGCGCCGGCGGTGAACGTGAAGTAGTCGACGTCGGAGAGCGACGAGATCATGCCGCCCACTTGGGCGTTGCTCGACAAGTTGCCCAGGTCGTGTGCCGTGCCGGTGGTAGAACCGTAGTCGTCGTCAGGCAGGAGTGAATCGATCGCCGCCGAAAGGTTCAACCGCAGGTAGTTTTGGCTCGTGGCCGAATCGAAGAACGAATCGGCGGTCGCGCGCATGTGGTCGTAGATGGTGTCTTGTGTGATGTCTGTGTAGCCCATCAAGTCCATCGCCTGGCGCACCAACACCGAAGCGCCGGCAACATACGGCGCCGCCATGCTGGTGCCGGAGAAGTTAGCCCAGTCGTCCGCCTGGCCGTTGTTGTTGCCAGCGTAATCGGGAATCGTGCTACGCACGCCGCGGCCAGGCGCCGCAATGGCGCTCGTGTGCCGCTGGCTGAAGTAGCTCAACGACCCATTGTCGTCGACACTCATCACTGGTACGACGTAACTGCTGGCGGCCGGATAGCTCAATCCGGGTGTGTTGTAACTCGTAAAGCTGTTACCAGCCGACACCGAAATGAATATGCCCAACGCTTCGATTTGCTGGAATCGGCTCTCAAGGAAGCTCGACCACGCCGGCGGCGTCGTTGAGTTCCAAGAAGTCCCGAGCGACAGGTTCACAGCGGTAATCGGGTTTTCGAACGCGTTGTGGTTATCGATCACCCATTGCAACGCGTTCGAGACATCGGTAAACGTCCCAAAACCAGCGTCGTCGAATACGCGAAGCCCTATCAAGTCTACGCCTGGAGCAACTCCCTCGTCGTTGCCCGAAAGGTCGCCGGTACCGCCAATGATGCCAGCCACGTGCGTACCGTGCGAACCCTCGGGGCCGTCGTCGTACGGATTGGCGTCGTCCTCCGTGAAGTCCCAACCACCAACCACCCGGTAATCCGCGCCAAACCCGCCGCCTAGCGCGTAGTGGTCGAAGGCAATGCCGCTGTCGATCACCACGACCGTCTGGCCGACGCCGGTGAAACCATAGTCGGCACGTACGTCGTCCAAACCGGTCAAGCTGTGCGCGTCATCGAGGTGCTGCACCACGTCGCCCGGCTCGCTATCCGTCTCGTAGTCGAGAAAGAAGTCGGCGTCTTGGTCACCATGGTTAACCAAATCGGGTAGTTCGTCGTGCTGGTGCATCGTTGGAATCGCATCGTGCTGCACCAAGTCGGGTATGTTGTCGTTGAATCCATGCTGCATTAGCGGCGCTTCCAGCGCACCCGCCAGTAAATCCGCGGTCATCACCTGGCGTGCTTCCAAGTTCTCAATCGTGCTGCGACGTACTGGACGCGGGCGCTCGCTGTTTGGCATGTCGATTCCCCCCTCTCGGCCGCCAAGTACGGCCGGCGGCCTTGTTGGGGCCGCTGCTCTATGGGTCGCGGAAAAGTGACTAGGACAAGGCGATTGCCACGGCGAATGCCATGGTCGATCACTCAACCCTAGGTCACAAAAATGCGCTTGGCCCGAGCCTTGGAGGGTTTTGCTTTGCCGCCCCTCAAACGCCTAACTCAATGCTGCCAACGGTTATCGAACTGGTGCCGGTGGGTAGTAATTGCTCCACGTCGCGAGGTGACTTGCGCCGTACAAAGCCGACTTTGTCGCCATTTTGAAACATGCTGTCGCGCCATTTCTGGTGTTGACCCGGCCAGTTGATTGCTGAGAATATTGCCAAACTCTCTCGCTCAACTTGTACCCGCGAGTTCTTCCCGTGCCCGCGCCTCGCATTGTTTTCGCCGGAAGTGTCAACACTTCACGCACCACACTCGAACGAATCGTTGCGAGCGCGTGCAATTTAGCTGGAGTACTCGAACTCGATCCTGCAGCGGCAAAAAGCGTTAGTGGCTTCGCCCGGTTGGACGACTTGGCCGCCGCTGCTGGCGTGCCGTGTGTTGGTTTCCGCAAAATCAACGATTCGGCCGTCGTCCAAGCAGTACGCACGTGGCAACCCGACTTGCTGTTCGTGGTGGGCCTATCGCAACTGGTCGGCGACGAACTGCTCGCCCTGCCGCGCCGTGGCTGCGTCGGATTTCACCCTACGCATTTGCCCGCTGGCCGCGGCCGAGCACCCATCGCTTGGCTCGCCCTAGGTCAGGCTCAAGGCGCAGCAACGTTCTTCTTGATGGACTCCGGTGCCGACTCGGGCCCCATCTTGGTGCAGGAGTCGTTCGATGTCGCCCACGGCGATTACGCGTTCGACATTGAGCAGTCAATCCACGCCGCGATTCGTCGCGGGCTCGATCGTTGGCTTCCCAAACTCAACGCCGGCCACTGGAACCCCCTACCCCAGAACCACGACCAAGCGACTTACCTGGAAAAACGCACGCCGGCCGATGGCTTGATCGACTGGCACGCGTCAGCCGGCGATATTCTCTGCCTGGTTCGTGCCGCATCGCGCCCTTTCCCTGGTGCTTATACCTACGCCACCGGCACAAAACTCATCATCTGGCAAGCTTCAGTTGTCGACGATTTGCCCGTGCTTGGCGTCACCGGGCGGATCGTGTGTGTCGACGACCAGCAGCGCCCCATCGTGCAAACTGGCGACGGTCTGCTGCGGCTCGACGACTTCGCACTCACCGGCGATGGCAACCCCGATGCTACGCTACGAGTTGGCGTCAAGCTCGGCTACGCGGTCGAAGACGAACTCCACCGCTTGCGCCGCCGCGTGGCCGAGCTCGAATCGCAACTCGAGCGGGTGCTGAACATCGTCGATTCGACCGTACCGGCTGAGTGAGTCGCTCCCCGCAAAAGTCCATTTTGTCCCGTATCCAGATAAACGATTCTAGGCGACTTTATTCGCCCCCCACCACCCCCTTCGAAGTTCGTTTTCCTCTGTTTTTCTCGGTGTGTTTTCATTTCCCAACGGGAGTTGAAATGTCCATTTTGTCCGTTGGTGGGTGGCGAAGGGACAATTGAGGGCACCATGGAACTTGGTCAACCCGATTCCCCTCTCCCTTTGGGAGAGGGCTAGGGTGAGGGCCCCAACTCCCTACCTCTAACATCAAAAATAGGCGGACGTCCGCCGGGGTGGCGAGTGGCTCAACTCCGCGCGCAGCAAGAATTGTCGGGCAGGTGGAAGGATGCACTCGAGGTTTCGATAGGGATACAAAGCCCTACCCCCGTTGGCCAACACATCCCACAAACACATGCAGTACCACACAACCCGCCCACGCGGCCGCCACTCAACCAACCGACCGGTTTGCAACCAGTAACCTAGCAAAGTGAGTGGCCTACTTTCTACAAAAATCGCCCAAGAATTTACCCTCCCTTTGGGAGGGTCGCACGCGGTGGCGTGCGGGAAGGGAGCGCCATCATGCTCCCCTCAGCCAAACAACCGATGATCTGCCACCTACAATCGTGACGCACATATCTTGGGTGGCCACGAGCAACCTTCCGACGAGTATCCCGCCTACGCACCATCCTAACGATTGTGCCGACCGTAGCACCGGCCCCGACTGACGCCCAATAATAGTCGGCAAATTCCACGATTCCTGCATGGTAACTGTTTGACTTAGGGCCTAGGCCCAAGCAGAATCAACAGTAGTTCTTTTCGTCGGACACTCTACGTTGCTGACCACCATTTCTGCGGAGGGAGATTCCCATGTCACAGCCAAGTACGCTGCCACATACCGGAGAGTTACGCGATGCGTGGGGTTGGATGCTTGCTTTGGGCATTCTGTTGGTGGTCGGTGGAACCGCCGCGATTATCGTTCCGATCTTTGCCACCTTCGGCGTGGTGACGTTGCTGGGCATCCTTCTGATCGTTGCCGGCATCGCCCAAATCGTCAGCGCGTTTCACTGCCATGGGTGGAAGGGAGTGCTGCTGCATGTGCTGCTCGGCATCCTTTACGCGGTGACAGGCTTCCTGATTCTCGAGAACCCCATCGCGGGAGCAGCCGGAATTACGCTATTGTTGGCCGCCTTCTTCCTGGCGACAGGCGCCATCCGTATCGTCGTGGCGCTTAAAGAACGGTTTGAAAACTGGGGCTGGGTATTGCTCAGTGGTGCGGTGACCTTGATTCTTGGCGTCATCATCTGGCGTCAGTTCTCTCCCGACCATGGCGCCGACTTCCTGTGGGTAATTGGTTTGCTGGTTGGTATCGACCTGATCTTCAGTGGTTGGACCTGGATCATGTTCGCCCTCGCGTTCCGCAAGCTTCCAAACGGCGACGACGCGGCTGCCAGCTAAGAGCAGCTTCAATCAATAACTCAATAACTTGAGAGTTGAGATTACCCTCTCCCCCGTGGGGAGAGGGTGGCCGAAGGCCGTGTGAGGGGCGTTTTAGCTCGACAACTCTTGCCCTCACCCCAGCCCTCTCCCGCTGCACGGGAGAGGGGGCAATGCAATTCACCGAACCAGTTCCTCTGGCCCAGTGGTCATCCGCACCATATGGAACGCTTCGCCATAGCCAAACCCTGCCTGGCTTCCGCGGAATAGGGCCAGCGCTTTGAGGGCTTCGACCGAGCGCGGTTGTGGGAAGGCGTGAACCTGACTTTCGTAGCACTCCATCGCCTGGATCTTGGTGTCGATTGTGTCGGTGACGTCGACCACCCAGTTGGGCGTGAAGTTGGGCTCGATGTGCGGCGCGTTCCAATGCGTCTCGCTGATTGTTTCGTAGGCGGCGACCAGGTGGATGTTTCGTCCTATGCCAACGGGACGCGAAACCACCATTGCCGCGTCGAAGATCTGGCGATGGTCGATGTGGCGATCGGGATACGGAATCAACAAGATGTCGGGCATCACCGACTCGACGACTTCGTGAATGCGGCGATTGAAGTCGGGCACGCGGACGTCGTCCATCAGCGCGGCGGGAAAATTGAGAAACTCCGACCGCTTGGCGCCGACCACTTGGTGCGCCAGGCGAGCCTCGGCGACGGTCTGCTCGTGCACCGACTTGGGATACAACGGCGGCATGTGCGCCGCGACCGTGAGCACCGTGAGTTCGCCGCCAGCGCGAGTGAACCGAGCCATTGTTCCGCCGACTCCCAGAATCTCATCGTCCGGATGAGGGGCGATGACCAGCATTCGTGGTGGGCGCTCGCTCATGATCGGTAATCACTCCCCGGAAATTGGTTGTGCTAGGTGAGCTAGCCTCGGGTGACATCAAATCGAAGCCCGGACACCAGATCACCCGATGCTCACAGTTTTGAAACGGCTACGGGTGATCGTAAGCCCTCGACCGTGGGGCGCATATAGCAGTACATTGGTTGAACCGCGGCAGCGAGTTGTTCCCGCCAAAAGTGGGCTCGTCGCGGGCTACGCAGTCACATCGCCAGACAGGTTTTCTCGTGCGAACGCGAATCAAGAACGCCCATATCGTACTGCCCGACGGGACAACGCAGGTCGACGTCGTGATGGAAGACCACACTATCGCCGACATCGATGCAGCCCCTCAGATGCAAGTCGACGAGGTGATCGACGCCGCGGGCCTGCACCTGCTGCCGGGCGTCGTCGACGATCAAGTGCACTTCCGCGAACCGGGGCTGACGCACAAGGAAGACCTGGCGCACGCGTCGCGGGCCTGCGCAAAGGGCGGCATCACCACGTTCTTGGAGATGCCCAACACGGTGCCCAACGCCATTACGCAAGAGCTGCTGCTCGACAAGCTCGCGCTGGGGGCGGAGCAGTCGATCGTGAACTACGGCTTTTACATTGGGGCGACACCCGACAACATCGAAGAGCTGAAGCATGCCACGCGAACACCAGGCATCAAGATCTTCATCGGCTCGAGCACCGGCGACTTGCTGGTTGACGGGCAGGACGCCTTGGAACAGATTTTTGCCGAAACCACTCTGCCGCTCACCGCCCACTGCGAAGACGAAACCACGATTGCTGAGAATCGCAAGCGCATCGGTCCAATCACCCACCTCGCCGATCACTCGCGGATTCGCGACCATCAAGCCGCCATCGTGGCCACCCAACGCGCGATCGATTTGGCTTTGCGCCATAAACATCGATTTCATGTGCTGCACGTATCGACTGCCGCGGAGTGCGATGTGATTCCGGGCAACGATCCCTGGATCACCGGCGAGGCGTGTCCGCACCACTTGTTCTTCAACATCGACGATTACGCGCGGCTTGGCACGCTCGTGCAAATGAACCCGTCGCTCAAAACGGCGGCCGACAACGAAGCGATTTGGCAAGCGCTCGTCGACGGACGATTGCAGGTGATCGCCACCGATCACGCGCCGCACACGCTGGAGGAAAAGCGGCAACCGTATCCACAATCGCCCTCGGGGCTCCCGGCAGTAGAGAACTCACTGGCGCTGTTGCTCAATGAAGTGAATCGCGGGCGCTGCAACCTTGAGCAAGTCGTTCACTGGATGTGCGACGCGCCCGCCCGTGTGTGGGACATCGTTGGCAAAGGACGCATCGCTGTGGGCTACGATGCCGACCTGGTACTAGTCGATTTGCGGAAGAAGCAAACGGTTCGAAACGAGGATCAGCTCAGCAAGTGTGGATGGAGCCCTTGGCACGGCACTGAACTGACTGGTTGGCCGGTGCGTACTTGGGTGATGGGCAAGGAAGTATTCCGCGACGGGCAAATCGTCGCTAGCGGAGCTACGGGACACGAGGCCACCTACGACCACGCACGGGGCGGATACTGGGCGACTCAGTGCGACTAGCCGCTAACCACCGGGCGACGCTAGGTTGACGGCCAAGTCGCGTGCTGGAATGCTTAGAGCTACGATTGTTGGTGCACGGCACCCGCTAGGAACTCAATTTCCGACGCCCGATATGACCGAAAAGCTGTGGTACCTCAAGAGCTGTGAACTGTTCCGTCGGTTGAGCGCCGACGACCTGGCCACGCTCGAACGACGCTGCCGGTCGCGACAGTTCACCCGCGGGACACCCATCTACCTGCCAGCCGATCAATCCGACGGCGTATTGCTGATGGCCGAAGGGCGGGCCAAGATCTGTAGTTTCACCGCCGAGGGCAAGCAGGCGATCCTTGCTTTCATTGAGCCAGGTGAACTGTTTGGCGAACTCGCACTAGTCGACGAAGGGGAGCGAGACGAGTACGCCGAGGCCGTGGAGAAGTCGACCGTAATCCTCATTCCAGCCGACGTGATGAATCACCTTGTCGAGCAAAATGCCGAAGTGTCGCTCGGTGTGACCAAGTTATTTGGTCTTCGCCGGCGACGCATCGAGCGGCGGCTGAAGTACCTGCTGTTCCGCTCGAATCGCGAGCGGCTGGTTAGCCTGCTGCTGGAACTCGCCGAGCAGTACGGACAGCCCGTGGCCGAAGGAATCCACCTAAAAGTCAAGCTGTCGCACCAAGACTTGGCGAGTATTATTGGAAGTACACGCGAAACCGTAACCGTGCTGCTAGGTGACCTGCAGGAAGAGAAGTTTTTGGAGTTGGGACGCCGAAAAATCGTGATCACGGCCCTAGAGAATCTGGCCAGTAGCATCCGTGCCCCGGTTCCGAAATTGCCGCGAAGTAGCCTTTTTCCAACTGTGTGAGCCTGCTCACAGTTTATTTTGCACCGTCACCCGATGATGATAGGAGAGTAGCTGCAACCAGCAAGGTAACTGCGATGTCCGATTCGCCCCAACAATCCGACGACTGGACGAACTGCCCTGAGGGCGTTCTTACCTCCCTTGGCCATCGGCTTCGCGTCGACGAGGCCCGCGATCAGTCCGCGCAGGTCATGCGCAGCGTGGTGGCGCTTGGCGTACTCGTGGTCGTAGGAGCGGGAACCGCCTGGTGGTTGACCGCTCCCAATCTGCCGGGCGAAATCACCTGCGCCGAGTGCCACTCTCACTTTGCCGAGTACCATGGCCACCTTGCGGGCAACGCCACGGTTGACCCCGACTTGGCGACAAGCATGGCGCATCACCTTGAAGTGTGCGGCGCGTGCAGAGCGAAGTTTAAGCAACAATTCCCGGGAGCGCTGCAAGCCGGTTTGAAAGACGCCGGAAGATGGCTCTCCCGAAGCGATGTGCAATTGGCCTGGGCCATCATTCGCGCCGGATAGCCGAACGTAAGACCCGACGCGTCCGCGATTCTGCGGGAGGCCTCTCTGAGGTCGATCACGTTTGAGAGACTCTTGTCGGACTCGGAGAGCCCGCCCTCAGCGGCGCTCCATGGAGCATCGCCATTTCTTTGTCTGCGATGCACCCAGTAGTTGTCATCCGTTCCACGACGCGCCGTTGTGTTGCAAGTTGGCCGCTGCGTATCCATCTGGAATTGCAGCACTCGCCGCATGGGTGCCGCAAGAGCCACCTGAGCAACCACATCCGCCGCCGCAGCCCGTCTTGGTAGTTTGGCAGCCAGTCGTCATCACCAGACACAACAGAAAAGCCCAAGTCAATCGCATCGCATCTTCCTCCCATAGATGAGTTTTGCACCGCCACGCACCAGCGGGCCGTTTCAAGAGATTTATCGTCCGGGCCGCGTGCCATTGAGCGTGAATTGGATTACGGTTCACGAAAAAGCCTCCATTCTTGCTCGTGGGAGTGCTGGCGCGCTGGCTTGTGGTCAATCTACCTATCCTTGCGGTAGAATCGGCCCCAACAGGTTGAATTTAGACCCACCCGGTGGAGGCCGGAGAAATCAAAGCACTCGACATCAATGAGACCGATAGTGGATCGGCCGGCTACGCCATCGTCACTGGCGGCGGCTCGGGCATCGGTCGCGCGTTTTGCCATGCGCTGGCCAAGCAAGGTTGGACCGTTGCCGTGGTCGACTGTCGCAGCGATTCCGCCGAGCAGGTAGCGAGCGAACTGCAAACTGCACCCGGGGCTGCGTCGAGCCACCATCTCGATGTCGCCGATGCCTTGTCTTGGCACGAACTGCGTAGCCAATTGCAAGTCGAATGGCCCCGATTGGACTTGCTGGTGAACAACGCCGGCGTTTTGTCGACCGGGACGTTAGACGATTGCCAGTCGGGCGATATCCAGAGGATCGTCGAGGTGAATCTGCTTGGGGCGATGTTCGCTTGCAATGCGATGCTGCCGTGGCTGCGGCAAACCCGCAGCACCGCCCTGCCCCGCGGCGTCATTAATCTCGCTTCGATCTTCGCCGCCGTTTCGCCACCGGGCTTTGCTGCTTACAACGCCACTAAGGCGGGCATGCTTTCACTTACCGAAACTTTACGCGGCGAGCTCAAACCGTTCGGGCTGAACGCCACCGCCGTACTGCCCGGGGCAACCCCCACCCGGCTGTTCCAACGTGCAAGATACGCCACGTCGAAGCAATCTGATTTATGCCGCGAGTTCATCGAGCAGTCCACGATCACGCCAGAGCAGGTCGCCGAAGAAGCGCTGCGCGGAGCCTGCCGCAAGAAGCTTTACGTAGTGGTGGGCGGTCGTGCCAAATTGTATTGGCGTCTCAAGCAATGGTCGCCCCAGTGGTTGATCGACTTGGTTGGCCGGCGAGCGGTCGACGAGTTCGGCGTGCTCGAGCGCGACAAGCCACCGGCAACCGATGACGTTCGCCTAAGCGACTCCGAGGTGGTCACTAGTACTCAGACGTAGTCGCCCGCATGCTGCACTTACAAAGCACCACCTCCGATCGCTGGCTACAGCAAGTCGACAGCGCGCTGCCCGACATCCTGATCGACCACGCCCACTGCGAGAAGAAAGCGGCTGGCACCGCGCTGAACTTGATATTCGCGTATGTCGAAGATGTCGAGCTATGCCGCGAAATGACGTTGATCGTCAACGAAGAGCTGGAGCACTTTCATATGGTGCTGAAGCTGCTGGAGAAGCGTGGCATTCGGTTCCGTCGGCTCAAGCCGTCGAGTTACGGGCGTCGGCTCAACGATCTCGTGCGCACCGGCGAACCCCACCGTGCTGTCGATCGTCTACTAGTAGCAGGGCTCATCGAAGCCCGCAGTTGCGAACGGTTCCACGTGCTCGCCGAGTACGTCAACGACCCGGAGTTGGCCGAGTTTTACCACAGTCTGTTCGAGTCGGAGGCGCGCCACCACACAACGTACACACGCTTGGCGAGGCACTTTGCCAACGACGAGGAAGTAATGGCTCGGCTCGACGGAGGCCGAAATACTGGAGCAGGGAGACGGTTTTGCCCGGATGCATAGCTGACCGTGTTCGGGTATTAGAGCGCCCTCCGCCTAGCTGTGGCACGCTCTAGGCTATTGTAGGGACCCAAAAATCGCTATATTACGCGAGCAATGCTAGCCCTTAACGGAATCTGAACCAAAATTTAACCGAGTTCCCACCCACCGTTAGCGAAACCACAACGAACCGGACAGATACTACCAATAGCTGCGAAGTAGAGTCCGGTTCGCTATGCGGGGTCGAAAGTATGGAGACGCCCACTGCGGCGAACGTCCCCCAACCAAAGGCAGCCCAATAGTGACCAGTGTAGCCCCACCCCATACAGCTCACCGCCGACTTGAGGTCGAAGGATCGGCCAGCCAACCGGTGAGATCGTTGTTCGTCAGCGACGTGCATCTGGGCTCCAAGCACTCGCAAGCCGACGAGTTTCTCGAAGTACTGCTCCGGTACGAACCGCGGCACTTGTACATCGTCGGCGATTTCATCGACGGCTGGAAACTCAAACGGCGGTGGCGGTGGCGGCCCACCTACGACCGCATCATACAGCGGTTGATGGCGCTCAAGCGGTCGGGCACGCAGCTGTATTACGCACCAGGCAATCACGACAACTTCCTCCGTGGCTACCTGGCCGACTACGGTGTGGTCGAGATCACCGACCGCTTCGTCCACGTGGCGGCCGACGGGCGACGTTACCTCATCACGCACGGCGACCAGTTCGACAAGATCGAGCAGTCGATGCAGTGGCTCAGCGTCATCGGCACCTACGCCTACGACGTGCTACTCTCCACGAACTACTGGCTCAATTGGGCGCGCGGAAAGAAGCACAATCGCTACGCGTTTTGCGGGGTGATCAAACGCAACATCAAGGGCTTGGTGAAGCACATCAGCGACTTCGAATCGCAGCTGATGGAGGCCGCGGCTACCGAGCATTGTTTCGGAATCATTTGCGGGCATATTCACTGGCCGCGCATCATGCAGCTCGACAATCTCGCCTATCTCAATACGGGCGATTGGGTCGAGAACTGCACCGCTCTGGTGGAGTACGACGACGGAGCGTTCGAACTCAATCGCATTGACGGTCGGGTGCTCGACACGCTGCCCGCCGCCAAGTCATCGATGGTGGAGCCAGAGGAATCGCGGGCAAGTGTATTAATTGCCTAGATTCCCCAGCCGGGGCGAATTTAACGCAAATTCCCAGGTCGACCGCCCTGCGCCCCTTGAAATCCAGGGCGAAAACCGGGACTATAACGCGATTGGTGCGAACACCATGAGTGTGTCCTTAACCGCCGTTCGCCAGTGGCTTGGTCGTCGCGAGGCGACCGCCCGGCACCTCGATCCCCATCCATTCCACCGTCGGACGCGGCACGACCAACGCCGGCAGAACTACGGCGGCCCGCCCGGCCAGCATTTGGCAAAGGCAACTCGATCCCCGCCCGCCAAACGTCCATCAGGCCATAGGAACATGCATGCTCGCTGCAACACTAAGCCGAGCCGTTTTTAAGATCACCCACGGCAAGAATCTGGTCTATAACACCTGTTGGGAGGACCCGCGGCTCGACCGAACCGCATTGGAGCTTAGCCAATCTGATCGTCTGCTGGTCATCACCTCCGCTGGCTGCAACGCCCTCGACTACGCGCTCGACGGCCTCGAGCGAATCGACGCCGTCGACGTCAACTCGCGGCAGAACGCGCTGTTGGAACTCAAGCTTGCCGGCATCCGTGAACTCGACTACGAAACGTTCTTCGAATTGTTCGGCCGCGGACGGCTCAGCGATTGGGACTCAATCTACGGGCAAACGCTCCGCAACGCGTTGCCGTTGGCCGCTCGCGAATATTGGGACAAGAACGGAAAGTTCTTCTACGGAAAAGGTCGGCGTCCGAGCTTTTATTTTCGCGGGTCGGCTGGTTTCTTCGCTTGGTCGATGAACGTTTATATCAACCGCATCGCCCGCATTCGCCCTCAGATCGAACGGTTGCTCGAAGCCCAAACACTCGAAGAACAACAGCAAATCTACCACGACGAAGTAAAGTCGTCGTTCTGGGGCCCACGACTGGAGTGGCTGCTGAAGCGCGACGCCACGCTGTCGCTGTTGGGCGTACCGCGTGCCCAGCGCAAGCAGTTGGAGAAGTTCTATCCCGGCGGCATCGCTAAGTTCATCGAAGATCGCTTAGACGCGGTGTTCACCAAGCTGCCGCTCAAAGACAACTACTTCTGGCGAGTGTACCTCACCGGCGAGTACACCAAGGAGTGCTGCCCCGAATACCTCCGCGAGGAGAATTTCGCGCAGCTGAAGGGCGGCCTGGTAGATCGCATCCACACCCACACTACCACGATTCTCGATTTCCTCGAATCGACCGATCAAACCTATTCTCGGTACGTGCTGCTCGACCACATGGATTGGCTCGCCGAGCATCACGCCGACATCCTGCAGCGGCAATGGCAGGCGATTGTCGATCATGCGGACGATGGCGCCCGCATCTTGTGGCGCAGCGCGGCGCTGGAAGTGCACTTCGTCGATCCGATCGAGGTTCAACTCGACGACCAAACGCGTTACCTGCACGAGCTATTGGGCTACAACGACCAACTGGCCGAAGAGCTGCACGCCAAAGACCGAGTGAACACCTACGGCAGCTTCGCCATCGCGACACTTCACAAGTCATCTCCCTATGCCGCGGCGGACGACAATCATGAGCGCACTGGGGCAACTCAAGACCCTGTATCACATGGTGCTCTCGCCCATTCGGGGTGAGACTCATCAGCAGCGACTCGATAGCTTCTACGCCGGGCAAGCCGAACACTACGACGCCACTCGGCAAAAGATGCTGCACGGCCGTGACGAGCTGTTCAACGACCTTCCCGCGCCCGAAGCGAGCCGCTGGCTCGACCTAGGCTGTGGAACAGCCAGAAATGTCGAAGCTTGGGGCGATCGTTTGACAAACTTCGCCGAGGCCACGTTGGTCGACCTTAGCGAGTCGCTGCTGGCGGTGGCCCAGAACCGCATTGATGACGCCGGCTGGCAAAACGTGCACCTGATGCACGGCGACGCGACCAAGATCGATCTCCCGCCGGAGTCGATCGACGTGGTAACCTTCTGCTATTCGCTCACCATGATTCCCAACTGGTTCGACGCGGTGGATCACGCACTCAAACTGCTCAAGCCGGGCGGAACAATCGGAGTGGTCGATTTCTACGTCGCCAAGAAGTACCCCGCCGCCGGCCGCGAGCGCCACGGCTGGTTCCGCCGCTCGTTCTGGCCAATCTGGTTCGCGAACGACAACGTCTTCCCCAATGCCGATCTGCTGCCCTACTTGGAGACACGATTCGAGACCGAATCCGTCCACGAAGAGGCGGGCAAGATCATGATGATCCCGCTGCTGAGAATTCCGTATATGCGGTTTGTTGGGCGGAAGCGGGCTTAAGGGGAGCGGGTCAGTATTGAAAGAGTCTTCTGCGCTCAGGACCATGAAGCTTGGTAAGGAGTGCCTGTCCGAGATCTTGCGTTGGTCTGGGCCACCGACGAGCTTCGAATGTTGGCCGAAGCGAAGGGCTAACAGAATGCGGACTTCACAGAAGCCCCCCACCCCCCGGCCTAATCGCTGTCGCTACCGAATGATTGATCTGCATTCGGTCCAGCAAACGGTTCGTATGCCACGAAATTCGCAGCAATAGCGACATTCAATTAAGGGCAATTCTGGGTGCGGCGACCATGGTGTGCAGTTTGCATACGTATTTACACGCGAGCAGCGATTGCAGCATTTCGGCCGTGGACAGCAGGATGTTTTCCGGCATTTGGTTGTGGCGTAGATGCGTGTGCAGGAATGTTGGCAGAGGCTACTCCCCTGGCTGGCACACTGACATTGGAGCTGGCGCTGGCCCGCTTGACGATCAGGACCGACATATCGCACCTCGGAATTATTTGCGCAGTATCCACGGCACACATACACCTGAGCCTCCGCAGCTTCGGCAGTGAATAGGAAGCCTACGCAGCACACAACAACGATTGCGATTCTCATTGCTTGTCTCCTAGAAGATGAAAGGCATTCCGCTGAAGCAAGTTATCAGCGGAAATCGAGAAAGCAAGTAGGAATATGAGGAAACATGACAAGCAGATTAGAAGGTGACACAGTGCTGGCATTAACCCACAAAATATGAAAGCCATGGTGACATGATGGTGACACTGGCGCGTCGGTAGGAGAGACAAGGAACAGAACAATACTGAGTTTCTTTTTCTTGAGTAGTTGCTTAGCTAACTCAATAGCATTCAAATGCACGAACTGAGGAAGAGGTCTGTTTACTTTCGATCCCCAGGGAATGTCATCATGTGTAGCGTCAAGAGTCAATACACACAAACAAGGTCGTCCACTTGGCTGTTTGCATTAATTGTTGCGAGTCTGCTTTTCACGCCATCTGCTGCTGCGCAGAGTTGCGATGAACCGGGTATTGCGTCGTATGCGGCCTTTCAACTTGCCGGAGAAGTGTATGTGTTCGCCTGCGGAGTTCATCCTACGGGGGGATTTGAGAATTGTCTGATCCTAGGTCCGGAGAAAATCTTTCCGCCGATTCACGATTTCAAAATCAAGCGACCTACTGGTCCAGTGATCGAAGTAGTCACCCCGTTCATAGCAACAGCAAAGTTCGCTTCCGGAAAGAAGCTTGAGCAAGTACAGGTTCGTGACGCAGCTGGCATGCATGCCGTGAGTGTTCGTCACCCTCGAGGTGGCAAGTCGCTTCCTGTGGATACGCGATCCTGCTGCAAAAAAGGCGAGTACATATCGACCTATCAGGATACGCCCGTTGACTTTGGAATTGGGAAGTTCACTGGAATTCGCATCTCTGGAGTGATTGCCGACGGCGAGACGATCGATATCACGCTCGATCCAAATGCCTGTAGACTTAACGAGTTCGGTGATCGCACCACATGTACTCTGATCGGCCCTACGTCATTGCAAGCTGATTTATCCAAGCAGCGTTTATCCGATCCTGCAGGCACCAATCGATCGATCTTTCGCGTCAAATCAACGGACTTGCCAAAAAGTCTTATCGTTTACCTAGTGAAACCTTCGACCGATAGTGGCTACCGGATTGTCTTGCAGCATTCAGACAGCGGTGGAACGCCAGAGCGATTAGTTGTTGCACTCGAAAAAAGCCGTTCAGTCGGCGGTGTCCGCGAATCTGAATTTAACAGTAGCCTTTGTAAGACTGTCGGTGATGGCGCCGTTGGCGAACCAGGGCTTGTCTCTGTGTTGCAGCATACGGTTAATTCAGACCGAGAATCGATCATGGTAGTCAGAAATAATGAAACCAGCCTCTGTGCCAGCCACTCGGCAGTCGCCGTATTGCTGATCAACGGCAAGTTTGCAGCCCATGGAGATATCTCTAGCTTGAATAGCCTTATTCAAGCTAATGCTCAGCCAGGCGATACGGTGATTGCCGTGGCAAAAGCTGTGCCCTTACAAAATGGCATTCGGTGCGTGCGACTAGGAGAGGTCAAGTTCTCGCTAGAGCAGTGCGATCTAGAGTAGTGCGATATCGATTCTATTGAGGTTGATGAGTTGTCGGTCGGTGACGTACAGTAATAATGCGAAGTAGCAGAAGTTGTGTATCTCGTCATTCCGCTTCCGCCTGTGTCTTACCGATGCGCCAACTCTCCTGGAACTGCCCTTATCAAGCAGAATTCTCGGCTTACCTAGCACTGAATGACGGAATTAAACTGGTCTTCGAGTCGCGGATGAGCAATCGAGGGAGTATTTGCGCAATGAATGGGTTCAAAGCTTGCTAATTGCTGATGCTATGCTACTCTCTGTTGCCCTCAATGGATCACTCATTCGAGAGGGCTAGTTGTTGGCACCACTACGTGACATTCGTCTGGCCCACCGCCGATGGTTCAACATGAATCAACCTGCTCAGGCGCGAAACTCCTGGGCGGATGATCGCTCCGAGTCGGACATCCTCAATTTGCCGCCACGCCTCAGATGGCCGGCCAAAAATCGTTGTGGAAGTCGATTCTTGATTTGATCTAATGGAACTGCCGTACGATGTAGCGGTGGGTGTTTGGCAACTTGGTTAGTTAGTGGCTAGTGCTGGAGGCTAGTAGGGGTTTTGCTGCGCGGACTTTGAGCCAACCGCTTGCGCGGCATTCCCAATTCCACCTTCCCCTTTCCCCCTTCGAACGGATTTTGCCCCAACTGCGGGAAACCCTGGGGCAAAACCCATGATGCCTTGCCGTCGTGCGATTTCATAACTCTTTGAGTAAGTGGGATTTATGGAATCGGTCGCTCGCGAAACGAGGCGAGTTTTGCGCCAATGAATCGTGTTTAGCCCGCACTCATTGGCGCAGAATCGCAAGCCGTTGAGGCTCAATAGGTTAGGGAAATGGGTATTGCCCCAGTGGGGAACAATCGCCCCTCACCTAACCTGTCCCCAAAGAGGAGAGGAACAAAGTGTGCGAAGCGCGGAGTGGCCGACGACGCGCGAGCCCATTGCACTCAAAACGTCCAGCGAACACGCATGCCGCCGATGGCTAGCGACTCGCGTGAGGTAGTGAGGGCTGGGTCGATGATCCATTGGATGTCGGTGGAGAATTCCATCCGTGCGGTTAGTTGCCAGCGATAGAACAATTCGATCCCGTATTGGTCGTTGAGCGAGCGGTCGGTCGGTTGGCCCCAGATGAAACCGATGCCCGCGCGGTCGTCCTCCCACCCGCCAGGCGCAAGCCAAACGAAGCCGGCGTTGGTAAACTTCCGCACCGATCGGCGGCAGCCATCGGCTTGCGAGAAGCGAAAGAACGCACCGTAGGCGTCACCCAACTGCTGGTCGAAGCTGAGCGCCAAGCCGCGGCCACGGGGCTGGGTCTCGGTGGGGTCGATCCAGTAGTAGGTCAGGCGGTACAATCCGCGATGGCCGCCGATCTCCGGCATGAGTGTGAGCTGGCCCGCGTAGAACCAGCGGCCGTCGCCGAGGCTCTTGAAGTCGGGATACTGCCCGCTGGCGTCGGCATCGCTGACGCCAGCGGGCAGTATCCCGACTTCAAGAGCCTCGGCGACGGCCGCTGGTTCTACGCGGGCCCGCTCACACTCATGCCGGGGATCGGCGGGCATCGCGGATTGTA
>JANQOF010000035.1 GCA_028279215.1 Pirellulales bacterium
GCGCCCTTCGCCTATCTGTAGCGTGCCCGCTTACTGCGTTCGCATCTGGCTACGTTGGCCTGCATCGACGAATCATGCAGATTCGCCTGCTTCGGCCGCCTTGCCAGACTTGACTCGTTTGCGCCAACATCGCTACAGCTAGCCGAAGCACGCTCTAGCTCATTCGAGGCGTACCACGCCTATCGATTCCGTTCCCATTCAGCCCTAAGATCGGCTAGCTTCTTCCCCGCCGCGCACTGATGCGCCCTCCGCGTCGGCTCGGGCAAGCGAAAGCCGGCCGAGCACCAAAGCACATGATCGATGGCCGTCGGCGTGTCCATCAAGTGGCCCGCGGAGATGAACAGTGGTTTGACCGCGTCGCGAGTGCGGACCACGGCGCCAATGGTTTCGGGTGGCTTGGTGGTTCGGTCGACCAAGTCGGTGTAGCTGCCGGCGGCCTCGGCCGGTTCGTCAAATTCGCCAATGAATCGCGTCTTCGCGCAACCGATGGTTGGCGTGCCGAGAACCAGGCCCAGGTGCGATGCTAGGCCCAGTCGCCGGGGATGGGCATAACCTTGCCCGTCGACCATGATCAGGTCGGGCGTTTGCCGTAGCGTGTGCAGCGCCGCCAACAGCACGGGGATCTCGCGAAACGACAGTAGCCCTGGCACATAGGGAAACGGCGCGGGCAGTTGGGCGGTGGCGACCTCGAGTGGCTCGAGCGTTTGGTAACCGAACACGACGACAGCCGCTTGTGAGGTCGCGTCGCGCCACGGCCCTTTCGTCACGCTTACATCGACTCCGGCCACGAAATGCGGCTTGCGACTCGGCGGTCTTAGCACGATCTGCGCCCGAAGCCGGTCTTGGATTTCGCGAGCCCCGCTTGGCGTGACATCCCAGCGGTGTTCGATGATTGGCTTCGTGCGCGGGATAGGTTCGCCGTCGGTCATTTGGAGCTGCTGGCCGTTTCACGGTATAGGTCGATATATCCTTGCACCACGCGGTGGGGGTCGAGCCAGTCGTATACGAAGTCGCGGCCCTGTACACCACGTTTGGCCAACGCGTCGCGATCGGCTAACAGCCGTACAAGTTGCTCAGCGAGCGATTCAGAGTGATTATCGACGATCACGCCGCCGCCAGCTTCGATCTCCGGCCAGATGTCGACTCCCTTGGTTGTAACCACCGGCGTTCTGCAAGCCATCGCCTCGGGAAGCACCAAGCCGAAGTTCTCCTGGTGCGTCGGCAATACGAACAGGTCGCACGCCTGATACAGCGAGAGTTTCTCCTGGCCTTGCACTAGCCCTAAAAAGTGGGTTCGATCGGCGATCTGGAGTTGGTCGGCAAGCGCCTGCAGCGAGTCGACGTATCTCTCTTCGCCCGGGCCGGCGATGAAGAGTTCCAACTCGCACCCACGTTCGACAGCCCGCGCGACCGCGGGGAGTAGAACTTCGATACCCTTCTTAGGATGTAATCGGCTTAGAAACAGTACCTTGGGGTGATCGATCGCCAACGGCGGAAACGCGTCGATTGCTAGTTGCGGACCTGGAAGCGTTTCTTGGTTGGGCAGATCGACCACCAGAGGCAGCACGGTCGACTTGCCGGCCGGGTACCACTTGCTAGCTTGCTGCTCTTCGCCCTGGGCCGTGCAATGCACCCGGTAGGCGCGCTCGAGTAGTTGCTGTCCTTGCAGCCAAAGGTACGCCCGCTTCTTCAAACGCTTCTGATCCATGCACCAGTCGTCGAGCATGCCGTGCGCGCTGACGACGTACGGAACGTTGGAAGCCCGCAGCATCTTCGCGAGCTTTGCATTCGTTCGGTCCCAGGGCGTATGCAAATGGGCCACGTCCGCTTCCATCGCCGACGGATCGAAGTCGCTCAGGCCGAGACTCAACTGCCGGACCTGCGGCGGATTCGGCAGGTCTTGCCATTCGGAAGGGATATCCTTGGTGTCGAGGGTCGCTAAGGTAACCACGACGCCGTGATCGGCCAGCACACGGCAGAGATCGATCACGCACCGCACCACGCCACCTGCTTCTTCGCGCACCGCGTCCAGGTAGTGCAGTACTCGAAGTCGATTCGGATTGGGATCGCACATGGCCGTGAAACGGGTCAAGTCGGGGTTCACGGCATCGTGCGCGATTTGTCCAGGCGTGTCTATGGGCGCCCGATCGGATCAGGCTGCATTGCCCTCGTCGGCTGGCTGCTCACGCTCTAGTTGGTTGGCTTCTTCGAGTTTCTTCTCAGCCGGTTCGTCGAGTGATTCGAGTTTCCTCTTGAGTTCGGCGGCTCGTTTGTCGGCCGCCTCTTTGTCCTTCTTGGCGGTCGCCAGTGCCTTTTCGGCTTCCGCCATCGCATCGCCCGATTCCTTCTGTTGCTGTTCCACGCGGGCAAGTTCGGAATTGATCCGCTCTCGTACCACTCCGGGGTGGTTCCATCCTAGGTTCACTTCCAGGCCAGGCGTCGATTCTTCGAGGGCCTTGGCCGCATCGTACGTTGCCGGTGTTTGCCACACGTACAGTCTTTGCAGACTGACCACCGGCTTGAGCGACTCCAAAGCTGCATCCGTTACCTTCGTGCTGTGCAGATTAAGGTAGTTTAGGTATTTCAGTTCCGCCAATGCCGCCACCGCGGCATCGCCAATGCTAGTCTTTTCGAGGTGTAACGTGTCGAGGTTCACCAATTGCTTGAGCGAATCGGCCGAAGCGTCGGTGATCTTCGTCCCAGACAAATCAAGCTCGACCAACTGGCCCGCCAGCGGCACCAACAGCGCTACCGTCTCGTCGGTTACCTGATCGCGGGACGAAGGAAAGCTCACTCGCAATTCGTTGGCGCCGGCGTAAAGTGGAATCACCAACGCGCCGGTGTTCTGCACGGCGCGAATCGCGTCGGGTGAAGCGGGGCCAAGCTCTGGTCGTTCCGGTAGCTTTGGCTTCTCGGCCGGCGCTTCATCCATTGGAGCATCGGCCGTTATCTCGAACACACCGCCTTCCTCGATCCACTTCTTAATCGTGGCGATATTTTCTTTGGATAGGGGATCGCCGCCTTTGGGCATCAGCTTCTTGTCATTGGCCGGCAGTACCAGCCGCGCGTAAAGTTCGCTCTCATCGGGCTTTCCGGCCGTCAACAAGTCGTCGTGAACGTCGAGCGCTTCCCTAATTGCGTCGGTCGTATGCAGTCGCAAGCGACCGAGCCCCTTCTTCTCGCCATGGCACCCAAAACAGTTCGCCTGCAGAATCGGTTCAACGTCCTCTTTGTAATCGACTGTCGTCGCACACAAGCCCACAGAAACTGGGCCGGACGCCAGTGAAACCGCAACAACAAACAGAGCCAGACGCATAGCCAATCTCCGCCGGGGCAAGACCTGGTAAACCAGCCTGTCCCAGTGTAACCTCGTCCGACTCGCGGCTCCAGCACTTGTTGCGTTGAGCGGCGGCGGAGTGAATTGCTATGATGAGCAGCGGATTTGCACTTCTGCTCTGCCGCCGGAGAATTTCGCCATGCGCGTGTTTCGAGTCTTTGTGTCCATGTCGGTCCTAGGTTGTTGGCTATCGGTGTCGGCGACCGCGAACAGCCCCCGCCAACAATTGGGTGAGCTGATTAACGACGCATGGGAGTTCCGCCTAGCTGAGTCGCCCGAACTGGCCACGTCGGTGGGCGATCATCGCGCGAACGATTGCCTTGACTCGTTCACGATCGACGACGTTGAGCGACGGGCAGCCAAGACCGCGGAGTTTCTTGATCGCTTGAAGGCGATCGACCGCGAGAAGCTTGAGGGTGACGACCGAGTGAACTACTCGGTGCTGAAGCGAGAGTTGAACGACTCGCTGGCAGAACATGGCTACAAGACATACTTGCTGCCAATCAACAACCGTTCCGGCTTTCACATCACCTTCCCCGAACTCCGCCGCCAGGTGCCACTGGTGACCGTCGAGGATTACGAGAACTACATCGCTCGGTTGGGCGACTTCGGTCGTTACACCAACGAGCACATCGCGCTCATGCGCGAGGGAATTCGCCAGGGATATACGCCGGCTTCGGTGATTATGGACGGTAGCACTGAGTCGGCGGCGGCGCATGTGGTGGACGACCCCGAGCAGAGTTTGATGTACGAGCCGCTCGTCGAAATGCCGCAGACGATTCCAGAGGGTGAGCATAATCGCCTGCGCGGGGCGGCTCGCCAAGCTATTTCAAAAAGCGTCGTGACTGGCTATAAGCAGCTGCTCGACTTTATGAACGAAGAGTACTTGCCCAACTGCCGTGGAACGATTGCCGCCAGGGCGTTGCCTGACGGCCGCGACTTCTATCGTTACCGCGTACGTAAGTTCACAACACTCGACGATGTATCGCCCGAAGCCATTCACGAACGCGGACTTGCTGAGGTGAAACGTATACGCGGCGAGATGGACATCATCATCAAGCAAGTCGGCTTCGATGGCGACTTCAGTGACTTTGTCGAACACTTGCGCAACGACCCCAAGTTCTACGCCAAGACGCCAGAGGAGTTGAAACGGCAATGTGCCCTCATCTGCAAACGGATGGATGGCGAATTGCCCGCGTTGTTCTCACTCTTACCTCGGATGCCGTACGGGTTGCGGACGGTTCCCGACTACATCGCGCCCAAGACGACCGCGGCCTACTACCAACCGCCGGCGGGCGACGGGACGCGTGCCGGATTCTACTACCTCAACACTTACAATCTTCCGAGTCGACCGTTGTACATGCTCGAAGCGCTCTCGTTGCACGAAGCAGTGCCGGGCCACCACCTGCAGATTGCCTTACAACAAGAGCTCGAAGGGTTACCCGAGTTTCGGAAGTTTGGCGGATTCACCGTGTTCGTCGAGGGATGGGCACTCTACGCTGAGCGGTTGGGGCTAGAGGTTGGGTTCTACCAGGATCCCTATAGCGATTTCGGTCGACTCTCGATGGAGATTTGGCGAGCCTGTCGGTTAGTGGTGGATACGGGCATGCACTACTTGGGCTGGAGCCGCAACGACGCGATCGAATTCATGAGCCAAAACTCTGCGCTATCGTTACACAACATTCGAGCAGAGGTCGATCGCTACATCGGTTGGCCCGGTCAGGCAGTGGCTTACAAGATGGGCGAGCTGAAAATCAGCGAACTCCGCGAGTTGGCCGAACACGAATTGGCTGAGCAGTTCGACGTCCGGCAGTTTCACAAGGTGGTGCTCGGCAGTGGTGCTGTGCCGCTGGACCTGCTTGAGGAGAATGTAAGAGCCTGGATCGACGATGTCAAATCGGAGTAGCACTAGTGCTCTGGTCCCTCGCGTGGCGCTATTCGTATTGATGTTCGGCGTCGCGTGGATAGTTATGACGATGACGCACGAGTTGGGTCACGTACTTGGTGGATGGCTCGGCGGCGGCAAACTCACAGCGCTGCAACTTTCGCCTCTGCGGCTACCCTACAGCTTGCACGCTCCGGATCCACACCCGCAACTAACGCTTTGGAGTGGGCCGATTCTCGGCGTTGTTGCACCGCTCGGCGTTGCTCTGATTGTACGACGTTGGTTTACGTGGTTTATCGCCGACTTCTGCATTTTGGCTAACGGCGTCTACCTAGCGCTCGCTTGGTGGTCGGGCGATCGGCACCTCGACACGCCACGAATGCTCGCAGCCGGTGTTCACCCGGCCTGGATCGCGGCATTTTGCGCGGTGACGATCTCGGTTGGTTACTTGCGTTTTCGTTCCGATTGCCTAGCGCTATTTCGTCGCGGCAGAAGTTGAACCGGGCGCGTGCGTTGCGCGCAGTTGCATGACAGCAGCTAGACTATCCGCTCGTAGCCATCAATGCTCGCGCCAGAATCACCGCGGCCGACATCCCCGCCACGCCAAGCACCGCTGGCCGCATGGCGATCTGATCGAGCTTGGCGGCAGTGTAGCGCGAAAGGCTGAATCCTAGTAAGATGCCTGGCAGCAGCAATAGGCCCAGGACGACATCGCGCCAGCCGAACTTGCCGACCCACCACAGGCAAAGCATCGAAATTGAGGATCCCACAAAAAAAATGGCCGAGAGTGTCGCTCTGATGTGTGGCCCAGTTTGCGTTTGATAGACTAGCGCCATGGGCGGACCACCAATGGAAGAAATGGTGTTGGAAACACCCGATACGCCGCTGGCAATTGCCAGGTTTAGTCGAGTGAGCGGCATCACGTATCCGCTGAAACTCACGGCCACAATTCCAAGCACCGCGAGACTGAATAGGATGCTAAAGGTCCGTTGATCGACCGCAGCGATCAAGTACGCGGTTGGGATGGTGGTGAGAAGGCGAGCGACCGACGAGATCATCACCTCCCCGCTCACCATCGACTCGCGCTCTCGAGCCAGCATGAGCAGCGTTAGAACATTGGCCGCAAACATCATCGAACCGGGGATGAACTGCGGCGCAACCATCAGCAGAATCGGAGCCGATACCACCGCCAAGCCGAAGCCCACCGATCCCTGCACCACTGCGCCGAGCGTGGTGGCAGCGATGCCAACAAGGATGTACGTCGCCGGGATATCGAAGACTTGCACGGAAGGGTCAGGGGCTATCGACACCGGCTTCTATGTTCTCGTCGTGACGTTCTTGATGCCGCCGGTAGAGTTCGTCTCGCTTCCGTTCCCATTCTTGGCGTCGCTTGTGCTCTTGCCAGGAGAACCAGCCGTAAATCGATGTGAGAGTGGCGAACATTAGGATGATGAACATCGCTCCAAATCCGCCAAACACAAACCGCCCCAGCACAAATAGCACGGCAAAGACTGTCATCGCCAGAAGCAGATGCTTCGTACCGAATTGAAACTTGAAGTCCTTGAGATACTGTTCGATCTCTTGGATGGTGACCGAGTTGTCTTCACGATACAACTCGTCGAGGTCGACCGCCTTCGAAGCGTGATGCACGGCTTCCTCGGCCCGCTTTTTCTCGCCCGCAATCACCTCCTCGTCGGGCGGAAGGAGTTCGTAATCGTCCTGCTCCTCGGCCACGGGGTCCTGGCCGCGGTAAAAGGTTTGGCGATCGAACTCGTCGTCGAGTGGGGCGTGGCTCATGTGGCTATTGTCGGTCAGGCAGGCCGAAGGGGCAAGCGGTTTACTGTGGTGGGGATTGACCGTCGTGGCGGCATTCGTAGAACCTATCGAATTCTCGCGTCTCCGAAAGACAAACGTTGTTCGCGTATGCACTTCCTTTTGACCGCCATTGGTAGCTACGGCGACGTGCACCCAATGGTGGGGCTCGGCACCGCGCTGGCCAGCCGTGGGCATCGCGTGCAAATAGTGGCCAACCCTTACTTCGCCGACGATCTGGCCAGGGCCGATCTGGAACTGATTCCCGTCTCGACCGCAGAGCATTATCGCGAGATGATTGCGTCGCCCGACATTTGGCGGCCCACCAAGGCGCTTCAGTTCATCGTGCGTCTGGCTGTAGTTGACCTCCTGCGTCCACTGTATGAAACCATTGAGCGACACTACGTCGAGGGCGAAACTGTCGTGGCGGCCCACGCGCTCGACGCGTCGAGCCGAGTGTTTCGCGACAAGACTGGTGCCCGCGTGGCCACAGTCACGTTCTCGCCTCAAGCGCTTTGGAGTTGGGTCGAAGCGCCGGAGATGGGTGCCGTGCCTATTGGGCCTCGATGGCCACGTTGGTGGAATAACACATTGTTTCGTCTCGGTAGCCTTGCGGTTGGCGATCCTGTGTTGCGGTGGCCGCTGAACCGGTTTCGTCGCGATTTGGGATTGCCACCGATTGGTCGGCTGTTTCCCGATTGGTGGTTTGCCTCGGACTCGAACGTTTGTTTGTTTCCCGATTGGTTTGCGCCGCTGCAGCCCGACTGGCCGCAGCCGATAGAGCTCGTTGGGTTTCCGTTGTGGGACGCCGGCGACCGCACTCCGTTGCCGGCCGAGTTGGAATCGTTCCTCGCCGCTGGCGACGCGCCGCTGGTATTTGCGCCGGGTACCGCCAACGTGCAGGCCGCTTCGTTTTTTCAAACCGCGGTCGACGTGTGCCGTTCGCTCGATCGTCGCGGCGTGCTGCTCACCAAGTTTGCCGAGCAAGTGCCCCGCGACTTGCCCGACTCGGTGCGTCACTATAGTTTCGTGCCGCTCACCCGACTATTGCCCCGCACCGCGGCGTTTGTTCACCACGGCGGCATTGGTTCCAGCTCGCAGGGATTGGCCGCGGGCGTGCCGCAACTGATCCGCCCTCTGGCGTTCGACCAGTTCGACAACTCCGCCCGTTTATGTCGGCTCGGCGTGGCCGAGCAACTGTTGCCCAAGCGATTCGACGTCGATCGCGCCGGTGCGGCGCTCGAACGTTTGACTTCGTTCGATGCGGTCGGCCAAAGTTGCGAGCAACTCGCTGCACGTTGCGATGGTGCCGCATCGATCGCGCGGGCGTGCGACTTGCTCGAAGCCGTTGCTACCCGCTAGAGCGTCGACCTAGTACTTTACCGCTGGTTGCCAGACGTTTTGGCCTAGCTGCGTCGTGTTGGTCATGGGTGCGACGGTCGACCCCGTGGCCGCATTGAGTGTCGCTACGCGGGCCGCCACGTCGGGTTGGAAGCGATTGATTTCCAACGAGCGCGTGTAGTTGGCCATTGCCTGAGCGTAATCGCCCGAGGTATCTCGAAGCCGGCCCAATGCGGTGAGCGCCCGGGCGTTGTTCGGGTCGATGTTCAGCGCCTCGACCAGTGTGGCCTTGGCGTCCTCGGGCCGACCCGTTTCCTCATACAACCGCGCCAGTTCGATCCGCGCTTCGGGTTGCTCGGGGCTTTGTTGAATCCAGGCGGAGAGCAGTCGGAACGCCTCATCCTGGCGGTTCGTTTCACTTAGCAGCACGGCCAAACCTCGGTAGCACTCGGAGTGGTTCGGATCGCGTTCCAAGCACTGGTTGTACAGCACTTCGGCCTGCTGAAGGTCGTTGGACCGGTTATACATGGTGCCCGACTTATGCAGCGAGGCTGCCAGGTTGTAGTAACCATTGGCCGACTCGGGGTCTTCGGCGATGGCTTCCTGAAAACGGACCGACGCCTGTTGGTAATTGCCCTGCTGATACAGCCGCACACCTTCGGAGTTGAGCGCCTGACTATTCAAGTTGTTACAGCCAGTGAATGTGGCGAATAGCAGCAGCGTTGCCGCGGCAGTTGCGATCCGTCGCAAATGGTTGGGGTACACGTCTTGGGCCTCGCGGATCGGGGGGACGAGTGGCGGTCGCCTGCGAGATGCGACCTGTTTGCGGTGGATGCGTCCGTACAGCCATTCCGCATTGCCGTCTTTTGGCGCGAGAACCGTAGCAACCCGCACAACCCGACGCAATACGAGCTTTGGGAGTCTGTTTAGCCGGTACACCTTGCCCCAGCCGTCGCATGCCGAAAAACGGGCAGTTTTGCTTAATTCGCCGTTCTTTTCTGAGAGGTATATTTCCCGGTGCTAGCATTCCGATCCCAATTGCACACGGAGGTCGTAAACACCCCATGCCGGCACTTGAGCCCTCGGCAGGCCAACCCCACAACGCGAACCTTTCCGACAGGAGACCTTCGTCGTGCCCACGCGAAAGACCACTGCCAAGAAGACCACCGCAAGCAAATCCAGCAAGAAAGCCACGCCGCAGCGAGCTTCGGCCAAGGCGACCACCAAGAAGCGGGCCAGCACCAAGAAGAAGGCCCCGGCCAAAAAGAAGAAGAAAGCCTCCGTGCCTGGCGACGCGGAAGTCACCATCGATCGCCGTCGCGCCGAGCGTCGTTCCGACGAGGCTCCCGTCGCGTCCGAGCCGAAGCTCGAACGCCGCAAGAAGGTGCAGCGACGCCGGCAGATCGATCCGACTACCTGCGAGCGCGACTATAGCGAGCAGGAAGTCGAGTTCATGAACGCCTTGGACGACTATAAGCGCAAGAGTGGGCGGATGTTCCCCACTTGCAGCGAAGTGCTCGAAGTGATTCGTGGACTTGGCTATGTGCAGTTGTCTCCCGCTGAGTTAGCGGCCCGCGGCGGTACCGATGAACCGACCGACGGAATGAACGACGAAATCCAAGATGCCCCCGAGTTGGAAGAGGCCGAACTCGAAGCCGAACTCGTCGGCTAAGGTCAGTGCCCACCACGAAGCGGAATCGCACAACAGAAAGTGCGGTTCCGCTTTTTTTTGCGCACCGCTCACCGCCAACCAACAACTACGCCACCAAAATGGCGCTGGCCGGCGTTCGCCAACCGGTCTCCCCTTCGCCCGGTGTGATAGAGTCGGATTCTAGCGGCCAAAGTGTGCGAATCGAGTTCAGCGCCCTGTCGATCAACTGATCGTCGCTTTGCGTCTCGGCTTCGCTTGCGTCGGTTCGCTGCGCCAGCAAGTTCACCAGCGAGATCGACGCGACTCGCTGACCAGTGAGATACCACATGTCACGGCCGGGTACCTCGCGGTTGGAATCGGCCGGCGTCACGTTGGCAATCGCTTCGATGGTTGGCTGTTGGTCGGTGGCCACCACAGGATCGACGTCATCTGGCACAGGGGGATTGTCATTCTTGAGCGCGATTCCCACGGCCAACAGCAAGCTGGCCGCCATCGCCAACCCGGTCCAAGCTCGCCACGAAATGGCACGATTGGGTGACGGCAGGTTGATTTCCACGAGCACGCGATCGGCCAAGCCCGCGCTCGCGGCAGTTTTGATGGGCACCCGAGCCATCGCTTCGTACGCTGCGGCCAGGGCTGCGCACTCGCTGCAATCCACCAAGTGGTCACGCAACTCTTCATCCGAGTCGATGTCTCGGCGACTATCCAGCAACTCGTGTAGCCGCTGTTCGCATTGAATGCAATGCATGTTCATCATCCTCGCTACTCTTTACACTCTCAACCACGCCACGGCGAATCAACCTCGCAGCAACCTCCTGTCGGGCGCGATGGATCCATGTCTTCACCGTGCCCACGGGCACGTCCAGCAGTTCGGCAATCTCGGCGTAAGCCAACTCGTCGTAATGAAATAGTTCAAACGCTCGCCGCAAATCAGGGCGCACCTCGGCGAGTGCCAAAGTTACCTCCTCGGTCAAGTTGCCAAGCGCCATTCGGCCATCCTGCCGGGCGGGCAACTCATCGGCCAGGGCGTGCGTGTCGCATGCGGTGGCTCTACGTTTGGCCAGCGCCGTGCGGCAACGATTCGCGGCAATCGCCAGCAGCCAGGGCCGAAAAGGTCGCGACGAGTCCCAATTCGCCAGACTACGAAACGCTCGAACGAATGATTCCTGGGCAACGTCCTCCGCTTCGTGCTGGCACATCAACATCCTTCGGCACAGACCCAATACCAAGCTTTCGTACCGCTCAACCAACGCCCGCATCGCCGCCTGATCGCCACGCAACGACCGCTGCGCGAGCACGGCGTCCGGCGCTTCGGAGTCAGGCAGCGATAGTTCGTCGGCCGGCAAGGTGCTCTACCGAGGGAATCGAGGTGCTATGAGAGTGTACTCAGGCAGTTCGTGCCAGGTTTCGAATTATTGAACAAATGGTAGCCGTGGAGAGTATTGTCCCTTTTGTCCTGACCCCCCCAAAAAACGATTCTAGGGGACTTTATTCGCCTCGGATTGTTCGCGCCAAATTCAAAAAACCCTTGATTCGTAGCGTTTCCGAAAGAATGGCAGGGGAATTCGCTTCGCGTTTTGTCCATTCGAGACGCACTGGGGGGACATTTGATTCTCTAGGTGGGGGAAGCTGTATCGGACTCGGGCGGGTCAACAACTCCACAACTATCGTCGCAACCAAGTCACCACGGATACTATTAGATCAGGTAGGCTGGAGTATTCCACATTGAAATTTGGCCACTCATAGTCGCGCAGCGCACCCTGGGAATGCGTTTGCCAACCGGCATCAAACCCCAACGGGGTTTCATCATTGGCATAGCTAGCCGGTTACAATTAATCCTTGCAAAATGCAATTCGCCATCCCAGTGCCGCCAGTTGGGCGGGGTGCCAAATGGAACAGAAACAGCCCGTCCCAGACTCAGCTCGGAGCATGCTTGCCCGGTTTGGCACTCATGTAGAATACACCGAACGCAACCCACACGGGTTTGTCAATCTGGAGAGATCGGAGGTGCAGAACGACGACCTTCGTGACCTTATCTATTATCCAGGATTCGCCGGACTAAATCTCGACTGGACTTCGATCTCAGACGCTGGGATGCCACACGTTGGCGAAATGAGTCGCCTTGAAGATCTTAGGCTGAGCGACACACTCATATCCGACGATGGATTGTCGGAACTCACGGGCCTTCCGAAGCTTGAGCGCTTAAGTATCGGCTGTCATCCAGGCTGCTTTCCTGCTGGCCAACGGCCAGTTTCTCCGCGGCAAGTTCGGAGAAACCAAATTACGAACGTCGCTCTTGGCTATCTAACGGAATTCTTGGCCCTTCGAAGTCTGAATCTCCGCGCGACACGAGTGAATGACAATGGTTTGCTACGTCATGTTCCGGATCTACCAAGCCTACAATCTTTGTCGCTCGCGTATCTTGACATTACTAGCAGAGGTTTGGTGGCATTGGACAGCTTGGCATGGATCGAACGGCTTGATCTCACGCATACCGCAGTGGGTTGTGAGGCAATCGTAAGCCTTGTCAACGAGAAAGCGCATACACTACGTCGGCTCGATCTTTCGAATACGGCGGTCGATGACTCGACGCTTGCCAGCTTTCCGCACGATTTGCAGCTATTAGAGCTTGCCCTGATGGACACCCATGTAACCGACTTGGGCTGCGAGCATCTTCCCAAATGCCAATGGCTCACTAAGCTTCAGCTTGATCTGACCGACGTGACTGACGACGGCATTCGTATTCTCACCGATTGTGAGCACATTCGGACCTTAGGACTGTACAAGACTAAGGTGACCGACACGAGTCTAGTGTGGTTGTCAGACTCGGTATTGGAGCATCTAGGACTTGCGCAGACGCAAGTGACTGATGCGGGTATGCCCGTGCTAGCGGAGTACTCGGAACTAAAGAGCTTGGACTTTCGGTCCACCGCCATCACAGACAAGGGATTGCGTTTCTTAAGTCAGGCTCTAGGACTGGAGCAGCTGTACTTGGAACGCACGCAGATCTCGAATGCGGGCCTCGGCTTCCTTTTGGAGCTGCCTTTGGAATCTCTCTCCCTCAATCCGTCCATCGACGACGTAGGGCTAGAGATACTGTGTGATCACGAGAGAATACGACGGTTGGCGATCTTGAACGCCGAGGTGAGTACTTGGCAGCCACTCGCGCGCCTTGAGCGACTCGAGGTGCTGCTGGTGGATGACTCGGTGCCCGATGTGTCTTCGCTTCGATCCCTGCGCAGTCTGAAGATCCTGATGCTGTGGGGCGATGGCTTCTCAGCAACAAGTCTTGGCAAGTTGCGGAATGCCCTTCCAGAGTGTCACATCGTGTCCTTCCCAGTGAACGCGAGAGCTGATTGCGAGTTCAGAAAACTTTGCCGGTATGGCTAATGGCACCACGAACCCAGGCTGAGATTTCGTCAACGTATTTCAAACCTCAGACGGAGTCTTACTCACCAACGGTCTTCGTCGCAGACAAGTAGTCCTCCCCCGCTTCGCTATCGGCACACGACTGCAGCCAAGTTTCGAGCCGCACTTGCATCTCAGCAACCTTTCCGGGTAATTGGCCCACAAGGTCATTTGATTCTTGCGGGTCGCTGGTGAGGTCGTACAGTTCGAACGGGTGCTCGTTACTCTTTCGGTACAGTTTGTATCGATCGCCGACTAGTGATGCCTGTTGCCCGTATTGGAAACCGATCGGCTCGCTACGCTCGGTTTGAGAGCCGTCGATGATGGGCATCAGGTTGATTCCGTCGATTGGGCGGCGCGCCTGTTGATGGTCGTCGTAGCCGATGGCAGCCAACACGGTTAGAAGATAGTCGCTAGTCACGCACGGCGTTTCGACGACGCGCGGCTGTGGTATTCGCGCTGGCCACACCAACAGCCCCGGCACGCGAATGCCTCCTTCGTATAGACTTCGCTTGCGGCCCCGCAATCCGGCGGTCTGGCCGGGCGCTTTTGTGTTGCCTTCGGGGCCATTGTCGCTGGTGAACCAGAGCATGGTGTCGTTTGCGACGCCTAGTGTTTCGAGCGTGCCGCGAATCCGCCCCAATTGTTCGTCCAAAGCAGTCACGCATCCATAGTAGTGCTGCAACTCGTCCGGTAGGCTTTCGTACGGTTGGCGGTGTGTTTTGCCCGCGACCACTGGCAGATGAGGTGCATGAAACCAAACTATGGCGAAGAACGGTTGATCGTCTTCAACGGCGCCGCGGATGAACGGTACGACGCGATCGACAATGACTCTCGAATCGTCACCCACGAGATTGGTAGACGCACGGTGGTCCTCTCCAGTCCAGTAGTGCGTTCCATAGGGTTCTCCAGGAGTGCGCCCCTTAGAGCCCGCTTTGGCCCCCAAACCTTCAAACGGTACCTGCATCGGATTCCAGGTGGGCACTTTCGATTCCGTCGAAAAGCAAACGTCGAAACCATTGGCCCACGGCGGTGAGTAGTGCTTCGCACCTTTGGGACCACCGCGATTCGCGTCTTCGATTTTGGTGGTGAGCGTGCCGAGATGCCATTTGCCGAAGTGGCCTGTCGTGTATCCCCGTTGCCGAAGCACTTCCGCGAGTGTTACCTCCTCGGGAAGCATATGGCTGCTGTTGGCGGTAAGGATACCGTACCGCGACGGGTGTCTGCCCGTCAGGCAGCTCCCACGCGTGGGCGAACAGACCGGTGCCGCGGCGTAGAACCGATCGAACCGTACGCCTTCGGCGGCCATCTGATCGAGGTGCGGCGTCTTGAGCATTGGGTGGCCGTTGTATCCCGTGTCGCCCCAGCCGAGGTCGTCGGCCATGCACAGAATGACATTTGGCGGTTTCACGTCCGATGCATCGGCTGCGGAACTCATTTCCAACAAGCCCAAGACCGTGGCGACGGTGGTTAGCATTCGTCGATGCATGAGTACCTGTGGTGATAGCTAAACGGCTACCGATACGCGGGATTCGCGAAATCGCTGCGGCAGCCGGCGTCCCATTCGGAGCGTTGGTTGCCGTGCGCCGGGATGCCGCCGGCGTCTTTGATCATGCGGGCCATGTGCATCAGGTTCCACGTCATGAACGTGGTATTGCGATTCGTGAAGTCGTTCTCTGGTCCGCCTGAGCCGGGGTCGAGATACGATGGGCCCGGGCCCGCCTCGCCGAGCCAATCGGCATCGGCTTGTGGGGGGAATGACGTAGCCGAGGTGTTGCAGCGAATACAGAATGTTCATCGCGCAGTGCTTGCCGCCATCTTCGTTGCCGGTTATCAGGCAACCTCCGACGCGGCCGTAGTAGGCGTACTGCCCGTGGTTGTTCAGCAGGTGCGAGGTAGCGTAGAGGCGCTCGATCACCTTCGTAGCGACTGAAGTTTTCTCGCCCAGCCAGATCGACGTGCCGATGACGAGGATGTCGGCGGCCATCACCTTCTCGGAGATACCGGGCCACTCGTCGGTGTCCCAGCCATGCTCGGTCATGTCGGGCCATACGCCCGACGCGATGTCGTAGTCGACTGGGCGCAGGCATTCGACCTCGATTCTGTTCTTCTGCATGATGGCCACAGAGATGTCGATCAGCCCCTGCGTATGCGAAAGCTCAGGCGATTTCTTGAGTGTGCAGTTGAGGAAGAGCGCCTTGAGATCCGAGAAGTCCCACTTACTCTGGCTGCACATTTGTTCTTGCTGCGAGTTTAGAGACATTTGCCATTCCTTTCGGTAGTGTAGTCGTGGTCTCGTTCAACTACTGTGGCCTGTGTGACAAATGACCTGTGGAAGGGATCTCTGACCCCGATGATCGGCGTCGGAGACGCCTCCCACAAGCCCATTGGCTATGTAGTGGCGAACAGAAAACGTAAGCATACCAGAAAAGCCGTCCAAACAGCGTGAACTGAACCACGCTGGCGGCGCGTGGATGACGCATACGGACGGCGAGGCGGTGAGGTGCCCCTAAGAGAGTACGTCGTCGAACGTATCGCGGAGCTCTTCGGCGGAGACTTCACGGAGCGACTTGCCGCGGTCGTCGAGTTTCTCTGTCACGCGAATGACTGTTTCGCGCATCATGCCGTGCGTCTCTTCGGAGCCACCTGCCAGAACAAAGTCCTTGGCGCGGGTGAGACGTTTGTGGCCGTCTTCGGCATCGAACGCGAGACCCAGCAATGCGGGTTTGGGGGATGGTTTCGACGCGGGGAGTCGGTTCTTCTGCGACATAACGGTATGTGGGCGGAATGGGAAAGCGCCTAGATTGGCAGGGTATTGTAGGCGGCCACCCAGCAATGTCCACTGTATTCCGCGGCGCCTATCGTCGGCGGGTCATTTCGCGAAGAATGTCGGCGGCTGCTTCGCGGCTATCTTTGGCCGTCTTCTTGGGAATGGGCGGGAGCTTGCCGTAGCTCTTCTTGCCTTTGTCCTTGTCCTCCTCCTCGGCCGCTTCTTCTTCAACAGGCTTGTCGGAGTCGTCGGCAGGCGAGCCGTCGCCGAGGTCTGGCGGAACATCGGAAATGGTCCGCGTCTCGTCCATGCGAATCGACTGCGTCTCGCGGCTCGCTGCGCTGGTGCTGGGATCGGGGCCGATCAACCAGCGGCTGATGTCGTCTTCCATCTCGTCTGATTCGTGGTCGGTGCCGGTTGACCGCGAAACGGCTTCGGCCACGTCTTTGACCTTCGGCTTCTTATGACGATTGATGTCTTGGCCAAGATCGATGCGAAACTCCAGCGTGCCGACGCGCACCTGATCGCCGCTGCTGAGTGGTGTTTCGGCGTCGATCTTTTCGCCGTTCACGTAGGTTCCATTACGGCTACCCAGATCGCGAACGCTCAATCCACCCTCGCCGCGAAGGATAGCACAATGATGGCGGCTAATTGCCTCGCTACCGGCGCGCAGCGTGCAGTCGCTCGCCCGACCAATGACGAACTTGCTCTTTTTTAGCGGGATTTCCGTTCCTTGTTTGGCACCTGCCAAAACCACCAACTTCATCGCTTGCTCCTGCCTGGCTCCGTACGTGAGAAATAAATGACTAAAAAAATAGTCCGAAATGGTACACGTACACGGTCACAGTGAAGCTCCTCTCTCGCTGCTGGAGACCAAGGCGCGACGATCGAATCGCCTTTGTCCTAGATCGGCATATATGCCCTGGCGGATGATAACGAAAAGATTAATGGATATCCACCACCGCAGCCTCTACTGTAAATCTTACCTGATAACCGTGAACCAGACCTCTGCCAAAATCTCGGAATTTCGAAGTTGCGGACCCGATCTGCAGCCGTAACTCCACAGGCAACTCGTTGCCGCCCAGCGGTTTACATCGATTGAGGTTGTCCGCAATCGAGCATCTTAGCGACGGCTCGTCCACTCAGGGTGGGCAAACTTTGCGGCCTGGATCGCCCGCGCCGCCCGTTGCTCATCGGGCGAAAGCGGCTGGGGGCCGGCGAAGCTCAACGCGAGGTGTTTGGCAAATGGCCCTATCCACTCTTCGCGCAATTCGGCGGCGGTTATTTCGCGGCCACACAACTCGCCAACGCCTTCCAGTTCCGGTGCATGTTCTGAACGCCTCAGCAGCACACCGCCGTGCTGTAACACGGCGCCATGGCGCCGACGTTGAGCACTGCCACAGATCTTATGGTATGAACCGCATGATTGCGAGCTTGAACTTGAAGAATGCGCAATAAGCACATCGCCATGCGCGTGTCGCCGGAAACATAAAAACGGCTGTGGGTGATGGCTTTCGGTTTCCCGGGCCTGAACCACATTCCAATCCTCGGCCTGGACAGTTGCCGACAGGACTTCAATGAGCGAAGCGTGCGCTGCATCGTAGAGTTTGGTGGGCTGGGCGGCCAATGGATGCCTGGCGGGCACCGCGAGGCTGTAGGTCAGCTCGTGGTGGTGCACAAGCGCTCCTCCGCCTGATGCGCGGCGAACAACCGGCAGCTCGGCGCTCGGCGGGTGGTTGGCCCGATCGGCGAGCGACTGAAAGTATCCAAGTGACAGTGTGGGTTCGTTCCACTCGTAAAATCGAAGCGACAGCACGCCCTCGTCGTTTGCACGTCGCAACAGCCACTCGTCCACCGCCATGTTCCAGGTGCCAGACCGGGGTGGGTCGACAATGAGGCGGCACTCGGGCATTGGAGGGGTTTGGCGCGAAGGTGCAAAGAAGCGCAACAGGAATTTGTAGGGTACCCAGATGAATGGATGCTTTGCAATCGGCGATTTGAGTAGACTTCGCCCACAATCCGAGTAACTTTGTGCGTCTTATCGACTTCGCGTCTTTGCGTCGATTTGTAGTTCTACCCGCAAGCCAAGCAGGGATTCCGCGCGGCCGCAACCTCATTCGGGCGGCTGATTGCCGTGGTATGCGGCGCGTTTTGCAGGAACTCGGCATCCTCCTCGGTGATTCGGAATAGCGTTTCGACGAAGGCGTCGAGCGTGTCCTTGCTCTCCGTTTCGGTTGGCTCGATCATAATCGACTCTTTGACCGTCATCGGGAAGTAGACCGTCGGTGCGTGGAAGCCGAAGTCCAACAGCCGTTTGGCGATATCCATGGCCGAGATGCCTTTATCGCTCTTCAACTTCGACGCCGAGGCAACGAACTCGTGCATGCAGCGGTCGCCTTGCGGAACGGGCAAGATGTGCCGAATGCGGGCCAGCAGATAGTTGGCGTTGAGCACCGCGTTTTCGCTCACGGCGCGCAGGCCCTCGGGGCCGTGCGTTCGGATGTAGCAGTACGCTCGTAGCAGAACGCCAGTATTGCTGAAGAAGGCACGGACCTTGCCAATCGACTTTTGCGGCGTCGCTAACGAGTAGTGAGCCGAGGCGGCTGAGTCTGGCCCTCTGACTCCCGCGTCCATCTCCACGACCGGTCCCGGCAAGTACGGCGCGAGCTTGTCGACCACGCAAATCGGCCCAGCTCCTGGGCCGCCTCCGCCGTGGGGGCCGCTAAACGTCTTGTGCGGATTGTAGTGCTGCATGTCAGCGCCAAAGTCGCCGGGGCGGGTGATACCCAGGATGGCGTTCATGTTGGCGCCGTCGAGATAAATCAGCCCGCCGCGCTCATGCACAGCGTCGGCAATCTCGCGCATGTTCGGCTCGAAGATGCCCACCGTGTTGGGATTGGTGATCATGAACACGGCGATCGAATCGTCGAGCTTCGCCCGAAAATCGTCCATGCACACACCGCCGTCGACGTCGGTTTTCACCGTCACCGACTCGAAGCCTGCCATCGCGGCGCTGGCCGGGTTGGTGCCGTGGGCATTGTCAGGCACCAGCACCGTCTTACGGTCCTCGCCCATGTCGCGGAAGTAGGCCGCCGCCACCAACAGCGCGGTCAACTCGCCGTGCGCGCCGGCGGCCGGCTGCAGGCTACACGCGTCCATGCAGGAGATTTCCTTCAGAATCTCCTGCATTTCGAAGAGCATCTCGAGCATGCCCTGCGCGGTCTCCTCGGGCTGGTAGGGATGCACCTCGGCAAACCCGGGCATCGCGGCCGCCCGCTCGTTCCGCTTGGGGTTGTACTTCATCGTGCAACTTCCAAGCGGATAGAAGTGTGTATCGACGCTCATATTCTGCTTCGATAGATTCACAAAGTGCCGAATCACTTGCGGTTCGGTCACCTCAGGCAGCGCCGGCGGCGCTTCGGCCAGCGCGCCCGCCGGCAGCAGGCTCGCGACGTCCGATTCAGGCACATCACACTTGGGAAGCACCGCTCCACGACATCCGGAGCGAGAAAGATCGAAGATCAGTTTGGTATCGCGGGTGTTTTCCATGTTTCGTTTTGCTTAGACCGCGAAGGGGTTGAGTTTGGTGTTTAACCACAAAGACACAGAGGACACGGACAGTTTTTGCCACGGATATGCACGGACAGACACCGATGTTGTGAGTGATGCGGATTGCTGGTGCAAGTAATTTGCCATCGCGATCGGAATCTGTGTTCATCGGTGGCCAAATTCTTGGTGCCCTCTGTGTCTCTGTGGTAATGTCCTTGACGTCGTTGCCAGTTTCATCAAATCCCCGCCTGAATCAACTCGTCCGCGGCCGCTTTGGCCGCGCCGGTTTGGAGTACGTCGACCAGCGCATCGATCTCGGCTTTGGTTCGCTTTTCGGTCACGCAGACCAGCATGCAGTCGGCCAGGTGGGGGTACCACCCGCCCAATGGAATACCTGCCAAGTAGCCTTCGGTCGCTGCGTCGGCCACCAACGCTTCGATGGCGTTTTCCTTGTCACGAACGACGAACTCCTTGAACGTCGGCGCGGCGAAGGCCAGCTCGAAACGGCTGGTGCCGTCAAGCTGCTGGGCCAGGTAGTGGCTTTTTTGTAGGCAGAGGTTGGCGAGGTCGCGCAGGCCTCTAGGGCCAACCAGCGATAGGAACGCGGTTGCTCGCAGGGCGAACAACGCCTGGTTTGTGCAGACGTTGCTGGTCGATTTTTCGCGGCGAATATGCTGCTCGCGCGTCTGCATCGTTAGTACGAAGCAATCCTTGCCGCGTCGGTCGGTCGTTTGACCGACCAGACGTCCTGGCAGTCGACGGACGAGACTCTCTTTGCACGCCAGAATGCCGAGCACCGGACCACCATAACTCATCGAAGTACCGAGCGATTGGCCTTCGGCCACGGCGATGTCCGCGCCCCAGTCGCCGGGGCGTTTGAGCAGTCCGAGGCTGATGGGATCGAACACACCAATCATCACGGCACCGGCATCGTGTGCCACCTGGGCCATCGTTTCGGCGTCCTCCAAGCAGCCGAAGAAGTTGGGGTGCTGAAGCACTACGCACGCGGTCTGGTCATTCACTTCGGCGGCGAGTTCCGCAACATCGACGGTACCGCTCGATGCGCCGACTGTTACCACGTCGACACCCAGGTTGGCCAGATAGGTAGCGATCGTTTGGCGATATTCCGGATGCAGGCTCGCGGCGAGCACCACGCGGCCGCGGCGCTTGGTGACGTCGACCGCCATCAAAACTGCCTCGGCCGTGGCGCTACCGCCGTCGTAGAGGCTGCTGTTCGAAACATCGAGCCCAGTGAGCCGCGTGATGAGCGACTGGTACTCGAAGATCGCCTGCAAGTTGCCCTGCGCCACTTCCGCCTGATAGGGCGTATAGCTGGTGTAGAATTCGCTCCGCGAAGCGATGGCATCGACTGCTGCTGGGATGAAGTGGTCGTAGCTGCCGCCGCCCAGAAACGAAACGCTTGAGGAAGCGTTGAGATTTCGGCCAGCTAAATCGCGAATGTGCTGTTCGAGTTCCAACTCGCCCAGCGCCGGCGGAATTGCCAGCGGCCGGTCAAGCTTCAATTCACCGGGAATCGAATCGAACAGCGCATCTATCGAGTCCGCACCAATCGCCGCAAGCATAGCGGCCTGATCGTCGGGCGTATTGTAGAGGTAGGGCATCTGGAAGGGGGAGTTTGGAAGGGGGAAGTTGGAATAACGTTAGGAAGACTCTAAGCGAAGGGCCGTTCACCCTTCCCCCTTCGTACTTCCCACTTTGCTAGTGCGCTTCTTCCGCACATACTTTCTCGTAGGCGGCGTGATTCATCAGATCGCCTAAGCCGGAATCGGAGTCGAGCTTGATTTTGCACACCCAGCCGGCGCCAAATGGGTCTTCGCTCAAGGTCTCTAGCTGGTCGGGCAGCGGCTCGTTGATTTCGACCACTTCGCCTTCCACCGGACTATAGAGGTCGCTTACCGCTTTGACGGACTCGATCTCACAAATCGACTCATGCGGCTTTACTTTTTGGCCTACTTTGGGTAATTCCATGAACACCAGGTCGGTGAGAGCCTCGACAGCAAACGCGGAAATGCCAATGGTGGCCACTTTGCCGCCACCTTCGTCCGCCAGCGACACCCATTCGTGTGTTTTTGCGTAGAGCAAGTTCTCGGGATTCATGCGGGTACTCCTGTTGGGCAGAATCAGGAAAAGAAATCACTTGAGTAGGAATGGACAGGATAACTGGATAGGCGGGATTGACTGGATGAATGAATGCGAGCTTGTCCTGTTGATCTCGCGATCTGGTCCAATGCAATTGTATTCATGTTGGTTTGTAGCGGAGGGTCATGTCACGCAGAGGCGCAGAGACGCTGAGTGAGATCGTTAGTCCGGGGCGCCATTTGCGATTCGCGTGATTCCGTCCTTCATAAGATTGACATTGAAGTTAAGTAGCAAGCCGACGCGCTGGTTAGTGAGTCTCAGGTAGGTGAGTAGCTGCTTCTTGTGAACCGGTGCAATTTCTTGGACAGACTTCAGCTCGGCAATTACCTGACGTTCTACGAGCAGGTCGATCCGAAATCCACCTTCGATTTCCACGCCAAAGTAAGAAATCGGCACCGGCACTTCCGTGTCGACGCGCAACCCACGCTGGCACAACTCGTAGGCGAGGCACCGTAGGTATACTGATTCGAGCAAACTAGGCCCCAAATGCGTATGAACCTTGACTGCAGCATCAATAATCTCTTTCGTGATTTGATTGATTGCCACCAAAAAATGTCTCTTTGCGCCTCTGCGTGACATATCTGTGCAATACAGCTACTTCCCGCGTTCATAAAACGGCAGCGGGACGACGGTGGCGGGGAGGTGGGTGCCACGGACGTCGACCACCACGGGCGTGCCGATGGCTGAGGCCGACGGTTTGACGTACGCCATGGCGAGCGGGCGCTCGAAGGTTGGCGAAAACGTACCGCTCGTGACAGTGCCGACTGGTTGGTCTTCGTAAAGTACGGGGCAGGTCTCGCGCGCCGCTCGGCGACCATCCATCTGCAGCCCCACACGCACGGGCCGGGTGCCTTGCGTGCCGTCGACCAATGCGTCGCGGCCAATGAAGTCGCGATCGGCCAAGTTTACGGCGAAGTCGAGCCCCGCTTGCAGCGGCGTGATGTTTTCAGACAGTTCGTGGCCGTACAGAGGCATGCCAGCTTCCAGCCGCAGTGTGTCGCGCGCGCCTAAGCCGACCGCGCATCCGCCAACTGTGGCAATGGCGTCGAGCAGCGCCGCCCATATCTCAATTGCGTTTTCCTCGGGGCAGATAATCTCGCAGCCGTCCTCGCCGGTGTACCCGGTTCGACTCACGTAGGTATCGTAACCCAGCACGCGTGTGGCGACTCCACGATAGTAGCGCAGCGAAGTCAATTCGCACTCGATGTGTGGATCGACCTTCTCGATAGCCCGTGGTCCCTGCACGGCAATCATGGCGGTTGATTTCGTCAGATCTTCGATGCGAGCAGCGAACTCGATCTGTCGATCGGTCAGCCAGTCGATGATTTTCTGGCGGTTGCTCGCATTCACCACCATGTGAAACGCAGGTGGTTCGGGCATGCTCGCCAACTGGCCGTCCCAACGATACACCAGCACGTCGTCGAGAATGCCACCGTCGGCATTGCACACAAGCCCGTAGCGAATCTGGCCCGGCTTCATGTCGGTGATGCGGCGGGTCACCATCGCGTCGAGAAATTTCGCCGCGTCTGGCCCGTACACGCCGAGTCGACCCATGTGCGAAATGTCGAATAGGCCCGCCGCGGTTCGGGTGGCCTTATGCTCGTCGACAATCGACGTATATTGAACCGGCATGCTCCAGCCCGCGAAGTAGACCATCCGCCCGCCATGCTTAACGTGCCAGTCGTAAAGCGCTGTTTGTACCAGGTTTGCAGTGGTCGGCATGGCCAGAGGACCTTTGGGGCGGGGTGCCGAGAAACGAATCCTTCCAACGTACCTATTCTAGAGATTGGCTCGGGTGCTGCCAGGGGCTTAAGGTTTCCGATTGCGGTGTTGCCGTTCGCTCCGCGAACCAGCCACTATTCGCAGAGCGAATAGCACTTATCGCCGCTTACGCTTCTTCCCCTTACCATCGCGTTTGCCTTTCGACTTGCGGTCTTGCCGCGTCGAATTGCCGCGCTCTCGTGGCGCTTTGCCTCCCGCCACGTGGCCGAGCATCTTGAAATCGAGCTCACGCGCTTCGACATCGACCGTCGCTACCGCCACGCGCACCAAATCGCCTAGCCGGTAGGAGTTGCCCGCCTGAAATCCGGTGATCGAGTGACTATCTCGGTCGAATTTGTAGTAGTCGTCGCCAAGTGCGGAGATGTGAATGAAGCCCTCGGCGGGAATGTCGCGGCCGACAACGAACAGCCCAAACCGCTCGACGCCTGTGACGATGCCCTCCATTTCCATGCCGATCTTATCTTCCAAGAAGTGCAGCAGCTTGACTTTGGTCAGTTCGCGTTCGGCGTTGGTGGCCCGTTGTTCGCGGTCGCTGCAGTGATCGCCCCAGATGAAATACTGATCCAGCTCCTGTGGCGGCTTCTTGCCGGCGTTGAGCGCGTTGATCAGACGGTGAACCGTCAGGTCGGGATAGCGGCGGATTGGCGAAGTGAAATGGCAATAGCAGTCGGCGGAGAGTGCGTAGTGGCCCTCGTCCTCGGGGCTGTAAATGGCACGCTGCATCGATCGCAACACCGCGTAGTTGACTGCATGCCGTCGTGGGTCGCGCTCGACAAGGTCGAGCAAGCGTTGTAATTCGAACCGGCTTTCGAGGCTTTCGACCTTGAATCCTAGTTCGCGAACAAACGTCGTGAGCGATTTGAGCTTGCGCGAGTCGGGATCGCCATGCACTCGCCGCAGGAAGATCAGGCCCGCGTCTCGCAACTTGGTTGCCACCGCGATATTGGCCGCCAGCATGAACTCTTCGATCATCTGGTGGCTCTCGGTATTGACCTCGACGTGGGCGCCACACATCTTGCCGTTGTCGTCCAAGTCGATTTCCACCTCTGGCATCGAGAGTTCGAGCGCGCCGGCATTGAATCGCCGCCGCCGAAGAATCATCGCCAGCTCAAACATGTCGGCCAGCAGTTTGTCGACTTCGGGAGTTAGGCTTCCTCCCCACTTCAGCTCCAGACTTCCCTCTCCCTTTGGGGGAGGGCTGGAGTGGGGGCGCGCTGGCTGAGGATCTTTTTCTTTTCTCGCCCCCTCACCTAACCTCTCCCCCAAAGGGAGAGAGGAACCTACAAGTCCCTTTGCCGCTAAGTATTCGTCGACTTCTTCATAGGTAAACCGTCGGCAACTCTTGATCGCGCTCTTGAACACGTCGACCGCCACCGGAACGCCTTCGGCCGACAGTTCGATCTCGCAAGTTATCGCGTATCGCACCTTGTTCGGTTGCAAGCTTGCCAGATTGTTCGAGATGATCTCCGGAAGCATCGGAATCACTTCGTCGGGCAAGTAGACGCTAGTCGCCCGGTTGTAAGCTTCGGAGTCGAGTGACGTCTTCTCCGGCACAAAGTGGCTCACGTCGGCAATGTGAACGCCGAGCATCCAATGGTGCCCTTCGCCATATTTGCTCTCGATGCGGCGGAGCGAAATGGCGTCGTCGAAATCGCGCGCGGTGGCGGGATCGATCGTGATGATCGTCTCGCCGGTCAAGTTGCGGCGGTCGGGGCCGATTGTTTCGTCAAACTTGTCCGCCTGTTCGCGAGCGTCGTCGAGTACCGCGTCGGAAAACTCACCAGGCAGACCAAACTCGTAGACGATGCTCATCGTGTCGACGCCCGGTTGGCCCTTCGCGCCGAGCACCTGGACGATTACCCCCTCGCCGTCGCGCACGTGCGACGGGAAGCGAACCATGTCGATCACTACTTTATCGTCTGGCGTTACGCCCTTAGCACCCGGGTCGCCAACGTACACGGGAGAGTTGAAGACCTTGCCATCGACTTCCACTAGGCCCATGTCGGCTTGTTCGAAGTACGTACCAACGAATCGGTTGGTGGCTCGCTCGACCACGTCGAGCACCCGACCTTCGGCCTTCCCCTTATAGCCCGCCTGCTTGTCGATCTTGATGCGGACTTTGTCGCCGGTGTGGGCGTCGAGCGCCGCCTTCTTGGCAATGTGGATGTCGGTCTCGCGTCCGGCGCTCGCCGACGTACCCTCCGGCCGCACGAATCCCTCGCCCGTCGAAACACGGCGAAACGTGCCTACAATCTGGTTCGACGTATCCTGCTTCTTAGTTCTCTTCTTTGGCGCGATGTTTTCCCGGGCGGGGTGATCTTCGTCCGCGGGCAATACAAGGTGATTGGGGCCAAACTCCAACTCGCCCGCTTTGACCATCTTCTTGATCACCCGCCGCACGGCGACCTTGCGATCCTCGTCAATCAGTCCCAAACGCTCAGCAATCACAGCCGGCTTGGCCGGCTTGTACGCCGGCTGCCGGGTGTAGGTAAGAATCGCTGCGCGAAGATCTTCGTCCATGGGCGGGGATGAGGTGTCGAGGGTCAGGGAGCATAGAGGGCAGCCGACGAGCGACGGCTCGTCGGAGAAGATGCATCCTACACGTTGTGATCGCGTGGCGTTAGCCAGCAAGGTCCGCACCCACCGCGGAGCGCCAGCGAGCGTCAGCAGTTTTCGCTCCTTCGGTTGCCTGAGCAAGCTTTCGGCGCTCTTCCGCGTTTGCTCGCCGGATGAACTGGATGAACGCCACGGCGGACACGACCCAGCAAGCGGTGCCTAGCGGTTGGTTCAAGGCATACACGAACATCCCGCTCACCAAGCCCACAAAGCAAGCTAGCCACGCTCGGATGCCGGGCACTGCGTTGCAACGCGAGGCCCGCATACCACCAAGAGGGATCATAAATCTCATCACGAGCCACCACGGCGCGAGCGCGAACAAGCTCGGCCACCATTTCCCACCATCGAGCCAGATGAGCACGACTGTAACGACCAGGTTCGGGAGCAACATCCAGGCAAATATCCGATCGATCTGTCGGCGGCTGAGCAGCACGGTTGCCTTTTCGTCCGGTTCCACCTCTGGCCCCACTAATGGTAGGGCCCATCGGTGGCAGAATTCGTTCCAGCCTGTTTGCTGCTCGGTCTGAAGTGCATCGCGCAGGTACCGCACGATTGCCACTCGCTCATGCGGCTCGAAGTTGCCCAAGTCAATCGCCATTCGGCTAATTGGCGATCGGATTACGAACGAGCCGTGCTGTGGCCATATGCGCCACTTGAGATTCGCGGATTGGTCGAGCAGCAGTTCGCGATGGCTGAACAAGGTGTGATGAACGACTCGCGAGCCATCCACTCGCAACTCCTCGACATAGTAGCTCGCTAGCGAATAGGTCGCCAGCATCAGCCACGCCAGCCAGAACGCTCCCATCACAAGCCACAGCCAACCGCGCTCGGCGTCCAGCAGGCTGGCTACGATGCAGCCGAGCGTCATGCCACCAAAGAAGGCTGAACACCACATGCTGGTGTTGCGGTGGTATCTGCGTAGCCGAAACGTGCGATGCATGGCTGGGAGTCTCCAAGCCGTATTCGCGAGCAAAGGAAAGATATTGGATCCTATCCTGCCGACCGCTATGCTTCGGGTACCGGTTCAATCAGATTGACGTTGATGGTCGAAATGTACTTCAGCAGGTGTTTTTTCTTTTCCTCATCGTATACCGCAACGGCGAGTGCCTCGTCCTCAACGGCGGCGACTTCAGGGTGGACCACGTCGACCGACATGTCATTGGATAGATGAAGTCGAAACGGCACGAACGGCTGCTCACGTAGTCGTGCTCGTACTTCGTCGGGTGGCATCGGCAATCTCTCCGACTACGTTAGAGCAGGCGGGTATTCAAATTGTACCACAGCCAATACCGAGCAGGCCAACAATGCAAGTCAAGCGGCTCCTTCCGCCTCGCGCTTATTCATCGCCACTAGCTTCTTCTGGTATCGTCCTTGCACCACGTCGACGATCACCAGCACCGCAATCACGAAATAGAACGTGCTCTTGGCCATCGGTTCGACGACGTAGCCGAACAGATGCAGGTGGGCCAGGTGGCCGCCTTCGGATACCAACAAGATTCCGACGATGAACAAGATGAACAAGCCAAGCACTTCGTACAGACGATTCTTCTTAAGGAAGTTTGCTACCGTGTCGGCGAGCACGATCATTAAGATGCCGCTGATCACGACGGCCGTGGCCATTACCCAGAAGTCGTGAGTCAGCGCCATGGCCGAGAGTATGGAGTCGAACGAAAACACAAGGTTCATCAGCACGATCCAGAAGATCACGGCACCGACGCTCTTCTTGTCTCCGCCATCGACGTCCTTCTCGAGGTGATCGATGGCGATCAAGTGGTGAATCTCCTTGACGGCGGTGTAGAGTATAAAGGCTCCGCCAGCGAGCGAGATCAGGCTATGAAAAGTGAACTCCCCAGACGTGTCGACGCCAGGGATTTTAAACTTAAACACCACCCATTCTTCGAGCGCTTCGACGGTGCCGAGGATCACAAACAGCAGCACAATCCGCAATGCGATTGCAATCCCGATACCCATCCGCCGGACGTAGGCTTGCTTGTCCTCAGGAGCGCGCTTCGACTCAATCGAAATGTAAAGCAAGTTGTCGAAACCCAAGACTGCTTGCAGCAAAACGAGCATCAACAGCGTGAAGAGGCTGCCGATGGGGTTGTCGATAATCGGTTGGAAGGAAAAGATTTCCATGGCAATGGGAAGCAATACCGATGAAGGATGAAAGATGACCGCGGAAGCAAGAGCCACAATAGATGAACGTTCGCTGTCGCTCATCATTCATTGCTCATCGTTCCCTTGTAAAGCTTCCGCCCTAGATTCCCAAAGTACTGTGTCCAGTTGCTGTCGCTGTTGGGGCAGTCGGCGATGAGGGCGGTGAAGCTGGCTATCTTCGCGTCGAGGTTGTCGAGCTGGTGGAGCGCGACGGCTTCGAGTGTCATTGGTAGCTTAGCACTACCGTACTCGTATTCACCGTGGTGACTAATGATCATGTGTTTGATTTCGATTGCCAGCGACTTTGGGAAGGGCTCGCCCGACAGCCGCTCGGCTTCGGTGATCTTGCTGTCGACCAGCGACATGGCCATCACCATGTGCCCAAGCAACTGACCTTCATCGGTGTAAGCGATCTCGCGTTCGTACGAAAGCTCGTCGACCTTGGAGGCGTCGTGCAGGAACGCGCCAATGAGCAACTTGTCGACATCGAGCTGCGGGTAGCGGGGCGCGACTAGCAACACCAACTCCATCACGCACACGACGTGTTCGAGCAGACCGCCTTGGTAGGCGTGGTGGTTCTTCATGCCGGCTGGCGCGGCGGTGAACTTACCCATGAACTCGTCGTCCATCAGGAAGCACTCGGCCAGGTTCTTTAGCTCCGGCGTCTTGATGCCGCGAAGGATCTTCGCCAGCCGCGTGGCGTACTGATCGATTTCGGCCGGCTGGCGCACCATGAAGTCGCCTTCGTCCACCTCATCGGGCCGTGCTCGGCGGATGCTGTTGATGATCAACTGCATGTTGCCTTGAAACAACTGCGTGCTGCCGTCGACCATCACGTAGTCGCCGTTCTCGATATCTTTGTAGTCCTTCTCGCTCGCGTTCCACAGCCGCGCGTCGATCGACCCACTCCGATCCGCCAAGCCAAGCTGCAGATAGTAGTTGCCGTTGCGGTTGGGCCGCAGGTTCTTGTCGGTGGCAATGAACACCTGGTTCACGTGCTCGTTGTGTGCAAACTGCGTCGCGTAACGTCGGGACATTGAGTGAGGATTCGGGGGTCAGGGTTTGGGGGCAGGGAATCGGGCACCACGAATGGTAACACGACGCGGCAAGTCGACACTAGCCGACGTGATACGCCGTCGGCAGTTCGTGGCAGGTCGAAACCAGTGGGCTTTTCCGGCCGAGACTCGGATTCAATCGAACATCTAACTGCTCTAGAATGTCCACTCCCAAGTCCCTGACCCCTGATCCCCGAACCCTATGCCTATGTCCGCCATTACCCCCACCCGCAACGAAGACTACCCCGAGTGGTATCAGCAAGTGATCAAGGCGGCCGATCTGGCCGAAACGTCGGACGTACGTGGCTGCATGGTCATCAAGCCTTGGGGCTATGCCATTTGGGAGAACATCCAGCGGCAACTGGACGACATGTTTAAAGCCACTGGGCACGAGAACGCTTACTTTCCGCTGTTCATTCCGATGAGCTTCTTGGAGAAGGAGGCCGAACACGTCGAGGGCTTCGCCAAGGAGTGCGCGGTGGTAACGCACCATCGCTTGGAGCCTGACCCCGATGGCGGCTTACGGCCATCGCCCGGATCGAAGCTCGAGGAACCGCTCATCGTGCGGCCCACCAGCGAGACCATTATCGGCGCCACATTCGCCCGTTGGGTGCAAAGCTATCGTGACTTGCCCATCCTGCTCAATCAATGGGCCAACGTCGTGCGGTGGGAAATGCGCACACGAATGTTCCTTCGCACCGCCGAGTTCCTCTGGCAAGAAGGCCACACGGTGCACGCTTCGGCAGAAGAAGCTCAGGCGGAGACCAAGCAAATGTTGGATGTCTACGCCGACTTTGCCGAAAACCACATGGCAATGCCGGTGATCAAAGGTCGTAAGACGGCCGGCGAGCGGTTTCCCGGCGCGGTCGACACGTTGTCGATCGAAGCACTGATGCAAGACCTCAAGGCGCTACAGGCGGGTACGAGTCATTTCTTGGGACAGAACTTTGCGAGAGCGCAAGACATCAAGTTCCAGGACGTCAACGGCGAACTCACCCATGCGTGGACCACAAGCTGGGGCGTGTCGACTCGGTTGGTTGGCGGGTTGATCATGACCCATGCCGACGACGACGGCATGGTAATCCCTCCCAAGCTTGCCCCGGCACACGTGGCAATCTTGCCGATCTACAAGAACGACGACGAACGCGCTGCAGTATTGTCATACTGCGACTCGCTCAAAGCGGAACTGGAATCGCAAACGTTCGACGGCGCCTCGGTGCGCGTGAAGCTCGACGATCGCGACATGCGCGGCGGCGACAAGAAATGGCAATGGGTGAAGCGGGGCGTGCCCATTCGCGCAGAGATTGGGCCGCGCGATGTGAAAGGCGAAGGGGTGTTCGTTTCCCGTCGCGACATCGACGGGAAAGGGCAGGGCACTCCACGCGGCGAACTGGTCGTCGAGATCACCAACACGCTCGCCGAAATGCAGCAGAACCTGTTCGATCGAGCGGCCAAGTTGCGCGACGCGGCGAGCGTCGAGATCAATTCGATGGAAGACTTCGAGAAGTTCTTCGCTGACGACGCACCCGGTGGTCTGGCGTACAGTCATTTCGTCGATGATCCGGAGATGGAAGCCAAGCTCAAAGCAATGAAACTCACCGCCCGATGCGTCCCGCTCGACGGCGAGAAGGAAAACGGCAAGTGCATTTTCACCGGCGCCGACAGCGAGCGGCGCGGGGTGTTCGCGCGAGCTTATTGACAGATTGCAGTGTTGGTGACAATTTGTTCGCTGAGGCATTGGGCGGGATTCCACCTGTGCGGTACAATGCAGATATCGCCAGACGTTTGGGGCGCGAACGAGTATTTGCCATGGATCGTGAAGTATTGACCAACTTGATTCAGCAGGGTCCCGTGCGAATCAAGATGAACAATGGTGGCGTGTTTGACGTGACCGATCCGGACCTCGCTTTGGTATCGGACATAGCTGCCGACGTACTTGTTCGTTGCGCTGATGGTAAGTGGCGCAACACTTATCTTGCGTTGGTGACCATCTGTAGTGTCGGGCCCATTGGCTCGCAGGCCTAGTGTTTTGCCTCTGACGCAAATCTGCCCCGATGGGCGCCATCCACCCTCCACAACCCGTGTTGCGACTCGTCGCGGTGGTCAGCCGGCACGATACTGCGCTCGACTGGGCGGTCGAGCGGATCGGACAGACGTGGGGATCAGAAACGCTCAAGAGTAGCGCGTTTGAGTTTGACGATACCAACTACTACGAAGCGGAGATGGGCATTGGGTTAAAGAAGCAGTTCGTCGCTAGCGCCGCGCTCGTCGACCCGGCCGAACTTGTCGCCTGGAAGCATGCAACCAACCAATGGGAGGCGGAGTTTGCCGCTACCGGCGACTGTCTCGAACCCAGGCCGCTCAATCTCGACCCTGGTTACATCGCCGAAGCAAAGCTCGTACTCGCTTCGACCAAAAACCACTCTCATCGCATCTATCAGTCCCGCGGTATCTACGCGGAAATCACGCTAGGTTACCGGCGGGCGGCGGGATGGCTGGCAATGCCGTGGACATATCCCGATTACAAGCGCACCGATTTTCAAGAGTTCTTCACGCAGTGTCGCGACCACCTGCGGGCGCAACTTCGCGCGCGGCCCGCTGGTGATGAACTTTCGTTTGATTGACGCCGTCAGCGCTGACGGCCTAAAATATAAGTATTGGCGAATCAAGTAGCATCTCTCAACAGTTGTCCCGCCGGTTCCATGCGTGCAGTTCCCGTTGCGATTGTTTCTATTTTGATTGGCGCCGGTGTCGGCGCGGCTTCCGCCTACTGGTCGGTCGGTTTTCCCAACTCGGAGGCCGATATTGCCGCGCTGCGCGACGACGTGCCGGCTGCGGAGTTGAACTTTCCGAAGTTTGAGGTCGACTCAATGACCTATGACTTTGGCGCCATGCAGCGCGGCACCACCAAAGAGCACGCGTTCAAGGTCACCAACAACGGCACCAAGCCATTGGTGCTCGAGAACCTGGGAACCACCTGCAAGTGCACGGCTTTCAAACTGCCGCCCAAGCCGATTCTTCCTGGCGAGTCGGGCGACGTGGAGCTAACTTGGATCGCGAAGTCGTTGCCGGGTCAATTTCGACAGACTGCCACGCTCGGTACTAGCGATCCGCGTTCACGCCGTGTCGAGTTGACGGTTGAAGGTGTTGTTACCGATGTGAGTGGCGTGGAACCGAAGGAGTGGTTCTTCGATAAGCTCCACCCAGGCGAGCAACGCACCGAGTCGGTGTATGTCATGTCGTACAACGATGACGACATGGAGATTCTGTCGGCGGAACTCGATTCCGACGATGTTGGCGACGAGTTTCAAGTTGACCTTACCAAGGTGACGAAGGACGAACTGCCCGACGCCAAGGCCAAGTCGGGTTATCGAGTCGACGTCACTCCGAACAAGAGCCTTGCGTTGGGGCCGATTCAACAATGGGTGGTGTTGAAGACTACGATTGAAGGCGCGGAGGAGTTTAGCGTACCGATTCATGGTACGGCCGTTGGCGACATCGAGATTCGCGGCCCCTCGGCTTGGAACGACGTCATCGGTGCTGTCCACATGGGCGACATACAAAGTGCCGACGGGGCCCAGGTGCGACTCTTCTTATCCATCAAGGGCGACCACACCGAAGGCATCGTGTTCGACGTTGCCGAAAAGGATCCCGAGTCGCTGGAAATCGAGTTGGGGGAACTGAAGTCGACTCGATCGGGCGCGATGGTTCCGCTCACCGTCCGCGTCCCCAAAGGTCTGCCGGCTGCCATCCGCAACGGCACCGGCCAGGGCGAAGCGGGCCGAGTGGTGCTCAAGACCAATCACCCATTGAACCCCGAAATAAGCTTTGGCGTACGATACGTGATCAAGAAGCCGGGTGTGACGCGGTGAGTCGTGGGTGGGAGTTTGCCGTTGCGTGTGAACAGCGCCTTAGCGCATCCGTAGCTATCATTTGGTCGCCCGCCAAATCGACTTTGCTAGCTAGCATGGTCGGGGGTGGAGAAGTTCGCCGCTTGCACCGACAATTCGGAATACGCATGATCTTACCAAGGTCAAAGCCGTCCCCCTTAGCCCCTCGCCAATTGCTATGACGATGCACCACGTTGGTCGCCGTTCGCGACCGTTGATGTTTGGCTTGCTGGTTTTCTTCGTGCCCATGTGGGCGACGCTCGTGATTGGCAGCCGTGCTGCAAGCGAGTCGCCCGAACCGCCCAAGATTCACGTCGGCCCGCGATTCGAAGCGAGGTTTGTTGCCAAGCCAAGAATTCCTGTCTCCGGGATAAGACTAGCCGCCGGTGGTACTCCGCAGGTCGATCCTATCGAGGCCAACGGCCCGATCTTCGTTGAGTGGCCAAAGCCCGATTTGGCGCTCATGTTCACCGGCGAACAGATGGGCTTCCTCGAACCTTGCGGTTGTGCCGGGCTTGAGAACCAAAAGGGCGGATTCAAACGTCGCATGACGCTGATGAAGGAACTTCGCGGGCTGGGCTGGCCCATCATCGCCATGGACGCCGGCGGACTGGTTCGCCGCTATGGGCCGCAAGCACAAATCAAACTTGGTAGGTCGCTGGAAGGATTGGTTGAGATGGGCTACGAAGCGATCGGTTTTGGCGATAAAGACCTGCGGCTCGACATGCTCAGCGAAGCAGCCAATCTCGATCCGAATCCGTTGCTTTCCGCAAACGTTGGGTTGGTGGATTTCGATGCTGGGTTTTCGCGAAGGTACCATGTCGTCGAAGAGAACGACATCAAGGTTGGCATGACGGCCGTGCTTGGCGAGGAAGGTTTAGCGGCGGCCAAGTCGATGCGAGATCTCGTGACGCTCCCAGCGGAACAAGCAATCGCCGAGGTATTGCCAGAGCTTGAAGCAGCCAAGTGCGACGAGTTAGTGCTGCTGGTTTACGGCGACGTCGACGAGGCGAAGGATCTGTCGGCCAAGTTTCCCAAGTTTCGGTGGGTCGTAGCTGGCACAGGCGGCGACGAGCCGCCCATCCAACCCGAGCAGATTGCCGAGTCGGGTGCGACGCTTATCGAGGTGGGTCACAAGGGCATGTACGCCGTGGTGGTTGGCATCTACGAGCAAGGATCGCCGAAGTACCGTTACCAAAAGGTGCCCATGGATCACCGCTTCGAAGACGCGCCCGAAATGAAGCAGCTACTCGTGCGGTATCAAGACCAACTGAAGACCTTGGTGACCGCCGCAGGCAGTTTCGAACCGCTGACCGGCAAGCCAATGCGGTTGCCCAAGCAGGGAGGTGGATGGGTTGGCAGCGAGGCCTGCGCCGACTGCCATTCCACGGCGTGCGAGATATTCATGCACAGCCCGCATGCTCACGCCACAACGACACTGGTGGAACTCGACCCTCCTCGGCACTTCGACCCCGAGTGCCTGAGTTGCCACGTGACGGGCTGGAATCCTCAGGCCTATGCTCCTTACGTCGGTGGCTACGAGAGTTTGGAGAAGACGCCGCACCTCACCATGCAAGGCTGCGAGAACTGCCACGGTCCGGCGAAGAACCACTACGACGCCGAGATGGGCAACATCGACGCGACCGACGAGCAGATCGAACGGTTCCGCGCCGACTTACGAATGGAGATCGTCGAAAACGAGGGCAACATGGAGGGGCAGAACTTCAAGGGCGGTAAGGTGGTGCAGAACTGCATGGAGTGCCACGACCTCGATAACTCACCCGACTTCGACTTCCAAGAGTACTGGGAAAGGGAAGAGGAGCCAGTGAAGCACTACGGGATGGATTGAGCAGGTTCAACTGTTGTGATTGCAGCAGGCAGCGTATTCTAAGCTGACTATGGACGCTAACTCCGCCGAAGCACTGTGACGAGACGAGGGTAAGAAAGCGGACGAGCGGTGATGGAGCGACCCTCAGGCTCAGCGCACGTGTATGTACTTGCCTGCATGGTCTCGAACATATGAGATGGAGCGATGCAAGTCTTTCTGGAGAATGCCGAAGCGGCAATACCACCGATTAACGAGGGCTGGGCGGCAATCACTGGACCGGTCTTAGCGCTACTGTGCCTGTACGGACTGATTAAAAAAACCAGAACTCGATATCGGCTTCACTTTAGGGGACTGGGTGGCTTGCGTTCAGGGATTCGGGATGTACTGTTCAGTTGTCCAAATGGTGCCTCGCCCACTTAAGCTAAAGGCGTCTATCGTCGTGTGACGCTTTCAGCGTAACCGCCAAGAACCCGCGTTCCAGACGCAGGGTGTGCGGCTTCGCCATGCCCCTGGGCTTCGGTGTTTAACGCCTTCGGCGTTTGGAAAAATTCCAAAGTTGTTCTCGAGTCATGTCCTGCTTCTGGACAAAGGTGACTCGACATCAATCTTCCGATTTTTTTCTGGAGATGTGGCCACGCATTTGATCCAATGGTGGCAATTCGATGCGCGTGCTACGTGCGCGCTATACGCTCTTTGGCAATTCGGTAGTGGCAAGTGCTGGTGGCGAGTGGCCTGGAGGGCGTCTGCTGCGCGGGCTATTGGCCGTAAGGCGGACGATTTCCATTGGTCACTGGGTATTGGTCATGCGTTTGGGGTTTTGTCCCAACGTTGGGGAAGACCTGGGGCACAACTCGGTGGTACGTGACTTCGGCCGAAGACGTAAGGCGTTAACACGCAACGCTTTGGAGAATGGCTCGCCACAGTAGCGAGGAGAGTTTTGCCCCAACGAATCGTGTTTCGCGCTGAGCATCAACGTAAGCCGTTATGCATTAACACGTTAGGAAAACGTGTTTTGCCCCAACTGGGGCAATTGGGGAACTAGAGTGCCCTTCGCCTATCTGTAGCGTGCTGGCTTACTACGTCTGCACCTGGCTACGTTGGCCTGCATCGACGAATCATGCGGACTTGCCTACTTCGGCCGCCTTGCCAGATTTGACTCGTTGGCGCTAACATCGCTACAGCTAGCCGACGCACGTTCTAAGCTCCCGTTTCGATTTCGGCCATCACTTCGTCGGGAATATCGAAGTTGGCCGCGACGCCTTGGACGTCGTCGTGATCATCGAGTCGCTCCATCAGCTTTAGCACATTGCGTGCGTCGGCTGCGTTGAGTTCGACGGTGTCC
>JANQOF010000001.1 GCA_028279215.1 Pirellulales bacterium
TGCACGAAGCGGCGGAAGGCTGTACGAAAGAAGTCGAGTTTGAACGCCACGAGCCCTGTGGAGACTGCCGTGGCTCCGGCGCGGCGGCAGGCAGCGCACGCGAAGTTTGTTCGTACTGCGGTGGACACGGTCGGGTGATACAGTCGACGGGGATTGTACGAGTGCAAACCGCTTGCCCAGCGTGCGGTGGCGAAGGCTCGAAAGTCAAAGACCCGTGTCGCAGTTGCCGGGGCAAAGGGCAGCGACTTCGCAAGGTCGTAACCGAGGTAAAGATCCCAGCCGGTGTCGACGATGGCATGCGCGTCCGCATCCCCGGCGAGGGCGAGCCCAGCATGCACGGCGGTCCGCCCGGCGATTGCTACTGCTTCATTGCGGTGCTCGGCCATCCGCTGTTCGAGCGGCAGGGGCAGCACCTGGTTTGCCGCGTGCCGATCACTTACGCACAAGCGGCGCTGGGCTGCAAACTGGAAGTCCCAACACTCAACGGCCGCGGCGAAGTGAAGGTGCCCGCTGGCACACAGTCGGGCGAAGTGTTTCGATTAAGTGGCCGTGGTATGCCCGACCCACGGTCCCATGGCTTGGGCGACCTATTGGTGCAAGTCACGATCGAAGTCCCAACAAAGCTGTCGGCCGACGAAGAGGACTTGTTACGGCAGCTCGCCGAAGTCGAACATAAGAACGTGGCGCCCAAACGGAAGTCGTTTTTCAAACAACTGGCAGACTACTTCACCGCTAGCGATGACGGCGACCAGGAGCAATAAACATGGCGAATGAAGAAGACTTGATCGACGAAGCGCTCAACGAAAACGAAGCACAGCCGCCTGTCGACGTGGATGCCGAGGCCGAGTTGGCAACCCAACAGGACCGCGTGCTGCGCTTGCAGGCCGAGATTCAAAACCTCCGCACGCGCCAAGCCCGCGAACTGGCCGATGCCCGACAATACGCGAGCATTGACCTGATGCGCGATATCCTGCCAGTTGTTGACAATATCGATCGCGCCATCGAAGCGGCGGGCGACGGATCGGAAACGGCTGGGCTGCTCGAAGGATTCAAGCTGGTGCGACAGCAACTCGTCACCGCACTCGCGCAGCACGGCTGCAAAGAAATCGACGCCGAGGGTGAAACGTTCAACCCCGACTTGCACCAAGCCATTCTGCAGCAACCGTCCGACGAGCTTCCCGCGGGCCAGGTGATGATGGTCACGCAAGCTGGCTACCAACTGCACGACCGAGTCGTCCGCGCCGCCCAGGTAATTGTCTCGTCCGGTCCGTCACAGGACTGAATTGGCCACGGATTGACACAGATGGACCACGGATGAGAACGGCCCGGCATTGCACGTCGCAGAGCCAAAAATGACATTGGTGTTTGAGGAAGTTGCCGAACAAGTCATTGGTGCTGCTTTTGAAGTGCATCGCTAGTTGGGGTATGGATTCTTGGAGAAGGTATACCAAGAAGCCATGCAGGTTGAATTGACCCGCAGGGGGCTGGACGCGCAGCGCGAGCACGGAATCGTAGTGCGGTTCAAGAATGTGGTTGTTGGGGAATACTATGCGGACCTGTTTGTGGAAGGCAAAGTAATCGTCGAGCTAAAGGTCGCGAAGACATACAATCCTCAAGATGAATCCCAACTGTTGAACGAACTGAAGGCCACGGGCATCAAGGTTGGCCTGTTGATCAACTTTGGGAAAGATCGCGTGGAGTTCAAGCGCCTCGTGATGTAACAGCGGTGGTACTTGGCTGAAGTCCGTGTCAATCCGTGTTGATCAGTGGCTCAATTCTAAACATTAGTAATAAACTCATGCCTACCTACGACTATCAATGCGACGCCTGCGATCACGAGTTCGAGTTGTTTCAATCGATCTCTGAGCCCGTAAAGCGCAAGTGCCCTGAGTGTGGGAAGCTCAAACTGCGGCGGCTGTTTGGCACCGGCGCAGCCGTCATGTTTAAGGGATCCGGCTTCTACGAGACCGACTACCGTAGCGATTCTTATAAGAAGGCAGCCGAAAGCGACAAGAAATCGCAAGAGTCGTCCTCTGCCGACAGTAAGAAGGACAAAAAGCCGGACAAGAAATCCGATTCTTCGAAGTCCAAGCCCGCGGCGAAGAAGAAAGACTGACCGTGGTATGTCCGACCTGCAAGGCGGAGTTTGAAAAGTCCTCGTCCGACGCGCTGCCGTTCTGTAGCGAGCGCTGCCGGCTGATCGACCTGGGCCGCTGGCTCGACGAAGACCACGGTTTGCCGGCGCTTCCCGATCCTGACGCCGACGAAGAGCCCGAGCAACTTTAGCGGGCTGGTGCTAGCATCTCGGATTCGCGTAGCCCTCGGCCACCGGGTGCGCTATAATCGTTACTCATCTAGTAATCAAAGCACGAAGCTCTCGATTGCAGGCTCATTGGAGGAGTGACCCTATGACGTCGACAGTCCACCGGCCCCTATCTTGGCCTTGGCTACTACTGCTAGAGATTCCGGCCATCGCCTTGCGCGGGCGGGTTGTGCTGTTGGCCGCGGTGGGTGTGTGTGCGGTTTGGGCTGTCGATGCGACGTGGAATGTCAGCCAGCGAGCAATGCCGGTGCCGCCGGAGCAATGGAGCGAGCTGGGAACCGTGGCCGCGAGCAGCTTGCTGGCCGTTTGGCTTGCGTTCGTCGAGCCGTTCGTCGCGATTGCCGGCGGCGAATCAATCGGGCCGAATCTGGTTCGCATCATCGCTCGGGTAATTGTCTGGGCGTTGGTGGGCGGGGCGATTGTACGCATCGCGGCGTTGAGCCTCACGCGCGACGAGAGTCCAAGTATTCCCGGCGCAGTGCGTTACGCTTGGCGCAACACTTCGGGCTTCTTGGGTGGGCCGCTATTGTTGTTAGCGGGACTAGGCGTGGTTTGGTTGCCGCTGGCGTTGGTCCGTTTGGCGATGCAGGCCGCCGTGCTCGAACCGATTGCCGCGGTGTTGTGGCCTTTCGTAATACTCGCGGCGTTCGTCGCAATGGTTTACACGCTAGGCGCGGCAGTGGGTTGGCCGCTGGTGTTGGCTGCGGCGGCGACGGACGATAGCGACGCCTTCGACGCGGTTAGCAGGATGTTCTCGTACGTTTATCAGAAGCCGCTGCGGCTCGTGGGTTACTTAGTCGCAATCGCGGCGCTTGGACTGGTCATGGCGGTCGGCACGCACGCATTTGCAACCAGCGTGCACCACGCTTGCCTATTCGCCGCGGGCGAAAACAACGTCGCGTGGGCGGCATCCGCCATCTCGTGGTGGACTTCTGCGGCATACAGATTGGTCACGGCCATCCTTACTGCCTACCTTTGGTCGGCGGCATCCGGACTCTACGTGTTGCGCCGTCTGGATGTTGATGGCGTACACGTGGACGAAGTACATATTGCACCCGAAGAGTTTGCTGGAGGGTTGCCTCACCTGGGCGAAGATTCCAACGGCATGCCGTTGGTCGAGAAGCCAGCTTCGGATGCCGCATAGTGCATCGCGGCGCCACTACGGCGTATTCGCGAGGACAGCGGCAATGACGTTGCGACCTTGCTGATGGAATTGCCCGCGCGTCAACACCTGCGCGCATCCAGCATCACGCGCCGCGTCAAGTTTCTGGTCATGCACATGCGGCCCGAATGCGACAATCGGGACCTTGCTGTCGATGGTCGCTCGCAATTGTTCTACCGCGTCGACAACCTGATCGACGGCATTCAGGTCGAGCACCACCAAGTCAACAAGCTCCGTCGGACCAATGTCGACGGCTTGGTCCAGGCGAGTCACGCGACAGGCTGCGTTCAACTGCCGCGCCGTATTCTCGATCGGCGCGGCGGCCATCAGATCGTTGGTAATGACTAGGAGCATGGCGACTACACAGCTCCAGGTCCGCGCTGCCCGTCACTTACTTGAATCGCGTCGTCCAGTGGCAGCACAAACACCTTGCCGTCCCCAATATGGCCTTCCACGCTCGTTAAGGCATGCTCTTCCAGACACTCGATGGTCTTCTCGAGGAAGTCGTCGTTCACGGCAATTTCGAGCTGCACCTTGCGAAGCAGGTTGGTCTCGTACTCATGGCCTCGATACGTCTCAATATGACCACGCTGACGCGCGTAGCCCATCGCGTCGAGCACAGTCATCCGAGTGACGCCAATCTTCATCAGCGCCTTCTCGACCGTCGCCAGCTTTGTCGGTTGGATTACCGCCCAGATCAGTCGCATCCGCTAGTCCTCCGCCTAAGAATCCCCAAGACTTCGGAAATTCAACCACCCACATCGTACCGGATTCCGGCGATCGACCGAAGGGCGGAGGCGACGTCCGTCAGGGCTTGGCGACAAATCGTGCATCGAGGGCCTTTTCGATGTGGGCGGAGGTCTCCTGCAGATGGGCCTGCGAATACCGGTCGAGTTGTTCGCCCGAGTCGTCCAGGTAGCCATCGATGCCGATCTTCAATCGCGCGAGTTCACTGTAGGCCATGGTTTGACAGTCTTGGGGGGCGGACGTTCCCAGCGCGAGGGTCACGAGCCGGTCGAGGTAAGCCCGCTGCAAGTTGCGGCGTAGGCTGTCCACCGCTGGCTGGCGCAACGAGTACTCCGCATCTTCATCGGCTTCGTCTTCTTGGACTTCAGCGAAGATCGAATCGGTAAGTGTCGTGAGCAACTCGGCGACCGTAAACGCGTCGCTCTCGGCCGGAAGTTTCAATTCACTGTCGTGAATGCGGGTCAGCGTCAACGACGACATCAAACGATCAAGTACTCGCTGTTGCCACATCAAGATCGACTCGTGCGCCGGGTAATCTTGGCGGTAAGTTTCGCCCGTGCCCCAGTGGCTCCACCGCGAGGCCGACAACTTGTTGTATAGCTCTGGCGGGAAGTTGAACGGCGTGGCGGAGAACATCTGCTCGCACACCAATTCGAGTGCTTCCCGCTGTTTGTCGACGTCGACCACTTCAAACGGCTCGTCGGCGTCGGCGTCGCCTTTGTGACTACGGCTTACGTACACGCCACCGATGTATCGGGAAGCGATGAACATCGCCTTGCCATGAGTTGCAAGCAACACGCCGAATGCTTGCCGCGCCCGCTGGTATCCATCGCCCTCCTCCACCAATTCGTCGACGATGCTGGGCATGGTTTCCGCAACCAGCTTGGCCTCGCGCTTGGCGTACTCCACCAGGTCGTTGGAGAAGTCAAAGCGATTGCTGTGTGGGTCGGGGTCGATGCCGCGTGTGTCTTCATCGGTAGAGTAAGCAAGTTCCGCCTCCCCGCTTCGGGAGGCAATCTTCGCCAAGTCGTCTAGTTCAGCTTGTGGCTTGGAGGCTTTGAACGGCGTGTAACCGTACTCAATCGCCCAGTAATCATAGGGCCCAATGGTCGTTGAGTAGTAATCCCCTTGAGGCATGCCTGCTGGGGAAATATTTACCGGATTGTAGTCCATCACCGATGCGGTGAGTCCTGTCTTGCTCGTCTTTTCGACGTCGTTCATTTCATCCATCGAATACAGCGTGCTCGACTTGAAGTTGTGTCTCAGCCCGAGCGTGTGGCCAACTTCATGCATCGCCACTTCCTTAAGCCCCTGCATGATCAGCTTATTGAGATCCTCCTTACTACGCTTGCGCGAAGCGGTTACCGCCGCCCCAAGTGCCAATTGACGCGACATGCCATTGAGCAGATTGCAGGTGCAACCCGCGTGGTGGCCGGCGTGCAAGTGCTTGGGTCGCAAGCTCCGCGCGTCGCGATAGGCATCGATTTCGATAGGGCCGCCGGTGAGCGCTGCAATGCCTTGCGGCGTGAATGTCTCGTACTCCTGCTTCCAAAACTGGAGAAAATCGGAGTCGAAAATGATGTCGGCGTCGAGTATCTGACCGGTTGTAGGATCGACTCGCGAAGGTCCCATGGCGAAACCTGCTCCCGAGGTGATCCAGCGGAACGTGTTGTATCGCACGTCGCCCGGCTCCCAGCCGGCGTCGTCGGGCTGCTGGCGCACCTCAATGGCGTTGTAGAAACCAGCCTCCTCAAAGGCCTTGTTCCATTCCTCGATGCCATCGCGGATTGGCTTTCGATACTTGAACGGTATGGTCTTCTCGAGCCAGAACACGATGGGTTCTTTAGGCGGCGACTTCTCCGCCGATGGATCCGACTTCTCCAGATTCCAGCGGTTGATGTACCGCACGAATCGGTCCTCGACTTCCGGCTTAGAGAAGTCTTTCACCACCGTCAAGAAGTAGCCGACGCGGTCATCGGCCAGCCGTGGCCTGTAGCTGGTCTTCGGCAAGCGGCTGATCGAGTAATGCACGTTCACCGTGACGCCTCGGCTGTCGGGTACCGATTCGATATCCGACGATCCGTTCGAGGCGTACGTGGCGGCCACTTGGATCTCGACGTTCTTGGGGTGCGCTTCAATGCCAGCCCAGTTGCTCTTGCCCTTCGAGAAGCTAAACCCGGGAAGGACCTGGCTGATTTGAGGCAAGTCGCTCAGCAGCACCGGAGTCAGGTCGATCACGACCGATCCGCCAGGTCCGGTGGTGGCGATCGGAAGGCTGAACAGCACGCTATCGGTATACGCGAGCTTCACGGCACGCTCCGAGGGACTGCCCGCCTTGGCCGTGAAACGTACGTTACGGCGAACGATCTGCACGCGATCACCCACGCGCCGGAACTGCCAAACCCAATCGTCACCAAAGCCCCAACTGTAGCCACCGAGCAGTGGTTGCTGTCCGATGCCCTTGGCAATGGTAATCAGCACGAAGAGGTCTTTGTTCAGGTCGCTCGGCTGCAGCTCGATGAACAGTTTCTCCTCGCCTTGATGCAGCTTCAGCAAGCCAGCTTTCGTTTTGGTGTCCTTGAGTACTTTGCTGTGCTCGGGGAACTTCGACTTGGCTTTGGCGTCGGCCTCCTCGCCCTCTTTGCTAGGACCATTGTCACTGCCCGACTTGTCCACTGTTGGAGCGGCCTGCTTGTCCGGCGCTCCTTCAACATTCTTGGCATCAGCAATCGCCATCGTCATCAACAGAACGAGCGACGACGCGACTAGGCAAAGGGGACGCAGTGTTTCCACGGTTTCGGCCTCAGTACGTGTGGTGGGATTGGGTAGTGCCGGCCCGGTGGTGAGGTGCTGCGTCTGCAGATTGGCCAAGCGCTCGGAGCCCCAAGAATATACAATAGGATAGTGACGCATGTCGAAAAAACGCAACGCTCGATCGGACCGATTCCTATGCACAGGTCGTCAATCATTCAGATAGCCGCACATGGTTGGCCTGAACTAGTGACGGAGTGTGCAACCGCCAAGCCAGCGTCGGAAGAGCGACTATCGGCAGCACCTTTGTGGCAGATTGATGCATCGGGCCGATTGTACGCATTGCGCGGCTGGCGCCCCGAGCAATATACACAGGCTGAGCGGGTGTCCAGCTTGCTACATCGTGTATACCAACCGGAGTCGCTCGTGGTTCCCGTGCCCATCGGAGTCGTGGCCGGCGGAAACGAATACCTTGTCCATGCTGCTGGGTTGCTCTGGGAGTTGACCCCGTGGCTGCCGGGATGTCCATGCGATGCGACGGACATCACCAGCCAGCACGTCGAATCGGCGTGCGACAAGTTGGCACTGCTACACATGCGCGCAAAAGGCTTGCCAAGCAGCGAGTGGCGGAATTCAACATCGCTATACTTGGCTCGGGTCGCTGAGCTTGAGCGGCAGTTGGCCGACGGAAACTTTGAGCATTGCGATGGGTCGAACCTTATCTGGTGGCCGTTCCATTTGCCACGTCCTGCAGAAGCACTAGGGCGGGCGGTTCGACAGGTTCGCGGGCAGTACGCGCTGCTCGACTTCAACAAACTTCCCGTACAACTGGTTTGGGGGGATGCCTGGATTAGCAACTTCTTGTTCGACCAACAGCGGGCAGTGGGACTAGTCGACTTTGTAACCGTGCGGCCTGATACGCCAATGGCCGACCTGGCTCGGTTGCTTGGTAGCGTATCCGGGCCGAACAACCATTGGTGGCGAATAGGGTTGGCCGCGTACGACTCTCAACGGCGGCTCGACGATCTTGAATGGCAAGCGCTGGGCGCCCTGTACGACATCGGCACCGTGCTTTCATTGGCTAACTGGCTGCGTTGGCTCGCTGTGGAGCGGCGGACGTTCACCAATCAGGCAGCCGCGGTGTCGCGGGCGGCTCACTTCGCAAGGCGACTGGCGGCGCTGCTCGAGTTACCAGCAACCATGTAGCAAGCGTTAGCTGTCGTACGGACTCGGAATTATCGACGGAAATAATGCCAAAGTCTCCCAGTAGTTCGATGTTTTCAGCCTTCGGAGCGACCGCTAAAATTACTAGACACGACTCCCGGCATATCACCCACGATCGTATCTTCATGCAACAGGCGATAAGAATTCGAATCGTATCCGTTCTCTTGTGTTGTGCGGCGTTGCCCGTTGCCACTTGGGCGCAGGAGTTTGATTTCAACAACCTCGACTTCGGTGGTCTGGGTGGTGAAGTCGAGCGCGATCCGGTGAACGTGTCGGCGCAGTTTACGACCGCAACTGCCGATCGGCCGGCCATCCTGATGGTCACGGCCAAGATCGATCCTGAGTGGCACGTCTATTCGTTGACGCAGCCCAAGGGTGGGCCGATGCGAACGAAGATCACGCTCACCGAATCGGACATGTACCTCCCGATCGGCGACTGGCAAGCGTTTCCCGAGCCACATTCGCGGATCGACCAGGTGGTGTGGAAGGGACTGACGATTGAAGAGCATGACGATCAGGTGACTTGGTATCTACCCATCGAAATCGCCGAAGGCGTAGACCCAAAGCAGTTGACGATTGATGGCAAAGTGACGCTTCAGGCGTGCAAGGAGGCCTGCATTCGGCTGAACTTCGATTTCACGGCGAAGCAGGGCGATGGGATCGAAATCGGGCCAGTCGATGTAACTGCTCCGTCGAACGTTGCGACCCAGGCCGCAACAACCCCAGCGCCGGAACCTGCTACGGTGCTGACACCGCCTGCCGAGGCGGGCGTGTTTCGCGCCGATGGATCCGCAGTAACTTGGTATGGCTGGGTCGACCGTCGCAATGTGCAACCCGGCGGGCGAACGAACTTGATACTTCGCGCCGACATGCCGAAGCGCTGGCATATCAATGCGTATGCACCGTCGGACGACCAGCCGGGCAACAAGCCTACTTTGATTGCGCTCGACCCGCTCAAGGGCACGACTGCATTCAAACCAGAGTCGAGGTCGACGCTGATCGAGAAGGACAGTCCCGTCGCTGGGTTTGGTCAGCTTGCATTTCATGAAGATACTGCGGTTTGGGTTGTGCCGATCGACTTTGCCGCCGACCTCGCGCTGGGCGACTACAACATTGACGGTTTGGTCGGCTACCAGGCATGCGAGTCCAACGACCAAGGGCTAGGCAGCTGCGAATTGGCCAAGGGCGCCCGTTTTTCCGCCACCATCTCCGTAGGCGACTCAGAGTCAAGCGATCCCGCAACCGTTTCGTTTGCGCCCGCCAAGTATTCTGAAGCATCCGATCTGGCGGCGAAGACCGCGAACTCCATCAAGGATGCGGCTCCTGTAGCCGGCCAACTCCAGATCATTGAGTTCAACCCATCATCGAACCAGGACAATCTTGGCTTGATGGGTATGCTGGGCGCAGCGTTGGTTGGCGGATTGATTCTCAACTTGATGCCTTGTGTCTTGCCTGTGATCGGTTTGAAGATCATGGGCTTCGCCAAACAGGGTGGCGAAAGCCGTGGGCGTGTGTTCGTGTTGAACTTGGCCTATGTGGCCGGGTTGTTATCCGTATTCTTGCTGCTGGCAACGCTTGCTTCGCTCACCCAGTGGGGCATAGGTCAAAACGACTATGAGTGGGGCGAACTCAATACCCAGACGTGGTTCAAGGTGTCGATGACGTCACTGGTATTCGTCATGGCGCTCAGTTTTCTAGGAGTGTGGGAGATTCCGCTCCCTGGATTCGCTGGCTCGTCCACGGCCACCGAAATGGCTTCGCGCGAGGGGCTGAGCGGCGCGTTCTTCAAGGGGATTCTAACCACCATACTCGCAACCCCGTGCAGCGGGCCGTTTCTTGGGCCCGTGTTCGGGTTTACCATCGGGCAGTCGCAAGGAGTCACCTACCTCATTTTCTTGTTTGTCGGTCTCGGCATGGCACTGCCGTATCTGATTATTGGTGCATTCCCGGCATTGGTGCAGTGGATCCCCAAACCTGGAATGTGGATGGAGACTTTCAAGCAATTCATGGCATTTGTGTTACTTGGCACAGTCGTGTATCTGCTGTCGACGATCAATCCAGACTATTACATTGCCACCATGGCGCTCCTCGTTGCGCTGTGGTTTGCGTGTTGGCTCGGCGGCCGGCAGCCGATCACCGCGTCAACCGTTCGACGATGGAGTGCTTGGGGTTTGGGATGCGCATTTGCGGTGATAGTCGGCTTGGTCGGATTTACTTGGGATCGTGAGTACGAGCTTCCATGGAAGGAGTTCTCGGCCAGCCAACTAGCCGAATCGCGTGCAAGTGGTCGCCCTGTGTTGGTTGAGTTCACCGCGAATTGGTGTCCGACCTGCAATTACAACTTACTGACGGCCCTTGATGTGGCGGCCGTCAAGAAAGTGGTCGAAGCAAACGGCGTCGAAGCGTTGAAGGCCGATTGGACGGACGAGGACGAAACGATCGAACACGCGCTTGCGGAACTTCGCAGCCGTAGCATCCCGCTATTGGCTATCTACCCAGCCGGCCGGCCCGACGAAGTCCTAGTGCTCCGCGATACCGTTACCAAGACGCAGGTGCTTCAGGCGCTCGCCGTGGCGGGTGCCACCAAATCGAACCCTGAGCAGGTGCCAGTTGGCGACTCACCCATGCCGCGGACTGCATCCAGCAACCCTGCGTCCGAAACCCGCTAGAACTTATCGGCATCCGCCGAAGGTAGCGACCGCCCACTGCCTTCCGTCCTAACGATGTGTCCATTTGTCCCGGAATTAGAGCGCCCGTCGCCTATCTGTAGCGTGCTGGCTTACTGCGTCCGCACCTGGCTACGTTGGCCTGCGTCGACGAATCATGCAGATTCGCCTGCTTCGGCCGGCCTTGCCAGAATTGACTCGTTTGCGCCAACATCGCTACAGCTAGCCGAAGCACGCTCTAGAAAACGATTTCAGGGGGCTTTATTCGCCTCGCGTAGTCCTCATTGAATACAGAATCACCTATTTTTGCAGTTGCTTTTTGAGTTCATGGGCGGCCCGATTCGGCGCCAATTGTCCGCTCGGAGGCACCAAAAGGGACAACTGGAGGGCAGTGACGACTTCACCGCCAAGATGCCAAGATTGGCGCGCAATTTGGCCGCACATCGACGCCGATCAGCGCCCATGGGTGCTGGGGTTTCCACCTCGACCATTGAAGGCCCAACCCTATTCAGCATCCGTGAATACCGTGCTTATCTGCGGCTAACTCCGATGGCGCTGTTGGCTTACTCACAGTCTTTGCTTCGATCCATTAGATCAGATCCACGGACCGTTTCTACAAAGAATTTTGGCCATCTGTACTCAGCGTCCCGTAACACTCATCAATGTCGTGAAGTTTCAAGCTGAGGCAGCTTCCATGAACGCAAACAGTTTTTGGCGTGACAAGCTGCCGTCGATTCGAACACTTGAGCATAGGTCTAGCCCGAACGGCTTCACTTTGGAAACTGCATGCCTTACGTTGGCTTCGTTGATGCCGCCGGCAAGAAACACCGGCTTTGGGGAGAGTTCCACAATTCGTGCACTGATATCCCAGTTGTGGATTTTCCCGGTACCCCCTAGCTTGGCCACCGTAGCGGACGGTTGTCCGGAGTCGAGCAGAATTGCGTGAACGAAATGGGCGTATTGCTCGACTAACTCAAGAGCCGCTTCGTCCTCAACGTGTATGACCTGAACACGACGCGTCGCCGCAGGAAGTTGCTCCTGTAGCTTTGGCCATTCTCCCGGGTCAATGTGGTTGACGACTTGTACGGTGTTGGTGCCACAATAGGCAACGTGGTCGGCGATTTCGCTTGCGGTTGTTCGCTCTGTAAGTAGAAAAGTACCTATTGCGGGAGGTATAGAAGCAGCTATTTCCCTGATAAGCCGATCGTCAATGACACCCGGTCCCGAAGGCATTTCGCCGACCAGACCGATAGCATCCGCTCCGGCAAGCACAGCAAGATTTGCCTCTTCGACCGATGAGATACAACAGATTCTGATTCGAGGGCGTGAATTCATAACGAAGGGGCCAGATTCCCGCGTGGGCGATTCTTGATTCGGAGATCGAATGGGCCAGCCGCGTCGCTATGTTCCGCCAACGTCCAACTAAGAGTCAGCTTACGGGTAGAGCACGACGCCTCTAATGTCGGCGGTAGGGACTTCAATCTCATTTCCATCTTCATCCTGAATCCGCGTCGTGTCGTTGTTGAGTTCGACAATCCGGCCAACAATTAGCTTCTCTTCCCGGGCGTACAGTACCCGAGCGTCTCCCTGGTCGACCATCGGCTTGAAAAGAACGGAATTCTGGTCGGCATACATGACCCGGTCACCGCTATCCAAGGTCTGAGATTGCATGACGTAGGGTAGTGTCGAAGACAGCCCAACAACCGCGACCGCAAGCGTCATGAGCGGCAACATACAACCGAGTGAACTCCAAAGCGGCAACGCGGCCGGGACTTCACTCAAAGGCGAGTTAGCAATACTCCCTTGTTGATCCGAACTCAGTCGCATGATCGTTACAACGGCAATCACGCCAACGGCAATACACGATGGGATAAGCCAACTGGGATCTTCCGCATTCAAGAAGTAAAGGAACGACAATGCCGCAGCATTGTTAGCGAAGTGCGCCACCATTGCCGGTAGGATCGACCTGGTTCGAATCACGACCCAGCCGTAGAAAAACCCCATAACGGCAGCAGGAATAGCGAGCCCCAACATCATATGAATTATGACCAAATAGCACCGCCGTGGCGACTACCCCAAACCACTTGCCTTTGCGTTCGAGCACTCCCTGAATCGCACCACGAAATAGGGACTCTTCGCAAATCCCTGGACCGACAGCAACCACGAGTAGGTTCGTAGCGAATCCCATCGGCGAGTCCAAGCCGACGTCGAGCCCTTGATTCATCGATTTCAGACCAAGGTCGTCCAGAGTTCGCGCGATCAACATGCCGACCCCCCCAGGTTCCGAACCCGAGAAAAAACTCGAGAAGCAAATGGAAGGCCGGACGGCGCGCAATCGCAGCCCGTCGGCAAGACTCACGTTTTTCAAACGAACGAATACAATCGCCGGCAGCAGCATCAAGAGGATCAAAGTCGCAGCCAACCCGATCTTAAAGGAGAGCCCCTGGATCAGGCTGCCGACGAATAGCACCAAGGCGAAGCAGATGCCGTAGAGCAGCAACGCCTGGCCGATCCCGGTAGAGTTCATTCTCTCCGGCTTTGCGACGGCTTCTGCGTTACTCATGACGGGCTCTCACTGTTGTGATGATGATGTCCCGGATAGCTGAAGTGTGCTGTGGCTTTACGGTTGTCGATGCTTCCTGAAGATCGACTAACCTGTAGAAGATACGATCCTCGCGATACATTCGATGTTCGCATCCCTAGTAACGCCAGATCGAGTGCCCAAGACAGAGGTCAGCCTACCGCGTCATACGGCTAGCTGTAGCTTTCTCAGCCCGTCTTGGCAACTCTGCGACTTTGCGTCGAAAAAGGTGGGTGAACCTGCCTTGCGGCAGAACCACCCATCCGACTACCTCTTATCTCGCTTACTTACTCGACTTACGCTTCGCCGTTGCCAAGCCCTTGGCAATGGTATCGGCCATGTCGGCGGCGTCCATTTTGGCGAGCACCAGGAAAGCCTCGCTGAGGACGCGTTTGGTTTCGGCGACGGAAATCGCGGTTTTGCTGGTATCGACGCGGCGTGAAACGTCGTTGTAGAAGTCAGTGAGTTTCATGGCGTTGGCTCCTTGCTTGAGACTAGTATCGCGCGCGATGCTTATGCGGCCTTGCTAAGTTATGCCCCATCGGGCGGTAGTTGCCAAGCTTAGACTTTCTTCCCAACCGTTAACCGCCGGATAGGTCTTGTGCGAGTTGCAGCGCTTCGTCTGGCGTTGAGATTCGGCCTTCGAGCTGAGCGTCGCGAACCCCTTCAAGAATGCTGCTGAAAGCCGGGCCGGGGGCGAACCCTGCGGCGATAAGGTCGCCGCCGGTTAGCAGCAGCGGCGGATCGAGTTCGGTGCGAGGTAGCGCGAGTTTCGAGTCGCAAAGTTGGACCGACGGGTCGTCGTCGCCCGCCATGGCCGACACCATGGCTACCAGTTCCGCAGCACCGTCGTTGATCAGCACGCGTTGTAGTTGTGGCCAGCGGACTTTGGCAGCATTGAGCGCCATGGGCAGTTGGTCGAGCAGCCAGTCGGCCCGATCGACGTCGCGGTTGGCGAGCTTCCATCGCGCGCCAATGCCACCAGCGACCCGCACGTCGTCGAGCCGAGCGAGCAGCGCCGCCAATACTTGAGCCAGTGAAGGTTTTTCCAGTCGAATGACGAGATTGAGCACGCCCACCCAATCGGCGTCGACCAATTGGATTGTCTCTGGCAGCACGTGAGTTTCAAGCTTTGTTTCGCGAAGCAGGCGAAGCGCATACGATCGATTGGGGTGGACGAGCATCGCGGCCATCTCAGCCCCGATCCGTTCGCCACTCACTTGCGTGATTTCGCTGCTGTGGTGTCGCACGGCGGCCAGCGTTGCGGCGTCGATGGCAAAGTCGAACCGCGCAGCGAAACGCACCGCCCGTAGCATTCGCAGTTTGTCTTCGGCGATGCGGGCTTCGGGGTCGCCAATCGCTTGCACGACGCGCGCTTCGATATCGGCCACGCCGCCGACGTAGTCGCGTACCTCGTCTGTTAGCGGATCGTAAAACAATCCGTTGATGGTGAAGTCGCGCCGCGCCGCGTCGTGTTCGGGAGTGGAGAAATGGATCTGGTCGGGCCTGCGGCCGTCGCTGTACCCGCCATCGGTGCGAAACGTGGCGACCTCGATTTGGCCCGCCGGCTTGGGGCCGAGTACGGTGATGACGCCAAACGAGGCTCCAACAGGAATCGTCCGCCGTCGGCCAAACAAATCGCGCACCTGATCGGGCGCGGCGCTTGTGGCGATGTCGTAATCCTTCGGCGTAAGGCCGAGAAGTTGGTCGCGCACGCACCCGCCCGCCCACAGTGCTTCGAACCCGGCATCGCGCAAATCGCGAACGACCTGGATGGCGAACTCGCGCTGGTTGTGGGGGGAGGGTGTGGGCATAGTGGGTTCGAACGATTGCTTCGCGGGCGGGTGGCGCGCTCTGGTGCGCGTTGCGGGGGATAAAGCGCTCCGCTGCGCGTCGCGGTTAACGGCTATGGTGGGTGGTGGGCTCCGCTGCGCGTTGCGGTTAACTGGTTGGTTATTAATTCGATGGCGCGCTCTCGAGCCTCTTTGTTCCAGGGTATTACGATTTCGGTGCGGGGTCGCAGGAAGTGGAGGACCAGCTCGGCGGGGCCGGTGCCCCAGGTTTGTTCGACAGCCAAGCCGTAGACGAGCATTTGTGGTTCGTACTTCGCCGCCAGTGACGAGACGCCCGCGGCGGTCACTTGGTTCGTCTTGTAGTCGATCACGCGCCAACGATTGTCGTCACCGAGGTACAGGCAGTCGAGGTAGCCTTGGATAAACTGGCCCTCGCTGTCGTGCGAACCAAGGGGCCATGTCAGGCTGAATTCGAGTTCACGATGCAGCGAAGTTGTCTTGCGCAACTCGGTTGCCCTGGAGGTTGTGAAGAACTGCCGGACTAGCTGTTCCGCCTGCGAGCCGGCTGCTGCTGCGTGCAATACGTCGTGCTGCGGGGCGAGCGCTTCGGACCACCGCGTAATGCTTGCCGGATCGTTCAGGTCGACGCGTTCTAGTACGGCGTGTACCAAGGTTCCGAATCCAAGCGGGTCGACGTCGTGATCGATTGGGTGGTCGTCCGCTTGTTCGTCGTCTCGCCACCAGTTGCCCCCGGTCGGGACGATCTGCCCCGAGAGCCGAGTCACCGAGAAACTTCGCCGAGCAGTAGGATCAACCGCAACGGCGGCCGCCGATCGTTCCGCTTCGAGGTCGACGGGCGAGCGCTTCGCCTTCTCCAACGCCTTAAGCCAGTCGGTCGAACTGCCGGCGCCGTGCGATAGCGGTTTTGGTGGTCCGGCGCACGACGCCTGAACATTGGCAGTCGGGTATTTTGCCGGGCCAATCCACTTGCCGGTCGCCAGGTCGAACGATTTGGCCAGTTGCTTGAGCCAAGGGCCTTCCGGCGTGTCGATCGAACTCACGGAACTCGAGAGCATCAAGTAGTCGGCCGCCCGCGTGCAAGCTACGTAAAACAAGCGGTCGGACTCCGCGTAGTTGGCCGCTCGGTCGACGAAACGATGCAGGTCCAAGCCAAACGTACCGCCGTTTGATTCCTTCGATGGCTGGACGAGCGGGCCAAGGTCGCGGTCGAAGTCGGCCTTTGCGCCACGATGATTCGGCTTGTGATCGACGTCGGGCACAACCACCACGGGAAACTCCAAACCCTTTGCCTTGTGGACCGTCATCAGTTGCACCACATTCGCTGTGCCCGGGCTGGTGGTGGCCAGTGCTTCCTTCGGCGCGGAAGTGGTGAAGCTGGCCAATTGCGTGACGAAATCGTCGAGCGTTCCAACGCCGCTGGCCACCGCCGTGCGGGCTTGCTCGACCAGTTTGTAGACGTTCGCGAGTTTGCGTTCGCCCATGAAGTCCGCGAGCAACGCTGCGTCGTACCCGGTTCGCTCCATGGCGAGCGAAAGCAGTTCCGGCACCTGCAGCAACTCCTTCTTGCTCCGTAGCTCGCGGATTGTCTTGGCGGCCGTAGCGACTCGCGCCCGCTGGTCGGTGTCGACTTCGCCCGGCAAGCTTCCGGCGAACAGCCCTCGCTCCAAGCTCTTATGTCTGGCGACCAGCCAGAACAGTGTCTCGTCGGCCAGTGCGAACATGGGGCTTCGCAGCACGCCTGCGAGGCTTAGCTCGTCGCACTCGCTTCCGATCACGCGCAGCAGGTGCAGAATGTCGTAGATCTCTTGCTGCGTGTAAAACGCATGGCCGCCCACTAGATAGTACGGTATGTCGTACGCCCGCAATGCCTCTTCGTAGTGGGCCACGTTGCTCAGCACCCGAAGTAAGATGGCAACGTCGCCATAGTTCGCCCTTCGGCATCCTGCGGGCTCATTGTTGTCGGCCACGATCGGAGGTCCTTGGTCGAACAGGTATCGCAGCCGGGCGGCAATGGCGCGGGCCTCGGCCTTACGACGCGTGTCGGCGTAGCCTCTTCGCTTCTCGCTGAGTTTGGGTACCTCGGTCCACAGCATCTCGACCGCCGGCTCGGGAGTCGCTTGCGCTCGGTTGGGCCGGAGCGGCAAGTAGTCGCCTGCGAATACCTGATCGAACAGTGCATTGACGAAGTTCAGGATGGCCGGTTGGCTGCGGAAGTTTGTGGTCAGTGGCAATTGCCACTGTTCGTCGATCTGGCCGCGTAGGTCGACGAATACCTGAGGCTCGGCGCCGCGGAAGCGGTAAATCGATTGCTTGTCGTCGCCCACTACGAACAACTTGCCCGACTCCACGACATCGCCCACCAGGGCACGGACCATGTCGACCTGAACACGATCGGTATCCTGAAACTCATCGACGAACAGCACATCAATCCCATCGCGCAATCGCTGCTGAATTTCTCGATGCGCCGGGTTTGTAAGCAGCTCGTGCGTTTTGGCCAAGAGGTCGTCGAAGTCGAGCGCGTTGCGTTGCGTCTTCGCGTCCGCATACGTTTGCGCTACAGCCGAAGCCACTCGCGCCGCCGCCAGCCCGAGTTCCGCCGCTTCGTGGGCCAATGTACCGGAGAGATCGGACTTCGGGAGCTTACTGACGATGTAGCGGAACTCCTTCACGGCTGCCTTGTAATCTTCGAAGTTGTTTGCGGAGTCCCAGTAAGAACTCGAAAACGGCCTCCTGTTGGCAACCGCGCGGTTCTTCACTTCTACCACGTCTGCCGCAGGTGCATTGCCATCGGCAATCCTCTGGCAGGCATCCAAGAGTTGGTCGACGGTGCTTCGTTCATCGGTGCTCCTAGGCTGAATCCGCGACACCAATTCCAACAGTCGTTTAGCAATCGGTTGCAGCTGGCGCAAAGCACGCGGCCAAAACTCTTGCGTGTAGAACGACTGCCAAGCCGCGAGGGCGTCGCTTGAGTCGCGCTGGCGCCACTCGTCGAACGCCGGGTTGCGATAGTGCGACATCAACTGGGCGACGGCTTGCTTGGTGTCTTCGATGCCCCACGCGGTAGCGATTGCCATGGCGTCGTCATCGCGCTCAGCGAGAAGCCGGCGAAGCGTGTCCTCAGTGGCTTCGACTTCGAGCACTGCGGCGGCCGCCGCATCGAGTGTGGTGAACAGTGGGTCCAGGCCTGCGTCAAAGGCGTGTTCACGCAGTAAGTTGCCGCACAGTGAGTGAATCGTGCTGATGCGACACGCGTCAATTGCCCGCCCTAACTGTTGCCAGTACTTGTGCTGGTCGGTGCCGGCCGTCTTGACTCTCTCGACCACCAGCTTGCGAATTCGCGTACGCAACTCGCGTGCGGCTGCATCGGTAAATGTGATGGCCACGAGTTGGCTGATGGGCGCCGCGCCGGGTTGTTGCTCGGCGTCTTCGAGCTGGCGGATAAAGCGTTCGGTCAGTACGAACGTCTTGCCACAACCGGCGCCGGCAGCCAGCGAAAGCGATACGCCCCGGGCTTCCACGGCGGCGCGTTGTTCAGGCGTGTATTCAATCGTCGCGGACATCGCTGGCCTGCGATTCGATAGGCTGCTGGTCGTTGGGCGGCGGCCATACTTTGTTCAGGCTGCGCACCTGAGCCACGCGGCAGACGTGACTATAATCGCAATTGCGAGTGCAATCGTCGATGGGACTATGCATCGGAAAATCGCCGTGCCGCACACCCTCGACGATTTGACGAATGCGAGCACGCACGGCAGGTTCGAGCTCTTTCCATTCCTCGCTCGGCCGAACCTCGCCCGCTTCCACGGTGAATAGCGCCTGCGTCGTGCTGTCGCCGAAGCCACTCCTGCGCACGAGCCAATACCCAGACTTCAGCGGCACCGCTCGCTGGTCGGCCGTGCTTAGGATTTCGGCCGCCGCCAGGGAATACACGGCCGGCTGAAGCTTGCGGCCGTCGTACAGTTCCTCCTGCGTCATCGTGAAGGCGCTGGCCGACTTATAGTCGATCACTTGAAGCACCTTTGCGTTGCCTACTCGCCCGGTATCCACTCGGTCGATGCGACCGCCAATACGAATACTCATACCGTCGCCCAGGTCCAAGACGAACGGTTCGTCGGTCGACTCGGGGGCTTCATCGTCGTCGGCGTGGCGGCTCGGCTTGCCAAACCGTAGTTCGAAGTACTCAGGTGCAAGCGGCTCGTCAAAGCTGCGCGACTGCTTGTCGTACTTGGTGTGCTGATCGTAGTAAGTCGATGACCATTTGCGTACGTCGGCGGCCAGCAAGTCGTTGAGCACCGCGTCGATACCAAAGCCGGCCAATTGCTCGCGAGCCATCTCGACGGCCATTTCCAGCGCGTCGGCGAACGCATCGGCGTCGTATTCCGATGGTTGGCGTCGGTCGCTGGCCCACTGTGCGAGCCGCGCGTGGAGCTCTCCCAGCGCGCGATGGAGCAAGCTCCCGCGGCGCCGGTGGTCGGTTTCGAGCGCCACTTCGCCGAGCGGCTGAACGGTGAGCACATTCTGCATCAAGAACTTGAACGGGCACGTAGCGTAGGTTTCCAGTTGGCTCGTGCTCCATTGATGGTCCACATTGTATCGTTCTGCAAACCAACGCCGCGCGTCGGGGCCTGCCAGAATGCCTTCCATCGGACCAAAACTGCCGCCGCGCAATCGATGGTGCATAGCGACCAACGCGCCCGCTAGCGCGTCGTTGGCGGGGCAAGCCGCCTGGCTCTTGAGTAGTCCGCCGAGCAACTCGGGCCTGCCTTCGCTCGCCCGGTGTACCGCCAGCAATCGCCAATCGCGCAGCGAGCGCGGTGTGCAGTCGACCGGCGGAAGCGACGTTACTACTGGCGTTTGGTCGAGCTGCCGTGCAAAGTCGTCGCCAAGCGCGGCGCACGCCTCGACGAGCATTGGGCTAGGCGGTTCGGGCTGACCGCTGGCGTCAAGCGCCGCGAAACTGAACGTGACCGAATCGCGCACCGAGCGGACTACGTCGTAGAACAGTTGCATCGCCCGCTCGTGCGGCAGGGTGACAGGCAGTGGGCGACCTTCGGTGTCGCCAGCCACCAGTGAGTCGTATTGCTTTTCGCTGTACAAACCGTTGGTGGCGGCCGCTGTCGAATACGATTGCTCTTCGAGACCCACCATGAACAGATGCCGAGGGCGAGCGAACCGGGCCATCGCCGCACCGTACACACAAACCCGCCCCTGTTCGTCGGTCGGAAGCGAAGCGGGCACGCTGTTCATCCAGCGAGAGAGATGTCCGAGCCATTCAGCCAAAGTCCAACTCACCGTACTGCGTCCCAGCATGGCCGCCGTCCGTTCAATCCACGCTGCCGCTTCGCGGACTTGTAACCAAGCTTCAGCTGTTCGCGATGGCAATCGCAGTTCGAGCGCGCGAGCCAGTTCTGCACAGGTAGCCGTCCACTCGGTGGGACTCGCGGAGCGCGGCAGCGACTCGGTTGCCGCAGCGAGTTTGGCGAACACCGGACGAGCGACCATCGCCGCTGCCTGCGTAGGGTTGGTGGGTTCGCCTGCTTCAATGGCTAAGTCACTCAGCCGGTCGATGTAATCGAGCAACGTCTTTCGGCCGCCAGCAACTTGCAACTCGCGAACGAGCCATTCCGCCGCGCCTCGGGCGGTTCGCCAAGGTGGCTGAACGGCGGTTTGTTCCAGCGCGGCATACAACCCGCAACCGAACGTCGCGACCAGTCGGCGAAACGACCAGTCGTCGGCCTCCAGAGCAAGTACGGCCTCCAGCGCGCGCAACGCTGGATCGTCGCCAATTGTCGACGGCGCGCCGAAGGAGAATGGAATCCCGTAGCTGACGAACACTTCCTTGAGTCGCAATCGGTGCGGTTCGATTGACGGGACCGCCACCCCGATGTCATTGGCGGGCACACCGGCGACCAGCAACGACTTGATACGCCGCGCCACTTGCGTTGCTTCGTCGAACGCATCGGTGGCTGGCACCACACGTATTCTGTCGACGTCACGGCCGACTTCAGGCGCCAGCTGCGCGTCGTCCGTTGGCGGCAAGAACAGTGATTGACTCATGTGTTCAAGAGCGGGTGGCCGCCCGTGGCCCGTCTCGGTAAGCGGGTGGCAGGTTGCATCGGGCCACCGCGATTCGATCCACATCTGAGTCCTTCGCGCAGTAGCGGTTAGGTCATGGCGATCGTGGCGGTCGATGCTGGCCAAGGAAAACCAGACCTCGCACGAGCGGTTGACGAGCCGTTCGACCAGCGTCCGTTCGCTAGCGTCGAAGCTTCGAAAGCCATCGATGACAACCAAATCCCACGGGTCACCTGGCGTGCGTTCCATAGATTCGACAGCCAATCGCGTGATGTCGAAGCGGTCGGCAGCGCGGGCGTGCTCTAGTGCGTCTTGGTAGGCCACATAGACTTCAGCCAGTTCGCGATCGCGGCGGGCTCGCTGTTTGCTCTTCGACCACGCTGAGAATTGCGCCGCGGTCACGCCCCGCGATTTGAGTTGGGCAATCATTTGCTCCACCGCTTCCACCAAACCCGCACGCTCGGCGACTTCGGCCATGGCGACTAGCTTGCCGGCCTGGTGCAACCTGTCGATCGACTGCTCGAGTAGCCATTCGGTCGCGGGACTCGGGAGTATGGTGGGAGACGCAACATCCAGCGACACGACCGACTCGGCGTACCGAGCCATGGTCCGTACGCCCGGCGCCATCGCCGCATCGATTCCTACTGCGGCCAGCTGCCGGCGGACGGCGTCGGCCGCGAGTCGATGGGGGGCAAGCCACAACGTGTGTGGCACCTTGATGTCTCCTCGCGATTCGTCCAAGCGTGCGGCATACCGCTGCGTCAGGCGCGCCGTTTTGCCGGTACCGGCTGCGCCGACGAGCAAATGGACTTCCGCAGCAAAAGACGACGTAGTGCCGATCGAACTGATCTCTTGGCGATGGAATGGGAATCAAGCGCTCTCGCCATTCTCGCCGTAAGTCGTTGGCGGTCAACGGCGTTGCGCGTCCCCCCGCCAATTGGGTGGCACAAGCCGCAACGGCCTTGCAAAGTAATTAGGCAAGCCAAGCGTGCGGCGATGGGTGGCCGACAATTGGTGTAATGCAACGTACCAACAGGGGGATTCGTGCTCGTTTTGTTACGGACAATCATTGACAGCATGAACGTAAACTTCTTATATTAAAGGAGTTTCGTGGAACAAGTGGGCTCTTTTCTACCCATTCCAGCTTGGCTGGGCGGCTCGACCGCGGGTCGTTCGTCATCGCGGGCGACTCATCGAGTGGGCGGAATAAGCGCGCCGTTTGTGCTCGAACCACTGGGAGGGACCCTGCGCTCGGATGGCGCGGGTTCATATATCTCTCTTATTTTTTCTTTATTTTCAGTTGAGGAGGTTGGTTATGAAAGCGCAACGTTGTGCGCGACGTCGGCGGGGTTTTACCCTCGTCGAGCTGCTGGTGGTAATCGCCATCATCGGCATTCTGGTGGCCTTGCTGCTACCTGCCGTTCAAGCCGCCCGCGAAGCGGCCCGTCGAAATAGTTGCTTGAACAACACCAAGCAACTGATGCTCTCGATGCTCAACTTCGAGAGCTCCCGCCGCGTATTGCCCTTGGCGTCGACTGCCCCGATTCACACCATCTCTGTAAGCGCCGGCCAACCGGGGGCGGCATTGGGCACCGCCACCCCCAGCGGCGCTCAAGACGGTGACGGTTACAGCTGGATCGTGCAGATTCTGCCGTTTATCGAAGGTAACACAATCTTTCAGCGGTTGGCCGATACCAATGCGAGTAACAAGCTTCGCGACCGTGCTTTCACGGGGCCCAATGCAAGCTACGGTCAACAGGTAGTTGATGCTGCTCCCTGGATCCACCAGGCGATGCTCGAGGAGACAATCTGCCCTAGCTACCCCGGCGAGGAAACCAGCGAGCTACTGGGGGCTGATACGGGCATCTCCAACTATGTCGCCATGGCAGCGACGCACTACACGGAGAACGACGGTCAACCGCCAGCGTCCAGCCCCGTCCACCTGGCTACTAGTAGTCCGGGGAATCCCAATACCACCGACTGCACCAATAAGTCGTATTGCGGAAACGGTACGCTGGTGTTCCCAGGTTCGGCAGGAGGAAGGATCACCAGGAAAGGTCTCGGCTTGCAGAGCGCTTCGGATGGCACCAGCTCAACGATCGTGATTACCGAGTCGCGGGAGCAAGAAAACACCTCCTGGTACAGCGGCGTCGCAACGTATGTCGTCGCCGACTGGCCGAAGGATGCCAACATGCCAATCCTTCCGATCGGAATTGCTGCCGGTGGCGCTGGTGGTAACCAAACTTGGTGGGGATATAACGACGCTAATGGCAATCATGGTCTGAATCAAGGAAGCGACAAGAGCACCACGGTAGAAGAGGCCAAGTACTACATGCAGACTTGGCCGCACGGCGGGAGTGGACGACGCCAATGGGGCCCGAGTTCGGCTCACCCGGGTACTGTGATTTGCGGTTTCCTGGATGGGCATGCTTCGGGCATGGACGAAACCATGGACCCAGCCGTACTGTTGCACCTGACCACCCGCGCCGGTCGCGAGATCGCCAATGCCGATGGCACCGGTAGCAGCCAGATTGGCATTTGATCTACCGAGCGGTCGCTTGAATGCTACAACCGCCGCAGCGCAATGCGTTGCGGCGGTTTTCTTTTGCATCCGGCTTGCCAGGTACCCAATACTCTAACCTTCTTGAGTAACGATGGATCTCGAAACCTCTTGCGCCCGCACTCACGAGTTATTGACCAGCGGCACATCGCCGGTGCTCATCGACTGTCGTGAGCGCGAGGAGTACGACACCGTGCATTTGCAAAGCGCCGTGCTGTTGCCGATGAGTGAGATTGCATCGCGCGTGGAAGAGTTGCGAGACCACCGAGGCGAGCATCTGATCGTTTACTGCCACCACGGCATGCGGAGCGCCCAAGTCGCCGTTTGGCTTCGCGAGCAGGGGTTCGTCAACGTGCAAAGCATGGCAGGCGGCATCGACCGCTGGGCAATCGAGATCGAGCCCGGCATGACGAGGTATTGAGAGAGAAGATACGCTGGAGATCAGCAGCAACGTTCTGACCTCTCGCCCCCCATTCTGTGATACCTACCCTATCCCCAAGTACCGCCGAGAGGATTCGAACCTCCACCCACTTGCGTGGACATGGACCTGAACCATGCGCGTCTGCCAGTTCCGCCACGGCGGCTTAGGTATCTAGTTTCGCACTCGTTGATCCCACGAATCACGCCTAGCGAGTTTCCTGGTAAAACGATTTGGAAACCTTCCAACGCCGAAGGCGTTTGACATCGTAGCCCAGGGTCGTGGCGAAGCCGCGCACCCTGGGGTGGGGCTGGAGCGAAAAACTATCTACCAAGAAGGCTAACTTGTCAAACCGTCGCGAAATAAGCAAGGGTCTGATGTGAGGCAGCACGCTAGTTATCGTCCGCGGCGGTCGCCGCCGCCCCGCCCGCCTCCGCGGCTGCCCCGCCCGCCAGGGCCACCGCCACCTTGCATGCGACTGCGAAACTCCTGGATGCGGCGGATCATTTCCTGTTGCTGTCGGGCAGCTTCGGCGGCATCTCGGTTGTTGTTGTCGCCGCGACCCTGTTGGGCGCCGCTCTGCTGAGTGGTGGTCACGGCCGCGTCGCCTAGAATGGTGCCAAGTGCCTCTTTCACTGCCTCGGGGTTGCTGTGCTTGAGCGAGACAATTTGCGTTGCTTGAACGCTGTCGAGTTGCACGGTGTCGAGCTGCTCTACAAGGGTTCGTACTTCGTTGAACAGGGCGTCCGGTGCACGGACCACCAGGCTGTTGCTACGGGTGTCGACGCCGATCGCCATCTTTGCGGGCTCTTGGGCGTCGGCTCCGCCGCCGCCTGGCCCGGCGTTACGCAGCGCACGAATCAAGTCTTCCGGCGAAGGCTGACCACCGCCACCCCCTTCGAGTCGATTGCTGTAGATTTGCTTCACCACCTCCGCCACTTGCGAAGCGGACGAGTTCACGACCGGTATCAATCGCGCAACGCCCTCGGCTTCCACCTCGGTCGGGCCAATGCGTTGATCGAGAATCTGCAGTAGGCGAAACACCATGTCGATGTCTTCGGGACGGGCGTAGACGATCAAGGCGTTAAGCCGCGTGTCGGTTACGATGTCGACGCCGGTCGCCGAAAAACCGGTAGAAGCGCCGCCGCCCAGCCCAAGCAAGTCGCCCATCAGTCCGCCGCCAATGTCGCCGAGCGCGGCGTCGGCAATTCCGCTCATCAAGTCACCGCTTGCCGTGGTGCCGCCGAAAATCTCTTGCAAGATGGCCGATGCAGTGGCCGCCTTGGCATGCTTGAGATAGAACACCGCATACTCGCGGCCTCCGCTGCCGGTTTGCATGGTGGCTGCTTCGAGCAGCCGTTCGAAGGCATCTAGCGCTTCCAAGTCGTCCGAGGCAATCATCAGCCCGCTGGGGCCCGGCGCCACCATGATCGGCGCACCAGGCTTGTTGGTGAGCGGCGGTTCGGTCGGAGCAGTCTCTTCCGTTTCCCGATAGACGGCAAGCGTCGCTTTGGTACGTCGCGTCGACGCGCCGCGGTCGGTGGGCAGTGGCGGCTCACGTGGCGACTCGCCTTCGAAGCGGAACCAATCATTCAGGTCGAAACTGTCGGCGGCCGGTTCGTTCATCGAGCCTTGTTCGGCAGGGCGATACGATCGGATTGCCGTGGCAGGCGAGACCATGCGGATGGGATTCGATCGAATGGTTGGCCAAATCTGATCGAGTTGATCCAGCGCTGAGCGCGCTTCGGAAGAGGTAAGAGGCAATAATCGAACATTGCCCTTTTCGGTGGAAGCGAACACCGAGTCTTCCGACTCGCCCATCTGACCGAGAAGCGTTTTGATTTGGTCGATTTGCGCTCGGCTGCCGCGAACGAGCAGGCTGTTGGTGGATAGATCGGCGTCGACGATCGGTGCCCGAGGGTCGGCCTCTTCTCCGGCGGCAATTCCAAACAGCTTCGTGACCGACAGCAGCGCCAGCTGTGGATCGACGCTCACGAGCGGAATGACCTCGATCTGTCGGGCATCTTCCTGCATCTGAGCGAGCGTGGCCCGGATGGTCGCGTGATTCGCCAGAGTCGCTAGAGCCACGATGTTGCCTGTTTGTGGATCGGCGGCCAATCGAGTACCGGGCTCTTCGGCCATCAAGGTTTGTAGCACCAGCAGCGTCGCTTCGGGGTCGGCCTGATTCACCGGATAGACTTCCAATTGCAATGCGTCGATTGGCCCGCCCGCCGCCTGCGGAACGTCGACCAGCTTTAGCACTTCCTCCAGCCGATCGACCATTTCGGGCGTTCCGAACGCCAACAGCCGATTTCCGCTGCTCGTGTCGACTGCTAACTGCAGCGTTGCTTCGGGTGTGCTGAAAGCATCTGCGGGAATCCCAAGCATTTGCCGCAACACCGGCAGCACGTTGGCGGCCGAGGCGTACTCGAGTTCGTACGGTTTGATGTCTCCCAAAGCCGAACTATCGGGTCGCTCGATTGCCTGGATGACCTTGCGAATGGCGCGAATGCGGCCAGCCGTTTCGGTCACTTGCAGCATGCCCGCCCGTGGTAGCACCACCACGTTGCCTTGCGGCCCAATCATCCGGCTTATTTCTTCCGAGGCCGCTTCAGGCGTCATGTTTCGGACCTGAAACAGCACCCGCACCAACTCGTACTCGCCGCGGTCGTCCAGTTCTTCGAGCGGCACATCGGTAACTAAGTTGGGAGGAATGCCATCCTCGAGATTCACCAACACCAGCATGCGGTCGCGACGAACCAGTGTGTAGCCCTTGGTGAGCAACACACTGTTCAACACGTCGAGTGCTTCGGCGGGCGTGTAACTGCGACTGTCGGTGTAATTGAACGTGCCCGAAGGCGGCGACTCGATTACCAGCGACAGGTCGGACTGCTCGGCAAACCAATCGAGCACGTCTTGCCACGGTTGGTAGCGAAAATTGAACGAGAGCTTGCCGTCGACTGAGGGCCTGCTCAGTGGCTGCATCGCCGAAGATTGTTCAACCGACGGCGCGTTCTCGTCGTCAGTTGTTTCACTGGTTTGGCCATCCGACATTTCCTCGTCCGACTCAACCTCAGGCTCGACTGCATTCCCTTGCACTGTGGTATCGCCGCCCATGGGTTCGTAATAGGGGTTGGTTTCGGCGTCCGCCAGCTTGGCTAGTTCCGCGAGCTGAGCGTCCGACAAGATGCCCGCCATCCGCCGCTGCGATTCCACCCTTAGCGGGCGAAGCTGTTCGCCCCGCTCCTCGGGCGTCAAGCCGCGGAGCTTGCTGGCGGCGGCTAGGGCAGCCGCCTCGCGGCTGTCGAGCAGGTCGTAGAGCCTCTGCATTTGGCCATCGTTCAGATCGAGCTTTTGGGCTGTAGCGGGCTCGGTGACTAACGCCAACAGACCCACCAATTCGGCATCTGCCGCAAGCGAGGGCATCGCTGCGGCGATCGACCATATCGCTGTGGCAACGATGGTGAGGCACCTACAGTGCCGAAGAATGGGCAATCTATCGAAACTTGGTAGCATTTGGTTCGTCAAGCGGAGCGTTGCCATCTGAGTCAGAACAATTTTAGTAAACCTCTATCGGATAGCACTTTACGGCATTCCGTGGCCCGGCGCGATCCACCTCCATCATAGGCAGCCCGGCTTGCCGCTGCTACCACTTTGCACCATCCTAGAAGCTCGCGAAGTGCCAACGGCTGCAATATGCCCAAGACCATTCGCCCGATTCACCGACCTGTTGGATGGAAAAATGGCGAATCTGCATTGTAAACATGGAGCGTTTAGGAAGTCGGTGACGATATAACATCCACAGCAAACCGGGCAAAGAGGGCCGGTTACATGGGAAATGGTGGCCAAGGCCAAGGCGGCAATGCCAACATTCCAAGCGCGCCAAGGACGTCGTAAGCGCTATCCCGCCATTTGACCTAAACCCGCAAAATCGTCCTTGGTGTCGCCCATTATGCACTCGCGCCCGGAATACCTGCTTTTCACCGAAGCCCTTCGGCATGCATCAGGCCGCTATCTATGGCGTTTCGCGCTGCTGTCGGCCGACAGCGATCGGACGATCACGGCGAGCGAACTGGTCGACGAGCGTTCGCCAACGCGAACCGAACTACTAGCGTTGGTCCGCGGGCTCGAGGCAGCGGACTCGCCGGCCAACGTGCGGTTGTTTTCCAGCTGTGGCTACATCCATCGCGGTCTGACCCGCGGGCTGGCCCAATGGCGGAGCCAATCGTGGCACTGGGAGCGATTCGGGCGGCGCGTGCCTATCCGCGACCACGATCTGTGGCAACGCGTGGATCGGGCGCTACAGTTTCACCAAATCGACTCCCGAGTTTGGGGCGAAGACGAACACACCGCTGACGAGCTGTCTTTCGAGCCGTACGACGTTCGCGGACGCACGAAGAGTTCGCAGACACATCTGCGCTCCGCAAGGCGGCGCGCCCGGCCATCGCTCTCCGGCATTGGGCGATTCCGTCAGCACGTAGAGTCACTGTTGAGCCCGACTTTGATGCCGGCGGGCTAGCAAGCCAGACCCACGCAGAACTTTCGATTCGTAACCCTCACTCCCGATATACGCCCGATGCAAACACAAGTCAGCTTGGACGCCTTGACTCCATTGGTGAATGGACATCACGAGAACCCGTTTGAGGTGCTCGGCCCGCACGAGATTTTAGGCAATGGACGGAAAGGGCTCGCCGTGCGAGCATTTCTGCCCGATGCGCGGCAGGCGTGGCTAGTCGACGGTGCCCATGGTCGACGGCGGCCAATGCGTCGCATTCACCCGGCGGGCCTTTACGAAGCCATCTGTCCCGAGCTGCATGGCGATCAGCCCAACATTGCTCGCGGTGAATATCACTTTCTACTGACCGACAAGAACGGCACGGAAAAAACCATGAAAGATCCGTACGCATTCGAACCCTTGCTGACTGACTACGATCTCCACCTATTGGGCGAAGGCAATCACTGGGACTGCTACAAATGCCTGGGCGCACAACTGCGAGAGATTGATGGCACCAAGGGTGTGAACTTCGCCGTTTGGGCACCCAATGCCGAAGGTGTGAGCGTTGTCGGCGATTTCAATGAATGGTCGTCAAAGACTCATGCCATGCGGAAGCACATTCCCGGCGGTGTGTGGGAGTTGTTTGTGCCGGGCATGGATGTTGGAACGCTGTACAAGTTTGCCGTCAAGCAAAAGGGCGGCCACATGGTCGAGAAGTGCGATCCCTATGGCTTTGCCGCCGAAGTGCCGCCACGGACCGCGAATATAGTGACCGACCTGGACTCCTACGAGTGGCGAGACGATAGGTGGCTCGCCGAACGAAAGGACCGCAACGCCCTCGACGCGCCGATGTCAATCTACGAAGTACACCTCGGCAGTTGGCAGCGTGATCCCGAGCATCCTGACCGGTGGCTCACTTATCAAGAAATCGCCCCCAAGTTGGTCGAGTATTGTCAGCGGATGGGATACACCCACCTGGAGTTTATGCCGGTCAGCGAGCACCCGTTCACAGGGAGCTGGGGTTACCAGCCGGTGGGAATGTATGCCGCAACCAGCCGGTTTGGATCGCCACAGGATCTCATGTACTTGATCGATCACTGCCACCAAGCGGGTATCGGAGTGATTATCGACTGGGTGCCGGCTCACTTCCCTAAAGACGATCACGGACTTCGACAATTCGATGGCACGGCGCTTTACGAGCACGAAGACCCTCGAAAGGGCGAGCACCCCGACTGGGGAACGCTCATCTACAACTACGGCCGCAATGAGGTGAGGAACTTCCTGGTGTCGAACGCCCTGTTCTGGCTCGACAAGTATCACATCGATGGGCTTCGCGTCGACGCGGTGGCGTCGATGTTGTACCTCGACTACAGTCGCGAGGGTGGCGACTGGGTGCCCAATATGTTTGGCGGACGAGAGAATCTTGAAGCGATCGACTTCCTCAAGAAGTTCAACGAGGAATGTCATCTTCAGTACCCAGGCACGCTGACGATTGCCGAGGAATCAACCGCCTGGACGGGTGTTTCGAGGCCAACCTACTTGGGCGGCCTGGGATTCAGCCTTAAGTGGAACATGGGCTGGATGAACGACACACTGCGATACATCCGGCACGAACCTATCCACCGCAAGTATCATCACGATGAGCTCACTTTCTCGTTAATCTATGCGTTCACCGAGAACTTCATTCTGCCGTTCTCGCACGACGAAGTGGTGCACGGCAAAGGCTCGATGCTCGACCAAATGCCCGGCGACCTGTGGCAGCGGTTCGCCAACCTTCGCTGCCTTTACGGGTATATGTGGAGCCACCCAGGCAAGAAACTCACGTTCATGGGCAGCGAGTTTGGACAGTGGAACGAGTGGAACTGCAACACCTCGCTGCAATGGGACCTGTTGCAATGGGACTCGCACCAAGGTCTGCAAAACTACGTAGCGCACCTAAATAGCGTGTACACGCGAGAACCGGCCTTGTATGAAGTCGACTTCGATCACACTGGTTTTGAGTGGGTTGATTGCCACGACCACGAGGCCAGCACCCTGGCGTTCCTGCGAAGAGCAAAAGACCCCAACGACTTCGTGTTGGTCTGCAGCAACTTTACTCCAGTGGCGCGCCACGGTTACAAGATCGGCGTGCCCGAGGCGTGCTGGTATGAGGAGATCAGCAACAGCGACTCGGCCTATTTCGGCGGAGGCAACGTTGGCAATGATGGTGGGATACTTGCCGAGGCGAACGAGAGCCACGGGCGCCCTGCCTCGATGGAAGTCACGCTGCCGCCACTGGGCACTGTGATCTTTAAGCCCAAGCGGGATTAAGCTTGCTGGCGCCCGGCGGCGATTCAGGAACGCGTCGCCGGGGTCGCAGGGTGCCTATATGAGTTGCCAGCTAGGCAGGCCGCGGCGCAATGCGTGACTTGTCGAATTCTGGACTACAGCGGACCGGTTCGCCTGCATGCAACTGAACTAAGGTATCCATTCGCTTGTCTCGTTCCTCAGGTGGCATAAGGCGCATCGCCGATTGGTAGGCGGTCAGTGCACCTTCGAAGTCTCCACACTCGGCGAGCGCCATAGCCAGCGTCGTCTGGCTGGTCCACTCATCGTCGCCATTGCGACGGGCTGCCTCCCCCGCCAAGTCCCGAGCGCGATCTCCGTCGCGCAAGTATTCATGCGGCGCGCACGCGAGCAGGTACGCCAAATGTTGCATCGTTCCGGAGTGATCCGGGTCTTCTCTTAAGGCCTTCTCAAAGTGTTCGATCGCCTCTTCGTACCTACCGAGCAGTTGGCAACACGCGCCTGCCCAGCAATAGACGTTGCAAAGATCAAAGTGACGCTGCTGCTCCCAATTCGCGATGCATTGCTCGAACAGGTCTATTGCTTCGCTGTAGCGACCATCCCTGTATGCATCTATCCCCTTTCGCCAATTGAACTGTAACCGCCGGTTGATGAACGGAGCGCGGATGGAGGGTCCCGCCTGCCACACCAAGAACGCCAAGGTTGCCGATAGTACGATGAAGTTCAGGGTCGGATCACGAAACATAGTCGGGATTTTACCGCACGCGCCTGCCAACTGGCAACAAACGCGGGACGCGATCTCGATCTAGCTGTGGGCAGCGTGACTTGTATACTGAAAAAACGCGCAGCAATACACGGTGAGAAACAACACAAATAGTACCGTTAACAAGTAGTAGCCCGCCCGCAGCCACCAGATTGTTAGGTACGGTTTCACATCGAATACAGGTTGCAGGGCTAGACGCACTCCCCAAAACACGGCACCGTAAAGGCAGACCGCCTTCGCAAGCTTCGTTCCACCGGCAAGCTCATCGGCGCAGGCGATGCTTATCGCGCCGAGCGCAACGATGCCCATCACCACGTAGCCGCCGTACACCCAGTACATTTGGCGAAGGAGCAGCGGAAAATCTGTAAGCTCGCTCTTCCATTTCAACCTGATGGGCACCAAAGCGCTTGCAACGAGCACACATAGCTGCCCCCATCCGGCTAGACGGATGTAATCGGCTAGCGACAAGTCCATAACAGACTCCCTAGGTTTCTAGGCCGCCCCCATCGCGGTCATGAAGGGTAGCACAATTCGACGTACAAACGTCGGATGGAACAATAGACCCGCCGGTGCTGCGACAACGACGACTGCGAACAGCCAGCCAGCCCATCCACTACGCAGCCCAAACCGTGCCGCTGGAAGAGATCGTTCGACCAACAAAGCTGCGGACTGCAATAGGAAGTATAGGGTCGGCCCGCCGTACCCACCGCCGGCAGGCAGCGATATCACCAGGTCGTGAACGACTCCGCTGAACAGGAACCCAATGAATACCGCCCAACTCGCGCCAAGCACCGATTGCAACGGTCGAAACAAGAATCGATAAGCCAGGTCTCGAAACGCTGTATTCCATCGCCGGCCCCAAAACTCGGTGAGGCTGGTGCTCTTGATCGGCCAGTTCATGAGCGGCTTCGCGTCGACACCACGCCAGCGCCACGCGCAGCTAAGCAGATGAAACGTTCCGAAGTGCAGGATGAACGCAATTCCGGTCATTCCGGCCCATCCCAAGAGCAGTGGGTGAGAATGCGATACGAGCCATTGGGCTCCCCAGAACAAAGTTAAGCCGAACGCCGTCTTAAGCGTTGCGAACAACCACTCGCCGCGTGTGGGCTTTTTGGGCGAACGCTCCGACAGGAACGCGGTTGCATCGAGCCCTGGCCACGCCAACAAGTAGGATGCGCTTCGCAGCCCATTGGCAGCGACTTCTGTTGCCTGCCGCCAAGTGAGCCATTTGCAGCCGGTGTAGATCGCTAGTGACAGCGACCACATCCACAACCAGCGCGGACCTTGTGGCGGCAGCAATGCCCAAACAACCGTTGGAAGGACCAACACAGCCAAGTAGCCACCATAGCGAGAGCATCGGCCGGTCGAAGAAGGCGAGCGACGTGGCCGGATTTCGATGCTTATCCCTCCGACGCATTGTCCTCGGCCGCATCGTCTTCGGTATCCGACCACTCGACGTTGATGTTCTCAAGCATCGCGGCCATTGCCGCACCGCGCGCGGCCTGCGCGGTCGCCCTGAAGAACGCCCCGCGACCGGGCCAATAGTTAGCTTGTTCCAAGAAGTCGCTGCGCAATTGTTGGACCGATTCGTACTCGTCTGCCATACGAACGATGTAGACAATCGACTTGTCGAAGTTTGGTAGAGCGGTCACCTCGTCTTGTTTCAGTTTGAACACTTCTTCTAGAAATGCCGGGCCAACGTTCTCCACGCCGCTTGGTTGCGAGAGCCGGTACTCTGGCGTGAAGCTTGCAGGAGCGATGTCGCCTTGCGTCAATTGCGTGAACGTCGGAGTCATGGTGATCTCAATCTCTGGCTTGTCGACGAAGAAGTCTTTGAGCGATAGCCCCGAGTCTTGAGCCTTCTTCGCGGTCTCCTTGGCCTTCTCCAGCGCCAGTTCAGCGGCCTTCTCCATCCGCCAAGCTTTCGCCACTTCCTGCTTAACTTCTTTGAAGTCGGGCACGCGCTCCGGGGTGTCCGCGATCTTCATCACCAAGTAGCGATCCCCAAATTGGCCGAAATCGGCGCTCAAGATTGGTCGGTACTTATCGCCGTCTGGCGCAAACATCAGTTGAAAAACTCTGACACCGTTATACTTGCCAAGGCCGACGCTCTTGCCAACTAGCGAGTCGCGCAACTCGAAGATGTCCAGGTCGACGGTTTCTTCAAGTTCCAGCCCGTACTCATCAGCAATGGGCTGGAGATTCAGCAATTGTTCGGGCGGTTTGGGCTCTGGTTTGCCTACCGCATCGGCGTCGAGCTTCGCTCCCACGTATTGGTCAAACGCAGGGTTCAATCGACCCACAATCGACTGCATCGTCGAGTCAATCTCGCTGAAGAAACGGTCCTCAGCAATCTTGCGACGAATATCGTCGGCCACCTCTTCCAGCGGCTGGTACTTGATCTCTTCTTCCATCAGCTCGGCCGAATCCCCGTTGGCAGGTTCCTTCAGTTCCGCCTCCGAATCGCCGACGGTAGTTTCACCGTCAGCCGCGGACTCGGTCGATTCATCGGAAGTGGTCTCGTCACCGCTGTCGTCCTTGTCCGAAGCCTCTTCTTGATAGGCAACCAGTCGAAACGGATTTGCACGCCGAGCCGCCGAGCTTTCGCCGGTCGATTCCGTTAGTGCTTCGCCACTTGCGTTGCCTTGGTCGCCTTCGGTTGTAGCGTCGACCGACTCGCTGGGCTTCTCCTTCGACTCGATAGGTTCGTCGGACGCTTCCTCGTTCGATTGCCCTTCGTCCGACTCGTCGGCTTCCATTTCTTTGCTGTTGGAGGCGTCACTGTTTGTGCCTTCGCCTGGCTCCTCTGAGGAGCCTTGTTCCGCTGTCGAGTCTTTGTCGGTGGCCGCGTCGTCAGCGTCGCCGGTCATCTCCTCGGTGCTCGTCTCGTCGACACCTGGCGCGCCAAACAACTCATCGAAGCTCTCCACCTCTTCAAACTCGTATTTGTGCTCTTCGTAGTACTCAGCGATCTCCTCGTCGGTTACTTCTTTCGAGTACCGATCGACGAACTCCTGGTAGTTGGCCCGGAGATACTGAAGCTTAACCTTGCGGGGCGTCTTAAATCCTGGAACCGGCGACGGCAGCTCTACTCCCGCGACCGTTACCGGGTATCCGGCGCGATCCTTGTACTTGTCGTAGTATTCGCGTAGCTCTTCATCGGTTGGCTCGTCTACGTCGATCAGTGATGTGGCAGGGTTGATCGCCGCCGCTTCGAGCACCACCCGATCGTTCACGCGCTTCCAATCTTCCCATCGATTGACGGGGAGTTCAGCAGCAAACATATCGCTAGCCGATAAGCCTGCGCCGTACGTACGCTGAACAGCGGACGCTAGTAGCTCTTCCTTCAACGCACTGTAGATCAGATCGACCGACGGCGTACGACCGGAGAGGTTTATCGCCGAAAGGATGGCAAAGATGTCGTCGCTACGAAGCTCACCTCGACCAAGGTTTTCGATGTAGGCAAGCACGGCGGCGTCCGAAATCTCGATGCCCAGCTCCTTGCCTCGCTGAGCGAGCACATGGGTCAGCAACACCTCCATGTCCAGTCGCTGCCGGGTCCAGTCCCGGCCGATATCGCCGACGCGAGCGACACGCGGAGCAATAGCCTCGCGGCCAGCGGCCTCGGCTCGGTCGTAACCCATGCGCTCCACCATCATCACGAACCGGTTCACCAATTGTCTTCGCTCTGCCAGACTGTCCAGTTCGCGGACGGTCAGTTTTCCGCCGTCCCAGGTAACGGCCGTGGCATTGGGGTCCCGACCGCCGCTGACCGATTCGTTAGTCCGCATCCAACTCATGAGAGGGTCGCTTAGCGTAAACACGAACATCAAGATCACGCCACCCACGACAATCAGTGTCTTCTGGTAACGGCGGAAAAATCGGAACATTGCGCAAATCCCGTAACTTAAACTCGCCCCGTCACAGCGGCGCGGTGGAACCCTTGACAGTTTGGCGCGGCAGTCCTATTGGTTGGACAAGGTAAGCCGCTTGAGACAAACCCTCGATTCTAGGAGAGATCGACGTAAATGCAATCCCAGCCAGCACTAGTGGTGATTGGGGCTGTGTTCGAGAAGCTGGGTATTCGGTCGGAAAGAGTGGGAATGGCGATGCGATCCTTGCCGGTGGAGCAACCCGTTGAGCCCGCAGACACGACTAACGACCTATCCGTGCTAGAGCCGGCTGACCGCGAATGACGAACATGGAACCATGAATGGGCAATTGCAAGGCGCAATGTAGTCACACCATCGTTGCCGCCCCTCGGCGACGGCGAGTTCCGTACGGATACACTGATACAAAGACCGAACAAGGCACCGAGCATCCCAAATGGGTAAGAAGAAGGCAGCAGGCGGCAACAGAGCCCTGGTGATTGTCGAATCGCCAGCCAAGGCCAAGACGATCGGAAAATACCTCGGACCGGGCTTTACGGTCGAGGCGAGCATCGGTCATGTGCGCGATTTGCCCCAAGGCGCGAAGCAGATTCCGGCGAAGTTCAAAGGTGAATCGTGGGCCAATCTGGGTGTGAACGTGGAGAACGATTTTGAGCCCATCTACGTCGTGCCGCCGGGCAAGAGCAAGCACATCAAACTGCTCAAAGACAAGCTTAAGGAGTCGAGCGAGCTCTACCTGGCAACGGACGAAGACCGCGAAGGGGAGGCGATCAGTTGGCACCTGCTCGAACTGCTCAAGCCGAAGGTGCCGGTGCATCGCCTGGTTTTTCACGAGATCACCAAAGACGCCATTCAATCGGCCCTCGAGTCGCCCCGCAGTGTCGACGACGGATTAGTCAGGGCGCAAGAAACGCGCCGCATTCTCGACCGATTGTATGGTTACGAAGTGTCGCCGTTGCTATGGCGTAAGGTTCGCCCCAAACTATCGGCTGGCCGCGTTCAAAGTGTGGCTGTGCGATTGATCGTCGAGCGCGAGCGTGAACGCATGGCATTCGTGTCGAGCAACTGGTGGGACCTGCTGGGACTATTTGCCAACGCCAAGAGCGAGACGCTCGAAGCGACGTTGGTGACGGTCGATGGCAAGAAGATACCTAGCGGAAAGGACTTCGACTCGGCAACAGGTAGGCTAAGGAACCAAGAGCTTCGCCTGCTGAACGAAAAGGAGGCGACCGAACTCGCCGATCGAATTAGAAGCGGGGACTTCACGGTCACGAAGGTAGAAGACAAGCCGTACACCACCAAGCCTTACGCCCCGTTCACGACCAGCACACTGCAACAGGAAGCCAACCGCAAGCTGGGATTCACGGCACGCCGTACGATGCAAGCGGCACAGAGCTTATACGAAAACGGCCACATCACTTACATGCGTACCGACAGCACCAATCTGGCGGCGGTGGCGGTGGAAGATGCTCGGAAGTTAATCGTAGGTGAGTATGGAGACGACTACCTTCCAAAGAAGCCGCGCACCTATGTCGGTAAGGTAAAGAACGCCCAGGAGGCACACGAGGCGATTCGCCCGGCGGGTCACCCGTTTGAGTTGCCCGGCGCGATTAAGAGTCAGCTCAATGCCGACGAGGCAAAGATCTTCGACCTTGTTTGGAAGCGTACCATCGCTAGCCAAATGGAAGACGCCCGAGGGCGTAGAATCTCCATCACTATCGAAGGAGGTGGATGTACGTTCCAGGTCAGCGGAAAGACCATCGACTTCCCAGGGTACCTTCGGGCGTACGTAGAAGGTTCCGACGACCCGACCGCAGAACTCGCCGATCAGGAAAAGCTGTTGCCGTCGGTCGAAGTCGGTGAGAAGCTGGAGTGCCGCGATCTATCGGCCAAGGAGCACAACACACTGCCGCCCAGCCGTTACAGCGAAGCGGCGCTCACCAAGGCCTTGGAAGAACGTGGCATCGGGCGTCCAAGTACCTACGCATCGATCATCGACACCATTCAGGCCCGCAGCTACGTGTTCAAGAAAGGCAACGCGCTCGTGCCGACGTGGATTGCATTCTCGGTCACTAAGTTGCTCGAAGACCACCTGACGCGGCTGGTGGACTATCAGTTCACCGCCCAGATGGAAGACGACCTCGATGCCATCAGCCGTGGAGAGCGCAAGCACATCGAATACCTGGAGTCGTTCTACTTTGGCAACGGCAAGCCCGGACTGAAGAAACAACTCGAGCACAAAGTTGATGAGATCGACGCCCGCGGCATCAGCCGCATCCTCATCGGCCATCCCGAAGGCGGCGACGAGGTGTATGTTCGCGTCGGACGGTATTCGCCGTTCGTGGAGCAGGGCGAGCAAACCGCTTCGTTGCCTGAGGATCTTCCGCCCGACGAAGTGACACTCGAGAAAGCGCTGGAGCTGCTTGCCCAAGCCGAAAAGGGAGACGAGCCGCTTGGCATGTGTCCCGAGACCGGCAAGCCTGTGTACCTGAAGATCGGCCGATTCGGGCCGTACATTATGCGCGGTCATCCCGACGACGAAGAGAAGCCGCAGAACGCCGGATTGCTCAAGGGCATGACGCCCGAGAGCATCGACTTCGAAACGGCTCTCAAGCTGCTGTCGCTCCCGCGCGAACTTGGTGAGTACCACCCACCCGCGCCGCCCGCTGCGGCTGCCGACGAGAGCAAAGATGGCGACGAAAAGAAGGAAGAGACGAAGGAGGCCAAGGGCGGCAAGGTCATGGCGTACAACGGTCGGTACGGGCCGTACATCAAATGCGGCAGCGAAACCCGCTCGTTGCCCGCTGATATCTCGCCGCTCGACGTGACGTTGGAGCAGGCAATCGAGCTGCTCAAGACTCCCAAAACTCGCGGTCGGGGAGCCGCCAAGAAAGAGCCCATCAAGGTGTTCGACGGCGAGTCTCCTGTTACCGGCATGAAAGTGCAATTGCTTGATGGTCGCTACGGTCCTTACGTAACCGACGGCGAAACGAATGCCTCGCTGCCAAAGGGAACGTCGCCCGAGGAGTTGGACTTCAACGAAGCGCTCAACCTACTTGCCGCTCGCGCTGCTGCCGGCGGCTCGAAGAAAAAGAAGACAACCAAAAAGAAGACCCCGACCAAGAAGAAAGCTGCCAAAAAGAAATCGGCTAAGAAGGGTACGACCAAGCGAAAGACGAAGAAGTCGTAACCTCGTTGGCTCAACCGGGCGCTCGCTTTCACTCCTTCCTTACTCTCCTTCGGCAATTGCGTAGGCCACCGCGTGCGACCGTGCGTGCGAAATGCTGATGTGCATGCGCTGGATGCCAAGGCTATCAGCCACGTCGCGGGCCCCAGCATGCAGCATGATGGTTGGAGCACCGGTGGACAGGTTGGCCACCTCGACGTCGCGCCAGCTTATGCCCTTCCGCCAGCCGGTGCCCAGCGCCTTGAGCACCGCCTCTTTGGCCGCCCAGCGGCCTGCATAGTGCTGTGTGGCGGCTTTGCGGCTGCTGCAGTACGCAATCTCGTTATCGGTGTAGACGCGGCAAATGAACAGCTCGCCGTGTCGCTCGATCATGTTGGCGATCCGCAAACACTCGGTAATGTCGGTGCCGATACCAATGATGTGCATGACGAGCCGGTCAACTGCAGCAGAAGCGAGCATTCGCAAGGGTCACTCGCCGCTTGCTGCCCGCAACTTTCCACCTACCTCGACGATAACCACCGTGGCCACCGCCAACAAGCAGGCGTCGAGCGTCCATAGCATCACAGTTTGAGTGGTTGCCTCGGCCCACATGTACTCAAGGAACGATTCGTTGGACCAGCCAGGGCGGAACAGCTCCACCGCCGGTTGTTTGGCTGCCTGTTTCTCGCGGTTGTCCATCACAGCGACGTACAACCACCAGTGTTGCACCACGATCGCCAGAACTGCGGCCACAAATGCTAAACGCCAGCTCGGGTGACCGAGGCTTAGGATCGACATTCCGCCGACCACTAGCACTCCGACGCCGACTCCCACTCCAAGAGGAGTGAGCCCAACGAACGAAATACCAACGCGGTGAAATGCCCCCGCCGTGATGCCACCGACAATGCCCCCGACGATCGCCACGAGCAATCCGCCCGTAGGGGCGCGCCACGAAACCTGTATTGTGGCGGGCGCGGTCGAGTCCATTGGTTCCAAGTTGTTAGGCGGTACGGTCGAGCGCCTGGGAAAGGTCGGCGATCAAATCGTCCGCGTCTTCAATGCCGCACGACATGCGAATCATGTTGTCATAAATCCCAAACCGTTGGCGATCTTCGGGCGTGCACTGATAGTAACTCATCACCAGCGGCTGTTCGATCAGCGATTCCACACCGCCAAGACTAGGTGCGATGCGAGGAATCGTCACCGTGTCGACTACGTCGGCCGTCGCGCGCCAATCGGCGTCCTTTAGCAGGAAGGTCACTAGCCCGCCAAAGCCGCGCATGGTTCGTTGGGCGACTTCGAAATCGCGGTGCGACTTCAGGCCAGGGTAATACACCTTTTCGACACGAGGATGCTCGTCGAGAAACTTGGCCACTTTCAGTCCGTTTTCGTTGTGGCGGGCCATGCGCAGCTCGAAGGTCTTTAGCCCACGAAGCAGCAGGTAAACACTCTGCGGGCCGTTCACGGCGCCCATGATGCCGCGCAGGTTGCGAACCGGTTCCAAGCTTTCCTCGGTGCCCGCAACCACACCGGCGAGCAAATCGTTGTGCCCGCCAAGATACTTCGTGGCCGAGTGCAGCACGTAATCGACGCCTGCATCGATGGGCTGCAAGTTGTACGGCGTAGCAAGCGTAGCGTCGATCAGGGTTTCGACCCCGGTCTGCCTGCCAATCTCGGCAAATCGGTCCAGGTCCACGACGCTCATATGTGGGTTGGTTGGCGACTCGCTAATTAGCATGCGAGTGTTGGGCGTAACGGCCGCTTCCATAGCCTCGTAATCGCACGCCGGCACTTGAACGGTTTTCACCCCGAATCGCGACATGTGCTTCGAACAGAACTCTCGGCTGCGATGATAACACTCGTCGAAGAAGATCACCTCGTCACCTGAATTCAGTTTGGACATCAGCAAACCCACAAGGGCGGCCATGCCGCTGGAGTAGAGCACGGCGTCTTCGGCTCCCTCCAATGCAGCCAGTTTTTGCTCGGCCACTCGCTCGCCTGGGTTTCCGTAGCGGCCATACTCTTCGCGGGGCTGTTCTTGTTCGATGTAGTCGATCACCGACTGCGTGTCACGAAACGTGTAGGTCGACGCGCAAAAGATGGGGTCGGTAATCGAATCGCCCGGCTTTTGGCGCTGCTCGCCCGCATGCACCGCGATGGTCGACATCCTACGTCTGCCATCGCCGGTTGCATCGCGTGAAGTTGACAATGACTCGACCACCTTCTCTGGAAGTTCAAGACTACTCATGGCAGACCTGCGCAAGGGTTGAAACACGGCCAGCGGGGCAAGCTCCGTTGCGCACAAAAAAACCGCAGGCCAAATCACACTTGGCATCTGCGGCGATTCGCATGTCGGTGTTGTCACGCGTCAGTCGGCAATAAGGCCGATGTCGCGTGGGCACTTTAGCAGTAAGGCTGCAAGCGGCCACAAATCCCAGTGTTCCCAATAATCTACCGTTCACAGCAGCGCGAATCAAGCGGTTAGATCGTCCGAAGTGGCGATTTTGGCAGGTTTTGCCTTTCGAATGATGTCTTTGCAGTGCTTGCGACCAACCATTGCACGGCCGGTCTACTCGACAATTCTCGGATCGAGCGCTGCCTAGGTTTCGCAGCGCACTCGTCCCCCCAACCTTGGTTACCCGCTGGCCATACAACCCGCAATACCGGAAGTTGAACCATTGCGCACGCCGCAATCCATTGCCGATGTTGGCAGAGCGGCCGGACACCCAATCTACACTTGTGGGCCAAATGACGATTTTCGAAGGTGTTCGACCCATCGTACTCAAGGCAAGGGGCCCACTAATGCAGTTTGGAATGTACCTATACAAACGAGGTGTCGTCGACGCGCACGACTTGGTCCATGCGTACGAACTGCAAGACGAGCGGCGTGTGCCACTAGGTGTACTGGCGATCGAACACGACCTCTTGGCCGTTCGCGACGTCTTGAGCGTTCTTCGTGTGCAAAGCGATTTGCCAAACGATCGCTTCGGCGAGATCGCTGTCGATCTGGGTCTAATGACTAACCGAGATGTCGCTGAGTTGCTCATGATTCAGTCCGATCGACGTCCATCCATGGGCGAGTGTCTAGTGGAACTGGGTATCCTTACGCCGGAGAAAGCCGCCAAGGAACTTGCCGCGTTCCGTCGCGAACGCGAGCGCGGTGGGGCTGGCAAGGTACATCGAGTGATCAGTCGCATGCCCAATGACGCCATGGCGAAAGCCGCCGAGTTAACCACCGCTACTTAAACGCTCTCCTCTACAACAGGATTCGTCAGCGTGCCGATGCTGTCGATCTCTACACTCACCGTGTCGCCCGGTTGCAAGTAAACCGGCGGCGTGCGGGCAAAGCCAACGCCGTGCGGGGTGCCGGTGAAGATCGTGGTGCCAGGCAGCAATGTGGTGCTTCCACTCAGGAACTCGATGAGCGTCGGCACGTCGAATATCATGTCGTCGGTGTTCCAATCTTGCATGACCTCGCCATTCAGCTTGGTGCGGATGCCGAGCGAATTGGGATTGGGAATCTCGTCGGCTGTCACCAACACCGGACCGAGCGGAGCGAACGTGTCAAACGTCTTCCCGCGAACCCACTGCCCACCTCCTCCATTGCGCTGCCAATCGCGGGCGCTCACGTCGTTGCCGCCCGTGTAGCCAAACACATAATCGAGCGCCCGATCGCGCAGCACGTTCTTGCAAGCCTTTCCAATAATCACCACCAACTCACATTCATAGTCGACTCGGTCGCTACGCAGTTTGCGTGGCAAGACGATCGGCGCACCGGGCGCCTGCACCGCTGCGGTCGACTTCATGAACACAACTGGGTTTTCGGGAATCGGCTTGCCACCCTCCTCGGCGTGCTTCGCATAGTTGAGCCCAATGCAATAGATGTCGCACGGCACCAGCGGCGCGAGAGTGCGGGCAACTTCCACAGGTTCGCCAGTGTCGCGCAACTCGCCGAACAGTTCGCCGGTGGTCCGCGTTACGCTTCCATCAGCTTGCTGGACTCCGAGTGTTTGCTCGCCCGATTCTTCTTCAACCCTAACGATTCTCATTCAGTTGCACCTGCAATCATCTATTGACGTGCCGTAAACCTTGTCCGCTCTTTCGGCGGAAATCACCCCTGCAGCCACATCCGCCGCTACCGCTTCGCGATCGCGCTGTTTCGTGTCGCCCCAACCTCCACCACCGGGCGTTTCGATCCTCAGTCGTTCACCGTACGCGAGCGTGGTCACCACTTTTGTGGGCAGCAACTCGCGTGTTCCGTCATTGCGGACTAGGTAACACATCGCCCCAGTGGCCTGCTGGCCACATTCTAGCCCCCATGGCGTGAAGCGTCGGCGGTCGGCGCCGATCGAGACGGTCAATTGATTGGCTAGCGAACGAATCTCGCGCACCAGGCCGCACCCGCCGCGAAACCGTCCCGCCCCTTCCGTGTTGGGCAGCAGCGTGTACGCCGTGACTTCTAGCGGGTAGACCTGCTCGATCACCTCAATGGGCGTGTTGAGCGTATTGGTGAGGTGCGTGTGGACCGCGTCGCCGCCGTCCTGGTCGTGCATCGCGCCCTGCCCGCCGGCGAGCGTCTCGACGTAGTTGAAGTAATCGCCGGTGCGAGGGTCGATGCCGCCAAGGTTCACAAGATTCATCTCGCCGCTGCACGCCGCACACACCTTCTCCGGGGCGACTTGATAGAACGCGCCCAGCAGCACGTCGACCACGCGCTGGTCGGTCAAGATGTTGGCATTGCCAATCGCCGCTGGGAACTTGGCTTCGAGCACCGTGCCCTCTTTCACTTTCACGTGCAGTGGCCGATACGCACCGGCGGACGTGGCGAGCGTTGGATCGACAATTGCCTTGGCCGCGTAGTACAAGCACGACGCGGCCGCCGACTTTCGGCAATTGAGCGGCCCACGAACTTGCGGGCCTGACTTGGAGAAATCGGCCGTGAGTTCATCGCCAGCAACTTCCAACTCCACCGCAATCCTCACCGGCTCGTCGTCGAGCCCGTCGTCGTCGAGGAAGTCTTCGAACGCGTACTTTCCGTCGGGTAGCGCATCGATACCGCTTCGCATCACCCGTTCGGCGTGGTCGAGGATGTGCGCGGCGTACTCGAGCGCCACGTCGGCTCCAATCGTCACACAAAGCTCGGCGACGCGCCGCTCCGCGGTTCGACCGGCGGCGTACTGCGCAAGCAAGTCGCCACGGACCTCGTGCCGTGTGCGGGCGTTTTGTTCGATGAGCCGCAGCAGTACCTCGTCGGCTTTACCTTTGCGAAACACCGGCATCGGCGGAATCTGCAAGCCTTCTTGATAAATCTCATACACGCCCAGCGGCATACTGCCCGGCGCGAATCCGCCCAGGTCGATGTGATGCGCTGTGGTCGCGGCGACTGCAATCGCTTGCCCATCCACGTACACTGGCGAAACCATCGACACGTCGGGCAAGTGCCCAGGGCCTTCTGGGTAGGGCAAGTTGGTAATCACCGCGTCGCCCGGCGCAAGCGACTCGAGCGGATACTCTCGCAGCACCGCCCGAATTACCGCCGGCAAAATGCCCAAGTGCAGCGGCGTGCCCACTTCGGCTTGGGCTACAATCTCGCCACTCGGCAAAGCCACCGCGGCCGAGCAGTCGCGGCGGTCTTTGATGTTCGGCGAATACGCCGTCCGGACCATCGCCGCGCACGCCTCCTCGGCAATCGATTGCCAACGATGCCGCATCACTTCGAGCAGAACAGGGTCCGGGGGCATTGGTGGAAGGATGGGGCTCGGGGCTCGGGATTTTGGAACTGCTATGAGTTTTTTCTGTAGTTTACCAACGTGTCAAAAAACCTCTGGTCGTAAATGGTTATGGAGGAAGTACTTGGAGTTCTTGCACACCTTTGTTCTGGGGAGACACGATTCGCTGTGCATTTACTCACGCCTGGTCGTGCGCGTTTCGCGCTGTATTTGCCGAGGCTTTTTTGCGTTGGTCGATTCATGAGGCCGGGGTTTTTTCCAGCTGTGCGAAAAAACGAACTTGGTATCGGTGCTCAAAGGATGGTGCGTTGGGTAGCCCCAATCCGCGCAGCGAACTCTCGACGCACCCGCAGGAGCATTCATGTAGACTACCGGTTTAGGTGGCCGATTTCTACCGAAAAGTCTGATGGGTCATCTGCGAATGCCATTCCCAGTCGACATTGAATGGATCAAACAAACCGAGGACAAACTTGGCGTGAGATTCCCAGTTTCATTTGTCACGTCGATGTCGACGATGAACGGTGGAATTGTGCAAACCTATTTTTGATGCCTTTTTCCTCTTTCCGTTTCTTGACAGTTCGGATCGCAAGCGCCTCCGAAGAACATGCAGCAGTATCGACCGTGAAACCATGAGCGCGCGTCGCGGAGCGGCCGGGTTTCCGCCCGAAGCCGTGGCAATCGGCTCGAACGGAGGAGGCGACTTGCTGGTGCCGCTTTCCATGGTGGATGATCCGGATACGCTCCAGCACGCAGTCTACTAGTGGGACCATGAGACCACTCATCTCGACATGACCGCGGGTGACTTTGAATCGCTCTCGAAGTCGTGAATGCCAGACGTTCTGCAGGCGATCGTGTCGTGGCGCGACCCTTCGTTGTCGATGGATACCGCGGCGACATTCGGCCTCGACACACATCCCGAAATCTGGTTGACTTCGCCCCCCACTGCGGGAAAATAGGGCGAACGGAGCCCGGGAGTCTGCGTGTGCTAGCTGCAAAGTGGGCTATCTTACATACATGCACTTGCCGGTTCGCCTAGAATATCCCGTCGTGAAGAACTGTTCCGGTTCCCAAATTCCTGTGTTCGGAGGATTTCAGATGACAGCGAAGATTCAATTGTGTGCGGTAGCTGCTCTACTGGCAGCTGCGACCGTGGCCCAAGCACACTGTGGCGGGTGCGATACCAACGCCGACAAGGGCGATAAGACGGCAGCGGCTGCCACCTGTGAGAAGGGCGAGTGCGACTCCTGCCCAATTGCGGCCGCCATGGAAAAGCTTCCTAAGCTCACCTTCGCCGTGGGCGAAGAGTCGGCTTGCTGCGAGATGGGCGCCAAAGCGCTTGCGAAGAAGACAGGCGGACACATTCACTATGTGGTTGGCAAACAGGAGTTCGATTCGAAGGCCGACGCGCAGGTCGCTCTCCTCGAAGCGACCGAGGAGTTCGTGACCGGTTTTGCCGAACCTCATACCTGTCCCGCCAGTGGCAAACTAACTCTTGCTGGCAAGGCACAAAGCTGCGAGAAGACCGCCGGCCACATGGCAAAGCTGATGAACGATGCCATGTCGCAAGTTAAGCTCACCTACGCCGTGGGCGATGAAGAGTGCCATTGCCCCATCGAAGCTGGCAAGCTTGCCGAGAAGTCGGGCGTGGACAAGCAGTTCGTTGTAGGCGAAGAGAAGACCTGCTGCGAGCAAACCGCACGCCTGAATCTCGCTCGCGCTAAGTACAAGGCAGCGGTGGAAGCCCTAGTTGCAGCCCAAGCTGCGACCACCGAGAAGCCTGAAGCCGAGCAGGGCACCTAATCAACCCTGCTAGTGCAAACGCCAAGACGAGCCGTATCGGGCAAGCGCCCGGCGCGGCTCGTTTTTCATTTGTCGCCGTCACCCAACTGGCCATGCCCCCTTCCCACTTCCGAGATCAGGAGACTTCCCCACTCGTCGGTAGTCGCTTCCCAATTGGGCGGGATAACCGTCGTCGAGTCGTCTTGCTCAATGATCGCCGGGCCGAGGACCCTGGAACCGGCGAACAACTCGTCACGGGCATGGATGGTCGCTTCGACGCCCTTACCGTCGAAATAGACTGCGCGTTTGCTCGACGGAACAGGTTGCGAAGTCGCTGCCGGCAGTTTCGCGGGCGGAGAACGCTCCGTCGTCACGGTCACCGCGACCCACAGGCTGGCGATTTCCACCACGTAGTCACGACGGGCGAAGCCGTAGAGTTGCTCATGCGCATCAGCGAACCGCGCGGCCAAATCGTCGGCGTCGAGTTTCCCGTCGTCTACCGAGATCGGGATCTCATTCGATTGACGCAGATATCGCAGGCCGATCGACCAGCTTGCGGCGTAGTCGACCGAGTCGAATGTCTCGGCGGCGCTAGTTTCCAATGCCCTGAACCACGATCGTACTGCGGTAAGGTCGGCCGCGGCGAGCGGTTCGATATGCGACTGCATCCGGTCCTCGCGCAAGTCGCAACCCAGAAGCCCCTCGGCCGAGAAAACGCCAGGTGCGCGAGGAATCAATGCGCGGCCGATGCCCAACTCGGTTGCCAATTCGGCCGCGTGTAGTGGGCCCGCTCCGCCGTACGCGCAAATCGCATAGTCGCGCGGGTCGATGCCCCGCTCGACGGTGATCTTGCGAATGGCCGAGGTCATCGCGGTGTTCACCACGCGCAAGATTCCAGTGGCCGCTTGTTCGATCGAAATGCCAAGTGGTTCGGCAACGGTGTCGATTGCCGTGCGCGCCGCTTCGAGATCGAGTTGCATGCCGCCAGCGAGTCGCGAGTCGGGCACCAGCCGCCCGAGCACCAAATTGGCATCGGTCACCGTGGGCAACGAACCGCCGCGCCCATAGCATGCGGGCCCCGGCACCGCGCCAGCCGACTGAGGGCCGACACGCAGCGCGCCGCCTGCGTCGACCCACGCGATACTTCCGCCGCCGGCACCGATGGTGTTGAGGTCGAGCATCGGCGTGCGAAGCGGCAGGCCAGCAATTTGCAAATCGCCCGCGTGGCTTGCCTTGCCATGGGTCACCACCGCCACGTCAAAACTGGTGCCACCCATGTCAGCGGCGATTAGATTCTTGTGGGGAGTTGTTAGCGCGAGCGCCCGCACGGCCATCACTCCGCCCGCCGGTCCAGAAAGAACCGTTTCAACACTCTTATCCGCTACCACGCGTGCTGGCGCAACGCCTCCGCTCGACTTCATCACCAGCACGTCAGCGTCGATGCCATCGTCGGCGAGACGCATGGACAGTCGATGCAAATACTCACGCATCACTGGTTGTACGTAAGAGTTGACCGCTGCCGTCGAGAATCGCTCGTACTCGCCGGGTACCGAAGCCATTTGGTGTGAGAGCGTCACCGACAGCTTTGGCATTCGGTCGGCGATTCGTTTGGCGACGGCCAGTTCGTGCTCTGGATTTGCATGGCTAAACAGAAATCCGATCGCCACCGCTTCGATCTGCTCGTCGACCAGCGTCGTCAGCACGCGGTCAACGTCCGCCCAGTCGATCGGCAACCGAACGTTCCCGTCGTAGCCAATTCGCTCGGACACCTCAAAGCACCACTGTCGCGGTACGAGTGGTTTTGGTCGTCGCGATCTCAAGTCGTAGAGGGCGGGACGATTTTGCCGGGCGATGTAGAGCACGTCACGCACTCCGGCCGTAGTTAACAGCGCCGTACGAGCGCCGCGGCGTTCCAAGAGCGCGTTGGTCGCCACCGTGGTGCCATGCACGAGTCGCTCGACCGCGTCGCCGTGTAGTTCCGATAACACCTGCGAGACACCGGCTGCAATCGCCTCCGAAGGGTCGTCGCGGGTGCTCGGCACTTTTCGCCGTACCCACGCGCCCGTAGCACGATCGGTGGCAACCACGTCGGTGAAAGTTCCGCCGGTGTCGACGCCAATACGAATGGTCAATGTCTGCGTGCCCGATTGCGAACTAGTTGTGGTCGGCTGCCCGATGTCATGACACACGATACAATGACGGGGCACGAACCTCCATCCGCCGCCCACAACGCGCCAGCGAAACTCTAACCACGAAGCGAGAATCATGGCCGATTTGCCGCAATCCTGCGAACAGCTGCTGGCCCGGATGGTTGGTTTCGACACGGTGGTGGCGTATCACTCGGGACGGCCTGACCCCGAACGGGAACTGGCCGAGTACCTTGCCGGCGTCGCGAACGAGTGGGGATTCGCAGTGCGAGAACTTCCCATTGAGGGAGCCTGCCGCAATACGCTCGTCGAGTATCACGTGTCCGACGATGCCCCGTGGCTGTTGTTCGACTCGCACCTCGACACGGTCGGCATCGACGGCATGACGGTCGACCCCTTCGCTGCCGAGATCCACGACGGGCGAATGTATGGCCGCGGAACCTGCGATACGAAGGGAACTGGGTCGGCGATGCTATGGGCGCTCAAAGAGTACGCGGCGAGTGAAAGTAAGCCGAACAACGTCGCGGTACTCTTTTCGGTTGCTGAGGAACACGTGCAACTCGGTGCGCGGGAGTTCGTCACCAAGCACCTTCCGACGCTCGGCTGGCGCCCAGCTGGCGTAGTGGCTGGTGAGCCAACCGGCATGAATGTCCTGGCCGCGAACGGCGGCTTTGTGCGTTGGAAAATCTCCACCCGTGGAAGGGCATGCCACTCGAGCCGCCCCGAATGCGGTCACAACGCCATTTACGACATGGCGAGATTGGTCACCGCCCTTGAGAGCGACTACGTCGAGAAGATCGATGCAACCGATCCATTGGTCGGCAAAGCGAGCGCCGCGATTACCGTGATATGCGGAGGAACGCAAGTTAATGTGATACCCGAGCGAGCTACTATCACGTTCGATCGCCGGCTCGTGCCCGGCGAACAGGCAGAGGTGGAGGTTGCCCGCGTGCGCGAAGTTGCCGACAAACTGTGTGCGGAGCAACGCGACATGGAAGTCGAGCACCACGACTTCGAATCAGCGCCGCCGATGTCGACGATTGACGACGGCGCGCTAGCCGAGCGAGCAATCGCCGCGCTAGCGTTGGCAAGTATCGACAGCAAGGTCCACGGCGAACTATTCACCACCAACGGAAACCACTTCGCCGCCGGTGGGTTACCAACCATTGTGGTGGGCCCCGGCGACATCGCCCAGGCGCACATGGCCGACGAATCAATTGGGCTCGATGAGTTGGCCGATGGCGTCACCGGCTATTTGGCGATCATGCAAGGCGTGAGTTAGCGCTTCTTGCTATCGAGATACTCGTCGCCGGTGACGATGCCATCGCCATCGAGATCGTACTTTGTAAACTCGCGGACCTTGCTATCGGTCCAAGTACGGCTGTACTCGGCCATGGCCACCTGGCCATCGTCGTTCTTGTCGTACCGCTCGATCCAACTCTTCGCGTCTTTCGGCACCCGCTCGAGTGCCGTTGTGAAGCGGTAGGTGGTGCGTGGCTCGTCGTCGTCACGCGATCCTCGCTCGCGTTGCTCACCACGATCTTTGCCACCCGAGAACGAGCGATCCTTATCGTCTTTGTCGCCGTCGCGGCGGTAGCTGCCAAATCGCTTGATCAACTCTTCACGTGTGATGCGGCCGTCTTTATTGAGGTCGGACCGCTCCGGATCACCCTTCATCTCTTTCCATTCGTCTCGTTCAAGAATGCTGTTGCCATTCTTATCGTACCGCTCCATCAAGCTCTTGGCATACCGCTCGGTTCGGTCGCCGCTCGATTCTCCGGACGATCCACTCGACGGACGACTGGCCCCAGACTTCGTCGAAGACTTCGACTCGCTGTTTGGAGTCGGCGCGTACGGTCGCTCCTTGTTCGGGTTCAGCATGACAAGCTCGGCTTCCGAAAGCGGCACATCGAATCCGGGCGCCATAGTGGCCTCGGGGCCGGGAAGAAACGCAGTAGGATTGTCGGCCCTCAGCCGCGCCCGCTCCTGTGTGTTGCGGGCCGATAAGTACTTGTCGACGCGAATGGAATCCGAAACGCTCAGCCCGGCTTCTCCTGCTCGTCGCTGCAGGTGACTCCACCATCGGTCGCTGTCGACTTCCGACCGTTCGATCACTCCATCACCGTTGCGGTCGAGCCGCTGCATGAACTCTTTCCGCCGCTCCTGTTCACGACGCTGCCGATCGACGGCGCTCTCTTCGCGGCTGCGACGATCACGGTCGTCGTCATCGTCGTCATCTCGCCCACGGCGGCGATCGTCGTCGTCTCGATCACGCTCGCCCCGTCGATCGTCGTCGCCGCCGCGCTGGCCAAGCACGGGTTGGGCGGGCAGGCAAAATACCAGGGCTAGGCAGACGGCGATGGCGAACGCACGGAGCACGGTTAGTGGGAATCTCATGAATTATCGAACCCCATCACAGCGGGGCGGTTTCGGCACCCCTCCCTAGCCTCTATTCTAGTCGCCGCCCACGCCGCAACCAACGGCTAGCTGTTCCAGCCGCCAAGGTTTACCCAGCACCGTCGTCGCGCCCAGCTTGCGAGCTTGATCGACCCGGTCGCGGCGTGGAAAGTCGAGCAATACCACCAGCGGCGTACGATCAGACAGCCAATCGCGAAAGGCCGCAACGTCCGACTCTTCGGCGGAGTTGAACTGGCCACCTATCCAAACGCCAGCGAGCACCTTTGACCCCAACGGGCGCGTGCGCCAGCGCGGCGTCCACACGGCAGTTGCATCGAGCGAATCGCACCCGGTCAGCAAAGCCTCGGCCGCGTCGGCGTCGGGCGCGTCCACGGCAATCCAACCCTCGCCAAGCAACGCCATATTCCTCGACGCATCAGAGGGATGTTGCCAACTGGTCGGTCGCCCTGCTCGCCAGTCCTGCGCGACCGTCTGCCACCAAGCAGAGAACTGATACCAGTACAACCGCTCGATTCCCGCCGATGGCCGGACACTGCGGTTTTCGCCCTCGCACCACGTGCCTAACACCGTAGTCATTCCCGCTAACGGATACTTGCTACGGAGAGTTTTTACCAGCGCGGGGGCAACGCGTCCCGGTCGCGACTGGAACACGAGCACCAAGTCGACGGAGCTACCAGCGTTTGCTTCGTTGGAAACAGTCGTTGCGATGGGGCTGTTTGCGACCGTCTCATACGCTTCGCGGAGTTCGGGGTGACTAAAGTCGCCGAGTGCTAGCACTTGTAGACGCCGCATTCAATGAACTCCCCAAGAACCTCAACAATGCGTAGCTCAACGGCTTCTTTGGCTACCGGCACAACAACGATCTCGTGCTGGCATTGTAACTCACTGGTAGTCAACTCGTCTTGACACTTTCCCGCAATTCCGCGAAACAGGGGCTCGCTGGCTGCAACACCCGCGCTACCAAGGATGATAGCAGCAGTCGAGCACCGCCAAGTTGGTGGACCCACACGGCAAGACATGGAGGTCGCGCCGATGCTACTTCGTACAGATCCCAGTCCGCGTCACGGTACGCTCGTATCCCATGCATTGCCTGCCGCGCAACAGGTTGGCGTTGCGGACGTGCCGGTCGTTAGCTGCACGTCGCAAGTCGACGCGGTTCGCCCAGGCGACGCATTCGTGGTTTGCCACTCCGACGCCGAAGCGGGCGCAATCGCTCAAGCAGCCGTAGCTCGTGGCGCGGCAGCGATTGTTGCCGATCAGCTACTTCCCGTATTTGGCGTGCCGCAATATGTAGTAGACGACGCGGAAGCCGCTTACAGCAAACTGTGCCATGCGATTCTGGGCAACCCGGCCGGTGAACTCAACGCGGTAGCGATTGCCGGTGCGCATGGAAAGACCTCGATCGCACTGGTGCTCGACTCAATATTCCATGCCGCGGGCAAGAATGTCGCAACAGCGACGAACCAATTCACACGCATTGATGGTCACCGAGCTCGCTTCGTGCTGCCCAATACAGCGCCGGCCATTGCAGAGTTTATCGACGAGAGTCTTGCTTCCGGCTGTCGACACGCCGTGGTCGAGTTGAACGAGCCGACGCTTGGTCGAAAGGCGGCTACGGCCGCGGAGTTCGACGTGGTCTGTCTGGCCAACTTACATGGCGACCGCGCCAATGGCGACCGTTCGCCGCAAGCGTGTCGCGACACCATGGCATCCGCCCTCGACTTGCTCTCGCCACAGGGCATGGCGGTGTTGAATGCCGACGACTCCTACTCGATGCGAATCCTGGCCGAGTACGATGGTCCAGCGCTTACATTTGGCATGCACCACCCCGCCGACATTTCGGCCATCGTGCTCGAACAGCATGTCAACGAACAGGTATTCCTAATCACCATTGGCGACGAGTCGGCTGCGGTGCGAACCAAAATGGTCGGGGAAACGCACGTGCAGAACTGCTTGGCCGCCGCAGCAATTGCCAAAATTTATGGTGTATCGCTGGTCGACATCGCCCGCGGCATCGAGCAAGTTGCCGTCGTGCCGGGCGTGATGCATCGGTTCGACGCCGGGCTCGGGGTATCGGTGTTTGTCGATCGAGGTCACTCTCCGGTAGCCAAGGGCAGCGCCCTGTCCGCCGCCCGCGAAGTCACCAGCGGGAAGGTTATCGCCGTTGTCGACGGGCGGTGCTCGGTCACCGACGCGCTGGCCGACCGTACGGTAGCGACCTGTGGGCGAGTGGACGACGAAGTGATTACCGACGCCGTGGCCAGCGTGCTAGCCGCGCTCGACCTGTCCGACGACGGACAACTGCGAATCGTCACCGAGCGACTGTCGGGCATCGCCCGGGCAATCCTGACCGCCGACCAGGGCGACGTGGTAATCGCTTGCGGTCTGGATGCGACCGACCCGACGACCCGTCGCGCCGCCGCTAGCGTGACCGACGAACAGATCATTCACACCTTGATGTACGAATTGGCCCAACAACAACGAGATGCTGCGTAGTCGATGCCGGTCGGAACTGCGAGCCGACCGCGTTGTCGAGACTTACACAACGTGATTGCGCTTCGCCCTTTGGGCAAGGTGAAATCTGTAACTTACCAACACCAACACTACCAAACCATGCTGTAGCTTCGTCGTTAGTTGCGCGGATTGCGGGGTCTTGCGCAGCTACCCTCCCCTTGGGTTGGAGCATGATAGCCGGCCGCCTGGCAGTTACTGGGTCGATTGCCCGCGGCTGGTGCTTCGCGACGAAGCTAAGAACTGAGCGTCGGGGTGGCGAGCGATCGCCGCCCCGGCGACTCAGTGGATTCACCCCGAACCCCGCGATCGACTCATGTCCAGTTCTTTAGAAGTTGTCATCGCCGGTGGTGGTTCACCGGGCCACGTCTATCCAGGGCTCGCAATTGCCGAGGCCCTTCAGGACCGTCTCCCAGGAG
>JANQOF010000010.1 GCA_028279215.1 Pirellulales bacterium
ACTAAAGCCCTACCCTCGTTGGCCAACACATCCCACAAACACATGCGGTACCAGACAACCCGCCCACGCGGCCGCCACTCAACCAACCGACCGGTTTGCAACCAGTAACCTAGCAGATTGGGTGGCCTACTTTCTACAAAAATCGCTGCAGAATTTGGCCTATCTGCGATAGCGACGAATGGGCCGTAATCCACTAGATTCACTCAGTTCACGCTGCTGTTGAGTGCCCGTTCGCGGGCTAGCGTGAGACTGGATGTGATGTCACGGCCGGCGAAGAAGTAAGGAATGACCCAGGCGTTGTCGTCGAGCGGGATCGTGATGTCGACGGTGATATCGGCGGTGTCGGCGGTAATCACGGCTGGCGTTACCACAATCACCGGGTTCTGGGTGAACACCGAGTCAAGCACCAACTGCGCTTCGGCACTTACATCCGCGGCGGTCGCCCCAGGCACGATACCTCGGCGACAGCCTTCGTATACCGCATTCTCGGCGCTCTGACGGAGCGAGTTGACCCGTGAAAACTCAAGCGATGCGAACACGAATAGGAACAAAATAGGTGCGCACAGTGCGAATTCGACCGTCACCGCACCGAGCCGCGAGCGTTGCTGTTTTCGCATGCTGGGTGGTCCCCTTCGCTGTTCAGTCGGTGAACATTACCGGCAGAGTCAACGCAATTTCTTCGAACACGTCTTGCAGCGTTTGCGCGTCGGGTGCATGGTAGAAGTTGCCACCCGTCGCTTCGGCTACCGCGCGCATTTCGTCTTGATCGGCGCCATCGCCAAACGTTACGGCGTGGATCACGATGTCGTGTGGCAGCGCGTCGGGAGCGACCGTACTTGGTGCGTCACCCTGTGTGTAGTGGCCGTCGGTCATCAGCACCATGGTTTTGGCGGCGAACGGGCGCGCGGTGTCTGGATCGGTAAGCGATTCGATGCCCTTCCCGATACCCGCGGCGATGTTCGTCGCTCCGTTCCATTTGGTGCTCGAAAGCGACGCCATGGCCGCTTCGGCGTCGGTGTAGTCTTGACTCAAGTACTGATTGATGTCGGCCGTGTTGTTCGAGTAACTGCACCAGTTACCACTACTGGCGTACGAAGCGAGCGACAGGTGCTCCAATTGGGGTGTGGTGTGCAGTGCCGTAATGAAGCGATCGACCGCCAACGATAGAGCGCTCCACCGGCTCTGGCCCATGTCAGGTGGCCGGCAGAACCTTGGATCCGACATCGACATGGTGGGGGCAGTGTCGGTTAGATACAGCTTCATCGAACTCGATCGGTCGACCACGATACAGATGTCGCGATCGAGCCGAACCACCGTAGCCGAGCTAAGTGGCTGGAAATCGAGCACGTTGAACACACGGCCGAAAAAGGTAGGCACACTGCCCGAGGGCGCGTCGCGGGTGCGGCGACCGAATACGCGCACCGCGTTGATTGGTTGTCCGCCGGCCGTGAAATTCCACGCGCCGTTTTGCTGCTGTGTGGAGTTGCCGAACAAAATGTCCGCGTTTGTGTCGAGCAGCAGCGGGGAGCCGGCGACCAGATTCCTCTGGGCAATGTCGACCGCCGCTTGGCGTGATGCATCGAGATCTTGTTCTCTCGACAAGGCCTCTCCTGCGGCCCTGGCCGACGCGTCGGTAGCTGCACGAAGCCGCGCGCGGCAAAGCTGCATGTATGCCACGTCGACCGAGAAGATTACGCACGCCAATAGCGCGATCGTCAGGAAGCACACGAACACCACCACAACGCCCCGCCTATCTTCCCGACGTTCGGCGCTCGGCTTGGGATCCATGAGTTGATTGTGTGTGGACATGGCGGTACCTCCGAAGGGACATCGTCGCGGGTGGGGAGTTGGCTATTCCTTAACCATTGTGGTGCTTGCCGAAAGCGTCTTGCCGCCGAAAAACCACGGGGGGACAAGCGCGTTTGAGTTGCATGGGGCAGTGACCGTGATAGTGATCGGTGTGCCGCGTGCCACTGCGGCAACATCGCTGGGCGACAACTGGGTTTGACTGCCGACCACATTGCGTGCCGTGACCATCTGATTGACCTTGTTGGTGACATCCGAGTTGGTCGAATCGTAGTTGATCGCCGCGCGAACCCCTTCGTAGCTGGCGATTGCAAGGCTGTGGTTCAGATAAACCATGCCGCACGCTTCGATCGAAGCGAGTATCAGCATCGCGACCAACGGTAGGCAAATGGCCAGTTCGGTCGCTGCAACGCCTGTATGCGCACGGGGCATCCTGCCGCATCGCTTCGCGGACCACATGCGGAGCCTCTCGGCCAAGGGAACTCAGGAGGTTGTTATCAACCTGACCCGAAAGACAAGGGAAACAGTTGGCAGGATAAGTGGATGGGCAGAAAATGCCTATCTACTCAACCGTAGCACACGATTCCTACGCATGCGTGAGGAATTCCATGCGCGATCGAAACTATTGGAAGAGGCTATGCGAATATCGCAGCCGGCCCCGGAAGAACCGACTTTCGCAAAAGCCGCGAAGTACTGGCGTTTACCAATAACCAGGTAGGTTTGCTCGGTCTCGACTTGCTCGTCGCGACAAGTACAGTTCCACGACACGTGCAGACAGCCATGTAGCTCCGCGAGTCGACAAGGTGTGGGTGCCGCGAAGTCGTTTGGGTCGTAGACGACGATGTCGTCGTCGATGTAGGCCAGCAAGAAAGCGTGATGAGTCTCATGCCGCGTTCCGTCAGGAAATGTTCGGGTACCTTGGCCGCAGAAGACCTCGACGCCGTCGGCATCGGCTCTCAGCACCGCTGTCAGGGCTTCCCGCGTGGCGATTGGGTGGGCCATGGTCGTCGTCAAAGTTTGGCATGCTTGCGGGTCGGCGATCATGCGAAAGTAGTCGCGACGATACTGACAGAAAACATGATGCGTCAATCGGTCCAGCGATTCGGTGGACACCGTCGATACCGGCCTTCCGTTGACAAGCGTGGCGACCGGGTAATCGATTGGTTGGTCGGTATGGGCCGTGCTGTAGATTCGACTTGCCAGGGTGTCCGCAGCCTCGGGCGGTCGCCCCAGTTTCCGCGTGCCCTCGAATAGTGCCTCGGCCACCAATGAGATACCCACGCAGCGACGATCCGCGTTGACGGGCATATTGGCCAGCACGTCCGCCCAAAGGTCTCGGTCGGCAACCCTGTATTTGTCTGCGAAAACCGATGCTGCAACCATCGCCAGAGAAAGCGCGCGGCAGAGAATACGCACATTCATGGCTCGCTCCGTGTGGATCGTTGGGCCGGTGCTAAACGGCGTAGGTGCCACGTCCAATTACCTAAGCGGTATCGCACTGCCGGCTGGGCAACCTCATACGACCCGCCCGATTGGCTAGCTCGTCGCCGCGAAGGTGAATACACGGATGCTCTGAAACGGTGCCGCGCTGGCAACCGCTTCCGCGACATCCGACGACCAACAACTCGCAACCCAACATCGCGAGATTTCGCTGTTCCAGCCAACGGGTATGGCGACCTCAACGGATCGCGGCACGCCAACCCCAACGTGCAGGTCGACGTTGGGATGTCGGAACCCCACACCTAGACACTTCAGCACCGCCTCCTTACGAGACCAGACTTCAAAGAACCGCCGACCTAGTTCAAGCGAACTTGGAGCATCGAGCGACGCCATCTCGGCGGGCGAAAAGTGCTTTGTCGCAAGGGAGCGCAAGTTGTTGACCGCGCGCTGTTGTTCGATGTCGATCCCAACCGGCGAGACGCCCACAATTGCCGCCACGCAATCGGCGGTATGGGATAGGTTAAACTGCAGTTCGCCGTGGCGAAGCAACGGCTTACCAGTTGACGATCCCCGATACTCCACGTCGACCGGTTTGCAACCCAGGTAGCCCGCCAGTAGTCGGCGGAGCCCAGCATGTGCCGAGGCGTACCGTTGCTTCAGGTTGGGTGTCACCAAACGCGCGTGCCGCTCGCGCTCGACAGCGTCTAGCCGACCGAGCGCTGTTGGTTCGACGGAAGTGGCATCGACAATCCACTTCCACACGTGGATTTCCCCTTCGCCTGGATACCGCGGCGGAGCTTGCCAGTCGACGTAGGTCGGATTGTCGAGCGCGATTTGACTCACGGGCTGATACCGTCGTTGGGCGGGAGCGAGTTCAGCACCAGAGCGAGTGGTGCGGGCATTGATCGGCTGTCCGAGGCCATGTCGCGGCGCGCGGGAGGATGCAGGAAGAAGTGGCCGCCCGGAAATAGGCGCATGGTGAAGTTCCCCGTTGTAAGAGCGCGCCACTCGTTGAGCCGCGACGGCGCAACCCCGGGGTCGTCTGTACCGCCCAACGCCAGCAGGTCGCATGGCACCGGAGCGTTGGACGGGTTGTCGTACGACTCGACCATCTGGAGGTCCGCCCGAAGCGCGGGAACCACCATGGCAAGCAGTTCGGCGTTCGCCAGCACGGCTTCGGGGATGCCATCGTACCGCCGCGCAACTTCGTCGACGAACTGCTTGTCGGGCAACTGTCCGATGGGGTGCTGAGCCTTGCCAGGGCGGGGCGCACCACACGCGGCAACGATGAGGGCCGCGGGTGGCGGATACCCGGATAGAACCAGCCGCCTTACGACCTCCAGCGCGACGTATCCACCAAAGCTGTGGCCAACCAGTACATAGGGCTTTGGACGCAACGACCGAATCGCGTTGGCTGCATCATCGGCCAGATGCAACAAATCGGAATAGGGCGCCTCTCGAAGGCGATCGTCGCGTCCGGGCAACCGTAGCGGTCCAAGTGCCACATCGTCGGGCAGATACCGATCCCAGCGATAGAACACGGCGGTGCCACCACCGGCATGCGGAAAGCAAAATATCCGTCGCGCCGCATCCTCGCGAAACCTTGCGGGAAGTAACAGTTGCAGATTCACGACTTGGTGGGGTCTCGCTGGGTCGAATACTGGGCAGCCGACTCGGTAACGGTTCGCCACGGAGTTCGTAATAGGATTGTAGCGGCTTCGGACCGCGGAACACCGCCGTACACGAACTGCCAGACAGCCTGTTGCAGGTGGCGGTAACTAACTGCGCCGTAGGTGGTTACGGTGGATCGTAGTCGACCCTTGGGCTAGACAGTACTCGAAGTAGCGAAGTGATTTTGCTGGCTATGCGCTTTTTGCTAGGGCCTTACAACACTGCTTTGCCCCACCTAAAATGGGCAACTTGCCAAAAGGCGGCATTTCTCCCTTTAGAGTACGAGAATTTCGGGCACGAAACACTTGGGGGAGGGTCGGATCGGACCGGTGATGCGCTTCGGGAGTGGACGCATCGCTTGCAACGGCGCTGCCACCGAACGTGGTACGCCGATAGTCGTCCAACCGATACGCAACGATGAGCCGCGGTGTTGGCTTGATTGAACATCGAGTTCCTCCCACCCGATTGCAACCTCCCACTACGTTTCGCCGCCTGCGGCTCCCACCCTTTCGCGAGCATCTATGGCCTCCGTGTTTCTGCAACGTGCCGACGTGCTGGATACCATGGTCGACTTGCTGCGCCAACAGGCGGCACGCTTTGGTGATCGCACGGCGTTCGTCTACCTCGACGACTTGGCCGGCGAGCAGAGCATCAGCTTCCGCCAACTCGACCTCGAGGCAAAAGCGATTGCCGTTCACCTCCGCGCACGGGTTCAGCCAGGCGACTGCGCACTGCTGGTGTACCCGGCAGGGCTAGAGTTCATCTCCGCGTTCTTTGGTTGTTTGTACGCGGGTGTCGTAGCGGTGCCGGCCACGTACCCCAAGCCGCGCCGCCCGTTGCCGCGCATGGCGAGCATCGCTCGAGACAGCAGATCGACTGTCGCGCTCACGACGCGGCAAACGCTCGACACGATGGATATGTCGCAGCAGGACGACGTGGTTGCCGCCATGCAGTGGCTGGCAACCGACGAGGTTGTGGTTGAGGGCGCCCGGGATTGGTCGCCGCCGGTCGTCGAACAGGATACGCTTGCCTTCTTGCAGTACACTTCCGGGTCGACCAGCGATCCCAAAGGGGTGATGGTTTCGCACGGGAATTTGCTCGCAAACCTCGAAGCGATTCGCAAGAGTTTTGGAATCGAAGTCGATCACACCGGGCGGGAGCAGATCGCCACCGGCGTGTTTTGGCTGCCGGCCTATCACGACATGGGCCTGATTGGCGGCATCCTCACTCCGCTGTACGTCGGCGGGCGCAGCGTACTAATGGCGCCAGCCGCGTTTCTGCAAAAACCGCTACGTTGGCTCGAGGCGATCGACCAGTTTCAAGCGACTATCAGCGGCGCTCCGAATTTCGCCTATGAATACTGCGTGAAGCGAACGACACCCGAAGAGCGGGCGGGCCTCGACTTCTCCAGTTGGCAGCTCGCGTTTTGCGGGGCCGAACCGATCCGCGCCGAGACGGTACGGCACTTCACCCAAGCATTTGCCGTAAGTAATTTTCGGCCCGACGCTTTTTATCCGTGCTACGGCCTCGCCGAAAACACGCTGCTAGCCGCCGGCAGCGAGCATCGCCGAGAGCCAACCATTCTACGAGTCGACCGAGCCTCGCTCGCAGCGGGCGAAGTGAAGGTGGCGTTGAACGGCAGCGTCGACAGCGTTCAAGAACTTGTGGGCTGCGGCACCGCCGCAGCCGAGCACCGCGTCGAAATCACCCACCCCCTTACTGGAGAAATGTGCCCCGAGGACGTGGTTGGCGAAATCGTCTTGCAAGGGCCCAGCGTGGCGAAAGGCTACTTCGGCCGCGCCGAAGAGATCAACCGCAACTTTCGTGCTCGCGTTCATGGCATCGAAGGTACCTTCCTCAGCACCGGCGACCTGGGCTTCTTCCACGACGGCGAGTTGTTCGTAACTGGGCGGCTCAAAGACGTGATCATCATCCGCGGCCGCAACCACTACCCGCAAGATATCGAATCGACCGCCGAGAGTGCCCATGAGTCGCTGATGCCCGGCGCGGCATTCTGCGTCCACGTCGGCGAGGAGGAAACACTTGTGGTCGTCAACCAGGTCGATCGGCAGTTAGACAAGTCAGAGTACCCCAACGTAGTAGCGGCCATACGGAGAGCCATTGCCGACGTCCATGAACTCGAGGCGCAGACCGTTGTGTTGATTCGACAATCGTCGTTGCCAATTACCTCCAGCGGCAAGGTGCAGCGCTCGCTCACCCGCGACCAGCATATCGAAGGCAGCTTGCGAGTTGTTCACGAATGGACGGCGCCCGCGCGTCCGAAAGCCGCTGGGCCAGCCAATCGGTCACAACAAAACGGCTCGGCCGGTCGCAACCTGCAAATCACGGGAGATGTCTTTGGTGTCGAGCAAACGGCCGAGCGGATCGAGGCCTGGCTCGAAGAATGGCTAGTCGACAGAGTGGGGCTCGATCCTGCCGAAATCCTCCGCGACAAACCCTTCGCCGAGTTCGGCGTCGACTCGCTAACCGCGGTAGAACTGAGCCACGAGTTGGAACAAGAGTTCGGCGTACCGCTGCCGCCTATCGTGGCTTGGAACTATCCCACACCCGCGGCCCTTTCGAGATACCTTGCCGAGCAATCGATCGCGGCTGACGAGGAGCCCGCTTCCCAGTCGGATGAACCCAGCGCGTCCGACGAAGACTTCGAAGCGATGCTGTCCGAGATCGAAGGTATGAGCGACGAAGAGGCCCAGCGGCTGTTGGACAGCGAATAAGACGGAGTGGGCCCTGTTGCTATTGGGCGATCGTCTGGCTGACCTCGATTCGCAATTCGCAATTCGCAAATCGCGTTGGAGTGAACCCGCCGTAATTCGTCGAAGGCGCCGCGCGGTGCCACGCCGGTAAGCGTTTCCTCATGCCGCACGCCGTTCACCGTGTAGGAGTGGTGCCCCGACAGCACGTAGTCGCCGTTGGGTTGCACCTCGACGATGGTTGCATTGATTGCAGGGAACATTGTCGGTGCTTGGGGAATTGGATTCCGCGAATCGTCGCCGCCCCCTTTTTCTATTTCCCTTGGAATCAAGACGATGACGATATCGTCAAGTTTTAGGTCTCCATCGACGTTACCGTCCAGTTGCGATTCTAGCGTCGATATGCGGTCGACGAGCAGAGCGGCGATCGTCTTTAGCTCTGCTATTTCCTTTCGGAGAGTCGCGCGATCAACCTCTTCGGCAGCACGGCTAACGCCGCAGCACACTAGCGAAAACAAGATGAGTCCTGTAATGCGCGAGCGGGCCATTGGTCGGTCCCTCCAGGTTATGGGAATGCAAAGTTGGAGACGGGCGGATAGTAGTCCAAGTTCCGCACGCAAACAATGCCATCTGCCGTCTCGGGACGCGACCGAAGTGTGAAACCGCGGCCCAGCGATGCGGGCTGCAATCGGGCACGCTGGCATGCTCCCCCGGCTATCAAGTAGCCTCAATTCCTGGCAAAATACGGTGCTCGGGACGCTCGGGTGGGTCCCAACGGTAGCTGCGCTCGATCAGCTGGGCCTTCCTTCTATGGCTACGCAACATGCAAGACATCAAACTCTCCAGCGGCACTGCCAATCCAAGACTCAGCGCACAGATCGCTGATTATCTTGGCGTACCGCTTGGCAAGGTCTCGCTGGGACGGTTCCCTGACGGCGAAATCTCCTGCAAGATCGACGAGGATATTCGGGGGCGGGACGTATTTCTTATCCAGCCAACCTGCCCGCCGGTGAACGAACACCTCATCGAACTGTTGATCATGATCGACAGTTGCCTGCGGGCGAGTGCCGAGCGGATCACTGCGGTGATCCCGTACTACGGCTACGCTCGGCAGGACCGCAAGGACGAGGGGCGCGTGCCGATCACCGCCAAGCTGGTCGCCAATCTCATTACACGCGCCGGGGCCGACCGCGTGCTGACCATGGATTTGCACGCAGCCCAGATTCAGGGCTTCTTCGACGTGCCCGTCGACCACTTGTACGCGGCACCGGTGCTCAATCATCATTTTCAGACTTCAGGCATCGATCTCGACGAGGTGGTGATCGTTAGCCCCGACGAAGGAAGCATCAAGAGGGCGCTTGGCCACGCAAAGCGCCTGGGTGGCGAGGTGGCCATCATCGACAAGCGTCGCACGAACGCCGAGACCACCGTCCAGGCGAATCTACTCGGCGGCAGTGTCGACGGCAAAGTCGCGCTGTTGTTCGACGACATGGTTTCAACCGCCGGTTCGATCACGGGCGCCGCCAAAGTGGTTCACGACTTTGGTGCCCGCGAAATCCACGTAGGCATTACCCACGCGGTGTTCTGCGGCCCAGCGCTCGATCGATTGGAAGCGGCCGGCCTCACCAGCTTGGTGTGCACCAACTCCATCCCACTGCCCGAAGAGGTCCAGCAACGCCTCCCGCAACTGGTGACCCTCTCGGTCGACCAACTAGTCGGCGACGCCATCAAGGCGATTCACCGTAATGAGTCGGTGAGTAAGCTGTTTCGGTGAAGCCCGTCCACAAACACCAACAATTGCGGGTGGCCGTGAGCAGTGCAACCGGAGTAGAATCTCCGGCGCCAGTTCGTAAAAGTCGCAACGCACCAACAACTTAGGCCCTTGTTGGCTGACATTCCTTTCGGAGCATCTGTGCAATAAAGCACCCTAACGCGCAAGTGGCCAAGATGCCGGCCGAAGGCTCGGGCACGACATTAACGTCAACCCACACCAAGCGGTGATCAGAGCCCGGGAATGGGAAATTGCCGGTCAGTGCCGACAGTGGATCCGACTGCTCTGGCCAGAAGACCCCAGAACCTAGAATGTCCATGTTTTCCGATGGCAACACATAATCGACCCGTAGATTTCCGGGATTAGCGGGATTGAAATCAGCGGTGTCGAACGCTGGGTCTCCAGTGTGCAGACCGTTTGCGAGCCCTTCGTTGGCTGCATCTTCTGGCCCTCCGAGACTCGAAGGAGTAGAGCTCGTATTCACAAGCGGGTTCGACAACAGTTGATCAATCGACCCCGCAACACTGCTGCCGTCAAAGGGATCGGAGTTCAGATCGCCCATCACCACGAACTTACTTCCAGCCAAAAGTCCGCCCGATGGATTAGCAGAGGTTTCATTGTCGTGGTAAATATAGGAACTAGTGGCACCAGGGGTGACATAGTCGCTCCAAAATCGGATCTCATCGTTGTTTCGTAATCCGTTTCGGTCCTCAGCTCCATCGAATACCGGTGGAGTGGGATGCGAGGCAAGTACGTGAACTTTTTGACCATTCACCATGACAGGCACGTCCCAATGGCTCTTTGAAGAAAGAGGCAAAACGTCCAACTCAGCCGCACTATACCAGTCAGGGTTGTCAGGGCTCACATTGTTTGGATCGCCGGGAAGCATGGCGTTTGGCATGTCTTTCCAGAGAAAATTTTGGAAGGTTCGAATCCCCGATGTGACGATGGGATACTTCGAATAAATAACCATCCCAAACTGGCCGGGGAAATTACCAAAGCCCAGAGCATCGTTTCCACCACCAATCGACCCATTGTTGTCTAGGTCAAATCCAGATGGCACACCCGTGTTCGATGGTGCTGTGTAGATGTACGAATAGCTGGCGGCGGGTGCGCCGTTCTGACTAACGGCCAGGTAGTTATCCCTAAAACCGGTCGCCGCCACGCCACCAGCATCATAGTCAAACTCGTTGACTAGCAAGACGTCTGGTTCCGTCCGCTGAATGATCTCAGCGATCACAGAAGGCTGGGTACTACCGGGAGTTGCAAGTTCCGCGGCAAGTGACCCTGCCGAGCCGCGATTCATCGAAGCATTGAAAGTGGCAAAACGAACGGACTCAGCGAGCGCTGAAGAGCTAGCTATCGACGTGACTAGAAACAGAAAAGCAAGAGTGGCTGTACCGCCGTGGGAAATTAGACGCTGAGTTGTAAATGGCATTAGCTTGTCTCTAAGTGTCAATCGAAGAATTGCAAGTTATCGAAACAAACGCAAAGTCTCTCAATTCAATCAGTGTTCAACTAAATCCATGATAGTTAGACTCAAAAGTCGCCAATGATATCGCCAGCGTCACGTGATCCCATGGCCCGCCATGTTAGCAAGTCGATGTCGTCTGCAATCACTTTCGTATGACCATCGCAAAAAGCCACAACAACGACTCCGGGATGATCACTTCGTGCCGATACAATGGCGTGTTCGCCTGGCGTGTCGGGAACGCCGCTGACAGTGCCACAATCGAAGCCCTCCCAATTCGGAGGAGCGACATGGTTGTACTGCGTCGAATCGTAACCGGCAAAAGGCCAACCATTCGACCAATCATCCCCGGGCAGCCATCGCCCGGCTCCGAAGAAGTTGTGCTCGCTTGCTTGGGGGATATGCGAAGCGCAGTCGTTAAATACTAAGTCAATTGCCACGGGTCCCGACTGGCGGCTGCTGTAACTAACGATGTCGGCATTCGTTGGCAGTGCCGAGGTCGAACCTAGTGAGCTACCGTCTCCTCCGCTCCCTTTCACACGCTCGGCGAACATGGCTGTTTGAGACAGTCCATCAGTGATGCGTCTAGCGTTTAGTCCTTTGTCGCCTATCGTGAAGGCCCCGTTTCCGCCAACCGGCCACGGATCACTTTGTCTCGATTTGAAGGCGTTTTGTTTTTTGTCCGACCGTGCACCGCCAGCAATCGTGCTTCCCCCAAAATTTGCTCGATAGTTGTTTTCTGAAATGGTTCGTTCGGTGTTGCCATCGCTCGGGCAAATGAAGAGATCGTGAGCGGTTGAATACGCCGCGAAGTGCGGATTCGTTGGGTTTAGCAGTCTCTTCACTTGAGCTATATCGAAGTCAATCAAATCGTAGACATTGCCCGCTTCCATATATGGTAGAATCCAGATATGCACCGAATAGAAACCAGTCTTATCGGCCGCCGAGACTTCCCGATAATTGGTATAGTCTAGAACGGCAGTCGATTCTCCGCTCTTGATCCAGTCGGGTCTTAGTCTACCCGGCGGAAGAACTCCATTTCCGCTTTCGTAGTTGATCGCGGCGAGTGCCATTTGCTTGACGTTGTTAATGCACTGTGTGCGACGAGCCGCCTCGCGGGCTGACTGCACCGCGGGCAACAGCAAGGCAACCAGGATGCCAATAATGGCGATGACCACCAAGAGTTCGACCAAGGTAAACCCAACTCTCTTCATGACTATTTCCCTAAAACCCCCAGATACCAAATGCTCTCAAAGGGACCTAAGATACCCATTGCTGGTCCTAACGGTCATCTAATGCCTACCTAGCGATCAGGTTATTTTTACGTTAGCGACGGAGTTTTGCCAACTATCTAAATGGACCGTCTTGAACAGGTTTCTCGACCGTTCAATCGCCCATGTGGTGTGCCACGAACACAGCCATACGATCAGTGTCCTGAAGAATTGATTCCCAAGCTCTAACTTGGTCATGGTGCCACGTTGTCAATCTCCTGACGCCGAACTGGCTTCCCTGCAGAAAAGCGCAGGCGTTTGTTAACGTCATGTTAAGCTTCCGTTAATTAGCTGGACGGACACTTTTGCGTTTTACGTTGTGCATCTACATTGTCCCACGGTGTCTGGAGACGGGCACCAAGAACGTCATCAGTGCCCCGGTTGTTTGACTGTACGGTACAGCATGTGGCGGTACCGGTAGCATGTAATTTTGAGGAGTGAGACTAATGAAGAGACTGCAATTGTTGTTGGCTTGTGTTTGTGCTCTTGCTGTATCCCAGCAGAGCGGTGCCGTCCTGTTTTTTCAAGACCAGTTCAACTACGCCGACGGTGATTTGACCGACTATGAGCAGACCCAAGGCGGGTCCAGCTTTGGTGACAATGTATCTGGCGGACTGTGGAACGATCACGGTGGCGGCGGCTTCCTTCCTCGGATCGATGTTCAAGGCGGCGCTGCAGTGGTAAAGACCTCCGGTAGCGAAGATGCCAACCGCTCAGCTGGAGTGGTGCAGCCGCTCGACTCGACTTGGTACTACGCTGCCAAGGTGACGGTGAACGACCTGCGATCCGACACGAACGACGCCTTGAACAACGACTACTTCATGCACTTTTACGAAGACAACTTTCAGTATCGGACTCGTGCCTACGTTGCGGACCCGAACGCAAACGACCCAACAAAGTTCACGTTTGGTCTCTCTGCAACTTCCGGTGGCCAAGTATCTCAATTTGGCACCGACTTCGACTTCGGCACCCAGTACCTGATCGTTGGTTCCTACGACAACGCCACTGGCACGTCGAATCTGTGGGTCAACCCGGTGGATGAGTCGAGCCCCAGCATCACCGACACCGATATCGGCGCTGCCTTTGTGCAGACGCAAGGGTTGGCTCTCCGTCAGGACTTCTTCAGCAACGTGGATAGTTATGAAGTCCTGGTCGATGCGGTAGCCCTTGGCGACACCTTTCACGACGTTGTTGCAGGAGCCTGTATTCCTGAGCCCTCGACAATCCTGCTGTCGGTACTGGGGGGCGTAGGCCTCCTGGTGGCACGTCGAAAGATGGCCTAAGGACTTTTCTTAGGTTTGCGCAAGATTTCAAGGCCGCCGTCGACTCGCAACCGACGGCGGCTTTCTTGTGTAAGGGAGATTAAGATTGCTTGGCTCTTTTTGAGCAGATCGTTAGAGTCGTTACTTACGATAGAGAGATTTGGAGACGGTACTTGAGCGTGTTGGGGGCATTACGAACAGAGTTCGCCTGCACTAGGTGGACGGTACGCACAGCCCTTGCTTTGTAGACTGGAGAATCTGAAAGAATGAACAGTGAAATGTCTTTGATGCCGGCTCGGCTGATCCATCGATTCAACTTCTGCTTGGCGGCAATTGTCTGCTTCATCATGGGCTTTAACCGGCTTGAGGCCCAACCTTTGAAGGTGATGGCCATGATGAATACTCAGCCCAGTAACCTCGGCGAAGTCCCCAACAACCCTTCGGATAGCATCCAGTTCTATGATGTCACGGACATCGAGGCCGGCGGTGCCGTAGACGTATTCAACAATCAACCTCTGTTCTCGGTATGGATGGGGTACGACCGCTTTCTGGGAGAACAAAACGATCTGCCTGAAGGTATCGCGGTGGGAAATCGAGAGGAGGCCTCTGCATTGGCGGTAAATCCCGTTAATGGGACGATTTACGCCGCATCGTTCGATAGTGGCATCGCGCCGTTTGTCAATCCGAGTACGAATCAAGTGCAGTTTGTTCCTGATGAAACTGGCGATGGGCAAGGCGATTTCGATTTGTATCGAATCGACTACCAAACGATTCTCAAAGATTTCGTGGACAACAGTCGCCCTATGGGGACCATCTACGGTCGGGACCAGATGCCGATCGTGATTTCGGACGAGGATTTTCTTTCGGACATGGACGGTCTTGGGGCCAGTCCACTGTATGACGGAGTAATCGACGGCGTCGCCAACAACGTCCCTCACCCATCGGGTGCCAATACGGTGCATGTCCCTGGGACCATCAGCAAAGTTGGCGAAGTTGGCCGTGTCCAGAGCGCTGAAGATTTCTTTGACGTGCGACTCGATTTCGTCGACCCATCCACACTCGTATTCTTCGATTCCAACCACAAAGTTATCGACCGCAGCGAAGTCGAAGCCAATCCAGCCGCCGACGACAATACTGACTTTGGCGATTTTCAAGTGCGTGTTTGGGAGCGAGTCAGTCGTTCACCGGGGCAAGCCACTGCTTCACCGAAAGGTCCGGACAACGCGGCATCCACGATTAACGGTGCCGGTCAGCAACCTGAGGACTTCGACAACCACCAAGGTGGCTACAACGGCCAACCGTTGGTTGGTGGCCAACCTTCGCAAGCTTGGGCCGAGTCGTGGGAGTCGACCACGTTGGGCCCGTTGGAGTTGGACTCCAACAGTGACAGCAGCGTCTCCGAACCTTCTGGCTGGGCTTTTGTAAAGAGGGATGGAGTGATGGGGGTATGGGTTGCTGACGGTGACCAGGGAGAAACCGATGGGGCCGATGGCGACGATATTGCCTTCTACCAGATCGATCTCAGTGGACCGACTCCGACCCTGACCAAGAAACCCCTTGCTGGCACCGCACTGGGCAACGTGTTGCAAATCGACGATGATCCCTCGGTCAGTACCGCAACCAACGATGGAAATGTTGACGCCTTGCGGGTCGACGCAAATGGCAATCTGGTCATCATTGAAGCGGATCCCTACTTTGGCGGTGACTTCAACGGTGACAATCAAGTGAACCTTGCCGACTACACGTTGTGGCGTGATAACCTGGGCAACCCGTCAGACGAAGTGATTGGCAACCAAGGCGATGAAGTCGATGGTGTCACCGTCGCGGATTACGAAGTGTGGAAGGCCAATTTCGATCGAGACAATGGTAAGGTAATAACCGTTGCCATCGATAGTTATGACACGAATGGTGAAGTAGTCCCCGTGGGGGGAAGCTTCGACGATGCTGCCGCTTATACCGTGTCCGACCCCCTGCCTGTTTCTGGCTTCTTTGGAAACGACAACGACCCGAATCCGGTAGACAATTCTCGAATTGTCTACGATCCAGGGACGGGCTTAATCTATTTCATCGACCGTGATTTTGTCGACCTCGACGGTGATGATTCTGCAGATGAGTTCCCGGAGGACATTTATGTCTTCGACCCCGCCACGGGGCAGATTGTCTACAGCGAACTGACGACCCAATTCGCGACAGAAGAGGAACCACTGATTGGACCATTCAATCCTGGAATCATTAATGCCGGGACACAACTCTTAATTTTGCGTGGCGATGTCAATGAAGACGGTGTCGTCGACGCTGACGACGTGACCGCCTTGAATGCGGCTATTGCGGATCCCACTATCGGTGGCCTGTACGCTTCGGATGTTGGTGCCGAATATTATGACCTTACTGGGGATCTCATGCTGGACAATAACGACTTGCTAGAGCTGCAGTCGATCTTGGCCAGCAGCGCCATCGCTGGCATCTCGAACCTTGCAGTGCCCGAGCCTGGTAGTTGGCTCCTCATGGGTAGTTTGACATTGTTGACTGTAGCGGCTCGCCGCAAATAGAGCGGTCTACGGTCATCAACAAAAGATTCGAGCCGTGCGGCGTGGACAGCATCGCGTCGCACGGCTGATCATTTCACTCATTCCTTGCTTCTATTACTCCGTCGTCTTTCAGAGCAACACCGATGATCCATCGCTTCTTTGGCAATTCTTGCCAGCGGGGTAGCAGCCCTATCGATTCGTGCTTCTTTCTCCTGAAGATCACGACAATGCTACTGCTATTTGTTTTGACATCGTCTGACTCGCGTGCACAGCTTCGAGTTGTGACCTACAACACGCTCACGGGTCAGGCAACGGGCCAGCAAACAGCACGTGCTGAGTCAGAAGTCGTGTTGGAGGCAATCGGCGAGGAAGTTGTTAACGGCATCGCCAAGCCGATCGACGTGTTGCTGCTGCAGGAACAATACTCCATGCAAGTATCGGCTCAGTCGTTTGTCGACCTACTGAACGACATCTACGGTCCCGGCACCTATGCACGCTCGTCACTTAACTCGGCGACTACCGCCTTCAATGGCGAGGGTGGTGGTCCTGGGCTCGTGTACAACACCACGACTGTTGAGTTTTTGGGCGAACAAAGATTCGGCAATGTCAACAGCAGTGCGCAACCGAGATCGAGTTTTCGCTACCACTTGCGGCCGGTAGGCTATGACTCGTCAGCTGACTTCTACGCCTACAACAATCACTACAAGGCCAGTACCGGTTCGACGAACGAACAAAGGCGACTCAAAGAAGCCGAAGGTGTTCGGAACAACTCCGATGCATTGGGTGAAGGTGTTCACGCCATTTACGCTGGTGACTACAATGTCCAGACTCCAAATGAGGACGGTATTCAAGAGTTGTTGTCCGCCGGTCCGGGCCAGGCCGTCGATCCTATCAATTTGATGGGGGTCGCGATCTGGACCAACAACCCTGGAATCGCTGAGTTTCACAGCCAAAGTACTTGTCAGTTTGGCTGTGGAAGTTTCTCAAGCGGAGGTGTCGATGATCGGTTCGACATGCAATTGGTGACCAGCGAATTCATGGACGATGAGGGCCTCAGCTTTGTATCCGGTAGTTACCGCACCTTCGGCAACAATGGATCAACACTCAATCAGGCAATCGATGGTCCAAGTAACGACATTGTTTTCAACTTTGGTGCGACTCCGACCTATACAGGAGCGGAAGTGCTTGAGGCACTGAGAGGAAACTCAGACCACCTTCCGGTGGTGGTCGACTACCAGATACCGGCCCGAATGTCGGTCGCGGTACAAGAAGCGCCGCGAGTTCTGCGCGGCGCCAGCGTGCCCCTTAGCGCAACGATAAGCAACTCAGCTCCTGTAGTTGCTTCAGTTGGCGCCGACGAGTTGGACTATAGCCTCAGCACCAGTGGGGATATCACCGGAAACGCCTCAGGCAGCATCCTTGCTCTCGCCGCTGGCGACACCATTGACCTGGGACTGGACACTTCGGTGGCGGGCAGTTTCTCTGGGGAGGTTAACGTAAGCACATCGAGTCAGGGTGCTGCCAACAGTTCGTTCAACCAATTGCTCGATGTAGACGTGCTGGATCACGCTGTTGCCTCATTCGATGAGCAAAGTCTTGTAACAGAATTGACGCTAGACTTCGGGACCCTCGCTGTCGGGGCTTCACCCCTTCAGCTTCCGTTTGAGATTGTCAATCAAGAGCAGACGCTTGGTTTTACATCGGCTTTGGACTTAGATCTTATCGAGATCGCCGGCGATGTACCCTCGCTAGAGACCGATCTTTCCGTTTTTTTCAACTTGGCCGCCGGCACTTCAACCGGTGAGTTGCTGGCGACCTTCACTCCAAACTCGGTCGGCCAAGTCTCCGAGTCGTACACACTCACCTTTAGCGACGAGGACCTTCCTGGTAGCAGCATCCAGACACTTACACTGCAACTGGTCGGCGAAGCCATCGACGGTCCATTGCGGGGCGACTTCAACGGAGACAGTCGAGTCGACTTGGCCGACTACACAGTCTGGAGGGATAACCTGGGGGCCGCCGACGAGTCGCTCATCAACAATGCCGGGATGGACAACGGAGCCATTGATGTTGGCGACTATGAAGAGTGGAAGATCAACTTTGGTGACTCGCTAGGTGCAGGATTGACTAGCGGTCCAGTTGGCATCCCTGAGCCAGGCTCGCTAGGCTTGTTTGCCTTGATTGGCATTGTATGCGCTGGGTACAAGCGCTTCGCGGCGTGATTCCCACCCCGCCCTCTTGATCTCGCGGCCCAAAACCGGATACTAAGGGATTCGCCAATTCATCCCGGGGCAACCTAGTACCCGCTCGATGGGGCTCGGTCTGGGTGCTCCGATTGCGAGATCCCTACGATGTCTGAGACACTCAACGTTAAGAAAAGAAAGAGCACCGGCACGCGGGCGAGCAATCGCCTGCGTAGCGAGGGGCGTTGTCCAGCGGTGTTGTATGGGCATAACGAAGCTTCAGTGAGCCTGTCGTTGGCCTACGATGAATTGTCGGCAACCTTGCGTCATGGCGCGAAGGTCGTGGAACTGGCGGGCGACGAGAAAGGTCAGGCCCTCGTGCAGGACCTTCAGTGGGATACCTTCGGCCGTTATGTACTGCACGCCGACTTGCTGCGGATTGCGGCCGACGAACGGGTGCACGTCGAAATTGCTGTGGAAGCCAAGGGCGAAGCACCAGGCGAAAAAGAGGGCGGCGTGCTGACCTGGGTGAATCACTCGGTCGAGATTGAAGTCACGCCAGCGGCGATTCCAGAGAAACTGCACATCGATCTGGCAGAGGTCAACCTTGGCGATACGGTGACCGCCGACGCGGTGATCGATTTGCCCAGCGGCGCCAAGCTGCTCACACCGCCGGAACGAGTGTTGCTGAATTGCGTCACTCCAAAGGTCGACGAAGAGCCAGAGGGAGCCGAGGCGGTTGCCGGCAGCGCCGAACCCGAGTTGGTTGGCAAGAAAACAGAAGACGACGGGTCGGGTGGCGACGAGTAACGATGCAGTTGTTCGCCGACTGGCAAGCGAGGATGCCCCGCACCGATGAAGATGATCGTAGGGCTCGGCAATCCTGGTAACAAGTACGAAGATACGAGACACAACATAGGATTTGAGGTGCTTGGCGAACTGTCGCGGCGTTGGCAGGCCGATAGTCCGCGTGATAAACACCAAGCACTCGTCTCCTCGGCGAGCTATCAGCAAGAGAAGGTGTTGCTAGTGGCTCCGCAAACCTACATGAATCTGTCCGGTGTGTCGGTTCGCTTGGCGACTGATTTTTTCAAGCTGCAAACCTCCGACCTGCTGGTAACATGCGACGACTTCAACCTGCCGCTGGGCATGCTTCGTACGCGGGCGCAGGGCTCGGCGGGTGGACAAAACGGCCTGGACAACATCATTCAGCAATTGGGCACCCAAGAGTTTGCCCGGCTGCGGATTGGGATTGGCCCAGTGCCCGAGCATTACAATGCGGCCGACTTCGTGTTGAGCAAGTTTGCTAAGAGCGAACGGGACGATGTCGACCAAACGGTGCGGCGAGCCGCCGATGCGGTAGAATGCTGGATCGCGAAAGGGACGACTGAAACGATGAATCAATTCAATTAGTGGCTAATAGGCAGTGGCGAGTGCATGCATTCGAGTTTTCCACTAGCTACCAGCCACAGATTAACTCGGAGACGCGAAATTGCAGACGCAAGTTTATGAAGGCCTGTTCATCTTCGATTCGAACAAGTACGCGCGCGACCAAGCGACGTTGCCGGGAGAGGTCGAGGCAATGATCACCAGCGGTGGCGGCGAGGTCGTCGTCAGCCGTCTGTGGGAAGAGCGGCGGTTGGCCTACCCCATTCGAGGTCAGCGCAAAGGTACTTATTGGCTGATTTACTTCCGATCGCCGACGGGTGAAATTACCACGCTCAACCGGAAGTGCGAATTGCACGAGAGCGTACTGCGTCACTTGGTGCTGAAGATTCATCCGAGCCTAGTCGAGGCGATCCTCGAGCACGCCGCCAATCCGGCTGGAGCGTCGGAAGACGAAGCTGCTGAAGAGCCAGCCGGCGAACCGGTTGCCGCCGGAGCCGAATAGCACAGGGACCGGTCGTTGGGCAACGAGCCCATGGAGTTTTGTTTGCCACGTGGACTGCGATCGGGTAGACTCCTGGCGTTGGGTACAAATGTACACAAGTCTACGCGATACGCCCTAGTAATGTGAGGCCCCGCCATGGCAAGTTTCAACCGAGTGATCCTGGTCGGCAACGTCACACGCGACCCCGAGCTTCGTTACATTTCTAGCGGCACGGCAGTTACCGACATTGGACTGGCGGTTAACGAGCGGGTGAAACGGAACGAACAATGGGTCGAGGAGGCTAACTTCTTCGACGTCACGTTGTGGGGACGGACGGCCGAGGTGGCCAACGAGTACCTTAGCAAGGGGGCGCCGGTACTGATTGAAGGTCGCCTTAAGTACGATACTTGGGAGAAGGACGGCCAGAAGCGGTCGAAGGTGAAGATCATCGGCGAGAAGATGCAGATGCTTGGAGGCGGTGGTGGTGGTGGTGGTGGTCGCGGAGGAGGCACCCAAAGGCAAAGTTCCGACCACGACGAATACTCTTCATCGGCAGCCGCTCCCAGCATGCCGCCGGACGATGAGATCCCGTTCTAAACATGTGTTCGTAAAGCTCTAGGCGACCCAAGGCCATTCGAACTCCATTCCAATCACTCACCAACCAGCCATGCAGACGAAATCCAAGCGAAAGAACAAAGGGTTCAAACGATTGCCAAAGGGCGAACACGGTGGTGTGCAACTGTTGCTCATCCACACCGTTCCCGACTTGGGAAAGCAAGGTGAAGTAGTCGAAGTGAAGCGGGGCTATGCGCTCAACTATTTGCTACCCCAGGGCTTGGCTACCATCGCTACCGATCACCATCAACGCATGGTGGAGAAGCACAAGGCCAAGCTGCAGCAAATCGAACTTGCCCGTCAGGCCGAGTTGCGGAGCTACGCGGCCGAAATTGGCAAGCAGAGCATCACCATCGAGGCCAACGCTACCGAGGATGGGCACCTTTACGGAAGTGTCGGCGCGACGGAGATCGTCGCTGCGTTGAAGAAAAACGACATCCATCTCAACAGCGACCAGATCCGGCTCGACGGCGTGCTGAAGGAATTGGGCCTGTATACCGTCAAGATTCGCTTGTCGGCCGAGGTCGACGGCGAGATCAAGGTATGGGTGGTGCCCAGCGTCGCTGCCGACGAGTAGGGTTGCGTTGGCGTCGACGCCCCAGCGCCCAATAGAGTGTTACCTCGTCCATACGCGAAGGGAGTGTGCGCCGTGGCCGATCCATCTCGCTATTCGCCCAACCGTGGACGCGAATCTTCGCCTCGTGAATCGGTCGATGGGCTTCTCGAACGACAATTGCCCCAGGCGGTTGAAGCGGAACGCGGCGTGCTGGGCAGCTTGTTGCTTCTGCCCGAAAAGTTCGACGAAGTAGCGCTGATTCTCCGCGCCAACGACTTCTACGACGATGCCAACGCCCGCATCTACCAGCATCTGGTCGAGATGCACGACACGGGCAAGCAAATCGATCCCATGTTGCTGGTGCAACATCTGCGCGATGCGGGCGACTACGACATGGTGGGCGGCGCCGCGTACATCGCGGAGCTCGGCGAAGCGGTGCCAACGGCCGCTCATGCCGAGCACTATGCCAGGATCGTGCACGACAAGGCGACGCTTCGCTCACTAATCCACGCTAGCACCGACATCATTCGCGATTCCTACGATCCGACGATCGCATCGCGCGAAATGCTCAGCCGCGCGGAAGAACGGGTGTTCTCTGTGTTAGAAGAGAAGGGTAACACGCAGGTATCCTCCATCCGCGAAGTGCTGCACGAAGCGCTGGCTCGTATCGACGCCCGCATGAAGAACGAACACGCGTTTGGCGGGTTGGAGACCGGCTTTGAGGACTTCGACGAGCTTACCGGCGGACTGCATGCCAACGAACTGCTGATCCTCGCGGCGCGACCAAGTATGGGAAAGACCGCCTTGGCGCTGAACATGGTGGAGCACGTCGCCGTGAACTGCCAACACCCAACGTTGTTTGTCAGCCTTGAAATGTCGCAACTCGAGTTGGGCGATCGTTTGCTTTGTTCGCGGGCGAAAGTCAACGGACACCGGCTGCGGAACGGGCACATTAGCAAGGAAGAAAGCCAACTACTGATTCGCACCGCCAACGAGGTGAGTTCGGCGCCTTTGTACATCGACGACACACCGAGCCGCACCATGACCGAAATCGCCGCCGCCGCCAGAAGGCTCAAACGTCGGCATGGACTTTCGCTGATTGTGATCGATTACCTGCAACTCATCGAGCCCGATAACTCGAGCGATCCACGGCAAGAACAGGTTTCGAAGATCGCACGCCGACTCAAAGGTCTGGCCCGCGAAATCGCCGTGCCGGTGCTCTGTTTGGCCCAGCTCAACCGCCAAGTGGAGGCCACCCGCGACAACAAGCCGGCGCTAAGCCACCTGCGCGAGTCGGGTGCTATTGAACAGGACGCGGACGTAGTGATGTTTGTGCATCGCGAAGAGTACTACCAGACCACCGACGAAGACCGCGAACGCTGCCGAGGCGAAGCAGACCTATTGATCCGCAAGCAGCGGAACGGTCCCACCGGCGACGTGAAGCTCACCTGGTTACATGATTTCACTCGCTTCGCCAACGCGGCGCCCGAGCCGCACGAAGAGTTCGCCAGCTACGGCATCGCCGACAGCGAGTATTGAACTTGCCCGCGTACGGATGGCGGTGCCAAGAGGGCCTCCTCCTCGCGCTTATTGGGTATCGCTGCTACCCCGCCGAATTACCCTTCTAATCGCTACATCTCGTCGCGGTAGCGCGACCGTGCGGCCACCTCACTGCCGGCGTCGATAGGTGATGGTGCGGTGGAATGAATACGGACATTCAAACTCTTGCACGGACCAGGCGATGAGATCCCCTCGATTTGGCGCAAACCGTCGTGTTGCGTGGCTAATTTCCGCGGCCGGTTTCATGGCCGCGACAGGAATGTCTGTCGCCAACGAGTGGGGCGACGAAGTTCAACTCGCCTCGTGTTACAGCGATGGTTGCGGGGCGTACTCAGATGTCGACGCGTGCTGCTCCGACATCTGTGGTTGCTCCGACGTCTGTTCGGCGTGCGGAAGTGGTTACTGCTTCAACGTTCCGATGTGTGACGAACTCATGTGTCGCCTTGCACCGTGCATGGAGAAGATGGCGGCCAGCGGCATCCTCTACAATCCGGTCGCCACGCAGTTCTATCAAGGCGTCGCGAGCGGAGGCGCCGAGCAAGAATTCGCCTACGGAGGGAAGATCGACCAGTTCCTGATCCTCGACGCCGGCAAGTTGGGTCTGTGGCAAGGACTGACCGTGGCATTGCACGCCGAAACACGATTCGGTGACGACATCAACCAGCAAGCGGTTCCCTTTGCACCCGCCAACGTGGCCATGCTGTATCCGAAGGCAGGCGAACACGACACGGCGATCACGGGCCTGGGGTTCATCCAAGCGCTGACCCCCGAAGTACAATTGATGTTTGGCAAGTTCAATTCGGTTGACCTGTTCAACGATCTCTACCCGCAGACGGGGCGCGGCATCAACGGCTTCATGAACGCCTCGATGGTCGTCCCACTCGCCGCGGCGCGAGTGGCTCCGTTGTCGTTCATGGGCGCCGGCGTGAGAAAGATGCGAGGGAAGCAAATTCAAGGCGCGCTGCTGGTCTATGACACGCAAAATGTGGCGACCACTAGCGGGTTCGACAACATGTTCGACAACGGGGTGAACATACTCGCGTTTTGGCGGTTTTTCACGAACGTCTACGGCTTGCCTGGTTCCCACGGTTTCGCGGGCTTTTGGTCGACAGGTGAGTTTGTGGCGTTCGATCCCACCGGCTTCGTGATTGTGCCCGACGAAGGGATTGTCGCTGTGCCTCAAGACGGGGCCTACACGCTTCTCTACTTCTACGAGCAGACGTTGTGGCAGCATCGTTGCCGGCCCCAACGCAAGGTCTCGTTTCTCAGCGAGTGGGGAATCGCCGACGACTTGACCAGCCCTGTCGGCTGGTCGGCGAACCTTGGCTTTCAGGCAACTGGTCTTAGCTCTACCCGGCCCAATGATGCATTCGGAATCGGCTACTTTCACACGGGCATCAGCGACGATCTGACGAATCTGTTTAGTCCCGTGTTGACCTTACAGAATGTCGATGGCGTGGAAATGTACTACAGCGCCGCGGTCGCCAAGGGTCTGCAACTAACCGCCAACCTGCAAATCATCGAACCCGCCAACGTGCAAAACGATACGGCCGTAGTGTTCGGACTGCGACTCAAGGCTGGCCTGTGAACGCTGCGATTGGGTTTGCGGGAAGGGCGTTTTCTTTCACGGATTCTGAGTTGGAGTATCGCGCGTCCTTGGCGGCTCCATTTTTTTGTAGAAAGTGAGCCACGGGTTTGATCCAATGGAGGGTTGGCCCATGTGCCGAAGTGTTGTTTGACAATCCAGCGTGATTCGCGTGGCATTGGTTGGCCTCCTCCTGCGCCTCCCAGATAGGTTCCGCCAACCGAAGCCACCCGTAGAAATGCCCCAATTGACCCAGCCTTGGGTCGATTGAAAATGACTTAGGTCGACTGGCCGGCGCGTATCAGCTTGGCTGGAAAGCGTTTGTGGAGAGCTTTTGTGACGTAAGAATTGACCCAACGGATCGTTACTTGGGGTGTTGGGTCAATTGCCACCAAGGACGAGAGGTCAGCCAGTCGTCCGCATGCCAGCCGACACGCCGTTGATATTCAGATTCATTAGGTGCTCAAGATCGTCGGGCGCCGTGGATTGATAGGCATCTTGGTCTTGGGCAAGTCGCTGCATGAGCACTACCTGCACCACATTGAGCGGATCGACGTAGCCGTTGCGAACGAGAATCGACCGTTGAAGCCAGGCAATGTCGTCCAGCAGTTGATCGCTTTGGGTGATCGCGCAAACGGCTTTGGCCGAGCGATGATACTCGTCGACGATGGCCTGCGTCAGTTCCGTGCCGCCGTCGATCGCATCGCCCAGCTTGCCATACAGTTCGAAGACGGGCATGTTGGCCTTAGCCAGCGCAAGTTCGGCGTTGCTGATGGTGGCCTCGAAGAACGACCAGTTGCTGTACATTTCGTGCAGCCGATCGATAGCACCCTGATCGCCTAGCAAAGGCTCGACTGCCGAACCAATACCGAACCAAGCCGGTAAGATCGCCCTACATTGCGTCCAACTAAACACCCACGGAATGGCTCGAAGATCCTCGATTCGATTTCCTCCCTTGCGTTTGGAGGGGCGTGAGCCGATTGGCAGTCGCGCGATTTCGTCGATGGGTGTGACTTCACGATAGAAGTCGGCGAAGTTGGGTGCGTCGACTAAGCGGCGGTAGGCCGCCAGCGACTCGGCGGAGAGCCGATCCATCAGGTCGGTCCACTCCGCCGGCGGGCTGTCGGGCGAACGTGCCGCGGCTCGGAGCGACGACCAGCATACCTGCTCCAGATGACGGTAGGCAATTTCGGGCGTGCCATACCGCTCGGCAATCACCTCACCTTGCTCGGTGAGTCGGAGCGAACCATTGAAAGCGTCACGAGGCAGCGACAGGATGCTGCGAGCGGCGGGACCACCGCCGCGCCCCAGCGATCCACCCCGCCCATGGAAAAACGTAAGCTCAATTCCAAATTCCGTCGCCACTCGCTGCATTGCCGATTGCGATTGCTGCAACGCCCATTGAGCGGTCAGGTATCCGCCATCCTTGGTGCTATCAGAATATCCAACCATCACCAACTGATCGTCGGCTTGCTCGGCAACGTATTGACGGTAGATATCGACGGAGAATATCTGCTTGAGCGTCTCGGGAGCGCGCTGAAGATCGTCAATCGTTTCAAACAGCGGAGCAACCGGCAAGTGCAGCTCGGCATCACGATCGTGACCACCGTCGACGCACTCACTCCATCGCCACAGCCACAGCATGCCAAGAACGTCGCTGGCACTCTTGGTCATGCTAAGTATGTGCGCTCCAAACGGTCCCATTCCCCGCAGTCGGGCCGTACGCCGAACCAAAGCGAACAAGTCGAGTGTTTCTTGAGTCGATTCAGAGAATTCAGCATCCAAGCCCGGCATCTCCCTAGACGCAATTGTATCGATGAGTAGCTGCAGGCGGGCCGGTTCGTCGAGACTCGATGCGTCGTCGCACAAACCTGCTAGCTGCCACACTTCGTCGATCGCCGAACGATACACGCCTGAATGTTGACGGAGGTCAAGCCGTGCAGTGTGCAGGCCGAATACGTTGATTTGTTTTAACCAAGGCTCGACTTCATTTTCCACGATCACTTCGTCGCCCGCATCGGTCAGGCATTCCGCAACAAGGGCGACATCGTCCGCCAAGTCGCTTCGCGAGAAGTACCCGCCGCTACTGGGATCGGCGAGTTGATCGATGGGCGTCTCGAGCGACTGACTAAGCCGCCAGCGAATCGCATACATCCACTTACGGTAGGTTTCGTATTCCGGCATAGCGTCGAGTCGCTTGCGAAGCAACGGCCAGCGATCACCGGCAGCCGTAATGGCTGCTTCGAGTTTGGCCGGGCGCGGAACCAAGCGATCGGACATGCTCAGCGAGCGACCGATCCGGCGCGCAGCCGCACGGTGCTCGGTGACTGCGTGTTGACGGAGCAGAGTGAGCGTTTCGGCGGTCACGTCCGGCGTAACGAACGGATTGCCGTCGCGATCGCCGCCAATCCAAGAACCGAAGCTCACCAGTGGCAACTCGGGCTGCCGCACTTTGGGGTAGTAGCGATGGAGCGATCGACTCATATCGGCCAGCAGTTCAGCCGCCTCGGTCCACAGGCCGGGCATGATGGCCAAACCACGTTCCACCTCCTGCCGCACGGTGGGGCGCCACGGTCGCACGAAGTCGGTTTGCCACAGCTTTTGCAACTCGCCTCGAATGAGGGCTGTGTTGTGTTCTTGCTCGCGAGGCAGGATGTGGCCCACGTCGGTTTGATTCAGCAGACGCCGAATGCGAATCAAGATACGGCGGACACTACGTCGCTTGGCCTCCGTGGGATGTGCGGTAAACACCAACTCGATTCGAACTCGGTCGACGAGTTGCTGCACATCGGCAGTGGCTATTCCATCGTTGTGCAACTCGGCAAAGGCTGCGCCGATCGATTCGCGCCCGGGATTGGGATACGCCTGTTGCTCGCGAGCTCGGATAGTGCGAATTCGCTGGCGGTCTTCCGCCAGGTTCGCCAATTCGAGAAAGATCGTGAAGCTGCGAATCACAATGCTAAGCTCGCGCTCCGAGAGGTCTGCGATTCTATTGCGAAGACCGTCGGCGGCCTCGGCCTGGCCTTCGCCCAATTTGCGGGCAAGGGCGCGGATCTCTTCGACCAGTTCAAAGCCCTCCTGCCCGGCGTGATGCTTGATCACTTCCCCAAACAGGCGGCCGAGGTGATCGACTTCGCGGCGCAGTTCGGCTTGGACTTCTTGACTCATGGGATACAGGCACCGACGGAAATGGTGGGGGAGGCGCAAAGTGATAGCAGCGCGCCTGTTCGCTCAGTCTGCTCTCACGATCTGAATATGGCGGATTGCGTGCGTTGCGCCGACCCCCGTGCTGACGAGTGGCGCGATGCACGTTGTTCGCTAGCAATCGGGCGGAGTTTGGCGGGTGAGACGGCCCTCGGCAAAGCTTCTCTGGTTGGCAATGTCGACCCAGGCCAGTCAATCATCGCGCCAATTCCGATCGTCTTAGGTGGTTCTTGTGGTGCGACTTGCGAATCTTCCTCAAGTAGCACCGGCAGATTTAACGAAGTAATACTCCGGATGGTTTGTTCTGGTGGGCTGATCGCCGCCACGCCGCGTGGCGAAGCCGGTCACCACCAAACGCCAGCAGGGGGGGCCCTGCCCGACGATTGGCGTCCGCCGATCAATTGGCTCAAGGTGCGCCGCGCACCGCCTACCGAGCCACGCGAGCAATGCCCTAGCCGCCTGCGGACCGTTCGTAGCGATGCGTTGATGCGTTGCATCGATGATTGGACGAGTGCGGGTGGATTGGTTTGTAGCAAATATGCCGACCTATTTTTGGGGGTCAGGTATTATGCAAGCAGATTGACCAATCTCCCCGCATCCGCCGGACCGATGCGAACATTACGCAGGAGCGGATCAGAAGGACCTGACCCAACCCAAGTGCATTATTCCCCAAGCGCAAAGGCACCGACCTAGAGGCGGTAACTCGACCCAGCACACCGGCATCAGGGATCACATGTCGGAGTGGGAGTTGTCGCCAGGCGCCAATGCCGCTCGAAGCAGGTGGACGACCTGCGGAGAGCTTCGCAGTAAACAGCATGTTGAAATTGGAGAGCCCGATGAAGGTCTTTACTACTGGTCAGGTCGCAAAGATCTGTAAAGTGGCCCCGCGAACGGTCAGCAAGTGGTTCGACTCGGGACGTCTCAAGGGATACCGTATCCCCGGTTCCCAGGATCGTCGGATCCCGCGCGAGTATTTGATCAAGTTCCTCAAGGAACACGGCATGCCTTTGGGCGACCTGGAAGACGAGGCGATGGCCAAAGTGCTGATCGTTGCTCAAGACCAGGTGCTGATCGAAAACCTCAAGCGTGAGCTTCCCCCCGAGAAGTCGTTCAAGACATCGACCGCCGCTAGCGGCTTTGAAGCTGGAATTCAGTCGGAGAGCTTCCACCCCGACTGCATCATTGTCGATTTCTCGATTGGCCAGGTCGAAGCGCTACAGATTTGCCAGAATCTGCGTCGGAATCCCGACTTCGCCGAGACCATCTTGATTGCATTGCTTCCGGACGACGGCTCGAGCACGAGCTTCGATCGTTCGAGCATCAACGAGACGTTCAAGAAGCCGTTCGATGCCGCCCTGCTGGCCGAACGCCTGCGAACGCTCATCGGCAGCAAGAAGGAACTGGTCTAAGGTCGCCAGTCGAGATACCAAGCGTTCAATCCACCCGCGCTGTTGGACCAAAGGGTGGTTCCACATAAAGGGCACACGGCCGAACGAATCGGCTACATGGCACACCGGCAAGATCTCCCGTTCTCGCCGGCAGTTGGCCGCCTACACGAAAGGCCTTGCTACCTTCGAGTAGCAAGGCCTTTTCGCTTTGGCGTGGCCAAGAATTGTTGTAGAAACTCGCCCGCAGCTTGCTACATTGAAGGTCGTAGCCAAGCCACTAAACAGTCGAGGGCGAATTGCGAGCGGCGGTCACTCCGTGAACTCGAATCCGAGTTCGTGAGCAAGGTGCCGATCGATCCCTTTAAGGGCGGACCGGACGTAGAGTTTCGGCTTCTCACGCGCTGAGCCAGGCACCCATGATTTACACCACCCCACCCACACCCGACGACGATCGCTGGGCTGCGGCATTGGAGCAGCCTGTGCGGCGGACCGCGCGACGCTGGCTGCCCCGGCTTCAGGCAAGATCTTCGGAGAAGACGCTGTACTCTGTTCCTCGGCGCTTCGACATCGCCACGCTACTTGTGGTATCGCTCGCCTACTCACTTCTGTTTTCGTTCTTCAAAGTGCTTGGCGCGCCGTGGCCGGTGTTTTTGTTCTTTGGGATGCTCACGGTCGTGATCGGAGTAGCCCAGGCGCTGTTTCCCTACGGCAACGAACCACGCTGGGCATCGATGATCGCAGGATTCGTCTACCTGGAAGTGTGGAGCATTGCCACGGCAATTGTGCTACAAGATTGGACAGGCGGACTGTGTGGGATGGTTGGGGCGTTCGTATTTGGGCCACCAATCGGCTACATAACAGGAGCCGTTGAAGCCGGCGTGTTTCTGCTTGCCGATAAGGTCCGCAACCGGTGGTTCCCCGATACAGACAACAGCGACGCGATCGCGAACAATCCGTTCTAGCCTCGCGTGGGTATCCGCCGCGACAAATTGACGCGGCTACTACGGTTTGCACCACCGCTTCGCTACAATTCTGAAGGGCTTTGGCAGGGTAACGTCACGGCGAGAACGAAGTGAACGACCTCACTCATTTCGACGAACTGGGCGCCAGTCGCATGGTGGATGTTGGCGACAAAGCGGTCACTCGACGTCGGGCGGTCGCGTCGGCGCACGTTGTGATGCAGCCGTCGACGCTCGAGCGAATTGCGTCTGGCGGGCATGCGAAAGGAAACGTCCTAGAGGTGGCACGCTTGGCAGGAATCATGGCCGCCAAGCGCACGGGCGACTTGATTCCCCTTTGTCATCCGCTACCGATCGACGGAGTCGTGGTGGACTTCGAAGTACAACAGCCCGCGACGCTGCGGATCGACGCCACCGTGACTACAACAAGTAAGACGGGGGTTGAAATGGAGGCTCTCATTGCCGCAGCCACGGCTGCCCTAACGGTGTACGACATGGTAAAATCGGCGGACCGCGGTGTGGTGATCGAGCACGTGCAACTGGAGCACAAGTCGGGCGGCAAAAGTGGTGAATGGAACCGGGCGGAGTAATCCGCGGGTGTCTGGCGACCAAGCAGCTTCGGCACAATCGACAGGGCGAAGGAACAAGCATGACGCAAGTCGGAACCAGCAATGAGAGGAGTCGCCCGAGTGCCGGCGATCTGTTCCTCGAAGTGCGCGACGAACTCCAGCAGGTCGAAATCCGCTTGCAGGCTGAGTTGCGGAGCCGACACGAGCAAGTCGATCGAGTCGTTCGGCACGGGTATCGCTTGGGGGGAAAACGGCTGCGCCCTGCATTACTACTACTAGCGAGCCGGGCCTGTGGCGAATTAACAGATGCTCATCGGACGCTGGCCGTAGTCGTGGAGATGATTCACACCGCCACGTTGGTTCACGACGACGTGTTGGATGAAGCTGATTTGCGTCGACATGTCGATACGGTGAACGCCAGATGGGGCAACGAGACGAGCGTGCTGCTGGGCGACTTCTTGTTCTCACATGCGTTCTATCTCGCCAGCACCATTGGCACCGCGGATGCCTGCATGTTGATTGGCAAGAGCACCAACCGTGTGTGCGAAGGCGAAATGCGCCAGACATTGGCCGAGGGCGATCTTTCGCTTGGCGAGGACGACTACTTCGCGATCATCGATGCCAAAACCGCAGAGCTATGCGCATGCTGCTCCGAGCTTGGAGCCATGTTCGCCGGTGCCGACGACGAGTGCACTTCGGCACTGGCTTCCTACGGTCGCAATCTAGGCATGGCCTTTCAGATTGCCGACGACCTACTAGACCTCGCTGGCTGCGAAGAAGCGACCGGGAAGTCGCTCGGCCGCGATTTGGCGAAGCAAAAGTTAACGTTGCCGCTAATCCACGCCCGCGACACGCTGGTGGATGGCCCGCGCAATCAACTGCTTGAGCTTATCAAAGAGGGCCGCGACCACGATGCACTGCTAGCGCAACTTAGCGAACTAGGTTCGCTCGAATACGCTCGCCAAGTCGCCAACGAGTACGCCACGAAGGCGATTCGCAATCTAAATGTGGTTCGCGACTCGCCAACGAAAGCGACGCTCCAAAAGTTGGCGAAATTTGTGGTGAGCCGGAGCAATTGAGCGCAATTCCCTTGCACATTGGAGGCAATGGGGTATTCGCTGTATCACGGTTGTCATTGATCCGAGATGGATTCAAAATACGGCTGAGATTGTGCGAGCGGCTTGGCCACCTCAACAAATGGCGAGATACAGTGGATTCGCATAGTTCAGAGAACCCGTTTGCTTCCCCACTTGCCGACCCTACAACGCAGAGTCTGGTCGGCCCCGACGTTGAGAAGATTCGAAGGGAGTACTTGTCGCATGAAGCATCGATCCAATCTGTCGGATTTCTTTACCTTCTGGGTGGCGGCCTGTCGGCCGTCTACTGCATCGTTGGTGGCGTAGCCCTCCTTGGTGTACTAGCCAACGGCAAAATTGGATCTGGCGAAGTAGGGTTCGTTTCCTTTGTCGCCCTGTTGTTCGTGGCAATCGCTTGGTTTCAATTATGGGTCGGAATCGGTCTTCGACGACTGAAGCCGGAAGTGAAGACACCTGCGACGGTGCTCGCAGCCATTGGACTTATCGGGATTCCTATTGGCACACTAATCAGCGCATACATCTTATGGCTGATTCACTCTGCCAAAGGCAAGGTCGTGTTATCATACGAGTACCAGGAGATCATCCGACAGACTCCACACATAAAGTACAAGACGTCTATAATAGTTTGGATACTCCTTGGTCTTCTGTTATTGGTGCTTGGACTTGCTGTCCTGGCCGTAATCGTTGGGTCGCTTGGATAGTATGTCTGGTCAACCGCCCATGTCGTAGATTTGACCCACAATGCTCTCGGTCGCGTCGCCATCCGCCACCTCCACCCACCGACACTCGCTCAAACTTCGAAACCAAGTTCCCTGTCGCTTTGCGAATCGTCGCGTCCGGGCTTTGATCTTCTCAATCATTGTCGCCTCGTCGACGTCCCCGGCGAGGTACTCGAGTACCTCCTGATAACCGACCGCTTGGCTCGCCGTGCGGCCGAGTTGCTTCCCACCGGATGTAAGCCCGCGGACTTCGTCGACTAAGCCGTCGGCGAGCATTCTGTCGACTCGCGCTTCAATCCTGCGGTGTTGTTCATCCCGAGGGCGGTGCAATACAAACACTCGACATTCGTCGGCTCGGCGGGCATCTTCAAACTCCAGTTGCTGGTGACTAATCGGCTCACCAGTCGAGCGAAACACCTCTAGGGCACGAATTAGTCGGCGGGTATCGTTGGGATGAATTTGGTTGGCGGCAAGCGGATCGACTTGCTCGAGACGACGATGCAATTCACCGGGTGGGAGTTGGGCGGCTTCCTGTTCGATTTCCTGACGCAGTTCCCAGTTGGCCGGCGGTCCCTCGAACAAACCACGCAGCAGGCACTTAAGCCACATGGGCGTGCCACCGACGAACAGCACTTCGCGCCCTCGGCCGCGGATGTCGCGAACCACCTGCTCGGCGTCGTCGAGGTATTGGGCAACGCTATACTCCTCGTCCGGTTCGCGAAGGTCAATCAAATGATGTGGTACGGAGGCACGCTCTTCGGCGCCTGGCTTGGCCGTTCCAATGTCCATGCCGCGATAGATGGCCATCGAGTCAAGCGAGACAATTTCGGCCCCCAACTGCTCAGCAAGCGCAAGGCCAATCTGCGACTTGCCAACCGCGGTGGCGCCGGTCAGAAACCAACATTGCTTTACAAACAGTTCGCTGGTCACGGGTGAACGCCGGTTCATTGCCAGTGGAGGTTTGGCTGGTTAAACTGATCGATTACGCTTGTCGGACATTATTGTTGAATGCGTCTCGGAGTTGAATCCCGCACTGATCATGCCTCGCCCCATCGATCAACTCGAAGCCACAATTGCCGAACGCAAGGCGGGCGGCGATGAAACATCGTCGTATACAGCCAAGTTGCTGGCGGGCGGCGTGGCCAAGATTGGCGAGAAGGTCATCGAAGAGGCGGCCGAGGTGGTGGAGGCAGCCGGCGAGCCTGGCGAGGCGGGACGCCAGCACACCATCGCCGAGGCGGGGGACGTCGTCTACCACCTGATGGTTCTGCTCTCGGCACGCGATATTGCTCTAACGGACGTCGAGGCCGAACTCGCCCGCAGGTTTGGAATGTCTGGTTTGGAAGAAAGAGCTTCGCGTAGCACCTAACCCTTCTGCGAGCGGCCCCTACAAACCTATGTCGAACTTACGAATCGGAATTCCGAGCAAAGGCCGTTTGGCCGAAGCGTCAGCCGAACTCTTGAAGGAAGCGGGGCTGAGTTTTCGCCGCCAGGATCGCAGTTTGTTCGCCAAAGTGAAGGATATGCCGATTGACATTTGCTTCCTGCGAACAGACGACATTCCTGTTCTCTGCGCCGAAGGGGCGATTGGGCTGGGCATCACCGGTGGCGATTTGATCGAGGAAGCGGGCGTCGACGTCAATCGGCGGTTGGCCCTGGGGCTTGGCGGATGCCGATTGGCCGTTTGTGTGCCGGAAGACTCAGCTTACAAGTCGCCCGGCGATTTGAACGGAGCGCGGATCGCCACCAGTTTTCCGCATGTCACCCAGAATTACCTCGCCTCGCATGGCGCCAAGTGCCACACCGTGGAACTCACTGGCTCGGTCGAGGTGATGATCGCCTTGGGCGTTGCCGACGGAATTGTCGATCTAGTCGAGACCGGGAGCACGCTCGCGGCAAATAGGCTTAGGGTGCTCGATACCATCGGTCGATACGAAACAGAGCTCATCCAAGGTTCGGTAGTCGACCCGGAGTTGGCTGACCGCGTTGTTCGCCGACTCGAGGGCGTCGTGATTGCACGAAGCTACTCGCTACTGGAGTACAATGTGCCAGCCGATAAGCTGTCGGCGGCCGAAAAGATCACGCCAGGTTACAGTTCGCCAACAGTCAACAAGCTCGAACAGGAAGGCTGGTATGCGGTACGGGCCATGGTACCGCGAAAAGACGTCATCGGTATTATGGAAGAGCTAGACGCCGTGGGCGCCGAAGCCATTCTGGAAACCGCCATTCAAAACTGCCGCTTGTGATCTGCTCATTGCATCCCTACAAATCCAGCTTCACCCCCAACTCCCGCAACTGCTTGTTGTCGACGGAACCCGGCGCTTCGGTCATCAAGTCGGTCGCCTTTTGAGTTTTGGGGAAGGCAATCACGTCACGGATGTTGTCGAGGCCAGCGAACAACATCACTACGCGGTCGAGGCCGAGGGCCAAGCCGCCGTGGGGCGGAGCGCCGTAGGCCAACGCGTCGAGTAAGAACCCAAAGCGGTCTTTGGCCGTTTCGTCGTCGATTCCCAATAGGCCGAACACTTTGCTCTGTGTTTCCGAATCATGAATACGAATCGTGCCGCCACCCGCTTCGTGTCCGTTGATCACTAGGTCGTAAGCCTTAGCGCGGCATTTGTGCGGATCGCTCTCGAGCAGCGCGAGATCCTCGTCCTTCGGTGCAGTGAATGGATGGTGCGTGGCGAACCAACGCTTCTCGTCGTCGTCGTATTCGAACATCGGAAAGTCGACGACCCACGAAAAGTGCATGTCGCTAGGATCGTACAGCTTCATTTCCGCGCCAATCTTCGTCCTTAGCGCGTGGAGCACGCCGCAGGTGGCTTGCCACTTGTCGGCCGAGAACAGGATCAAGTCGCCCTCTTCGGATCCCAGCCGATCGCCCATTTCGGCGAGCAGCTCATCGGAGAAGAACTTCGCGATGTTCGAGTTGAGCTTGCCGCCCTCCTCGGCTCGAAACCACGCCAGCCCCTTAGCGCCATGTCCTTTGACGAACTCGGTGAGCGCGTCGATGCCACGACGGCTGTAGAACTCGGCGCCACCTTTAGCGCAAAGCGCCCGAACGTGCCCGCCCGACTCAACTACGCTCTTGAACACGCCAAAGTCGCTCTTTGGAGCCAAGTCGGTCAGGTCGACTATCTCCAAGCCAAATCGCAGGTCGGGCGCGTCGTGGCCAAACCGTCGCATGGCTTCCTCGTAGGTCAGGTGAGGAAGCGGTAACTGAAGATCCAGGTCGAGAATCTCTTTGGCCAACTTCGCCATACAACCGTCGATCATCCCCATCACGTCGTCGGCATCGACGAAGCTCATCTCGAGGTCGACCTGGGTAAATTCCGGCTGCCGGTCGGCACGCAGGTCTTCGTCGCGAAAGCAGCGTGCGATTTGAATGTAACGGTCGTAGCCCGCGATCATTAAGATCTGTTTGTAGAGCTGCGGCGACTGCGGCAACGCATAAAAACTGCCGTTGTGCACCCGGCTTGGCACCAGGTAATCGCGGGCGCCCTCGGGCGTGCTGCGGCCAAGGATGGGTGTTTCGACGTCCACAAAGCTATGCTCTTCGAAGTAGTCGCGCATCCGCTTGGTGATATGGTCGCGGAGCAGCATGGTCTTCTGCATTGCCGGCCGACGTAGATCTAGATAGCGATGCTTGAGTCGGAGTTCTTCGCCCGGAAGTTCAGTGACTTTTTCACTCGGCGAAACATCGGGCGTTTTCGATTTGTTCAGCAGCTTCAGCTCGGTAGCGCTGATCTCTATCTCGCCGGTGGCGAGCTTTGGATTCTCCTGCCCTTCGGGTCGCACCGTCACCGTACCGGTCGCCTGGATCACGTACTCCGCACGTAGGTGCTTGCTCTGTTCGATCACCGCATCGGGCGTGCCGGGCGGACCAAACGATACTTGGGTAATGCCGTAGCGGTCGCGGAGATCGACGAACAGCCCGCCGCCGTGGTCGCGGTAGCTGTCGACCCAGCCACACAGCGTGACCTCCTGGCCAGCGTTGGAAGAGGAGAGTTCGCCACAAGTATGGGTGCGGAGCATTGAAGTGTGGAGGTTGGAATACAGAGTAAATGTGCACTAGGGCCTGCGTAACTTAGCCGCAGCGAACCCGCGATTGTAGTTCGACTGGCGTTGTCGGGCTAGGCGACCGGCTACTCCGCATTCCGCACGCCGCACGCCGCACTCGCCCGAATCCACTCGCCCAGCCGCTCCATGCCCTCCTGCTTCGAAACACGCGGCTGGTAGCCAAGGTCTCGCTTGGCAGCGGAAACATCGAACCAGTGGTCGGTGGCCAACTGCTGGGCGACAAATCGCATCATGCGCGGCTCGGCGTCCCATCGGCGGGCGGCCCAGTACGATGCCTCGAGCCCAGCTCCAATCCAATAGGCGGCCGAGCGGGAGATCGACCTGTCGACCGGCGGCAGATCGGCTAGCGCCAGGATTTCGTCGATCCACTGCCAGCAGTTCACGGGCTCGCCCTGGCTCAAAAAGTACGCCTGGCCGGCTACCGGCGAGTCGGGCACTGCCAGCGCGTCCGCCGCCAACAAATGGGCCTCGGCCGCATTCTCGACATAAACCATGTCGACAAGGTTTGTCCCGTCGCCAACGCGGCGGAGTTTGCCCCTCTTGGCACGCTCGATGAGCCGGGCAGTCAAATGATGGTCGCGCGGCCCCCACACCAGGTGCGGGCGCAATGCACAGGTGCGAAGCTTCGCCCCCCCGGCTACTGGCTCTCCGTTGGCCGTCAGAACCATTTGCTCGGCAATCGCCTTGGAGTGCGGATAGTGCGACAGCCAATGATCGGGATAAGGCGCCGACTCGTCGACGCCCTTTTGGTCGCGCCCAGCAAACGTCACGCTCGGGCTGCTAGTAAACACCAACCGCTCGACGCCGTGCTGCTTGCAGGCGGAGAGGACGTTCATGGTGCCATGAATGTTCGCCCGGAAGTACTGAAACCACTTCCCCCACACGCCCACCTTTCCACCGACGTGCATCACACAGTCGACCCCATCGCACGCGACCGAAACCTCGTCCAAATGCCCCAAGTCGCCACGCACCATCTCGACGCCCATCGCTGCCAGCTCCGGGTAGTCACCGCGCGCAAACCCCCGCACCGTATCGCCCCGAGCGAGGAGTTGTTCGACAATGTACCGGCCCAGAAAACCGCCAGGGCCGGTGACGAGGACGCGCATTGGTGATTTATAAGTGATGATTGGTGTTTGTTGGGAACGCCAATTTACGCCAACGGGTGCTGATGTGATAAGTGGCGATTAGCGGCGATCAGTGTTCTTTCTTCAACTGCTTGGCCGCCCACTTGGCAAGTTTCTCGCGGTTGATCTTGGCGTTGTGGCGGATGTCGGTGGGAAAATCCTCGCGGTAGTGGAGCACTGCACCAACGTCTTGGAGGCAGCAACGCAAATCTTCAAGCACACCTTCGGGTGAGATCGTAGAGTCGTGGAAGGCAACAACCAATGCAGCGTTTCCATCGACTGCCACCAATGCACTCCGCTCGACCATCGGATGGCTGTTGAAGAAATTCTCCACGCACTCCGTATACAACGTCCCCTCACTCGTTACCGCGCGTTGGCTCTTTCTCCCGCAGTACCAGAATCGGCCCTCGTCGTCGAGGTAACCGACGTCGCCTACTCGATGCCAGATGGTGTCGTTGTCGGTGATTTTGGCGGCGGCGTTGTGGCCCCTTCCTGACGGGCGCGGCTCTGAATCGAGATACTGCTTGGAGACTTGCGGGCCACGAACAATTAGCTCACCGATTTCACCGGTTGGTAGTTCCTCGGTCTCTTCGACTGAGCCAATTGGTTCATCGGTGATTTTGATCACCCGCCATTCGATGCTGTCGACCTTGCGGCCGACGCAAACGCCTGCGCCTTGCTCGGTCTTGGATTGGGTTTCGCTCAGGATTTCTTGGGCTTCGATCGTGGAGACCGGCAAGCTTTCGGTGGCGCCGTAAGGAGTATGTAACTCGGCGCCGGGACATATGTGCTCAAGTGTTCGCAAGATGACGTCCGCACCAACCGGCGCGCCGCAGCTGAAGACCTTTTTCAGTGAGGGAATCTTCTCGCCCGTTTGCTCGCAGTGGCGACTCAGCTTGTCCCACACCGCCGGTGAGGCAAACGACTGCGTAACCTTGAAGTCGTTTGCCGCCGCCAGCAGCTTCGCTGGGTCGGCCTGAGCTGGCCGGCTGAAGTCCATTTCAGGAAGCACGGTGGTAATCCCCATCGCCACGTTGAAGAGCCCGAAGAGCGGAAAGCAGGCCAGATCGACCCCGCTGGGCTCGAGATCGTACATCCGTCGGATTTCGGTGAGCTGCGTGGTGAACGTCTCATGCCGGTACACGACGCCCTTTGGTGGCCCGGTACTACCGCTGGTAAACACGATAGCTGCCGGGTCATCGGCTGTGGTGTGAGGAAGTTCGGTCGATGAGCTTTCGTCAAGCGCCCGCAACTTGGCCAGAGGCTTGCCCAGTGGAATCCAAGCGGGTCCGACGTTGACATTCAGCCTCGCTTTGGGAAACTCCCGCCGTTTGGCTATGCGCAATGCATGGCCGAGTGGAATCGAAACAAATCCCTCAGGCTCCGCGGACGCCAAGCACCGCACGATGTTCCTGCGACCTAGGCCCGAGTCGACCAGCACCATGGTTGCCCCGCTGCGCAACAGAGCGAACACCAACGTGACAAACTCGATGCTTGGCTTGACGAGTAGCGCGATGCGAGTGCCAGGTTTGACGCCAAGTGCAACGAGTCCTCGGGCATAAGTATCAGCTTCACGGTGCAACTGAGTGTAGCTAATAGCCTCGCACGCCTGGTCACCAGAGCGCACGATCATTTCGTAGGGACCAGGCCTGCGGCGTCGACCCGTATTTATCAGTGCCCAAGTGTCGGGGCGGAGCCCGGCTTGTTCGGCCAGACTGTCGGCGACGTTCACACGCGGAGTTTCCATCGAGCCATTGTGGTTCGTGGCGGCACTCGAGGGTAGGGCGCGCGAAGAAGCCCCGACCACCTTTGGCCGGGGCTTCTAGTGGAATCACGTTTGTCCGATTTGGCTAACGGGGCCTGGGTCCGTCGGGATCCGCTCCCGCCATGTCGACTGCTGAAACTGCCCCGTTGTCAGGGGCCACGGTGACTTGAGCCTCGCGATCGGCGCTACCTTCGCCGGCCAGCTTGGCCAGAGCGTCGGGAATCTCCACGCCGCCGATGTCCTTCATTACCTGCAGCATCGGTGGCAGTGTACCGGCCATGCCGTGCAGGAAGTCGGCGGTGCTGCTGCGGCCGTTCTTGCCGCCGTTCTCCCACACGACCACCTTGTCGAACTTGATGTTCGAGATCGCCTTGGCACTAGCCTCGGCCAGGTTGTCGAGGTGTTCGAGCATCATCAGTTGGAACGCTTCCTTGGCACCGCCGCAGGCACCGACGATTTGTTTCAAACCTTCGCCCTTCTTGGCCAGGATTTCGTACTGTCCGCGGGCCTCGGCTTCGAGCTTGGCGTAGATGGCCGCCGCTTCACCTTGGGCTTCCAACCGTCGTTTGTCGGCTTCGGCTTCCGCCTCAACCACCACCCGAGCCTTCTCGGCCTTGGCGGGAGCTTCCAACTCGGCACGTTTCTCAGCTTCCACGCGTTCGGCATCCGCCAAAGCGGCTTTAGCCATTGCGCGGTTTTGGACCTCGATCACCGCAGCCTCGGCTTCACGCTTGCGCGACTCACCTTTTTCGTAGGCGTCGGCCTTTTCGACCAACAGCGTCGCCTGCGACTGAGCGATCTTCGCCTCGGCGATGTTTTCGCCGTCGACCGCTGCGGCGTTGGCATCGGCCACCTTGATACGCTTGTCCTGGTCGGCTTGCTTGACCTGCACTTCGCGCTGGAACTCAGCCGTCCGTTCGCCAACCGTTTGCTCCTTGAGCATCTCGGCAACTTGCACCGCCCGATCACGCTCGGCGGCCTTCTCACCAATGGTTTGTTCTTTCTCGAGTTCGGCCACTCGCACCGCTTGCTCCTTGAAGGCATCGCGGGTGCCAATCTCACGCAGCTTCTGAGCGTTGGCAACCTCGACGTCCTTTTCGCGCTCGGCGTTGGCAACGCGGATCTCACCCTTCTTCTGTTCGTCGGCCACGTCGCCACGAGCTTGTTGAATCGCCTCGCTGGCCGCCTTCTGGCCAATCGCGTCGATGTAGCCCGACTCATCGGTGATGTCGGTGATGTTCACGTTGATCAGCACCAAGCCAATCTTCTTCAGCTCCGGCTCGACCGACTGCTGAATGTGCGTAAGGAATGCGTCGCGATCGCGGTTGATGTCCTCGATCGGCATCGAAGCAACCACCTGCCGCAATTGGCCAAAGATGATCTCCTCAGCTTGCTGACGGATTTCTTGGGTGGATAAGTCGAGCAATCGAATCGCAGCGTTATTCATCACGGCGGGCTCCGTGCCGATTGCCACCGTGAACACGCTCGGAACGTTGACGCGAATGTTCTCGATGGAGAGAGCACCGCGCAACGGGATTTCGATCTGAATTGGCTCAAGGCTCAGGTAACGATAGTCCTGAAACACCGGGATCACGAGCGACCCGCCACCATGTATCGTCTTAGCCGTCGTACCACTCTTGCCTGTTCCAGCACCGTAGACGACCAAGACCTGGTTGCTACCGCAACGGCGATATAGCCTAGTCGCCATCCATACGAGCCAGATGGTGAAGAAAAAAAGGAACACCGACAGTATTACTAGACCCCATTCACCGAGTATGTCGGCGACACTAGCTACTGGGAGTATGTGCATGCTTTTGGTCATTGATTATTCCACCCTTCTTTGTCAGATTTGGTAGCGAGTTGGTCGAGTCTCCTAGGCCTCGACCGATTCACGCTCGACTCTTAATGTATCGCCATTCACGATCTCGGTGACCAATACCCGGCTACCCGTTGCAAGTGCTTCGAGATCATTGGTCAAAGCTGCGTATTCCACCGTCCTGCCCTGTAGCTCTATGTGTACCTTACCGATGCCAGTACCGTTTGGCGGTACCCTGAGGTACACCTCGCCGGGTAGCCCCACTGCTTTGCGAATGTCCTGGGCGCCCGTCGATTCGAGGCGGTACAACTGCTTGAACGCCCAATACACCAAGTACATCGCGCCGAACCCTGCTAATCCTGCAAGCAAGAACGCAACCGAGGGCGCTACGCCGTACGATTGGGCCGTCATGCCAGTGAGTCCGAAGAACGTTGCTGCGGCAGCAAGTGTTCGCAAGGAGATGACTTCGAATAGCCACGCTCCTGTTGATTGGCCAGCATCTTCGACATCGCCCATCTCAAAATCGCCGTCTATGCCGCCATCACCAATGTCTCCGTCGTCTCCACCGAGGAACGTCATAAGCATTTGCACGGCGAGTATCGCCCCGCCAATGGCAAATGTATAAAAGAACGTGGTTTCAAGCATCGCCCGAGCCCTCGCGTGAATAACGGATATCGAATTGTGGGTTGCGTTGAGAGGAGTTCGCCGGGTTTCCGCGAATCTTGGCGAAAATCGCTGCCGACGATTGTGCCGCTAGTGCTGATTCTACCGCAATTTGCGGGTTGTCCAGCAGTACTGCGACGAAACGGCTGGTACTCAGCCCGCCTGCGCACGCAACCAATCGAGCACAATCGCCGATACATCTACCCGACAAGCGCGCGATAACGCGCGCCAGCCCGGCACGGCGTTGACCTCGATAGCGTACTGTCGTCCGTCGCGCGCAGGCAGCAGGTCGACACCGGCCAGCGGGGCGCCAACAGCCTTTGCGGCGCGGCGCGCCATGTCGACTTCGGTCGTCGACGCTTCATGCGGCTCGGTTTTCGCACCGCGGCTGACGTTCGTCCGCCAATCGAGTCGGTTACGGCGCCGCATGGCAAGCACGCGCTCGCCGATCAGCAGCACTCGGATGTCGTATCCTTCGTGCTCGATGAATTCTTGCAGGTAGATCACGCCGCCAAGCTGCTCGATCAGCTTGAATGCCCGCAGCGCCAAGGCTTCGTCGGCTAAGCGAGTGATACCGCGGCCCTCACCACCAAAGATGGGCTTGAGTACTACGTCGCCGCCCAAGCTGGTGAAGGCATGCATCGCAGCGTCGGCCGCCTGACAGGTGAAGGTCCTCGGAACCAACAGCCCAGCACGCGCGAGCCGACTGGTAGTCAGGTACTTGTCGACCGCTGCCTCGATTGCTTTCGGCGGATTGACGACCAACGTGCCGGCCGCTTCAAGACTCGCCAGCGCATCCATGCGAAATACGACTTGCTCGAGTGATCCGGGCGGCATCGTGCGGACGAGCACGCAGTGGGCGGTGGACAGTGGGCGGTGGGCCGTTGCAGGCGGAGTGGAGCGCCCTCCACGCGAGATGGCGCTATCGACCAAGACGTGATCACCGTTGATCGACGACTCAATCGTACTGAACGGAGCCGGTGTGATGACAACGCGGTCGCCCCCTGCGCGACGCAAGTCGCCGAGGTACCAGCTTTCGGCAGATCCAAAAAATGTGATATTCAACGGGCAAGCATCGAGAGTAGAGTACCCATCTGACCTATGATCCGTGCGATTGCTCTAGTACATCGGGGGCGAACTCACCGAATCGCCGGACGACGCCCGTATCGAGATTCACGAGTTCGACAATCGCGGGGCTGAATAGATGCTTGTCGATCCTGTAGAAGTCGCACTCGTACGATTTGAATATCTCGGCGAACGGGCGCCCGTGGTCATCGGAACTGTTCGATGGAACTTGCGGAGCAACCTCATCGATGCTCGTTTGCTCACCTCGCACCCACAACACGACGTGTCCGCCGTACAAAATTGCGTCGTTGGTACGCCCAATGCCGCCTAGCGCGTCGCCGGCCACCGGCGGCAGCGGCGCTACGCCCCAGCCACTTTCGATACGATGCAAATCGAAGCCCAACTCGTGCAACTTGTGCAGCGCCGTCTCCACGCTCCGCGCAACGACCTGCACATTGCCCGCCTGGCTGTCCGTGGGGGCGACAAGCAACGTCACATTGTGTGGTGAGACATTGCAGTTCATGGCGATCTCGTTGCAAACCTGCTCAGTCGGCATCTCACCTGTTTCCAGCAAACCGACGACGACTTCCGACTCTTCGCGGGAGCCGATGTCGTCGAACAGTTCTTCGCGTCCGTAGGCCGCTCGCATCGGGCCAGACCCCATCGCAAAGAACTGTCCGTACGCAACTTCCCAGCCAGCATACTGCGACGCCATGCACGCACGCACCGGAGCGTCGGTGCGGACCGTGATTGCCGGTCGCCCAGTAATGGCGTGTACGTCGAACGTTACGTCGGCAAGACCCGACAACGCGATTTCAGCCATCCTCCGGCCCGCCTCCAAGCCACCGGCGGCGGTGATGCCAAAGTCGATCACGCGGGTCGATCCAACCCTTGAGACTTCCACGCGCAGATCGCTTGCGGCGTCAACCAACGCCTCACACAGAGCAAATGCGCGGCGATTCAGGCCATAGGTGCTAGGCAGGTTGTCCATCTGCGTAGTATGGCGGACAAACGTTTCGCCTTGCTAGAGTGGGAATACGCGGCGCAGCTACTTGAAGAGTTGCCCGAACGGTGATTGACCAATCTCGGTATCGCTTCCTCTAGGGAGCAGCCCAGTGAGGATGTCGCCAGGCGCCTTTAGCTCTGCGTTGAGTTTTTGCTCGAACACGGCAAACTCTTGGTTGAGTTTGGCAACTTGGGCATCCACCTGTTGCTGACTCTCGGCTAGTAGCCGCTTCCGTTCAGCCAAGATCAAATCGGTCGCCGCGCCATTGACTGCCGTGGCGATGGCCGTTCCCAACGTCGAATCTATGCCGAAGTCGGGCCGGTTGAGCGTGCCGCTGACCACCACGGTGGTCTTCGCCTGATCGATGTTGGCGAAGCTCGCGGCGAGTGCTTGCTGCAATCTTCGTCCAAGCGAACCTCCTGCAACCGTGGGAGTCAGCACGATACCCCGCTGGGCAATTTCGACTGAGCCAGTAATTTGGTCTTCGACGATCTTCAGATCGAGCGTGACGTCGGCGCGGCTGGGAGCAAGAGCCATTTGCAGCTTGCCTTGCTTTCCAAGCGATAGCTCAGGCACGAGCAGATCGCCAGTGCTGCAAGACACTGCGTCGCGTGGTGTGTTGGTCGTGCGATCGAACGTGGCCAACAGTTGGAGAGGCAATCCCCCCTTAGTGGTCAACTCCAGCGTCGTAGGCTTAATGTGAAGCTCGGGTTGGTTAGTCCAATCGCGAACGACTCCCACCAGATCGACTGCCTGTCCGCCAATCCGAGCCGTGCCGTCCAGCCGTACCCCTTTGACCAGTAAGCTCGGGTGTTGCTCGCAGTTGGCGAATACGATGTCTTCGCCACGGGCTGGCGGATCGGTGGCTACCTTACCGCGCGATGGGACGAACTTTCGAGCCCACCGGACCCAGCCCACTGCATCGCGGACCGGCTCGGTGATGTGCTCACCTAGTAGATAAGCCGAAAGCGCCTTGGCGTCGATACTGCCTAGCTCGAGATGCTCTCGAAAAATCTCTTCATCGTGCTTGCGGGCCGCGTCAATGGCCGCTCGATCGGCTGCCAGTTGATCAGGCAGTTGCACTAGTTCGCTTTGCAGATCCTCAACCTGCTTACGTAGTGCGGCAACTCGCTGCGGCACTTGAGTGAGAAACTCTGTATGCCGTAATGGATTCCGTTTGGCGGTCTGCACCTCTTGCTCAAGCGACTTGGCAGCGGATTGAATGTAGCGGGCCTGCTCCTCAAGCTGGCGATACTTCCGCGGCCAGCGCTGTCCAAGCTCCACAGCAAGACGCACTGATTGAAACTGCTGGTGGAGGTCGTCGGTGAGCCGCGATTCTAATCCACTAAGCCATGCATCGGCGTACTGGTTCGCCACCGGCGCAACCCAAAGCGGTGCTGAAGCGTCGTCTCCGGTATGCGTCCTTGCCGGAAGGGCACCCGAGGTATCTCGCTCGGTACCGAATTGCAGCCCACTGACGACTCCATACTCGGCAACCAGCTTTTTGCGCAACAGTGCTGCGCTGTTGAGATCGACTTCGAAACGATCGGCCTCGAACAAGTTTCGCATCGGGTCGTGTGGATTCGCCACGGCGATGTCCCGCACCAGCATTCGCGATTCGAGCAACGACGACTGCACGCGGCCGATGTCCACCCTCGCCCCGACGGCCGCTTCACCACCCGCAACAAGGCCCCACTGCAGCAGATGGCCGCTGCCGACCTCGGTAGCCAGAAATACCACCACGAAGAGTAGAAGACGGGGCACGATGTAGCTGAAACGCAAGAATCGCATAGAATGAGGTTCCTTTTCCCCTAGCTGCCGAAGCGCGCAGCGATTTGAGCGCCGGCAACCGCCCGGCCGAGCCGGTAGCGGGTAATCCACCGCGCCAGCGGCGGACCGATGAACTCGAACGCCTGCCGACTTCCGTAGTAGCATGGGTAGGTGATGTACAGGGCAAGCAGAAGCGACCCGATGGTCACCGTGTTGTGGAAACCAATGAACGGACCAAGCGGCAAGTCGTACAGCCACACGAAGAAGCTCTGCAGTGCCGGTTGGTGAAGCAGCTTGTCGCCGATCTTGTGAGTTAGCCCATCGCACCAAGGCGAAATGGTCGAGAAAATCGCCACTGCAAGCAAACCCGCCGATCTATTCACCCGTACCGCGCATAACAGCACTGCCAGCGAGAATGCGATCAGGTTGCCCTTGGGCACCATTCCCAGCACCATGCCGATGGTGAATCCCCAAGCTACCTGTTGGGGTGAATCATTCGACACCAACGCATTGATGAGTTGACGCACTGGGTGGAGCAACAGCGAGAGCATGACTGGGATCGCCTGCTAGCAGAATCGACGGGTACGACAAGGCCAGCCGTACACAAAGACTGGTCCTCCTCCAACTTTGTCGGCGGACCGGTTGCACCAGCTTTAGCGATTGTGATGCTTGCCATCCTGGGGCCATGAGAATGTCGACGGCACTTTCACTCGCCCGCTTTGGCCCCATCCCGCTCCTGCCGCAACTGCATCAGGTCGCGGAGGATGTTCTCAGCGTGAGGGCTGTTGGGATTCACCTCGTGCATCCGCTTCAGTGTCTCGACAGCACGGTCAAAGGCCTTCTCGTCCCCATTCTTGAACCGTTCCTGCTGTACCCGCGCTAACGTAATCGCCATGTGAATATCGCGCGGGGCCAGCTTGTGCGCCTCGGCCAGGATCGCCTCGGAATTCGCCAAGTCACCGACCAAGATATACATCCTGCCTAAGTGGTAACGAGCCTCTGCACTATCAGGGACCAGTCCAATATCTCGTTTCAGCAGTTCAATCTCCTCGCGACGCAGCTTTTCGACTTCCTCACCAACCTCCGCTGGTACGGCGCTAGCCTCAATTAGCAACTGCGCAAGCTCCGATCGTGGGCCGCTCAGGTACGGTTCCAGTCGCATGGCGGTACGCCACTCGTCGGCCGATTTTGGCAGATTACCGGCACGGCGGGCCAACAGCGCCAATTGGATGTGAGCGTCCGCTCGGTCGTCGGCCAGATGAAGCTGGGTCTTGAATTCATCGATTGCCGCCTCCAGCTTAAGTTTCGCTTCGCCTTCGAACGTACTGGGCGGTAGGTTAAGCAGCCGAACAGCTGCGGCGATGCGGACCGTTCGTATTGGGTCGGACAAGACCGGCACGGCGACTCCGAGCAATTTTTGCAGCGATTCGACCTGCACATTCGAGATCGCCGCGCGGCGAATCATTGCATCACTCGACGTCAGCGCGCTTTCGAGCGCCGTACGTGCTTCCGGAGAGCGGTACCGTGAAAGCAATTCACAGAGCGTCGCTTTGACTATGCCCGGAGTATTAGGGCGATTCAACGAGTCGATAATTTCAGTAAGTGCAGCAGGGTCGGCTTCGCGCCCGCCGGCAATCGCTTTGGCCCAATTCGGATCGTCTGGACGCTTCTCGCCGTACCATTCGACGATTTTGTCGGCCGCCCACTGGGCCGATTCATACGGCATGGTGTGACAGTTGTTGCATGCGTTGGGTGTGCCGATTGCTACGGACAGATCAGGACGCGGCACGCGAATGCTATGATCGCGGCGCGGGTCTACCACCATATACGTGGTTTCTGGCATGTGGCACTCGACGCACGACGCCCCTAGCGTGCCTGGCTTGTGATGATGATGGGCTGGCGTGTCGTACTTCGCGGGCACATGGCATTGCGCGCATAAGGCGTTGCCTTCAAACTTGAGTTTCAACGAGTGCGGATTGTGACAATCCGTGCATCGCACGCCTTCGCGATGCATGCGACTCTGCAAGAACGACCCATAGACGTACACTTCGTCGAGAATCTGCCCGTCCGCGTGGTACAAGCCGGGACTCAGTAGCGATACGTCATAATAGTTGGACAGCGGACGGCCCGGGCGAAAGTTGGGGTGTACTTCGGTGCGCCGCGAATGACACGGGGCGCAGCTTTCGAGTTGAGCGGTGGGGTCGAGCGACTTTAGCTTGGCCAAGCCGTTCCCATGCCGGCGATCCCAAAAAGGCGAATGGGCTTTGGCCAACTTCACGTGCAAACTACCAGGCCCGTGGCACGCTTCGCAACTGACGTCGATTTCCGAAAACGTCGTTTGGTAAGTGTTGGTATCGAGGTCGTAGTTCTTCTGCAGATTCGTGGAGTGGCATGAGGCGCACGTCGAGTTCCAGTTCTGTGCGATTCCGGTCCAGTGCGTGGGGTCGTCGGGCGCGAGCCGTACGTCGGTAGCGTCGGGCGGCGGCACGTAGAACCACTGTTTCTTGAGCGTGTCCCAGCTCACACGTAGCACTTGCACGCGCCCGTCTGGGAATTCCACCATGTACTGCTGCAGCGGATCGACGCCAAAGGTATACTTGATTTGATAATCGTGGTACGCGCCGTCTGGGCCTTCGGTATTCACCCAATACTCATCGCCACGCCGAAAAAACCGCGTTACTACACCTAGTCGCTCAAACTCGACGTCGTCGAAGTTGCCAAGCACAGCTTGTTCGGTGGCGAGCTCCATTGCCCGGTCGTGGTGCGACCCCTCGAATTCACTGTGCTCGGCTTGGTGGCAATCGATGCATGCCGCTCTGCCAACATAGGTAGCATCGGCTAATGCGCTGGGCGACTCGGCCACAATCCAATCGACCGACAGATACGCAACCGTGGCAGTCACCAAGAGCACAGCAGGGAGCCACCGCCAAAGGGCGCCTTGGCGCGAGAACCTTTGTTTGACATGCCACTTCATGAACAGGCCAGACTTCGCTACTCGGCAGGTGATGGAGAATCGTCCGACTTGGCCGCCACCGCCCGCAACTCGAAGTCGTCCCAGTCGGCAGTGTCGTCGAACGAACCAACCCCCACTCGACCTACCGGAAACGTCTTGTCCTCGGCGGTGATACTTGGCTTGTCGAAGTCGTCAAAGAACACCTCGATGCTACCAGATTCGACATTTCTGGCGAGTTTCACGCGGTGCCACTCATCGGTCCACGGCGTGCCCTCGGTGGTCGACGTCGAAATGGACTTGCGATCGGCACCGTTGACAACAAACACTTGGTTGCTGTTGGCGTCTGTCTTCTTGCCAAGGTGTACGTAGTAGAAGTGCGCTGGGTCAACAAATCCGAAAAACAAACAGACATCCCGGTGGCCGTAGTCCTTCACTGTGCTTCGTACCGACACCGTTAACTCAAAGTCAGACACTTCCGGCTCTTTGACCAGTGCCACATGGTGCGGACTTCTATGCGGAGGGTCGTACGACGGTTTGCGAACCGATTGGCTCATCACCCGCCGATCGTCAACCACCGCGTACTGCCACGAATTCGGGTCCAACCACTCCCAGAAGTCGCGATTCTCTTCAAAATCATCCATGATCGTGACCGAGAACTCATTGGGTTCGGCTTCCTGTGCGAACACCAAAGGTGTCGCGAAAGTCGAAGCGATTCCAGCGGAAACTGCCACAACCAGCGAGTTGCGTTTCATGGAGGTAACCTTTTCTGCATCCTTGTCGATAAAGATCTGAATACGAGTAGTATGTGCCCAGTCTACACGCAACGCTCCAACAAGGCGAACGTTTGCCGCCCCAAGTTCACCAGTTTCCAATGGTCCGACCAAAATGTGCTATCTATGATAGAGGCAACCATGCAAACATTCCTGATTACTGGCGGGGCTGGATTCATCGGCAGTTGCCTGGTTCGGCAATTGGTCGCCCGCCGTGACGTCCAAGTCGTCAATCTTGATCTGCTGACCTATGCTGGAAGCCGAGCTTCGCTTGAGGAGGTCCAAGACTGCCGATCCCACACGTTCGTCCAGGGCGACATCGCTGACGCACAGTGTGTTGCAAAACTGCTCGCCAAACACCAGCCAACCATCGTCGTTCACTTGGCCGCCGAATCGCACGTCGACCGTTCGATCGACTCGCCGCGCAGATTTGTCGAGACTAACATCGCCGGCACTTTTGCCCTACTGGAAGAAACCCACAACTACTGGCGGCGTTTGCCAGGCGACCGCCGCGACACGTTTCGATTCGTGCATGTCTCGACGGATGAAGTATTCGGATCGCTGGGCGAAGAAGGCTTGTTTCACGAGCACTCGCCGTACACGCCCAATTCGCCATACGCCGCGTCGAAGGCCTCGTCCGACCATTTGGTGCGCGCGTACCATCGAACTTATGGCCTTCCAACCATCATCGCCAACAGTTCCAACAACTACGGCCCATACCAATTCCCAGAAAAACTGGTTCCGCTGATGACGCTGGCCGCCCTGGACCGAAAGCCACTGCCGATCTACGGCAACGGCAGTCAGGTTCGCGACTGGCTGCACGTCGACGACCACGCTAAGGCGCTGCACCTCATAGCTACCAAGGGTCGACCAGGCGAGGCGTACTGCGTCGGTGGTGACCGCCAGCAGACAAATCTCGAAGTGGTGTACGCGATATGCGACGCCGTCGATAAGCTGCACGGCAACGACGTGCATACGTGTCGAAAGCTGATCGACTTCGTTGCCGATCGCCCTGGTCACGACCAACGTTACGCCGTCGACTCATCCAAGATTCACGAACAACTTGGTTGGCGACCAGCAGTTGAGTTTGCCATAGGTCTCGAAGAAACCGTCGGCTGGTACGCAGCCAACCGCAGTTGGGCCAGCGAAGTTACGCAAGGCGTGTACTCCGGCGAACGACTTGGGCTGAGAGAATCTTTGTGATTCGTCTGCCCTTGGCCCAGGCGTTTGGCTGGGTTCTTAGGGAAGCGCTCACACCCCCGCGCCCGCACTCCGCCCGCAACCGGCACCACCGGAACTCGAAGGCGCCAATTCTCTGGCTACATAACGATTTTGTCCGAATTTGCTTTGCAGATGCTCCCAGCGATTTGGTAAACCGCTTCTTGTGGTGACTGCAATCACTCACTTCAACGTTGCGACGCGTCTTTGGTTCGGTCCTCGTAAATTAAGGAGAACGTATTTCCAACCGTGTCCATTCTAGTCTTTAGGATCTTGTTACTTCTCGTGAGGTGCGTTCGGAGTTGACCGTCCGGTCCCCGGCGGATTGCCGATCCCAATTACATGGCGACACTCGCAGCTTGGCGAGGTCGCGACGCCCACCGGGGCACAGGGATTTGCGGCAGTGGTTGAGGTCCGTGGAAGTCCATCGTCGAAGCGCACGGGACATGTACGACTAACCCCTAACCTACGAAAGGCAATTCCAATAATCGAAACTGAAACCCAAAATTGAAGCCCGCTTCGCGCCGGTGTTCTTGCGAAGCGGGCTTGTTTCGTTCTTAGTCGTAACGTTGGCGATTGTGGATTTGCGGGCTCCATTCGCGCAGGGTAGATCGCCACGTCGATGCTCTTCTTGAGTTCTCCCCAAGAATCACTTGGCTAGACTTATCATTGAACCAACAAAAAGCGGCCCGAACCAAGTGGGTCAGGGCCGCTGTCGTTCATCTTTTGACCAACCCCTCTTCCCTACAACAGAAGCGAGGCGTTTGCTAACACTCGGGTTCAACTACCGCAGTCGCAGCCTGCGGAAGTTCCGCAGTCGTCGCACCCAGGTTCGCAGCGTTTCACCTCTACAGGTACTTGCTGGCAAACCGTTCGAGGTACGCACCGCTTGACGGTGTACGGCACCTTGCGGCACACGGTCTTGTAGCAGGTGACGGTCTTCTGGCAGCACTGCGGAACGCAGACGTTGTAGCAAACGGTCTTCGTGCGGCACTCGGGAACCATCTTGCAAACCTTGTAAGTGCAGGTCTTGCACTCAGGAACCATCTTGCAGACCTTGTAGCAAACGGTCTTCGTGCGGCACTCAGGAA
>JANQOF010000013.1 GCA_028279215.1 Pirellulales bacterium
CGCCGCCTACGCACCCTTTAAGCCCAATAATTCCGAATAACGTTTGGACGGTTCGTCTTACCGCGGCTGCTGGCACGAACTTAGCCCGTCCTTACTGTAAATTGGTCAAACTCTGCTCTTCACAGAGCCTTCCTCCTTACTTTCGCGGTTTACAACCCGAGGGCCTTCATCCCGCACGCGGCATTGCTCCTTCAGGCTTTCGCCCATTGAGGAAGATTCTCGACTGCAGCCACCCGTAGGTGTCTGGGCAGTGTCTCAGTCCCAGTGTGACGGGCCACGCTCTCACGCCCGCTAACCATCGTAGCCTTGGTAGGCCTTTACCCCACCAACAAGCTAGTAGTACGCAGTCTCCTCCCAGGGCGGAATCTCACCTTTGATCCGGAGATATTATCCAGCATTACCCTCAGTTTCCCGAGGCTATTCTAGACCCTGGGGCAGATAACTACGCGTTACTCACCCTTTCGCCGCTGTCCACTTTAGAAATCAACCGAAGCGTCAAACTAAAGCTTCTCGCTCGACTTGCATGCCTAATCCATGCCGCCAACGTTCATTCTGAGCCAGGATCAAACCCTTCAATTAAATGTATGCATAGCCGCTAGCAGCAAAGTCGCAAGCGGTTACGAGCCATTCGAAGTGTTTGATGGCTTTAAAAGTTTTGGTGACTACCGACTCCGCGTACGAAGTCTCGCCACCATAGCCATCTGAAGTATTTACAGTCTTCAGACTGACAAGGAATGGAATACTCACCAAATTGTCAAAGAGCTTGTTGACGATCGTCCCAGAGGGACAACCGCTCCAGCGAGAAGATGGCTGCCAGCCATGCAAGCAACAATCAACTCAGTGGAGATCGGTCAATCTTACGCACCGATGCCAGACTGTCAACTACCCCCAACCGAATTTGCTCGATTCGGGCGAAGTAGCCGCCAAATGGCGGGCATCGTTTGATGGATGGCGGCGCACGCAACACGCCATTTTCACCACCCAACTAAGTACGACGACAGCTTCCACGGGCGCTAGGTTCGCTTCAGAGCAACTCCTCGGCTGCTTCCACTTTCTTCGTCTTCGGAAAGCGGTGACTTGAACCTGTTGGCTCGCCGGTGGCGAATGAAATTCTCAGCCACCTCGTTGAGGGCGTTGGCCTCACCGGCCCCGCACACCACCAAGGTTTACTACGTCGTCACCGGCTCGCAGGTTCGCGAAATGGCACCCGTGTGGATCTATTGTGAATGCGCTAAAGACGCTTTTTGCCATGGAATCGACGTCGCCGAAGTTGCTCGGCCGAATTGGACAACACCCGCTGGTCGTTTTGAAGGAGCCGACCGAACCTTGGCCTTCTGGATACGCACCCAGCGTAGTAACGGAAGCCAAGAGTCACAATCAAGGGTACAAGCAATTCGAGCCCGGATAACTCGGGCACGACTGACATATTTGCTCCACTAACTGCCGTTGCCCCTAGCCGGTCGCGCCAAATCGTGTAATCGCCGAGGTTCACGACACCGTCGCCATTGCCATCGGCGAGCGCGGGGCCACTGGCGCCAAACTGCGCTCTCCACAAGTCGTAATCGGCCGTGTCGACTTTTCCGCTACGGTCGTAGTCGCCAGGAACATTGGAGACTGCAGCCGATGCATCTGGGCGGATAGCGACCAAGTTCTGCTGCGGCTGCATCGCGATCGTTGGCGCAAGCAGCGGCTCGAATGTCCACTCGCCAGAGAGCGGATCTGCTGCTGTCGGATCGAACTCGCCGGTAGAGGCCGGCTGTGCCAGCAGCAAGTTTTGGAAACCGTCGAGAGTCAACCTTGACGCGGGACCAAGCTGCGTCGCGTTGACCAGCCAGTAACCCCAGTCTAACTCCCAGAGGATGCCATCGCCGCTGCGCTGTACGTCGATCGAGCCGTATTGCCCGTCGATCTCAGGTGCTGGCAAACTCACACTGGTCGTGCCGGTCGCGTTGTTCCATTGATTGCGAGCGAAGGTAAACGTCTCGGGTAAGGTCTCCGGTCCGACGTTGGCCGGCCGATTCCATTGATTTCCGTCGTACTCGATGACGTTGTCGGTGAACACTCCGTTCTGTGTGTCGACGATCGGCCGGCCCTGGTTCTCGTTGAGAATCCGCATCGCCCAATTGCGGGGATTCTGCAGCCAATTGTGGTGAAAGTTGCCACCGTCGATGTTGGCGTAACTTACAGCCGCGTGCGCGTCGATGATGAGGTTGCCGGCCGCCGTGACGTTGTCGGCCTCGTAGCCTGAGTCGCCGTCGATGAACCGAAAGAACTCCGTGCCCGTGCTTCCGCCCGCCTGAATGGCGCGACCCGTTCCGCCCGGCATTTCGAATCGATTCGCGAGGATGCGGAGATTCTTGCTTCCGCCCTTGGGTCGCACACCGCTTGAACCGGCGTCGTCGTGCCGGAAGATCGAATTCTGAATCAACCCGTTGTGCGAACCGACGGGATCAACGGCACTTCCGCCGTCGCCCCAGTTCTCGACGACAACTCTGTCAATCAAGAAGCCCGTCACGCCCGACAGCTTGATGCCGTCGTTGTTGCCCAAGGCGTTCATGTCGCGCACGGTCATGTTCCGCAGTGTGATGTCGGTCGCCGGAGTGTCGAACGAACCACCGTCGTCGATATTGATGCCGTTTCCGGTTTGTGCCTCGAACACTAGGTCTTCGATGACGACATTGGAAGCATCGGAGAGTTGGATGCCATTCACGCCGCCTTGAATGATCGCGGGATTCTCCGCGTCTTGGCTGCGGATGGTCACTTGATTGAGCCCTGCGCGAAAGTGCCCACCACCGTAGTTGCCGGGCATAAGAAGAATCGAGTCGCCGGGTTGCGCGTTGGCAAGAGCGGCGCTGAACCCGGCCGTAGTACTGACCACACGATCGACGGCCCGCACCGGCGGCAAGACAAACAGGCAGATAGAAACTGCAATGGCGGCACGTTGCCAGCCGATCCCGGAAATCGATCCCACGACTACGCCTTCCCTGTGGCAAACTGCCCCTCCGCGCCCGGATTTTGGCGTAGATTCGTCCACAAGTCAAACTTGCTTGTGGTGCTATCAACGGGCGGCGATTCTACGATCGCTTGCCGATAATCGAACGGCGCAGCTTGTCGAGCCGTTCGATGGTGCTTGAGTAGCGCTGCGTGCGCAGTCTTAGAAGTTCAAGGCGACTGGGGAATTCGGCGCCTTGGTCGGCGATGTCTCTCTCGAACCGATCGATCGCTGCTCGGTGAAGCTGTTGATCGAGTTGATTGAGTTCATTCAACCGCTGAATCGCTTGATCAGATACCTGCGAATCGTTCGCTTGCCCATTTCGGGATTCGGTGGCGGGCTTTTTCTTAGTTCGGTTAAGTTGTAGCGCCAGATTGAACTTCCACCCGAGCTTTGCCCCAAGCAGCGCAATCGACTCGTCCAGCCGCTCAGTCAAGCCAACCGCGTCGATCGAGTTGATTCGCTCGATCGCCATATCGAGCATCTGTTGGGTGACCGTTCCGACCGGTCCGTCGTAGGGGTCGCCATGCTCGCCGGCCAGGTATCGAACGTGCGAGTTGTCTAAGTAGAACTTTTCGGCCGGGTGCTCATCGCGAAATGCCAACTCCTCGACGGAGCGCCCGGGAGATGACAATCCCTGCACGTGTAGATACTTCAGCGTGGAGATACACCGGGCGACGGGATCGCGGATCACAGTAAACTGAAAAACGGGCTGAGGCAGAAACTCATGCGCGCCGTAACCGACGTGTCCGAGAAACGCCTTCACTTGTCGTTGCTCGCGCTCGTCGAGCGCAGCGATACGGTCCAGACGCGCGCGATGATCACCCTGCCCCGAATCGCCAAACACGCGATAAAACCGAAACCATCGGTTGGGGGGCCAAAGTCCGTAGCGCGCCCACAGAATCCTCATCAACGACACGCCGGCCGTTTTGGGGATGTGCAGAAACAGTATGGTTGGTTGGTCGCCTATCACGTGGTTCAATCGCTCTCAACGGCACAAACGAAGCAGAGAGACGTAGATGGGTACGGCAGCAACTGGTTCTTCGAACTTGAGATCGCGATCGGTCGAGTTCAACTCTGCCGTCGAGTGATTAAGAACTCGAGTCCATAATAGCTTTGGAGATTCCCCCATCAAGTCTCCACTGCTAATATAGCATGGACGAAACGCACACGATCGCTACCCACATTTTGCCCATTCGATTAGCCTAAGAGCAGGGATTTCGGCCGATACAACCCTTTGAGAACCGATGCCATTATGCCGTGCCGTGGCGTTCGAGGCGCAACCACCGTCGACCACAACGATCGCGAACAGATTCTCCGCGCGACGCGCGAACTGCTTGCGCTGATGATCCGTCAGAACGGGATCGAGAGCCAGGACGTCGCCAGTGCTTTCTTTTCGACCACCGTGGATCTAGACACCGAGTTTCCTGCACATGCGGCGCGACAAATCGGGTGGTGCGATGTGCCGCTGTTGTGTAGCAACGAAATTCAGGTGCCTGGGGCGCTTGAGAAGTGCATTCGCATACTTGTGCATTGGAATACGGATACGCCACAGGACGAAATCAAGCATATCTACCATCGAGGCGCAGAGCGTTTGCGCCCCGATCTGTGCGACGTCCCGCCGGTCGACCTCGCCGAACTCGAGGCGTGGATCGATCAGCAAATGAAAGACCACCAGTGAAGCTCCTTCGGTCAACCAACGGAATCTAGTAGCTGTCCGAATTAGGGGCATCATGTCTTACATCGTCGGTATCGACCTGGGAACCACCAACTCGCTATGCGCCGTGTTCCTTGGCGACGCGCCGCGGCTGGTGCCCAACCCGCTTGGCAAGATGCTTACGCCGTCGGTTGTCGGTGTGCTGGAGGATGGACAGGTGCTCGTTGGCGAAGCAGCCCGCGAACTGCGCGTCACCCAGCCCGAGCGGTGTGCCTCGTGCTTCAAACGGCTCATGGGCAGCGACTCGCGAGTCGAGCTAGCGGGTCGTGCGTTCACCGCGCCGGAGCTTTCGAGCTTGGTGCTCAAGGCGCTCAAGACCGATGCCGAGAAGTTTCTAGGGGAGGAAGTACCCGAAGCGGTTATCACCGTGCCCGCTTACTTCAACGACACGCAACGCAAGGCCACCAAGATGGCTGGCGAGCTGGCGGGATTGAAGGTTCGCCGCATCATTAACGAACCGACCGCCGCCGCGCTGACCTACGGCTTTCACGATCGCGATGCTGAGAAGAAGCTCATTGTCGTCGACCTTGGCGGCGGAACCTTCGACGTGACGCTGATGGAAGTGTTTGAGGGGACGCTGGAGATTATCTCTACGTCGGGCGAGAGCTTTCTGGGAGGGGAAGACTTCACCAACCGTCTGATGGCGATCATTCTACAGAAGCAGGGTACTCAGCTCGAAGTCGCCGAACTGCAGGAGCCGCTGCGAGTGGCCCGGTTGCGGCAACTGTGCGAAGAGGCCAAGCGAAAGCTGCTGGGCGAGCCCGAAGTGCAGGTCAAGCTGCCCACAGCCGACGGTACGGTGCCCGACGATGCCAAGACCGTGAAGATTACGCGCGACGCGTTCGCGAAAGCGGTCAAGCCGCTGTTGGACCGAGTCGCCGCGCCGATTGGCAAAGCACTGCGCGACGGGCGAACCGAGGCTGCCGAAGTGAACGACGTGATCCTCGTCGGCGGAGCGACGCGGATGTTACCGCTGCAAGAATTCGTACGCGAGTACTTCGAACAAGAACCGCAGGCACTGTTCAACCCCGACGAAGTGGTATGCCTGGGCGCTGCCGTGCAGGCGGCGCTGATCGCCGACAATCGAGCGGTCGACGATATGGTGATGACCGACGTTTGCCCATTCACCCTGGGCGTCGATTCGGCCAAGGAGTTAGGCGGGCAGCTTCGGTCGGGCTACTTCGTTCCCATCATCCACCGCAACACGACGATCCCGGTTTCGAAGGAGGAGGTGTTCAGCACCATTCGCCCCAATCAGGAAATCGTGCAACTAGACGTCTATCAGGGTGAAAATCGGAAAGTCGAAAACAACCTCAAAATCGGCGACCTCCAGGTGACCGGCGTACCGCCCGGGCCAGCCGGACAGGAGATCTATGTTCGATTTACTTACGACGTGAACGGTATTTTGGAGGTTGAGGCCTACATGGCCAACACAGACAAGAAGTTCCGCACCGTGGTGACCCAGCACGCGGCCGACCTGACCGACACCGAACTAGAGGAGGCGGTAAAGAACTTGCAGAGCCTGAAGTACTATCCTCGCGAAGACATGGCAAATCAAAACCTGCTTCGATTCGCCGAGCGGATGGTAGGCGAAGTGAGCCCTTTTCAGCGAGAGCAATTCGAGGCTGCGATCGACATGTTCGAGCAGGCGCTCGGCAGTGGCGACCGCCAAACGGTCGAGGACGCCCGAGATACGCTGGCGCAGGTGCTCTCGATGTTGGGAATCGATCCGGAAGAAGCACTAGGGGACCAGAGCGATGGGTAAGGCATCGCCTCAGGTTGTCGACTATTTGACGCGCCAACTCGCGCGAAACCCGATCCACGAAAGCAGCGACATCGTCGCCGCAAGAGCGCGGGCGTTTAAGCTCAATGCGAAGGCCTCGCGCGCCGCCAACACGCCCCCCGCCGGACAGCGGCAGCAGGTCCGTGACCAGCTCGAAGCAATTCGCAAGCAGTGTTTTTCTGCTCACCTGCCTCAGTTAATCGGCCAGCTCGATCAATTGAAGCTCGATGAATACCCCGATCTTGCCGCACTTGGCAAGCGGTTACGGGTAATACTCGACTCGCGCGCCAAGCTGCCGGCATTGTCGCAAAACCCGCGTTTCGATGGCGACTTCTTTAGCTGCCTGAAACAGGTGCTGGTGTCGCCATCGCGCGATGTGAGCGTACTCCGCGAGCAGGTTCTTAGCTCGTTTCGCCATCGCCGCAACCGAAAGCGCGGACAAGCGATGATTCGAATGATCAAGGAGGAAGTACCTGAGTTGTACGCGCTGGAGGCCGCTTGGTTCGATTCGTTGATTCACTACAAAGCCAACAAGCACTTTGGCGCAACTGCACAGCGATCGCAGTCGAGTCAAAACCAAGAGTCGTCGGGCGGTATCCCCTGGTGGGTGGTAGCCTTGGTAGTCTTTGCGTTACTTCGCGGCGGGCGGGCGCTGCACGAGGCATCGAAGAAGTCGGAGCCAGAGCGGACCCGGTACAGCCAACCCGTCCGACGACCTAATACTTCGCCAGCACGACCCAATGTGCCTCCTTCACGCCCCAGCAATCCTCCTTCACGCCCGAGTGATCTTGACGTAGTCGGTCCAATGCGGGGGTCGTCATCCGACGCGCGAAGGAGAATCGAGGAGTTTCGGCAGCGTCAACGTGAGCGAATGGACGAACTGCGAACGCGACCCACGCGGCCGGTGAATCCAGAGAACCCCTTCGATGTACCAGCGATCCCAGCGCGACCTTAGTAACCAATCATTTCGCATGCCATGGCTGACGGAGCCGAATCCCCACGCTGGGAACTCTTGCCGCACGACGCGGTCGGCTTTTTCGAGCTTGCCGACGGCTTCGACCGCCGCGATTTGAAGCGGGCGTACAATCGTTTGCTTCGGCAGTTCAAGCCTGAAAAGTTCCCTACCGAATTCCAACGGATTCGGGGCGCCTTTGAGGAACTGGACGAAGCCCTTCGCTACCATGGTGGAGCTGCTATCGCGCGGACGCCGGTGCCGCAGGATTGGAAGACCGATGCCGCAACACCGACGGCAGCGATGCAGCAAGCCGAGGGCAATAAAGAAGACCAATCAAAGTCGACCAAAAGGCGGCTGGTCGACCGTATCGCCGATGAATCACCAAGAGAGCTTTTCGCCGAGTTGCGCAACAAACCGAATAAGACACCTTACGACTTCTATGCGCTCGCGCTCTTGTCCGACATCGTCGAGAAATCGGCAACCGGCTTTGCAAAGTGGCTCATCGAAGGCATCGCCACTCATCGGCAAGATGGGGCGCTCAAACAACTGTTGCACGACATGTTTCGCGGCCCGCAAACTGGCGCGACACTACTCAAACTGTTGCCGCTGGCGGCCCGAGCGATCCGCACCGACGAGTTCTATCCCCTTACCGAACCAGCGTGGCAAGTGGTGTTGCGTGAATGTTCCTTCGAACAGTTCGCAACGGTGTTCGACCGCTGCGAAGCAGAACTGCGCGACTCGCATATCGTCGGCCGCATGGCATTCTTGATTCATGTGTTGAAAACCGCGCTGTGGGTCGATCCGGCGGAAGACGGTTGGTCAGCGCGGCAATTTCGATTCGTCGAGGAGAATTTCGAGAGCATTCCACCGTGGCTCGAATGGGATGTCGAGATTCTCGGTCTCGCCCGCGAATACCTGGAGGTTCGTCAGCAGTTTGCTACTGGC
>JANQOF010000055.1 GCA_028279215.1 Pirellulales bacterium
CGGTCGTGTCGGTGGTTCGCCAATCGAGCGCGAGTGTAGGGATCGATCTCAAGTGCTCGGCGGCCGATCTTGGCAATCGACCGACGAGATTATCGGCTACGACAACCGCCGCGTCGACTTCGCCGCGAGCGAGAACCGCCGCGCACGTCCACTCGTTCGGCCCGTACTGCGGATAACGATGTGCAAGGTTGACGCCCAGCGGGTAACCGGTTTGCCAAGCCAACACGTTCGCGGCGCCGACTTGGTTGCCCGGTCCGCCCGCCGCGATCGCTACCCATCGCGTGTGCGCCGTGAAGTCGGCCATCAACTCCGTAAGCGCCACCTGCAGTTCGCGCGATTGGGCGACTGGTCCGCCGTAGATCGTCGCGCCCAACTTGGCCCGCTTCATGCGATCCACCATCACGCGCCAGTCGGCAAGTTCGACGCCGGTCTGCCGCCGGACGATCTGGGCGTCGAGCTCAACCCTGTTGATGATGGCCCGCAACACCGAGAGCGCTTCGAAATCGCTACCTGGCGTAATGGTGAAGGCGAGATTGGCTTGTTCGAGGGTATCGGTGGTCGAGTGGTCGATGCCGATTAAGGTGCGAGCGTTCCGCCCATCGATCCACGGGCTCGATGGCTCGAGCGAGTACCTCTCAAAGTGGCGCGGGTGGGTGTTGGCCAAGTCGACGCCCCATACGAGCACCACATCGGCCCGTTGGGCGACCTCGCCCAACGTTGCTGTAACGCCGCCGATGGTTTGTAGCGCGAGCGTCGATGCGGAGTCGCCGGTTGGGCCAGTCCAATCGACGCAGCCGCCCAGGTTGTCGGCAAGCGCGACGCCGGCGCGAATGGCCTCGGTGGTGGCAAACTGAAAACCGGCAACAAGCGGAAGACGGGCCGACGAAAGAAACTCGGCAGCGTAGGCAAGCGCGTCGCCGAGCGCTACTGGCGCGTCGTCGATGGAGGCGACCGGCGAACCATGGTCGATAGTGGTAAACCACTCATCGCCGATCGCGCACGCATTCTCCGCCGTGGATACGGCTCGGGTACCGTCGTTTTGGAGTCGGATGTCGTCGCAGGTGCAGCCGCAAGCGGTGCAAGTCGAAAGCGTGCGTGCCATGCGTGAGATTCTCAATTCTCGGTTTTGAAGTTTCAAGATTGGGCAGTCGAACCGGGCGGATTGCCAGCATTCGCGCGCTGCCCCTTTTGGGGGGTGCGAGATGGCGAATAAATTGTCGTTTCCGCCCACAAATCGGTCAGGCGCGGGGTCAAATCTGGTAAGCTGTTCGGTGCGCTCCCGTAGCCCGGAACGACCTCAAGATGATTCAGGCGCGACTCTTGAACGCCTGTGCTGCGCGAGCAGGAACTTAGCATCGGCGGCGGCCCGGTCACCTCGTTGGCAGCCATGTCCGCTGCAGGAACTGTCTTGGAGTTTCGAGATGAAGATTTATGTCGGCAACCTGTCGTACAACACCACACAGGCCACGTTAGAAGAACAATTCGGCGCCTACGGTCAAGTGGAGGAGGTTGCCATTATCAACGATCGCGAAACAGGCCGACCGCGAGGCTTCGCATTCGTTACCATGGCCAACAACGAAGCGGGGCAACAAGCGATCGAAGCGATTAACGGCTTGGAGCTGGACGGGCGCACGCTTACCGTCAACGAAGCTCGACCCAAACCGGCCGGCGGTGGTGGCCGTCGTGGCGGTGGCGGCGGAGGGCGTTGGTAGCCGACGCGCCGCGTCGGCGCCAGGCTTGGCCCCGCCGTCGAATCAACAGTACTTACCGGAGCTGCCGAGTGCGCATCTTACGCATCTTGGGCAACCCAACTCGGTACGCATAGCCGCATACAGTGAGCGGCGGACGGCGTCGCAATCTTCTTAGCAAACGCCTATAATGCGGCGGGTTGTGCGGGGGACAGGCTCCTCGTGCGCCACATGAGCTTCACGATCTAGCCCATTTTGGCTATCACTGATTGGGTTTTGGCATTCACGCAATCCTCGGCTAACGAAGCGAGTAAGAAGATGACCCGAGTTGAAAACGGAACTATAGCTGCCATGGAGCGGGTGAATTGGACTGAAATCACCCCGCAAGCCCTCTACAACAAGCTGCAAACACTAGCCACTAACCTCTGGTGGAGTTGGCATCCCGAAGTGGTAGCCTTGTTTCGCGACCTCGACCCGGTCCGCTGGCGGCAGATCGACCACAATCCGATTGCCTTGTTGTCGGAAATGACGCCCGAGATGGTGGCCAAGCGGGCCGGCGAAATGGTGATGTACACGCGCATCAACCAGGCTCACCGCCGGTTGAACGACTACCTGGCCGACGTGAAAGATACCTGGGGCGGCAGGCAGGCGGGCGTGCTCGGATCGAAACCGGTTGCTTACTTCTCCGCCGAATTCGGCATCCACGAGTCGGTGCCCATCTATTCGGGCGGCCTCGGCGTGCTATCGGGCGACCACGTCAAGAGCGCAAGTGGGCTGGGTGTACCGCTAGTCGCCATTGGATTATTCTACGACCAAGGTTACTTCAAGCAGCATCTCGATACCGAAGGTTACCAGCAGCAAGAGTATCTCAACACGAAGGTTGAGAACTTGCCGATGCAAGCTGCCACCGGGCCCGACGGCGAGCCGGTTTCTGTTTCCATCGACACCCGCGACGGCCCGCTACTCGCCAAGGTGTGGCTGATGCATGTTGGCCGCGTGAAGCTGTTCTTGCTCGATTGCGATGTCGAAGGAAATAGCCCGCACGATCGCGAACTCACGTCTCGCTTGTACGGCGGCGACCGCCGCACGCGCATTCGCCAGGAATTGGTGCTTGGTGTTGGCGGCGTCAAAGCCCTGCGCGCGCTAGGTATCACGCCCGGATGCTATCACCTGAACGAAGGCCACAGCGCGTTCGCACCGCTTGAGGTGATTCGCGAGCGGATGCACGGCGACGGGCTGAGTTTCGACGACGCCCTGCGCGACGTCGCCCAGCACACCGTGTTCACGACGCACACACCGGTGCCCGCGGGACACGATCGCTTCGACGCGGCGTTGGTCGAAGAGCACTTGGGCCCGCTACGCGACAAGTTGGGTATTTCGCACGAGCAACTCATGGGGCTGGGCCGTGTCGAACCGCAGAACGAGCACGAAACGTTCTGCATGACGGTCATCGGCCTCAAGCTCTCGCGGCGCGCCAACGCGGTAAGCTCGCTTCACGGGCATGTGTCGCGCCGCATGTGGGCGCACCTGTGGCCATGGCGGGTCGAAGAAGAAATCCCCATCGGGCACATCACCAACGGCGTGCACATCCCCAGTTGGATTGCCCACCCAATGCAGCAACTGTACGAACGGCAATTCGGCCCGTCGTGGCGATTGCGTCTCGAGGATTCCGACGCTTGGCGCGAGGTGTACAATCTCGATCCAGGCGAGCTTTGGGAAACGCACCACGCGCTCAAGAGCCGCTTGCTCGAGTTCGTCAGGCGGCGGCTCAGCCGACAGTGCCGTCGTCGCAACGAAGACGAGGCGGCGGTCGAAGCGGCCCGTTCAGCGCTCGACCCGAGCGCATTGACTATCGGCTTTGCTCGCCGCTTCGCCACGTACAAGCGGGCCGATTTGTTCCTCAAGAAGCTCGATGAGATCGCCCATCTCATCAACGATCCCGGACGCCCGGTACAATTCATCTTCAGCGGTAAGGCTCACCCAGCCGACGAAGGTGGTAAGAGCTTCATCCAGAAGATCGCAAACCTGAGGCACGATCCACGGTTCGCCGGGCGTGTGGTATTCCTGGAAGATTACGACATCAATGTCGCACGACACTTGGTACAGGGCGTCGACGTGTGGCTCAACAATCCGCGTCGACCATTGGAAGCTTCCGGCACCAGCGGCATGAAGGTGGTACTCAACGGCGGGCTTAATTGCTCGATCCTCGACGGTTGGTGGGCCGAAGCTTACAACGGCCGCAACGGATTCGCCATTGGCAACGGCACGCAACACGTCGACGATGCGATTACCGACGAGCGCGACGCCGACAACCTCTACAACGTGCTTGCCGAGGAAGTCGTGCCGACGTTCTACGATCGCGATGCCGACGGGCTGCCGTCGGCGTGGATTCAAATGATGATCGAATCGATCGCCACGTTGGCCGACCGCTTTAGTTCGCACCGCATGGTGGTCGACTACGTCCGTCACTGCTACGTGCCCGCCGCTGGTGGCCGAAGTAGTGCAATGCCGTAAACGGCGCAAGGCTTACATCGACTGTCTTGTGGGAGGCCTCTCCGAGGCCGATTACACCCGTAATTGGGCGATAGTCATCGGGCTCGGAGAGCGCTCCCACAGCCGCCATCTTCGGAACACCAAGAAGCCCGCAAGTCTCCCTGATGCGCGCATCCGCGTTATTCGCGGGCAATAAAATCTCGAAGGCCACATACTATGCCCAAAATCCACATCACTACGTGCAGCGACGGCAATCGGCGGCTTGCTTCCACCAATTCGAAGTGGGAACCGATCATGGGCTACAGCCGCGCGGTCCGCGTCGGCAACTCGATTGCCGTGACTGGAACCGTGGGCGCCAACGACGATGGCACCTACTCCGATTCGATCGCTGAGCAAACCGCCAGGTCGCTCGAAGTCGTACGCGACGCCATCGAGGCGCTCGGCGGCAAGCTCGACCAAGTGGTCCGCACCCGCATCTACGTCACCGACGTAAGCCGCTGGGAAGAGGTCGCCAAGGTACATGGCCAAGTGTTCGCCGACATCCGTCCAGCGACAACCATCGTGGAAGTCTCACGCTTAATCGACGAAGCGGCGCTGATTGAAATCGAGGCGGACGCGATTATTCATTAATGCCCGGTCAAATGTAAAGTGTCGGGTGAGCCGAACGCGCTAGCGTCGGATACTACATGAAAAACCCGAGGCTAGCTCACATTGCCCTGCCGTAGGCTGGGCGCTCGTCATCCAGCCTACGCATTACTCATCGCGATGCACGGTTGCCGGCGAAAACGCGGGTAGACAAATAGCGACGTACTCGGCGCCTTCATCTGGCGTACTGTAGCGCACCCACTCCCCTGGTTCGGTAACGATGGCTTGCCCCGCGGCCACGTCGCAGTCACCTCCTTCGAACTCGACGTGAACGCTGCCCTTCAGCACCACGGTAATCTCCATAAACTCCGGCCGCTGCCCAGGCTCCACTCAGCCCGCAGGCGACGCCATTCGCGCAACGCTCACCTCCGCGTGCTCGGTATTCACCCGACCAACGTATTCTTCAATCCGCTTAGGCTTATTGCCAGCCGCTTCAATAATCTTAGGGGCTTCGATGATTCGAGGCATTTGAGGTTTCCGATTCTCAGACCAAACTCGTGATTTGCAATTAAGGTGTGCAGGTTACGTGGGGTGGGTTCACACCAACCGTTCATTCTGTTCTCGAGAAGCAAGAATAACGCGATGGCCCCCATTCGTCGAAAAACGCACGATCGTCCTGTGGAACCAATATGTTACCGCCATCATGAGGAATGATCTCAAGGTTGCTCAGCGCATTCTCCTCGAACATGCCGTCTGCGCTGGTTGTCTTGATCTCAATCTGGTTGTCGATCCTTGTCCAAACGCCCACACAATTGCCATACACACCCCCACAGCCGGTCCATTGGCATGCGTACTTGCCATCTGCTAACAGTTCGAGATGCAGATTGAACCCAGTTCCATCGCCGCGGTAATAGGCACCCGCAATGTCGTTCGAGGAGCCCGTCGCAGCAACAACGGTACGCTGAACTCCGTCAGCCGAATCCACGCTGGTAGATTGTTGCGAACCGCTTGGATCGGCCACATGTCCGCACCCAACACACGCGACCAGCGCGATCGTCGGAATAACTGTTCGTTGCGACATGGCGATTCGCACTTACATGGGTGTCCGCACCCATCTTACACCCAAGCCAAGAGTGGCGGTAGAAATCGCAACTGTATTTGGTCTAATGAATGGTTAGCCAGCGAGTGCGACTATTGGCTTGCCTAGCCGTGTTGAATCATAGGTGCGAAAGTTACTTCCAGGCGAGCCGGCAATGGCATGCGGCGATGTTCCTCGTTGTTAGGAGAAGCGATCATGACCACTTCGCCTAAATCTAAGATGCCTCCCGATCATAAGATGCCCGGTCACTGGCTGCTAGCCAAAATGGGCAAACGTGTACTCAGGCCTGGTGGGTTGGAGTTAACACGTCGGCTGCTAGATGAATTGGCGATAACTGCTGACGACGACGTTGTGGAGTTTGCTCCAGGGCTTGGCGTGACGGCCAAAATGACCCTTGGTCGTCGTCCCCAGTCTTACACTGCGATCGAACGCGACGAAAAGGCCGCTAAGACCATGGATCGTCTGGTGACGCGTGCGAGTGATCGCTGCGTAAAGGGCACGGCTGCCGAAACCGGTCTTGACGATCAAGTGGCAACCGTGGTGTACGGCGAAGCTATGCTCTCGATGCAGCCGCAACAAGAGAAGCAGCGCATTGTCGGCGAAGCCGTAAGACTGCTGAAGCCTGGAGGACGCTATGGTATCCATGAATTGTGTCTAGTGCCTGACGATGCCGACAACACAGTTCGCGACGGCATCGAGCGTGGTATGTCGGACGAAATCCACGTTGGTGTTCGACCGCTTACAATGCAGGAGTGGCGGCAGCTATTCGAAGAGGCTGGCCTCACGGTCACGACAGAGCAAACAGCTCCCATGCACTTACTCGAGCCGATCCGCCTCGTACAGGATGAAGGCGTGCTAAGAGCATTGCGCTTTGCCTTTAACGTGGCCACACATGCGGCGGCCAGGAAACGCGTGCTTGCGATGCGAAGTGTATTTCGCAAGTATGGAGAGCACTTGCGTGCATTGATGCTGGTTGGACGCCGCCCGGAGTAAATGACCGCAACTGGTACTGGTACGTAAGTGAAACTGAGAGAAGATCCAAAATGAACTTCAAAGCCATCGCCAATCTTGTGAACGATATTGAGTTTTCGCCAGATAGCACGGTCAGTAAGACCGTGCATCAAGACGACCTACTGAAGGCGGTGCTGTTTGGCTTCGCGGCAGGTCAAGAGTTGTCGGAGCATACCGCGTCCATGCCAGCTATCCTCTATTTCCTGGATGGCAACGCACGTGTCACGCTCGGCGAGGAGTCGCTGGAAGTCGGGCCTGGCGCGTTCATTCACATGGATGCTCAGCTGCCACATAGCATTACCGCGTTAGAGCCGACTCGAATGCTCTTGCTGCTGCTGAAAAACGGAAAATAGGCGCAAGCCCCACGTCCGTCAAACTGGCCAAAAACGGCAGTAGAAATCGCGATCCCATTTGGTCTAATGGATGGTTGGCCTGAGGTCCACTGCGGGCTGGTTATGCCTCACTGCTGGGCAAGCCAGCAGTAGCACGTGGCAACTGGTGCCGAATCGGATTAAAGCCCCAACTGTGGCAAAAGGTGTGGCAAAACTGCCCCTGCCTAGGCCGGATGAGATTTCGAATTCGCTGTGATTTACGATGTTTTTTGCAATCGACGTTGACAGATCGATGGGAGTTTTGCCACAGTCGATCGTTTTTTTGCCAAAACGGACCGGGGTTAAACTACAACTAGTAGCAGGCAAACAAGTTACGACAATTGCAATTGCCACATGCGACTTAACTGGGGCAAAAGCGATCGCGAACCGACCATGACCAAGCGAATTACCTCGCCCGACTCCCCTGCCCTGGCCGATCTTTGCGCGCAGCTTGCCGCGCTGGCCGACCAAACCGACGCGACAGGCAATTGGCCAGCGGAGCAACTTCGGTTGTGCGGCGAGGCTGGCGTGTATGAGTGGTTTTTGCCACAAGAGTTTGGCGGCCAGGATTGGAGCGACGTCGACGTGGTGCGCGGCTACCTGGCGTTGAGCGCGGCTTGTTTGACGACCACGTTTATCATCACCCAGCGAACCGGTGCGTGTCGGCGAGTCGCGTCGGGCGAGAACGACGGGCTCAAGTCTCGGGTGTTGCCGCTACTGACAACTGGCGAGAGCTTTGCCACGGTTGGCATTTCGCATCTCACGACGAGCCATCGCCACTTGAATCGACCCGTGCTCACCGCGAGCCAGGAAGGCGACGACTGGATACTGCGCGGATTCGCGCCGTGGGTCACCGGCGGCGATCACGCTCAATACATTCTCACCGGCGCCCAAACATTGGTCGACGGTGAGGTGACGCCCGAGCAGATTCTCGCATTCGTGCCCACCAGCGAAGCGGGCGTGCGAGCCGAAGAGACGGCAAACCTGGTCGCAGTGTCGGCCAGTCGCACGGGCCGGGTGTTTTTGGACGACGTGCGAGTGGCTCCCGACTGGTTGGTCGCTGGGCCGGTGGAAAACGTGATGATGGCTGGGCGCGCGTCGCGGCCGGGCGGACACGAAACCTCGACGCTCGCATTGGGACTGGCATCGGCGGCGCTGGAATATCTGGAAGGAGAAGCCGCGAAGCGCGACGACCTGGTGGCCGCGTACGATGCGCTGCGTGGCGAACACCACGAAGTGGTGGCCGACTTGCTGGCGATTGCCGCGGGCAACTCGGTGTGCTCGAACGAGTCGCTCCGGCAGCGAGCCAACAGCCTGGTGCTGCGAGCGACGCAAGCCGCGCTGGCCGCGGCGAAGGGGGCAGGTTACATTGCCAACCACCCCGTCGGCCGCTGGTGCCGCGAAGCGCTGTTCTTCCTGGTGTGGAGTTGCCCGCAGCCGGTGATGAACGCGAACTTGTGCGAGCTTGCTGGGTTAGGGGATGATGGAGATTAGCGGTTGGCGTTGGCGTACGGCCCTCACCCCTAGCCCCTCTCCCGGAGGGAGAGGGGAAAACGAGCGCTTCGCAGCCATCGCGCCTCGCGGTTGATTCACTCGCTTCGCGTTGCGGCGCGGCTAACACACTCACCACTCACTAGCCACTAGCACTCGCCACTAAGAACCATGTCTGATCCGAAAGTAGTTTGGCACGATCAATCGGTGACCCGCGAAGAGCGGGAGCGGATGAATGGTCATGCTGGGTGCGTGGTTTGGTTCACTGGGTTGAGTGGATCGGGCAAGAGCACGGTGGCCAACTTGGTGGAGCAGAAGCTGCATGCCGCCGGGGTGCGGACTTACCTGCTCGACGGCGACAACGTGCGGCACGGGTTGAACGCCACCCCGCAGATACTCGCCGAGCGGCATGACGAAGCTTTCGCGACGCGGTTCGGCCTTGGTTTCGCCGCCGAGGACCGCGAAGAGAACATCCGCCGAATCGGTGCGGTGGCGGCCCTGTTTTCCGACGCGGGACTGGTGACGCTCACCGCGTTCGTGAGTCCCTACCGCCGCGACCGCGATGCGGTTCGGGCGACGTTGTCTGAGGGCGACTTCGTGGAAGTGTTTGTCGATACGCCGCTAGAGGTTTGCGAGTCGCGCGATCCGAAGGGACTGTACAAGAAGGCGCGGGCCGGGGAAATCAAACACTTCACCGGCATCGACGATCCCTACGAAGCGCCAACCGCCGCCGAACTAACACTATCGGGTGGGGAGATGGCGGCCGAGGAGCTTGCCGACCGCGTGGTGGACTACCTGCGAGCCGCCGGCAAGCTTGGCAGCTAGCATGCGCGCAGCGGCGGCATTGAATAGGAAGGCGTGAGGAAGTGGTGAAAATCACATTGACATTTGCCGGCAAAAGGCGCTAGATTGGAGCGATCGACTTCATGACTCACCCCGCATGCACAGTGGCCCGCGGTCGTCGGCATGGAGACTGGCCGCGACTTAAGCTAGACCAGTGTTTGCCCATCTTGCGACGATCTGGTCTCAAGGAGGCGAAGCGGACGATGGCGGAACGATTTTCCACGCAGGCGACGTCGATGGGTTGGCAAGTTGCCGACGATACCTCACCCGAAGATTTCTACCACGGAGAATTGGCCACGGACGCCTCTACGCCCCACACCGACTTGTGCGAAGCAATTCGCGACCGCATACGAGCTCGACTCAACGAACGCATCCGCGATTTGGACGTTGCCGCCAGCGGAACTAGGATTGTGATTAGCGGTCGTTGCGAGACATTTCACACCAAGCAGCTAGCACAGCACGCAGCGCTCGATGTGATGAACGACGAACCGCTCGAGAATCGCATCGAAGTCTACGAGCCCTGACCATTGTCCGGCTGTGTGTCGGCGGCAGGTTGCTCGCCCGCCTCAGGTTGAACGTCTGCCTGGGGCTGACCTTCAGTTTCTGGCTGTTGGTCCGATTTCGGCTGCGCCTCGGTCGTTGACGGCGCGGCGGACTCGACCGCAGGGCCGGTGCTCGGAAGTCCCGGCAGCGCCGTGCCTGGCGCGCCGAGCACCGAGGCGTTGGAGTCGTCGCCGCCTTCGGCGTCGTCGCTTGGCTCGGGCTCGTTGGTTTTGACGACTTGGTCGCGACCAAGGTGGATCTTCTTAAACACATCGTTCGGAATCACATAATACCAATCGCCAAACCGCTGGTTCAATTCATCCACACGTTCCTTAGCCTCTTCGATTTTCTCCTGGTACTCCTCCTCGGCACGCTTGTTGTTTTCTTCAATCCGCTTACGCTCGGCTTCGACTTCCTCGCGAGTTGGCTTCTTGTCTTTCGCCTTGTCATCTGCAGTCTCGTCGTCGCCGGGGTCTTGGCCGTTGGTTGCCTCGTCAGCGGCTTCAGAGTCGGCGGCCTCGTTAGTATCTTCGCTATCGGAGTCTCCCTCCGGCGGCAACTCGGGCAGTGCTTCCAGCTCGGGCTTGGGGATGGCCGATTCGTTGACCCGCGCCATCACGAACAGATACCGGTTCAAGCCTTCGACATCTGGGTCACTCTCCTCGTCCGTTTCCGTATCGGGCTTGTCGGTTCCCGACTCTGCCGATGGATCGAGTTGCAGATCGCCAAATCGCAACACATATTCCACGCCGTCTTTGAGAGTGACGACGATTTCGCCCTCGCTAGAGAGCAGCATGAGCCCCTTGGTTGGATCGGCGGGATCGGCCGCGACCGGCAAGAAGCCACGCCGCGCCAAGCTGCGGAGTGCCTCGTTATTGTTCATGAAATCGTCGCCGGCACTCAGATCGGAACTCAGTCCGTCTGGCTTGCGTTCGACGTCGACGATCTCCAGGTCGCCCAGGGCGTTCTTCAGCTCCCGAAGTGAATCTTCGTTGAGCTCTTGGTTTTCTTCGAGCGTGAACGCTTCGTACGTTTTGTCCCCCTTGTTGTACGTTTCGAGAGTTTCCGCCTGCCAGTTGCTTTCGTCGTCGTACACCAGGTGCATTCGCTCTCGTCGGTCTTCGAGGATTCCGCGTTCCAGGCGGCCACCGCGCAAGTAGATTTCAGTTTCGATGGTGTAGTCGTCAATGTTCACTTGGGAGACATCAAACGTGCTAAGTCCGAGCAAATCTTTTTCGATCCAGTCAGCAAAATCCGTGGAGAATTTATCGAGATCGAATTCCACTTCATACACAACGTCCTGCTTAGCCTTGCGAACCCAATAATGACCATCGGAGTCGGTCACCTCCTTGCCGATGATCAGGTCGGCGAGCACTTTGTCGTCCTTGTCGGAAAGACGAACGTGGGTGCCAAAGCCTTCGTCGGCGGAGGTGTCGGTGGGATCGACCACGCCGTAGGTCGAGTGGTCGCCGGCACCGATGGGCGTGGCGGTGAGCACTTCACGGCCCAGCACGCCCTCAACGGCCGCCGCCATTTGCTCCGTGGCGTCCGCGGGATATCCGCTCTTGGAGGGGATACTCCACACGTCGGCAATCTCCGCCACTTCGAACGCCTGCAGATCGCCCGTCTCCGCGTCCAAGCTGGTGATACTCAGCCGCTTGGGCGCCTCGGCTGGGAATTCCTCAACGAGCGTCGTGCCACGCAGCTCGTCGACGTTGTATTCCTGCGTCGAAGGGCGCGTGAACAGAGCCAAGGCAATGGCAGCGAGTGCCGCTACGAAGAAGATGGTGGTCTTGTTGAGTTCGGACATGGTGGGGACAAAGTCGTAGTTAATTGAAAGGTGATTTAGTGAACGCGAGGTTCCGAATCGTGCGGCGGGCCGATCCATCGACCCTAAGCGGCATCGTCTTGGTTGTACCGCAGCCGGGTCTTGTCGACGCCTTCGCGCTCGGCCTGTCGGCGATGGAAATACACAAGTATGCCCAACAGAATGGGCAAGATTGGTGGCAGGATAAAGGCGTAGAACTTGTACCGATCCTGGACGCCACGAACCTCTTTTTCGAGCTTCCGTTGGGTCTGCGTGATCTCACGGTCCAACTGCTTATCGAGTCGCTCAACGTCTCGGTTAAATTTTCGATTCCAGCGGATGGTTGCTTGCTCCAGCAACTGCACTTTCTGCGCGTCGGACAATTTCGGATTGTTTCGAATCTCGTCCAGTCTGGCATTCATCTCCCGCTCGGCCTCCTGTTTCTTGTCGCTAATCTCGTCCTTGGCTTCATCGATCACTTTGCGGAACTCTTCGCGCGACTGCTTCGTGGCCTCTTCGATTTTGGTCAGCACACGGTGTGGGCGAGTCCGTTTGCGGATTTCGATGAAACGGTCGTCGTTGGCAAGGTAGTCGAGCGCGTTGAGCACATAAGCCACGTTTTGGAAGTCAAGATCGGACAGGCTCGGTATGTTTTGCTCGCCCCGAGCGCGGATTTCAAAGAAGGCGTCGCCCAGGCAGTCGATGTCGGTCACTACTACGGCCTTGATGAACGTCTTCTCGACCGCGCCTTTGGGTTCGTCTCCTTCGTCGCCCCCTTCGTCCAATGCAAGGCTGCCGGCCAAGTCGTCGGTGTCTTCGTATTCACCTTCGATCAGCACGCTAAGGATGTAGGGTTCTTTGGTTGTCTGCTGTTCGATGGGGATGCTCGATGCGTCTGGGATCCGCTGAAGCACGTCATAGGGCAATGTGGCGGTGTGAGTGCCGGTGATGGCCAACGGCTTGACCTTGAGCTTCGTGTTTTCGTCCTTGCGCACCGCACCTGGGCGGACGAACAGCACCTGCTTCAGTCCGGATGTCATCTCCTCGTCGACGTTGAACGGTTCTGGCGTGCCATATGCCTCGAGCCCCTCATCGATGAACACGAAGTCGCTAGTGAGGAAGGGGTAGTCTTTGTAGGGGTTGTAGTCTTGCAGGATGATCTCGTTCGGATACATTTCGATTCCCAGCAAGTTCCACAGCTTGTTTATATCGCCCTTTGGCATCTGCTGGCCGCCACCGAACATGGCCATGGGCCCTCCGCCGCCCGACATTCTTGCCTGGCCTGTTCCGGGAACACCCGCCAGTCCCGGCAGCGACGGCATGGGATCTTCAAAGATGGCGATCGGTACACCGCGCTTGACTACATCGACAATATTGTCCATCGCTTCGGGTGTGGTCGCGGAAGGCTGAACAACAAGCAGAGCGTCGAAATCGTCGGCAATCGGCTGTTCGGGGTCGACCTCCACCACGTCGTACTGCTTGCGCAATTCGGTGATAAGCTGCGACTCTTCCGTCATGCCCTGCATGCTAAAGCCGCCGAACAACTCTACGTCGGTCTTAATCACGCCCACGCGTTTGCGAGCATCATCGGCAACCGTAGTGATAGAGCGGACGAGTTCATACTCGATCGGGATTCCCTTATCGATGAATGGCACTACGACTTTGTCGAGCTTGTGCCGTACCGCTACGCCCATGAAGATATCTTCCTGCGTCATAACGCCGCGCGACACCGCGTTGACACGCTGCGGGGTGATTCCAAAGGCTGTGTCGGCGGTGGTCGCTTCTTCGCTGAAATTCTCAATCTCGTACACGTTGGTGCGGATTTTTCCTCCGCTCATCGACTGAAGCTCCTCGAGCGTGCCCAGCAAATTCAACTTGTGAGCGGCGTATTCGCTCGGTACTTGGGGGCTTACGTAGGCGTCGACCACGATCGTGTCAACGTCGTCGTTACTTCGCAAGTCTCGCAACAGTTGCTTCGTCGCGGGCGAGAGCGAATTGATCTTTTCGCTAGTAACGTCGGTCCGCATGGAATTGTAGTTGGAGAAAAACACGTTCAACCCACCAAAGATCACCAGCAGCGCCATCGCACGAGCGAAGTAATGTCCCCACCGGCTGTCGCCATCTTCACCTGTGCCCCAATGACGTTTACCGATGAGCACCATACAGACGTAAAGCATCACGATGGTGATGCTCAGGAAGTAAGTAACGCCCGAGAGGCTAACGACCCCACGCTCGAAATCGGCAAGCTGGGCGTCAGCACTCCATCGGCTAATGAGTTGGGCGGCCCGGGGGTCTTTCACGATCCAGTCGGCGACGCCAAAGATGGCAAGCGGAGCGTTGAGCAACATCCCGAGCACGAAGCCCACGGTCAGGTTGTTGGTTAGGAACGACGCCACCATGCCAATGGCCAACATGGCAATGCCTAGGAACCAATATCCCAAATAGGTGCATAGAAAGAGCCCGCCGTCCGGCGTACCCAGCCCCCAACTAAACACAAGCCAAATGGAGAACATCGAGAACAGCAGAGCAACGGTGAAAATGGCCACGCCTGCCAAGTATTTGCCGATCACCACGTCCATGTCAGTCGCGGGTATGGTCAGGAGCAATTCGTCGGTGCCCTGCCGCCGCTCTTCGCTCCAGGTGCTCATGGTGATCGCAGGAATAAACACAAGCAGAATGAAGGGTATCCACTTGCTCAACTGATCGAGATTCGCCAGGTTGCTGTTGAAGAACTCCGGCGGCCAAAACGCGGCTAGCGCACTTAGCATGACAAACACGCAAATGAACACGTAGCCAGTTGGGTTCGAGAAGTAGCTGACAAAGTCGCGCTTGAAAATCGCCTTGATGACGGTGAAGTTCATTTCAAATGGGATAGGGCTAAGGAATAGGGACTTGTTCGCGGCACCGAAGCGCCACCGTCACGGGTCTAAACCAAACAACGAGAGATAGTGTCAAACCGCGCCGGTAAGATCGTGGAATTTCTGGTCGAGTTCGCTTGGCGTGCCGCCAAGTTGCGATGGGATCCCATCGAATACTACGCGGCCCTCATCGATAAAGATCACACGATTACACATCGCTTCGACTTCCTGCAAAATGTGGGTCGAGAGCAAAATCGTCTTCGTCTTGCCGAGCGTGCGAATCACATTACGGACATCGCGAATCTGGTTCGGATCGAGACCCGAAGTTGGCTCGTCCATAATCAGTACTTCGGGTTCGTGCAGCAGCACCTGCGCCATACCCACACGCTGGCGATAACCCTTCGAGAGCTTGCCTATCGGTTTGCCGAGTACCTGGTGAAGGTTGCACAGGTCGATCACTTCGTGCATGCGACGATTGATCTCGGTGGACGACATGCCGCGGGCTTCGCCGAAGAACTTCAGCAACCCACGCGGAGTCATGTCGGGATACAAAGGGCCATTCTCAGGCAGGTAACCAAGCACCTTGGAGGCTTCCAGGCGATCGGTTTGCGTATCGAATCCAGCAATCTTGGCCCTGCCGGCCGACGGAGCCAAGTAGCCGGTGAGCAACTTCATAGTAGTGCTCTTGCCCGCGCCGTTGGGCCCGAGGAAGGCAGCTACTTCGCCTCGCTTGATCTGAAACGAAACGTCTTGGGTAGCGGCGAAGTGGCCATAGTATTTCGACAGCCCGATCGCTTCGATCATCGTGTCGCCGGAGTTCGCTGATTGGGGGTCGTTCATCGTATCGCTCCGCGTTGTGGGCGAATCGCGTTGTTGGAATCGGAATTAGGGCCGCAGCGCAGGTCGATGGGCCGCAGGTAGGAGGGTGCGGCGGGAAGGCAGAATCGCCAATGGCCGCCTGAAGCCCGTTGGCTGGAACGCACAGCCTAACCCGTCCGCAGCCGCAATGTCCATACCACACTGTACTTGTGGCTACGATCGCACCGCCCGGTAGGTTCGCCGCGGGCGACACCAGCGGCACGAGCGACCGGGCCGGTTTGCCCCGGGTACGGCGACGGCACACGCGAATTCGCCCGTCAACTGAGCGTACAGGTAGGGAGAACCACAGCTCACACCGAGGCGTACGTGACCTGCTGATCACGCATGAAAACCACGTGCCGCCGCCACTGCTGATCGTCAGTTTCGGGACAATCGGTCCTTTGATGCCCCCCCCGCGACTCGGTACGCAGCGTCGCCGCTTCGACCATCACCCGCGAGACGGTGAGCAAGTTCTGCAACTCCCATCCGGCGGGGTCGGTGAACTGCCGGCTGAGGGCGTATCGAATCCAATTGTCGATGTTCACGGCCGCGTCGGCCAGACGAGCTGAGTCGCGCCACACGGCCACATCGCGCCACATGATGCTCTGCAGCGAGTTGCGAATATCTTCGATGTCGAGCAAGGTTCGCCCTCGGGGCACCTCGCGATTCTCTAGTGGGATGGCGGTAAACGAATCGGGCTCGTCGAGCGCGGCGGCACTCGCACCGTGACCAGCGTGAGCGCCATACACGAGGCCCTCGAGAAGGCTATTCGACGCCAGTCGGTTCGCACCGTGCAACCCGCTGGAGGTCGCCTCGCCGGCAGCCCACAGTCGCGGCACGGAAGTTCGACCTTGATGATCGACTTGCACACCGCCCAACATATAGTGCGCTCCGGGCCGCACTGGAATCGGATCGCGCGCAACGTCGATGTCGAACTCGCCGCAAGTCTTCGCGATGCCCGGAAAGCGACCATGCACGAAGTGGGCATCCAAGTGGGCCATCGTCAAGTAGACACACGGGTGATTCGTTTTTCGCATCTGCTCGACGATCGACCGGCTGACGACGTCGCGGGGCGCAAGTTCGGCCCGCGGGTCGTAGTCGGGCATAAAGCGATGCCCACGCGAATCGATCAGCTGCGCGCCTTCGCCGCGGGTCGCTTCGGTGATCAAGCTACGGCTCGATCCCGCGATGTACAGCACCGTCGGATGGAACTGCATGAACTCCATGTCGGCGAGCGCCGCGCCGGCGCGATAACCAATGGCGTGCCCGTCGCCTGTAGCGACAGGGGGATTGGTGGTTTCGCGATACACCTGCCCTGCCCCGCCGGTGCACAGGATGGTCTGCTTGGCCCAAACGAACGTCTTACCGTGTTCGGCATTCCATACCAGCGCGCCGCGGCATTCGCCTTCGGTGGTTAAGAGGTCGATTGTGAAGGTGTTAGGCCAAACCTGCGCTTTGAGCTCGTCGCGAACCCTGCGGATCATGGCTCGCATGATCTCGGCGCCGGTGGCGTCGCCCATGGCGTGGACAATGCGATGATGACTATGCCCGCCTTCACGGCCGAGCATCAAATCGCCCCCATCTTCCGTATCGAACCGCGTGCCCCACTCGATCAGTTGCCGAATATGGTCCGGCGCTTCGCGGACGACCATTTCGACGACGTCGCGGTTGCAGAAGTTGGCGCCCGCAGTGAGTGTATCGGCGATGTGGCTTTCGAACCGATCGGCGGTATCGAGCACGCCCGCAATGCCGCCCTGGGCGTAGCTGCTGCTCGACTCGCGCATCCGATCTTTGGTCACAATGAGCATCGATAGCCGAGGATCGACTTCCATCGCCGCGCGTAAGCCGGCAATGCCACCCCCGACAATCAACACGTCGACAAAATGGTGCGGAATCCGCTTGGGATGGAACGGAACCAAGTACCGCGGTGGCGAGAAGTCCATGTAGGAAGTATAGCGAGATGGCCACGCAGGAGGAAACGGGTAAGAGACATAGCAAGCCTCAGGTTTCAAACTTCAAGCTGGTATGAAACGTGAGAACCTGAAACTCAAACCTCAATCTCTAGTTCGCTCGCCCCCACTTACCCCCTCCGTGTATGCTCTCAAACGATCACGGTATTTGAGTGGCACCTTGTTTTGGTAGCCTTCGCTCAGGTCGCGGAAGTCGTCCAGAGTACGCTTGGTGGTACCACCTTTCGGGCCGATGGAGGGGCCTAGATTGCGGAGACGTGCGTCGAGTTCCTGCCTTGCGGCGTCGGCATTGGGTCGCTCGGCGTCGGCTCGGAGTTTGTTCCATCGGTCGACAAACTTCTTCAGATCGTCTTTGTTCCAACCCAGCTTGTCGAGTAGCTCTTTGTCGACCTCGTTCTTTTCGAGTTGGTCCTCCAGATTGTCGAGTACCAAGTTGGTTTGCTCGCGTGCGTATTCCAAGTTGGCGTCGTCAGCGTCGGCCAACGTGCCATCGAACTTGCCAGGCTCGGGCCCATCACCAGCGCCGTCGTTGGCCGCGGGATTACCGGTGGGGCTGCTCGACTTGTTGCCCCGCGACTCGGCGTCGCTCTGTGGCTGCTGGTTAGGATCCGCAGGTTGGCGGTCTTGCTGCTGGGCAGCGTTTTGATTCGTGGAGTCGCTCGATGTTTGCTGGCCCTCGCCGGGCTGTTTGTCGCTTGGTTTACCACCTTGCTCGTTGCCTTGGCCATCCCGCTGCTCGGAACCGTTTCCTTGCTCTTGGCCCGGCTTGCCGGTTGGTTTGTCGGACTTCCGCGAATCGCCGCCACGCTGGCCGGTTTCGCCGGGTCCTTGATCGGCGGACTGTCCCGCGCCCTCGTCGGCGGCTTGGTTCTGTCCGTCGCTGCCGGTCCCTTCTCGCGGTGCATTTTGGCCGCCGCCTTCTTCTCCGCCGCCGGTTCGGTCGCCGCCCTGTTCACCGCGCGAGTCGCTCTCCTTCTTGCTCTTTCCGGGCGCGGGTGGTTCGGTTTGGTCGGATTCTGATTCCTCGTCGCCGCTCCCGTCGCGTTTTGGGCGCTGCTGCAATTCGCGCTGGGCTTCGGGCGAGCCTTGCGGCTCAGTCTCACTTCCAGCGCCCGGCTCGCCCGAGGGATCGCGCTGGTCATCACCCGACGACTGGCTGACCCCGTCGGGCTTGGTGTCGTTCTGCTCGCCACCCTTGCTCTGCGGAGCGTCCGACCTGGTGTCGGCCCCGGAACCTTTGTCTTGGCGATCGCCATCAGCCTTCTCCGTGTCGGCATCTTCACGTTCGCCGGTCGATTCGCCGTTGTTGGCCTGCTGGCTGTCGTTGGAGCGTTCGCCATTTGCCTCGTGCTCGCCGGTCGCTTGGTTGCCATCGGCTTGGTTATCGGCGTTGGTCTGTTCGGCGGTTGTACTTTGGCCCGACTCGGCGTCGGCGTTTTCGCCTCCACCACGTTCGCGCTGCTGGCGGGTGGCGTTCTGCCGTTGCTCTTCGTTCAGGTGTTGCTGCATTCGCTCGAAAGCCTCGGCATCGTCGCTACCGTCGTTGGCGACCGGTCGGGAATTCTCGCCGCCGCCCGATTGGCCGCCCTGGCCGCTCTGATTGGGATCGCCTTCGGAGTCGGTCGACTCGCCAGTGGCGTTACTCTGCCCACTCGCGCCGCCTTCGCCTTGCTGATCGCGGCTACTCGATTGTTCGCCGTTTTGCTCGTCGCCGCCCTGCGTGCCGTTGCCGCCTTTACTCTGAGCACCTTCGCCTGCCTGTCCTTCGCCGGTTTGTTGGCCCTGCTGCTCACCGCTGGCCGGGCCGTCACCGCCGGCCTCGCCTTGCTCGCCACCTTCGCCCTGGGCACCGTTACCCTGTTGGCCACCTTCGCCTTGACCTCCTTCGCCCTGACCTCCTTCGCCTTGCTCGCCGCTCTCGCCTTGCTCACCCTCGCCTTGCTGCCCTTCGCCTGGCTGTCCTTCACCCTGGTCGGTTCCCTCGCCTTGTTGCTGCTCGTTGCCCGCATTGGGGTCGCCGACGACGCGGAATTGTTTCCGCTCAGTCTTCGTGCGTCCTGCTTGCGGTAGGCGCACGTCGGTGGCCTCGGCCCAGTACTCCACCACGTCGCCTGGCTTCAACTTGTGGTCAATGGGCGTAAATTGCCACTTGCCGTCGAACCGCCCTTCGTGTCGACCATCGAGCAGTAACTCCTCGTGCACTTCGCTGCCGTCCTGCTTGGCGAACTTCAGCGCCACCGTGCGGAGGGCAAAGTCTGGATCACGGGCGTCGACCGCAATCTCAACGGTTTCATTCACCTGTATGTCGCGTTCCGGCTCGCTTGGCTCCAGCAACTCAACCTCGGGCGCGTAGTCGGGCAGGATTTCGATGGTGTGCTGCGGCGGCTCGTTGTTTTCGAGCCCTTCGATGCTTGTGAAACGAACCATATAGGTGGACGACTTGATCGCTTGCCGCCCTTCGTCGAGCGTCAACTGGTGTTCGATCTGCGCAGTCGAACCATCGACGGTCATTCGCTTGTCGCCCGTGCCATCAGCAGCGAGATCGATGTATGCCGATTCGATGTCGGTGTTCGCTTCGGCCACGATGGTGACTTTGGTGCCTTCGATCGCTCGGATGTCGCCGCGGTCTTCAATCGTGCGGTCGAGATAGCCAGTGTATTCAGGGAAATCGTAGTGGACCCGGCGGACGCGAATCGTCGGGGCGGTGAGCACGTAGAGTTGATAGTCGATGGTGCGGCCATCACCAGCAAGAATGCGGTACGTCAAGTCTTGGCTGATACCCGCCAGGCCGAACTCGGCGTCGTTGGTTGGTAACGTGCACGCAAAACGGCCGGCATCGTTGGCCGCCTGCATCTCAACACGACGATCGACCCGATGGCCATCGGCGGTGTCGAACGAAAGCTGCACGACTTCATCTTCGTCCAAGCCGTAGATGTTGGCGCTGATCGTGATCGCGTCGCCTTGCACCATCTCAGTGTTGCCGGGCTCGACGTCCGTAATGCGAACTCGGCTCGGCGTCGCGATGTTGGCCCACGGCATCAGCACACGGGCCGCGGTGGTGAGCGAGCTTTTCGGAGAGAGCGCTGCATAAATGATGGCAGCGGTAATCACGGCCAACAGCACGTAGCCCAGCTTCACCAGCGGCGAACGATCAATCGAGTCATCGACCGAGGTTTGCGAAAGACGTTGCGCGGCATCCTCTTCCAACGCTTCGTACACAGCGCCTGGCATCTCGCGCTTGTGGCCGCGAAACATCAGGAAGTTGAGCAGGCTGTTCTTGAGCGTTGGGTGCTCGCGCTCAATCGCCACGGCGGCGTACGCGGGATTGATTTGCTGAGCGACGAGCGGCCAGATGTAGCGATAGAGATAGTAGCCACCGCTTCCAAGCATCACTAGGAACAACAACACTCGGCCCAGCGTGCCCAACCCACCGTCGACGATCCAATGCTCGATGATCGCGACGGCAAGCAAGAAGCCGATCAGCCCAATCACCAACACGAGCATCGCCTGCGAGAGCTCGACCGCCTTGACCGCTCGGCGCGTACGCTCGACCTGCCGATCGATGTACTTGTCATATTCCACGTACTCAACGGTCGATCGCTTTGGCTTGGGCGGAGCTGCGGGCGTTTGGGCGGTGGACATAGGCGGCTGGTTCGGAGGGTTGGCCGAGCCTGGGGGACAAAGTTCAGCATTAGGACGCTCGGCCGGGGACTCTTGTTCCCCAACTGGCTCCCTTATTATACGATTCTCCGCTCCGCGGGCTTGCAATTCCCCTGTGCGCGGCGGAATCGACCAAAAATCCTCATTTGCCCAACCGTCCAGAACACCCAGCGTGCTCGATCCTAGCAGTTTTCGCACCATCGTAAGCGGTGAGCAACAGGGCCTCGCCGCAACCTTCACGCGGGCGCTTTTGCGCGTGGCCGAAGTGCCGTACTCGGCCGTGGTCGGCCATCGCAATCGGAAGTACGACCGAGGAGGGTCCGAGATTCATCACGTGGATGTACCGGTGATCAGCGTTGGCAATCTCACGCTCGGCGGCACCGGCAAGACACCGATGGTGAAGTGGATTGCCCGGCACCTGCGGCAGCGCGATTTGCGCGTAGCCATCCTCAGCCGCGGATACGGCGCGGCCGACGGCGCCAAGAACGACGAAGCGCTCGAACTTGAACAAGCGCTACCCGATGTGCCGCACCTTCAATCGCCCGACCGAGTGGCGATCGCCCAAACGGCCATCGACGAACTCGAGAGCCAGGTGCTGCTGCTCGACGATGGCTTTCAGCACCGTCGTCTGGGCCGCGACTTGGACATCGTGCTGTTGGATGCCACCCAGCCGTTTGGTTTCGATCATGTGTTCCCCCGTGGCATGCTCCGCGAACCAGCCAGCGGGTTGCGACGGGCGGGCGTAGTTTGTTTGAGCCGCGCCGACTTGGTCGATGAGGCCACTCGCGAAGCGATTCGCAATCGCGCCGCGCAGCTTGCACCAGACGCCGTGTGGTGCGAAGTCGCGCACAAGCCGGCGACGTTGCTCAACTCCGAAGGCGCATCGCGGCCACTCGCCGAACTGTCAGGAGCCCGAGTGTTTGGCTTCTGCGGCATTGGCAACCCGGGTGCGTTCCGCAAAACGCTTGAGTCCGCCGCCTCCGAAATCGCCGGTTGGCGAGAGTTCCCCGACCACCATGCTTACGTCGCCGACGACCTGGTCGACCTCGAAACCGACATCGTCGCCGCCGATGCTGCAATGGCTGTTTGCACGCAGAAAGATCTAGTCAAGCTGCGCACGCCGGCGATCGGCGACGCGGAGTTGTGGGCTGTAGTCGTGGAGATGGAGATTCTGTTGGGCGAGCAAGAGTTGGGCAATTCGATTGGGCATGCATTGGGGTAAGGGTGTTGTAGATTCGTGAAGATGCGATGAGTGGGCGGGTAGGAGTTGGGTGGCCCGGCGTTTCACGCTTGGGCAACTTACGCCGAAGGCGTTGCACAACGTAGCCCAGGGTTGCGGCGAAGCCGCTACCCTGGGTTGGGAGTTCAATCAACCCGCCTACCCCAACGGGGTTGGTCACCGTGTTCAACCCCGTTGGGGTAGTTCTTTACCATTCGATGTTTTCCCAGGGTAGATCGCTTCGCGATCCACCCTGGGCTACGTTGTGTATCCCCTTCGGGGAATTGCATGCCTCGGCCTCATCGTCCTGGGCACGTTAATCGCCACGCTTTCTTCGCGACTCTACGCCTTTGCGTTGAACCACCCGCCCTACGTTTGTTTAGCGGGGATTAGCGTTCCTACTACACTTCCTCACCCAAACTCCTCAACAACTCAAACGTATAAATCCCTGAATTGTGCCCGTCGCTGAAGGCGATGTGGTAGGCGTAGGTGCCGGCCGGGCGCATGCTGGCGAGGGTGATGGGGCCGCCTTCGCCGGGGCGGAGTACGGGGAGGACGTTCGACGGGGGTGGCGGTGCACCGTGCTTCTCGCGGCATGTAGCGCAAGGACAGGCGTTGCGTAAGTCGCGTACCGTGTATTCGCGCACGGTACCGTCGGACCAGGTGATCCGCAGCCGGTCGTCGGTTGGTTTTTCGAGTTGTGTAGGATGGGTCTGCAATGGTGTTACGCTTATCGCGAGGAAGTTATGTCGCTCACTACGCCATCAACCGCCAAACGACGGCCGTGGCTACAAACAACAGCACGACCGATGCGCAGCCGCTGCTCTCGGGCACTCTGTCTGGGTACTTTTCGCGGAGTTCGGCGGTTAAGGTCTCGATAAACTCCTTCGACTCTTTGAGCCCCGAGCCGGTTGCTTCGCGGTAGAGCTTGATCGCTTCGATCTTGTGGCCGGCGAAGATGGCATCGTTGATTTGGTCGCGAATGCGGTCGTCGAGTGGCATGGTTCCCTCCCGTGATTGATGAGCCAAACGCAGTCTGAATTCTGGCGTGAGGTCGCACGAATCGTCAAGGCGAGTCGTCGTCGAGCGGATGCGGCTTGGGCGCCTGCCGGTCCTCTTTCACCTCCTCGTCCGAATCGCGAGTCGGTGGAGTGTCGTCCACGCGGCCGGCGCGAATCCAATCGCACGCCAGACTATAGAGCCAAGTCGCCAAGCCAACGCCGACCAGTCCCAGAAAGCACAGCCCAACGTACTCCGAGTGGCCCGAGAGCAAGCCGATCGGCCCAGCCAAAGCCATGTACAATACGGAAAAGGCGAGAACCATGCCAATCGGCTGCAGCACTCCAAGAAACAGAGCACGCCGAAGATTGCTTTGCACGCCGATGTCGGAGAGAACGTTGACGCCCCACCACCAGATGCCGGCGTATACCAACGTGTAGAGCCCTCCCCAAACAACCATTGCCCCCGTGTTGACTCCACCAAACCGTCCGATGGCGGTGATCAACAGCAGCGGAATCTGAAGCATCGCAAACAGCGCAAAGAAGTCGATCAGTGCGAATCGCGATTGAGTTCGCTCTTTGGTTTCGATTCCTCGCCGAAGGTCGATACTCACTAGCGCACGATAACTGCCGTAGATGGCAACCGCCGCACCGATGATCAGCAGGAGGATTCGGAGAGGCATTTCAATCGGTACGTTCCTTGCGCATTTGCTCTTCTTCCGAATACCGTGCACCTGCGAGTACCCAACGGCTTCCCCATCCGACCATCACACCAATGATCGACGTTGCGATCGCTAACACAAACCACATTTGGGTTTGGTACGAACCAAGCATGAATAGAGGAGAAGGGATAACAATGGCAACTACCGCACCTACCAGACCTAGCGCCAACGCAGGTAGAACAAGTGCCAGGTAGACGAATCGACGTCGTCCATCGGCGATACGCAGCGTAGTTAGCACGAGCACGCCTTGCCACCATATTGCGACACAAACGGCCAATAGCGATACCCCCAAAACAAACCGAAGGGGCACAGGCAAACTGCCCGACCGTCCGATTAGCGACAGCGCGCTCAAAGGGGGCAACACGACCACGAACAAAGCAAGCAGATCGGCAATCCCAACCTGCCTAGCGTCAACCGCCGGTACTGCCAATGCTTGCTTGAACAGTCTCAAGACTTGATGCAGTCCGAAGCCCCAACTGCCTGTCAACAACACGAGCACCGAACCTGCAAGCATCGCCTGTTGCATAGGTGCCCACTCAAGAGGTTCGTCAACTGCAATGACCAACGTGGATTGTACCATCCCCATTGGTCATTGCGACTTCGGCCCTGGGCATTCGCCTTGCTACGGCAGCACGGCCGCCGTGCCTACCGTGGCACCGGCTTGGAACAGAGCGGCGCGCCAGCTGAACGGCACGGGGTCGATCATGTACGGAGCGCAGTTGCCTGGGCGGTAGTAGCCGAGCGGATAGATACACTCGTTGGGCGGCGTGAGGCCCATGCAGTAAGGCAGTACCGGCAGACGTGTGAAGAAGTGTGCACCGGAGATAAGCGGCTGGACACACGGGCCCCATGAGTGGCCATAACGCTCGAGGTGATGTTGCTCGAAGTAGAGGGGCTTGTGGCAGTTGGCAGCCGCTTTCCACATGTAGGTGACCTCGGGCCAATGGCGGCCAGCGTACGGCGTGCCATCGTCGATGGTGCATTCGAACGGGTAGTTCCAACCCTCGGTGCCGGCGACGCGTATGTTCAAGTCGATGGTCGAAATCCGGTCGTTTCGTAGGCGCTGCATCTCGGCCTCACAGGTATCCGTCGCTTTGCGCCGCTCACGTTCGAACGCTTCGGGGTTGGTCGGACCGGAAGTCGGCGTCGGTGCTTCGGGAATCGTGGGGCCCAATCCAGAGAGCGGCACGTTGCGCCCCGGGTCGCGAAAGCCCCGCCCGCCTGGCTGACTGAGCGTATCCTCCTCGGCGTCGAACCCGAAGTCGTCATCAATCGATGGAACGTCGTCCGAAAAATCGTCGTCGGTCATGTCTTCCGCGACGTCATCGGGCAGCTCTGAATCGATCGGATCAGGAAGTTCGCCTGCGCCGAGGTCGGGCAATTCGCCGGGTCGTTCTTCACCGCCGAATGGGAGCTGAATATCTCGGTTCAACTCAGCGTCGAGATCGTCGTTTTCAAAGGGGTCGAGGCCTTGCGCTACGCGATGCACGGGGCCGGTACCTTCGAACTGGGGATCGCGGGGGTGCACGACGAGCGAGTCCATTCGAGCGGCACCTTGTGGCTCGGCAGGCGACGTGTTCCAACCGTCACCGTCTTCGAACGCCACCTGCACGACGGCAAAGTCGCGGCGAGCCTGCTGACGAATAGCAGCGCGCCTGCGAACGGGTGGCCGCGCGACGGCAACCTGCTTCTTAGCTGGTGCGAACGCGGGACGCCACTCGAGGTGGGAGGGCTCGCCGCCAAACGCCTGTAGAGCGCTAACCAGCAGTACTAACGTGGCGAGAAGCGCCGCGGGAAGCCATGTGGAATTGCGAAACTCGGCTTGCGGAATGCGGATGAAGTCGTCGGACACGGTTTGATCAAAGTGCACACCACACTCCGCAACCCGCAAACCGAGTTCCTTACCCAGACTCTCCGCCTTGGTACTCGGTGGTGTAGTTGGGTGCTTCTTGCGTGATAGCGATGTCATGCGGATGGCTCTCCCTAACACTTGCCGGTGTGACCCGGACGAATTGCGTATCCTTACGCAAATCGGCAATGGTTCGTGTCCCACAGTACCCCATGCCGGCCCGCAATCCGCCCACCAATTGGTAAACGAACGGCCCTAGCGGCCCTTTGTAAGGTACGCGTCCCTCAACTCCCTCTGGCACCAGCTTTCCGTTTCCGCCATCGTCTTCGATGTCCGATTGCCGATACCGCTCTTTCGATCCATGCACCATGGCGCCCAGCGAACCCATGCCGCGATAAGCTTTGTAGGTGCGCCCTTGGTACAACACTCGTTGGCCAGGGCTTTCGTCGAGCCCCGCCAGCAATCCGCCAATCATCACCGCGTCGGCGCCAGCGGCGATGGCTTTGGTAATGTCTCCCGAGTATCGAATACCGCCATCGGCGATGATGGTAGTGCCCGTTCCCTCCGCCGCTCGCGCCGCCTGGCTAATGGCGGTGATTTGCGGCACACCTATGCCGGAAATGATCCGCGTGGTGCAAATCGAACCGGGCCCAATACCAACCTTCACGGCGTCGGCGCCCGACTCAATCAGGTCGCGGCAACCTTCGAAGGTCGCCACGTTGCCCGCCACCACGTCGATGTCGAACCGGCTCTTTATCTCCTTAACTGTCTGCATCACATTGCCCGAGTGCCCGTGGGCACTATCGACGACCAGGAAGTCGACCTCTTTGGCAATGAGGCTCTCTACCCGCTCGAAATCGAACACACCCACAGCGGCCCCCACCCTTAGCCGACCTTGGGCATCCTTCACCGCGTGGGGGAAGCGCCGCATCATGTCGATGTCTTTGATGGTAATCAGGCCTGTCAGTCTGTAATCTTCGTCAACCAGCAGTAGTTTCTCGACCTTTTTTGCCATCAAAATCTTCTCAGCTTCCTCAAGCGTTACGGTCCCCGTGGCCGTAACGAGCGCTTCCTTGGTCATCACGTCTTCGATGGGCAAGTCGTCACCTTCGAGAAAACGCATGTCGCGGCGGGTAAGAATACCCACCAACTTGCCGCTAGCTTCGGTGATGGGAACGCCCGACACGTTCGATTGAGCCATGGTCTGGCGAGCGGTGGCAACGCTAGCATTGGGCGGCAAGGTGACTGGATCGACGATGATGCCGTTCGCGCTTCGCTTGACCTTGTCGACCTCCTTGGTCTGATCCTCGATGGTGAGATTCTTGTGAATCACGCCGAGCCCACCCTCTTGCGCGAGCCCAATCGCCATGCGGTGCTCGGTGACCGTGTCCATGGGCGAGGAGAGCAACGGGACGTTCAGCTTGATGCGCTTGGTTAGCTGCGTGCTGACTTCGACCTCCGAGGGCACGACCTCGCTGTACCGAGGCTGAATCAGTACGTCGTCGAAGGTCAGGCCAACAGTGGCCAACGTGCCCTGATCGCTGCGGGAAGATGGCGGCATCGTGCAAAGGCCTCCTGGTTGCGTCGACTGGAATCTTGTATTTTCGCACCCCAGGCCCCTGGATCGCAAGGTGGTGCCCTGTCGTGGGAGGTTGCTGGACGGCTCTTTGCGCCCCACACACGACAAACGATGGATTCGACTCAAGCCAGTGCCCGAAATGGGCGAAAGGCGAGCGCCGCGCAAGCGAATAGCACGTCTCGTCTTTCTGCATTCTCTTGTCCACTTTTCGATTCGCCGTATTGCAACGCCCAGTTGTATTGTTCGCTTTGGGGCGCGAGAATACATGGTTGTAAAGGTCCTACAACAAGGAGGATGCCGTGGCCCACTTTCGTAGTATTCTGGTTGGAGTCGACTTATCTCACGGTGACTGGCTGGCCTCGTCCGATGGCGAAACGCCATCGCACTTTGCCTGCTCGCAGGCGATCGACCTAGCGTCGGCGATTTCCGCCGCCGGAGAAGTAAAGCCGAAAATTCACTTCCTCGCCGCGCTCGATCTCGACGAACGAACCAAGTCTCTGCTTAGCCGGGCGCCCGAAGAAGAGTCGTCGGTCGTGAAGCTGGCGGAAGAGGCGTTACGCCATCAGGTGTCGGCCGCGGCAACGGTCGGCGTCGAAGCCGATAGCGCGGTGGTGCTCGGCCGCAGCCGAATCGAACTAGTGAACGCCGTCCGCGAAGGGAATCACGACTTGATCGTGGTCGGCAGCCGCGCGCACGGCCTGTTGAGTGGCGTGTTTATGGGAAGTACGGCGCTCGAGCTGCTTCGCAAAAGCTTGTGCCCCGTGTGGGTCGTAAAGTCGCATACGGTGGGAATGCCACGCAGCCTTCTGGTGGGCACCGACTTTTCGCCTGTGTGCAACGCTCTGTTTGATATGGCGGTCGAACTTGCGCACCTTTTCGATGCTCAACTACACGTCACCCACGTGGTCGAAGCCGCCAAACGGCCCTTCTTGCAGTTCAGCAACTTGGCCGAAGAGACGATCCACGAGCAACACGATCAGGCGATGGCGCTTGCCAAGGAGCGACTCGACGCGCTGGTGGCCCGCCCGGAAGTCGCCAACCTCAACAAGCCAATCGAAGTGCACCTGGAAGAAGGCACACCCAGCGAGGTGATTCTCGCCCAAACCACTAAGTTGGTAATCGATCTGCTGCTGTTCGGCACCGTCGCGTGGCCAGGCGTGCCGGGCTTGGTAATCGGATCGCAGTGCCAGAAGATGCTGCCCAGCCTTGGCTGCTCGCTGCTGACGATCCGACCTGACGAAGTCGACTGACGCTCCGCAAGTTGTGCGTGCTTGGGGTCGCCGTAGCACTGTCGGCGCCAACGAAATGCCAATGCGACAGATTGTCTACTGCGCTGGAAATCGCAGCGTCTCGGAAGGCAACTCTTCGAACCGTCGTCGGTAGTCGGCCGCGAACTGCCCCATGTGCCAGAATCCCCATGCGTTGGCAACTTCCGCCACCTTGGTCTTCGTCGGGTCACCACGACGCAGTTCTCGACGTACTCGGATGAGTCGCAGGGAGGTCAAGTACTCTTTCGGGCTGATGCCAAACTTCTGAAGAAAAGCATACTGCAGAGTTCTTTCACTCACACCCGCAGCTTGGCAGACGTCACTCACTCCGATGTGATCTCCCGCATTCCGTTCGATGAACTCCTCCGCGCGTTCAACGGCTGCACGTCGTCTTGGGCCGGTGATCGGCAAGCACTTTCCTACTCCGTCCGCCATCGCCGAAATCAAACGACTGGGAAGCTCATGGGTTAGTTGTCGAAGAGTGGTAGCATTCGACAATGCGTTGGGACTTGCACGAACGGAGTTGCAGATCCGAAACAAACAAGTGCGCAGGTGCTCCATGGAATCGGCAGGCACTCGAAACGCGTCGACTCCACCGCATAGTTCTTCGATAGTTCCAATTTCCATGGCCTCGCCTAGGTCCGTTAAGAACTCCTCGGGGAAAGAACAAGTGTAGATATGGAAGTCAGAAGCGGAAACGCTAGAGAGTTCCGACCCGCGCGGAAACACCATGAGACTGTTGCCGTCGACGTGCTTGCCCCGCCATTCCAATCGCATGTCACGACCAGCAGGTATGGCAACTGTCCGCAACCCGGCCGGCGGTTGCCCCTTTTGATTGAGAGATCGACGGAAACGAGCATCGGAGATATGCACACCAGCGGCGCCAAACTGAAGCATGTGACCCCGGAACTTCCCACGATTCAGTTGACGAAAATCGACATTCCATTGCTCTGCCTCGGCCGCCAAATCATCCACATCGCTGAACGTCCTCTGCAGGAAATAGGGTGGCGGCGACTCGTGAGACATAGCAAGTTTGCAAGAACGACGAGGAGCTAATTGCGGATTTTTGATGTTGCTTTGGGTAGAAGCATTCTAGACTTACAGGTAAGACTTTGCCAGCAATGCGCATCGCCTGCGTGGGTTGCGCAGATTGGTCACGCAGCGTGCCATGAAGCCATCCGCAGCCCGCCGGAAGGGCCGACCCGACTTTCCAGATAATTTCGTAATAAGCAAACCCGAAACTTGAAGAAAGAAGCATGATTCGAACCACCAGAATGTCATTGTCTTTGGTGTTGATGTCTTTGTGCGTTGGCATCGCATCGGCACAGGATGCACTCATTCACGACGCTGAGTATTACCTACTTGAAGCTCAAAATGGCCAACGATGGAAGGCTGAAGACGAGCAGCTTAATAAGCGTCTTGCCGAGTTGCGGGAAGAATACGGAACGCCCCCCAATATCGTCCATATCATGTGGGACGACACAGCCTATGGGGACGTTGGCATACCGGCGATCCAAAAAGTGCGTGGCTTCGAGACGCCCAACCTAAACAAAATGGCGCAGCAGGGAATCCTCTTCTCTCGCTTCTACACCGAGGTTGGTTGTACTCCCAGCCGAGCGGCTTGCATGACCGGACGACACCCCGTTCGTAACGCGATGTACAACATCGGCATGCTTCGCGAGATGCACGGACTGAGGGACACGGAAGTCACCATCGCGGAAGTGCTATCGAAGGTTGGTTATGCCACGGCCTTCCACGGTAAGTGGCACCTTGGCGACATCGAAGAGAGCTACGCCCACAACCAAGGTTTCGATGAGGCGTTCTTCACCGGCTACAATCAGATACTCTCGCTCTGGACCCGCAGAGGCGAGCAGGGCAATGCGACCATTGGACTCTTCGAGGATATGTTGCCAGAGGACCCTTACAAGCTGGACGACACCTTTGTTACCAAGGGATGGGCGATGGTGGTTGAGGGGAAAAGAGGGGAAAAGGCTCGGCAATGGCAAGACAACAGCTATGAAACGTACGAGCAGATTGACGCCGAAGCACAGAAGCGAACGCTCGAGTTCATCGAACGAAGTGCGAATTCCGGCAAGCCCTTTTACGTTGCCAACTGGCCCATGATGAGTTCGTTTCTTCCGACTAGTAAAAAGGTCTCACAGGGGCGGAGCCTACTCCAAGACGGCTTGCAGGGCAACGTAGACCCGTTCGTCGGCAAAGTGATGGCTAAACTCCAGGAATTGGGCATCGCAGAGAACACGCTGCTTATCTGCAACGCCGACAACGGACCGATGGCTCACAACCCACCACCAGGTTGCGGTTTCACCGAGACCATCTTTCGTGGAGGTAAGGGTGATTTCTTGGAAGGGGGCGTCCGCGTGCCTTCTCAAGCGTGGTGGCCCGGCGTTATCGAAGAAGGGCAGATTGTCGGCGACATTATCCATGAAGCAGACCTGTTCACGACCTTCGCGCGTCTAGCTGGAGCTACGAACCACATTCCCGGCGACCGCGTCATCGACGGCATCGATCAAACCTCGTTGCTCTTGAATGGCGACACCCACAGTCGCCGAGACTACGTCTTCATTTATGCGGGCCCCAATCTAGGGGCCACCGTCAAGGGCAACTACAAGCGTCACTGGATTTCGCCCGACCCGGTTGGTGAGGCGAGCGGAATTCCAGCAGGTTTTTACTTCTTGCCGTCCGATACGCGGGAAAAGACACCAATGCTCACCAACCTGATTCACCTCAAGAGTCCTTTTAACCGCATGCGACTTCGTCATGAACTCTGGAAGAAGAAATACCCCGACCTACCAGAGCGGCACGGAGTGCCTTGGACAGGTATCGAAAACGCGACGCCCGAGATTCAAGCGTTGGCCAACCCGCCGGCGGACCTGAAGAAGCTGCCATTCGACCCTTTGGAGTATGTCGAACACCTCGACGAGTTACCGTTCGACCCGCAAGCGGATCCAGATTTTGGCGAGTAGTCGAGGGGTCTCCACGATAATATAGTTGACTTCCTGGAGATTGCGTATGACTTTAGCTCGCATCGTTGTCGCAGCCTTCCTGTCATTCGCGCTTTTCGATGTGTGCTCCGCCGAGGACACTCGTCGGGTGCCACTCGCTGGCCAATGCAACTTCCGCGACGTTGGCGGGTACCAAACAGAAGGCGGCAGAACAGTCAAACAAGGACTGGTTTTCCGCAGCGGCGAATTGCCGCGGCTTACGGACGACGACGTTGAACGTTTAGATCAGCTCGGTGTCAGGACCGTCGTTAACTTCCTGACGGAAATCGAAACCGAATCCCGTGGAAGGGATCGAATTCCAGACGGCGCACGCGAGGTTCTCTTGCCGATCGAAACGGACGATGGTCTCGCTGCCGCCATCGAACAGGCGCGCCAGACGGCGGATTTTTCCGACTTACCGCCGAGCATCAATCCAGAAATCCACCGAGTCTTGGTCGACAACGCCCGGCAACAGTACTCAGAACTATTTAGAGTGATCGCCATCACCGAAGAGCCGCTCGTGTTCCACTGCTCGCATGGTGTTCATCGTACGGGAACGGCAACAGCGATACTGTTGTGGGGATTGGGAGTGCCTTGGGACACGGTGCGCGAAGACTATCTGTTGTCGAACAAGTACCGTGAAGCCGAGGTCAACAAGCGGCTAGCACAACTTCGGAAACTCGTGGCAGAGCGACAGAGCGTGCCGCCCGAGAACGTGGATATGACAAACATCGAGGCCTTCTATGTCCAGCAGGGGAAGTACATCGATGCCACCCGCGATGAAATACTCAAGCAATATGGTTCCATCGAAGGCTACCTTATCCAGGGGCTTGGACTGTCGGCCAACGAAATCAACCAACTCAGGGAAAGGTTGCTGCGGTGAAGTCGCTAAAAGGACAACGTATGAACTCGCCACGGAGCGATGCCCTCCCCCGGCGAAGCTTCTTGAAGGCTTCGGCGGTTTCGTCACTCGGCTTGGCCATGTTCCATGGTGCTGGATCGGCCCAAGAAATCAACTCGCAGTCGGAAGAGTTACCAATAACGGTTGCGGGATATCCGTACGATCGGGTTCGAGCGCTGGCGAATGGCAGCACCAAAGTAAAGGGCTGCAGAACAACATTCGAGCCGGCTACGATCGGTCCCATGAACGTCCACGTATTCAACGGACCTCAGACGCGCGAAGTGACCGAAGTCGGGCTCTTGCCTTTTGTCTTGGCTTTCTGCAACGACGGGTTTCGCGACTACGAGCTACTACCGATACCCGTCCTGCGCCTCTTCCGGCATAAGAGCATCTTCATCCGCACTGATCGCGATATCAGCGAACCCGCCGACCTACGCGGGCGGAGAATCGCGACCGTCGGCTATTCATCGTCGGGACTCACCTGGATTCGCGGTATTCTGCATAGCGAGTATGGCGTGTCGCCGAACGAGGTTGAGTGGATCACGACGCAGAGCGATTCCGCAAAGAAAACAACCGGGGGCGCTTCGAAGTGGGAGAAGTTGCTTCCCTCCGATGTCAGCATCCGAACGGCTCCTCCGGGCAAAGACGAATCTCAATTACTACTTGATGGAGAAGTGGACGCAATACTTCATCCAGCGGAGCCCAAAGTGTTCGTTGACCGGAACCCGATAGTGGCTCGTCTGTTTCCAGACCATCGCAGCGTCGAGAGAGCTTACTACAAGAAGACGGAGGTGTTTCCCATCATGCATGTGGTAGCGATACGACGGGATGCGGCTGCCACGCATCCATGGTTGCCTCGGGCCGTCTTCGAGGCGTACTGCCAAGCTAAACGCGCGGACTACGAATTGATGCACAATTTAGGCTCGTACTATAGCTCGCTACCCTGGCACGGTCAGGAATTGAACGAGACGCGCGCCCTGATGGGTGAGAACTTCTACCCCTATGGCGCGTCGCAGATCCAAAAGGCAATGGAGACCGCTTTTCAGTATGCGTTCAGCCAAGGACTTGCGAAACGCAAACTTGCGTTGGAAGAGGTACTGAACGCCTCGAGCGTGGACTTCGAGGAGCCGCGGTACAATTAGTCGTGCCTAGCTTGGACTCTTCCAAGCCTACTTCGACGACTCCAATGTCAACTAGTGGCAAAGCGTCGCGTTATGTCGGAGTTGAATGATAGGGATGAGTGACGAGAGCCGAAGGCGCTCGCCTCGGATTTTATCGGCAATAACCGACGCTAGGGCCCTGGGCACACCCCGCAATGCAGCTTTGACAGAATACTAGATCGCCCTTCGCCTAGAGCGTGCTTCGGCTATCTGTAGCCATGTTGGCGCAAACGAGTCAAGTCTGGCAAGGCGGCCGAAGCAGGCGAATCTGCATGACTTGTCGATGCAGGCCAACGTAGGCAGATGCGGACGCAGTAAGCGGGCACGCTACAGATAGGCGAAGGGCGCTCTAGCTGTAGCACGCTCTAGTCTGCCCAAATGTCGGCGGTTCTTGCTTTCGCATCTGGCATTTCGGGTAGTTGGGCGCTTGGCACGGGCTCGTACCAGAAGGTGCTGCATGACCAGTCGTCCTGCGTCTCCACCAAGCCACCCTTGTAGGCGATCTGCTGCATGGTGACCCGCACACTCTCTTGCCACACGACGGGGTCGGGCAAGTGCCAACGGTACATGGTAACAAACCCCTTGTCATTCAAACTGCAACCGTTGTACAGAAACGGAGCGTGCTGCATGCCCCACGCTAGACCTACATAGTCTTCACTACCTGTGCCACAAATCGTGGGGAATTCATCGTCGCCATCCATGAAGATCTTGATTTCCCCTTCCCCCCACCACTGATTCGGGTGAAGGTTGCGGACGCCAATCAGGGAGCCAACGAGTCGCCCCTTCTGCTTGCGTTCTGGTAATAGTTCAAAATCTTGCTTTTGGACCGTCGGGTTCCGGCGTCGGAAGATGGTGTGCAACCGCCCAACGTCCTGCGAGTGCTCTTCGCCCAGTGTGTAGTCGATCTGATAATACAATCGAACTGGCTTGTCACCTTCGTTGGTGTAGGTGAACTTCGCTTGCTTGACAAACGGCATTGGCAACCACAAGTTTCGCCCACCTGTGGGGCCGACCGAATGAACCGCCGACTGGTACGAGGTGATTCGCCCGTGCGAGATGCCAAACAAATCGCCGATGGGGCACTCAATGCTAGGGTGCTGCTGGCCGTCCCAATAGGCGCGAATGACACACGCGCGTTGCGTGGTGGGAGCCTGGTCGGTCGTCATCCAAATGTGGCGAATTGTACCGGGACCAGAAATGTCGCAAAGCGGAACCGTCTGCCCCGCCTCGATGATTCGAGAGGGAGCGCCCTTGCGACCAATCCCTAGGTGACTTGACGCCGTGCCACCCCGGCCAGGCTCCCCTGCCGGATTCTCAAAAGAGATCGAACGCGACGTGAGACCGGTATCTAACCGATAGGGTTGCGCCGCCAGATCGACTGGCGGCTCCGCATGCGTGGTGAGGCAGAATGATACGACTCCAAGCAAGACCACTAACATGTCAAACTGGCAGCAGTTTCGTCCCTTTTCTCGTTGCATCGAAGGATCCCCTCATTCGCTTGATGGTGATTGCGTCCGTATCTGGGCGCATTCCAGGCGGGTCAAACTTCGCATTGTAGCAGAAACCGCTCCTACCACAGAGCAATAGGACAACCGCCAAGATGCTACGAGCGCCGAGTTCGTTTGCCGCATTCCAACACCAATTTTGACGGATGCCGGCTAATTCTGGCGCGTGAACATTCAAGTAGAATCCCCATATTCATCAGCGCCTATACGTGTTCCTCCGTGGCCAGACTTCAACACAATCTTGGCGTTCGTAGCGTCTTGGCGGTTTATTCTTCACTCCTCACGCCCAAAGCTTCTGGCTATTGAGTGCCCTTGCCGCCAGGCATTCCTAATCCCATTTTGTGGCAACTGGGACTCCAAATCTCGAAATCTTCATCCCCGAAATCCCCATCATCTCCTCATGCCCTTCTTAACGCACCGCTTTGCCACAAAGGTGGCCAAGAATCGTTATGGATTGGGACCGCGGATTTGGTCTAATGAGGCGATGGAAAACCACCAAGGCACTGAGCTGATTTACCACAGTTTAGCACCGATGTTGACGGATGCCGGCAAACTCATGCGCGCAAAGGTCGCATAGAATGCCCACGCCCGTCACCGTTCATCCGCGCCCATCTGTAGCCAGATTTCGACACAATCTTGGTGCTCTTAGCGTCTTGGCAGTCCACTTTTCACTCCCCGCTCAATTGTCCCTTTAGGCCCGCACCAATGGACAATTGGACGTCAACGGAGCCCCTAGTGAATTCGCAAAACACCTGAAAAACAAGGGCGAATTGAGTTCCGACGGAGAGAATGGGAGGTGAATAAAGTCGCCTAGAATCGTTTTTCTGGAGGCGGGACAAAACGGACATTTGCAGCCTGGACCAACCGCTTGCGGCGTCTGGCCGCACGCAATAATCTCGTCGTTTGGCGTGGAACTTGGCTCACGTCGTGAGCGTCGAAGAGTAGTCGATCCCTTGTCCCTAGTTGGAGAAATCTCATGCTGTGCCGAAAGATCCATAGGCTGTCGATTGGGCTGATGCTGGCTGCCGCCATGCCCGCGCTCGGCGAAGACGAGCCGCTTGTGGTGCCGGGCAACGTATCGGCAGTCACGGTGTATCAGGGGCAAGCTCTGGTCACCCGCACGGTCGACCTCGCCGAACTGTCGGGCCTGGCCGAAGTGGTGGTAACCAATCTGCCCACGAATGTCATTCCATCGAGCCTGTATGCCGAGCCGTTGCAAGGCGTCGAGATTCGCTCGGTCCGCTATCGCGTCCGGCCAATGGAAATGGATGTTCGCGAGGAGGTTCGCGATCTGGATAGAAAGATCGAGGGGGTGAACGATCAGTTGGCCGCCAACAACCGGAGCCAACAACTGCTCGGCGAACAACAGCAGTACATGGGCAAGTTGGAACAATTCACCAGCGTCACCGCAAATCAGGAACTCAAGAGCGGCGTGCTCAACGCCGAGACGCTGAAGGAACTTACCAACTTCAACTTTGAGCAGCGAGATCGCATCGCGCAGCAACAATTGGAGCTGGCTCGTGAGAAGCGCGACCTGGAGCGGCAACTCAAGACGCTGCAGCGCAAACGAAGCACCGTGGCGGCCGGCTCGGCTCAAAACCTACGCGAGGCCGTGGTGTTTGTGAACATCGCCGACGGGGCACAACCTGGATTGCGGCTGAGCTACTTGGTATCGAACGCTACGTGGTCGCCCTCGTACAACTTGCGGGCGAGCGCCAAGCGAGATCGAGTAGTCGTAGAGTACAACGCCGCGATCCAGCAGATGAGCGGCGAAGATTGGACCAACGTCAACATGACGCTATCGACCGCCACGCCTTCGCTCGTGGCGCAGGCGCCGTCTCTCGATCCGCTGGTCGTGAAGCTCGGGCGCGATACGCCGGAGCTTGTCGCAAAGGCTGCGGAGGGCGGAGAAAAGGAATACGAATTCGCCAAGCGACAGCTTGAGCAACAACGGAAGCTACTGGCGGACAATCGCGGAGGGGTGAATCTCTCTGGACAATTCTCCAGTCAGAGCCAGGTAGCGAGTCGACCATTCAACTCGGATGGCGATGGCGTGTTCGGCGCACCGGTGCAGGACGAAGTAGGAGCAACCCGCCAACCACTTGCATTTGGTGCAGGCGGTGGTGGACTTGGCGGCACCGTTTCGGGGCGATTCGCTCGCAGCAATCGCGCGGCGGCCGATCGTTCGCTTAACGAGATTGCCCAGCAGATGCAGATCCTCGACTACAACACAGCCCGCATTGAACTCAAAAAACCCGAAGAGCGGCAACGCGTTGAAGGCGAAGGGGTCAGCGTCAGTTATCGACTGACGAACCGAATGACGTTGCCGAGTCGTAGCGATCGACAGCTAATACAGATCTCGGCCCACCCGATGCAAGCCAGTTTCTACCGATTGGCAACGCCTGTGCTTACCAGCAGCGTGTTTGAAGAGGCTCGGCTCACCAACAACAGCAACGAGGTGTTGCTGGCTGGCCCGGCATCGACCTTCCTGGGCGACGAGTTCGTCGGCCGCGGCGAGGTGCCCACGGTGTCGGTTGGCGAGCAGTTTGGCGTGGGTCTTGGCATCGACTCGTCGCTGCGGACCACGCGCGAGCTGGTCGACAAAGACGAACGCATCCAAGGTGGCAATCGCGTGGTCGACTTCACCTACGAGTTGACGATTGAGAACTTTGGCAAGGATCCAGCGAAAGTGCGACTGCTCGACCGCATGCCAACAGCAGGCGAAGCGGACATTAAGATCACGCTGGTCAAGAGCGACCAGCCGGTGAGCGAAGACCGCGATTACCAGCAGCGAAAGCTCGAAGACGGGCTACTGCGCTGGGACGTCGAGGTACCGGCCGGAGCCACAGGCGTTGATCGCTTTGTGCTGAAGTACACGATGCAAATCGAGTACGACAAGCAACTGTCGATCGTGGGCTTGCCCGCGAAGCGGTAACGAAGCCCAAACAAAGCAGCCCGCGCTACGTTTGGTAGCGCGGGCTGAGTCGGTTTACACGTTTTGACACACAGAGTTAGAACTCGTACCCACACCGAAGCGTAAAGCCACCAAAACCGGCGTCGGTCAGGTAGGCCTCGGAGGACGAGTCGGCGGTGATGACGGTATCGAGCCACTGTTGTAGTTCGATGCCCACACCGTAGACCATGGTGCCGCAGCCGACACACTTGCGGCCTTCCCAACCTACGGCCACCTCGAGTTGGGCGAATGTGCTATCGAAACCAATTCCCACGTCATCGTCCAAAGCACCTTCGTCGAGCAGTTCGGTATCGCCCATAACCACCGACGTGCGACCGCGGGCGTACAAGCGTCGGCCGCATCCACAGTTATGGCTGGCTTCCAGAGCAAACGTTAGACCAGTGCCATCGACCTGGTAGTCGAGATCGGAGTCGTCGCGCTGCTTGAACTCAGCGGCCCGAAAACCGGCGGCGGCTTCGAGGTACGACGAACAGCCCATGGGAATCCGCTTGAATACCTCCAGGTCGAAAGTTTGCGCGTAGATACTCACGAAGCCATCACCATCGAACGTGGTCTGCGAAGCGTCGATCATCCAGTAGGTCGTGCGAACGCCAAGATTGTTGGGACCGCGATAGCCAAACGAAAAGCGCGGGGCGAAATCGTAGTCGAACTCGGCGCCGTAGTCGGAGCTCACAATGGAACCGGCGCTCACCGATTTGACGCCACCCGACTGATGGTACTTGAGGAACGTCGCGTCGAAGTTGAAGAAAAACTCGCCGTAGTCGCAGCCGGGCGCACAATCCAGGTCGCACGCGCCGCAGCAGTCGCCACAACCATCGTAACATGGCTCAACTCCGCACCCCGCTTCGAACCGACGAGGGGCTTCGCAACCGCACGTCGGCCCCAAGTCACAACTTCCCATACAACATCCGCCGTCGTAGCAACCAATGCCGCCGTTGCTGTCGCACCACGCCGGCTGGACCAACTGATCGGAAATCATCGCAATGCCTTGTGCGGCGGATATCGCCGCGGCGCTGCTCACGAGCAGCGCGGTCACTAACGCTTTACCCCACATGATTCGCTTCCCCCCTCGACTCGATTTTCTGCGCGGCCAAGCGCGCCGCCTGAATGGTTTCCCCCTGTTACGGCCGTGGCGGCTCAATCGTTGCAGCCGGCAAACGCGTTGCGAGTCCGACGACTCCGGCGACCGTTGCAATGCTTATCGTCGGATCTGATACAAAAAACCGAAAAAAGCGGAACAAGCCGAGCAGCTACCGCAACCGGAAAAGTCTTCCATATAAGAACGTGCTAGCTAGCAGCCTACCAGGCTTCGACGTGATAGTTGTGGCACTGAGTGCAGCTTTCGCCCACGGCCGCGGAGTGATGGCAACTGGCACATGCGGCCTTCGTGATGGGATGAAAGTCGCTGACGAACGCCGTTGCGTTGTGGCCACTGTAGTTACTAGCGGCATCGGCAGTCTGATTGATGGCGTGGCACGCGGTGCAATCGCGCAGCTCGATGGGCAACAAATGCGGCGCGTGGGAGAACCGAGTGAAATGACGGGGCTCGCTACGACGGTCGTGGGCGCGCCAGTTAATCGTGAGCTGGCCATCGTGAGCCGCGTCGATGCTGTGACACGTTGTACAACGTCCTGGCGCGCCGGGGCCAACCAATTCGGGCAACAATGCATCACGGAGTTGTGAATTGGAATGCGTCACGACTGCGTCGTACCATGCTCGGAGCACTTCGTCGGCATGGCCAACTGGCTGGTAGCGAATCGACAGACTTGCCGCGTCGGAAAACCAGGTGCCCGGCCGCCGGGTTGCCGACCACCCACCACCGTCGTGCCACTGGTGCTCGGCCTCGGCGATGAGTTCGCGCGGCAATCCGCGCATCAGCGGGTTGGGCTCGGCCGTGCTCGCGAGTTGTTCGAGCAACTGACAGACGGCCGTCGTCAAGTCGGCTACAGCGGTAAGGTGAGTATGGTCATCCGGATCGATGTCGAAGAAGTCGAAGTCTTCACCCAAGATGCCCATCGCCTTGCGTGCATTCGGATCGGCGGCCAGCAGCAGTTTCATAATCGCAGGCAGGCGTCCATCGAAGTCGCCGGTGGCGCGCTCGGGCCAATCGCTAATGGCGAATCCCGCATCGTTGAGGAGATCGACATCGAGTGTTGGCATGGTCAACAACGCCACACCGCTCGCCGTGCCGCTGGCGATATCCGTGTCGTGACACTCGGCGCACGCCGCTTCGTACCCGAGCGTGAGCTGAACGTTGCGCGTCGCACCTTCGACGTGACACTGTTGGCAGGCAAATGGGCGTCCCTTCTCCGCGAAGTGCTTTCCGCTGTGCGTCGCATGGTTGAAGGCGATGGGCGTCCGTCTCTGATACGGCCACGTGCCAAAGTTCGGATGATCGGTGACAAAACTGCCAAACTGTTGCTCGTGGCAAGATTGGCAGCGCGTATTGTCCATGGCAGCTATCGCGTGGTCCGCTCCGTGGTGCTCCTGGTGACACACCGAGCACGCAAGTTGCAACGATTGTTGGGCTGCTTCAGCGTCGCCAAGCGATCCCGCGGCGACACGCAACTTCGCTGCCGGCACGTTGTGTGCGACCAACGCGAGCCTCGGGTCGATGGTCTTGTCGTGGCACGCCATGCACTTGGTCGATTGCGTCGGGCCCAGGTCGCTGCCAACCAGCGCATTGAGCCAAGTTGCCGGTGGCCTTTCGGCCGCCGCGTGGCAACTGGCGCAGCGATCGTTCCAAGCGGCTCCGTTGAGCACCTGGGCGTGGTGCGAGTTAAGCGGCCCGGGCGCGATCCACTCATTAGAAGCCCCACTGCCGATCATCATCAGCACCGCTCCGATAGAAAACACCAACACGGAGCGAACCACCATGCCGCGGAGCGATCGAAGGCTTCGCACAGGGCGGCACAAGTAGCTGCGGCAACAGGTGCCATCCGGCATGGGGCCATCTTCGCATGGTCCGCCACGGACCTCGGAGCGATTACACTGCCACCCACCGCCGACTTCGACGGGCTTGCATTCGGCAAGCGCTGGACACACACCGTGCCGCCCTGGCCCAAACGAACATGGATCGCCCTCCGCAGTTCGCCCGCAAACCCACGGCTGGTTGGGCCGGTCGTAGGGGGTGCCGCCAGACTGTGGCAAAGGCTCGCTCACTCATCCCCCCGAAACGCGATGGCGAGCACGCCATGCAAGGTAGCCAGCGTCATCAACACGTAAGTAAATGCGATATGGCCGAACGCCCACACTTTGAGCAACCGTTGGCGGACTTCTTGAAAGTCCAAGTCGTCCTTGCGGCGCACCAACGCGAACAACCGTTCGAGTGCGGGCTTCTCCGCCGGCGACAAGTAACGCTCAAGCTGCCGCATGTCGGCCAGCAGCTTCTTGCGTCGCTCGCTCGAGGGACGAAAGAAGTAACCCATCGGGCGAGGGCGGGCGAAGAAGTCGAACAATTGGTGGCCGTAGAAGTTGGCCAGCGTCGTAGCACCCGACGCCGCGACCGACTGAATCACCACCGTCCGCGACTGCCGAGCAAGCGATCGCCGCATCTCCGGCACGCGCTCGTAAATCACCTGGTCGGTCACGCAGTTGAGCATTCGCGGCGTTTGGCGCGAAATTACCAACCCGACAACTCCGCTAAGGAACGTTGTCAAGAACGACACCGCGAGCAAGCCTTCGAGCCAACCATTCGGCATCCGCCAAGCGAGATGCATGCCAAACACCGCGCCGGCAATCAGGCCAACGTAGATGTGCAGTTGGAGCCACGACGAGGCGCCGCCCAAAGGCAACGTGGGAAGCTTCTTACGAATATTGAACAAGGCGAGAAATACGACGAGCCCATACAACAGATACCCAGAAGCGAACTGCTTACGGCCTAGCTCCAGGTCAATCCACCGCAGCCAGTATGCGATCACCACGACAACGGCGACGGCCAGCAGCAACGATCGAGCACGTCGGCGAACAAAGGGTTTCATGTGGGTGGTAACCGTGCCGAAAAGCGAAACAATGGTTAGCCGCGCCGCGAAGCGAAGCGATTACGGTGAGTGATTACTTTAACGATTCATCCAAGCTGCAGCTTGATCCAAGTCGGCCAGGTCGATTCTTACCAGCGCGTCGTGCGAGCAAGCGCGGACACACGCGGGCCCACCGAGGCCATCGGCGCACAGGTCGCACTTGGTAGCTTTCAAAATTGGCAAACCTTTCTCGGTATCAATAGCCGGCTGGCCGAACAGGTCGCGGATTTCGACCATGCGAATGCTGTTGTAAGGACAGCTATTCGCGCAAGTCGAACAGCCGACGCAGGTGTCGTCGCTAATGCGAACCACGCCCGACTGCGTATCGCGATGAATGGCGCCGGTGGGGCACCCGATCATGCATACGGGATCGGTGCAATGCATGCACGCGCCAGCGAACTGGAACCTGTCAAAGGTTGGCCCTTCGCGGACGAAGCGGGGGTTCCCGTCGTGCATGGTTGCGCATGCACGAACGCAGTCGTCGCACCGCGTGCATCGATCGAGGTCAATCACCATCGCCTGAGCGCCGTTCACCAATCGCTGGTCGACCAGGAAGTCGACAAGCGGCGTCGGCGCAGCGACATCGTTATGGGAAACAAGGAGTTGATCGACCTGGCGCGGCGGGCGCGCACGCTGTGTGGTCTCGACAAGCTGCTTGATGCGATCGGGCGAGAGTGTCGGAATCACCGTATCGCGAACCATCTCCAGCGGAATCTCGAGCAAGTCAACATGGCCAACAGCGCGAATCGCGAACGGGTGCGTCGGCTGCACGGTAGCCACATCTCCAATCAATTCCGCGACTCCGATCATTTGCCCCTTGCCAAGGTAAGCGACCGTTCGATGCCCGGCGCCAAAACGTTCGCTCAATCGCACGAAGCCCGATCGCACGAGCAGCACGTTGCTGATGTTGGATCCTTCTTCGGCGATCACCGGCTCGCGGGCAAGTCGCTCCAGCGGTGAGAGTGACTCGACGCTTGCGAAGTCGGTATTCCAATCGAAGCTTCCGTGAGAGGCGAACTTAGTCGCGGCGGCGACGAGTTCCAGTTGGTCGGCCGGCAAGTCGGCCAGCAACGGCGTCTCTCGGAGGTGGACACGGAGGCTATTGGTGCGGTAGAGACGGTCGATGTGCTCCTTCAGCGCCGGCGCGCGGCGCATGATGTCGCGCAGACCCTGCCAACGAAGCTCGAGCACGACGGCTTTGGTTTCGGCAAACACGGTCGCGGTCCGTGGCGATCGCGACAAGGCGGCCAACTCGCCAAAAAACTCGCCGGGAAAGAGCTGAGCCGTTCGCGTTTCGTCGAGCACACGAGGGACGTCCTGCAGAAACACATGCGTCTGGGCCCCCGCGCCTCGCACTCCGACCTCTTGATCGCGCACCTCGGCGCGGTGCGGGCGGCGTACTTCGGGCAACTGCTGCGAGCTGCACGCCTGCATCAACGCGGCGAACCAACTTGGCTTCGCTTGATCTGGGTGGCCGGTCGCGTCGGGCGACAAACTTTCGAGCGCCACGCGGAGTGTACCATGCAGCAACATGAATGCGCTGTTGCCATAGTCGCCCTCGCGCACCACCAAATCCCCTGGGTCAAACTCAACGATGCGGGCATCGTTGAGCAAGATTCCTTCGAGCGGCAGTGTGGCCGGAAACCGCGCGCGATCGATGCTTCGAAAAGGCTCAACGCCCAAAAGCCGCTCGACGTCGCGGTTTGTCATACGCTCGCCGAATGGCACATCCCAGCGGTTGGGGCGAGCGAACGTGGCTTCAGCAGTCGGCATGGTTTCGGCGAGGGTGGGGTGGGTGTTATTTGTAGTCGCTGGGCGATGGCAACAGTTCGTCGATGGCCGACAGGGTGTTGCCATCTACCTCGGCAAATTGATAGCCGGCTTGGCCAATCGAGTCGGCTGCGGCGAGCACAGCCGATTCGTTGCCGAGCGTCAATTCGAGTTCAGCGACCGCGTCGAGCGCTTGTGACACGAGTGGGTGATCGATGCGGCGCTGCACTTCCCACAGGCGCCGCTTGGCCCTGGCGGCTCGCGCGGCGCTCGCGCGGCCGAAGATGGAAAGCTCTGTTGCCTTGGCCACGGCGTGCAAGCTGGCTTCGAGATCGGCCATCGCGCCGACGACGTACATCACCCGCAGTCGCGGTTGGTCGCTCGCCGCATTTACCGCTCCATTCGATCTGACAAAGTTGTGACGCACACTTCCTTGCGACCAGGCAACCAACTCGAACTGATCGGTGCCCGCCTTATGGCCGCCCACGTTGACCAATCGCTCATCCGGCACGGTGTGGCAGCTCAGGCATTGCCGCGCCAGGAGATACACATTGCTCGGGTTGTTCATCCCGGCGGCCATGCTCGACATGCGGCGTTGGTGGCGGTGCGCAGGCGACTCCATTTGTCGCGTGATGTTCGGTCCACCATAATCGGCGTGAAGTTGCAGCCAATCCTTCGCTCCGCCGTGGCACGATTCGCAACTCACGCCGGCCACCACGCGTACGCGGGTTCCGTGCTCCTGGCGCGTGTAGTGGCAGGTGACGCACGTATCGTTGCGTTTGATCGACCGCAGGCCCATCTTCTCGGCGATCTCTTTGGCCTCTGGCGTGCGATGCAGCACGTCGAACGTGCGGTAGTGCGGCGTTTGCATCCACTGCTTCAGTTCCGATTCGTGGCACTTCGTACATGTATCGTGCCCCACCACCACCGTTGGGTCGCACTGCCGGGGCGTGAACGCGGGCGTTACCGAACTGTCGGCGGCAACCAGCCAACTCGCGACCACCAAACCGAGCAGCATAGCGGCAGCCAAGCAGTGGGCAACGGACGTCGCTCTACCAATTCGAAGCAATCGCATGAGGCGCTCGGCTTACAACTCCAGGACCAATGGCGATGTCGGCACGCTTATACATGCCAGGCAGTATCCGTCGGGCGCCGCCGCGCCTGCCTGCTTTACCGTAATTACGTTACCCTCGAGCACCCGCGCGGCGCACATACCGCAGCTGCCCGCACGACACCCCGAGTCGATATCGACACCCAAGCCCTCGATCAACTCCAACAGCGACTCGCAATCGTCGTCCCAGGATGCCTGCTGGGAGCTGCTGGCAAGCCGTACGATGGGTGGCCAATCGGCGGCCGCAGTGGCTGGACTCGCTTGCGGCAACGCTGCGCGGCGGATGCTGGCTGGGCCAAACGCCTCGTACAGAATGCGTTCCTCGGGCACGCCCGAAGCGAGCAAACCTTCGACCAACTGCTCCATCATCTCGCCGGGACCACACAGGTAGTAGTCGAATTGACCAGCAGGCACCACGCGGTGAATGGTCTCGATCGACAACCGCCCGCGAAGCTGGTAGTCGCCCCCCTCTCGATCGTCAGGCAGCGGTTGCGAGTAGGCAACACACATACGGATGTTGGCGTGTTCGGCAGCGAACTCCTCGATTTGCTCGCGTAGCGGGTGTTCGCAGCTGTTGCGTACGCCGTAGAAGAAGTAGACATCGCGCGAGTCGTTCGTTTCGGCAAGCTCGGCCAGCATGCTGGCCAGCGGTGTGACACCGATGCCGCCGGCGACGAGCACGAGCGGAAGCTGCCGACGTGGATCCAAAAAGAACCCGCCCCGCGGCGCGCTCGCGGCCAAGCGATCGCCAATCGCAAGGGCGTGCATCCTACTGCTTGCACGTCCCGCTGGCACCTGCGACTCATTACTACTTGGTGGCTCAAGGAGTTTGATCGTCAGGCGATAGTATTCGTCGCGTGGCCGATCCGACAGCGAATAGCAACGCACCAGGGGCTTCTCGCCCGCTGCGGTTTCGAAGTGGCAAGTGATGTACTGGCCCGGCTCGAACCGTGGCAGCGACCCGCCGTCGGGGTCGGTGAGATAGATCGATTTGACGTGGCGAGCTTCGTCAACCAGAGCCGACACGCGCAGGTCGCGTGTGCCCGACCAACCCAGGAAATCTTGACGATCGGCTCTGGCCGCCCGCGCGGTGGCGTCCACCTCTCGGAGAAACGCTTGCCTCTCGTGCGCGTAGTTGCGCTGACGCTGGCGCAGCCGCATCCAGCCTCCCAAAGCAAGCGTCGCCAGTCGTCCGGTGGCCAGCACAGCAAGTGCCAGGCCGACGTAATACAGCAGCGGGTCGATCGGCCAGTCCCTTCCATGTCTGTAGCCACGATACCAGCAGTGCGCGCACCGGCACCGCGGCGCGATTATTCCCCAATCGTTCGAGACTGTCCAGAACAATCGACAGGGTGCTGCTAGCACGATTGTAACGATTGCGCATGCCGCCAACCGTTTGAACCAACAACACTCCCTAATGACTCCATCGCGGTTGACCTACGTTTGTTCTGTAGGCCTTGCTGCGACCCGAGACCGCCCGCCATGTTGGACATCGCCGTCTACAACTCGCACCAACACGAGCAAACCCGCCACCACGGGCTGGTGGCGCTCGCGCCGGATGCAGCCGGCGCGTGGCGGATCGTCCGTCCACCCGATGTACCGACCGAAGGTGATCGCATAGAGTGCATACCCACATCGAGTGGCCACGAGATTCGCATTGCGTGCGACTACGTTGACGATGCGGTGACCGGCTCAAGCATCGAACTCAACGGCTTGTTGCGCTTAAGGCTTGGGCAGACGCACATCGAGCTGCGCGGCATGAACAATCGCCCCAAGCGATCCGTTGGCACCCTCGACGCGGCGGCCTATCAGGAACTACGCGATCCCAAACAAGGTGGACCGGCGCCCGCAACGCTCGGTCGCTGGTTCGAAGCACTCACCAAGCTGCATCGCTGCACGGCAGGTCGCGCCGATTTGTTTGAGCAGGCCGCGGGATTTGTAATCGATCCGATGGGCTTAGACGGCGGCATGATACTTCGCCGCAGTGGTGACGATTGGCAAGTCGTCGCGAGTGATTTGCCACGCCCTGAACTAGGCATCTGCTTCGACGTCGAATTGGTCGAGCAAGCCGCTCGCGAGCAGCGCACGTTGTTCCACCACGAGCCTGACGAAGGCCTTTCGGTGCTGGTATCACCGCTCATGAATCGTGGGCATCGTGTCGAATGGGCGGTGTACGCCTACCGCGCTCTACATAACGAAAACAGCCGCCGCGGCGTGCGATACCTGGAAGCTCATCTGGTCGAGTTGCTTGCCGGGTCGGTAAGGTCGGCCTTGGACCGCCTGTCGGCCGAAGCCAACGCGGCCCGCCGAAGGGCAACGCTGCTGCAGTCGTTTGAGCCGAACGTTGTCGAGCAGGTAGAACTAAGCGCCACGACTCTTGCCGGTACCGAGCGTGAAATCACCGTGTTGTTTGCCGATCTGCGTGGGTTCGCCACGTTGTGCGAGCAGCTCCCCACCTGCGACACGTACGCACTGCTGAACGACGTGATGAATGCGTTGACCGCGGCGGTAATGAGCCACGGCGGAACCCTGATTGACTACTACGGCGACGGTTTGGCAGCGATGTGGAATGCGCCAATCGATCAGCCGCGCCACCCGCAGCTCGCTTGCCGAGCGGCGTTCGATATGCTTGATTCGCTCCCTGGTGTTTCCGACGGCTGGCAACATGCGCTTGCCGCTCCGCTGCAACTGGGCATCGGCATTCACACAGGTCGGGCGCAAGTAGGCAACATCGGCAGCACTCTGCGACTGAAGTATGGGCCGCGCGGTTCAACAGTCAACTTGGCCAGCCGTCTTGAGCAGGCCACCAAAATCGTTGGCGCGCCGATCTTGGTTACCCGCGAGGTCGCGTCGCAGTTGAGTAGTGAGTTCATTGATTATAGAGTGTGCCAGGCGGACTTGGCCGGCATGCAGCAGTCGGTCGACCTGTTCGCCATTTGCCGATCGCGAAACGACGAGCAATTGCTGGCCGCGATCACCCGCTACGAGTCGGCGCTCGAGTTGTACGAAGCAGGCGATTTGGAAAATGCCCAAGCACAGCTTGCCACTCTGGCGCACGACGCCGACGTGCCAGTGAGCTTCCTCAGGGCACAAATCAACCACGAAGTGCATCGCCGACTAGGCCGCAGGGCCAGCGATGAATACATCAATAACGCGATTCAATTGAATGGAAAGTAAGGTCGGTCCGCATTAACGCGTTTGAGTTCGCGGCAGCCGTGCCGTCAAATTTGCCGCACCGTCCCGGCCGTATCGAGCAAGCAACGCGCCAACACCATACAACGAGGTGCGCAGCTCGGGTGGGCCGAACAACAAGTTGCCATGCGTATCGAGGACGCACGCCGAGCGATGCGGGTCTTCCGCTGGGCACGCTCCCCACAACGAAAGCGACTCGGTGTCGATGGCAAACGCGACCGCCAGATGACCGAATGCGACGGGCTCGTTGGCAGCCAGGCCGGCAGCCGGCTGCCACGTTTGGTAGAGCTGCGACAAGATCATCTGAGCGACGGCGGCGTCCATTTCTCCAGCAGCTCCCACTAGCGTGCCCGTAGCACGCACCATGCAGCCATCGGCCCATTGCATTTCAAGACCTTGGATACTGGCCTCGGCCTCAATCAGAAGCTGCGTCAGTTCAGCCACCGACACGCCATCGACCCGACCATGTAATTCACCGCTTGTTGTGTTCGAGTGAGTAATCGTCGCTTCACCTTCGAAGGTCGCGTGCTTTGCCCCAGCCAATAGGCCGCCAAGTTCAGCGACCCATTGAGCAGGTATCTTGGAGCCCGCCGTGTTTAGAGTCGCCTGCGTGGCTGGCGGCGAGACTTGGCGGTTTCGAACAACAGTTAGCGTTGGCCCATGCGGTGCGCTGCCAAGCTTCACCAACAACTCGCGACCGAGCACGTCGCTGCCATCGCCCTTTGAGTTGAGCCGAATGGTCAAATCACTGTCCGCAAGGACAGCAAGCGCTGCGGAGGGAATGTCGCCGTTCCAACTCACTCGCGACATGTGTATCGACACTTTGGCTGGCCAATCGACCGCCAACGACCTCTCGGCGGTAGCGGCTAGCTGCATTAACTCCTCGGCGGCAAGGCACACTCCCGATAGTTCAACTTTCGTGCCCGAATCGGAGCGAATCGTTGCGACGTCGGCCGTGAGGGTCAACGCTCCGGTCTCCACGTTCTTGAGCTTCACGCCCGTTGCGCGATAGACGCCCGGGGTGGGGGTCGACAGGCTGTCGACCAACACCCGCATGCCAAGCATTCGCTCGACCTTGGCCAGCCGCGCCGAGCGCGTGCTCGGCAGGCGCTCCGCGGTAGCCCAAGCGACGACTGCTAGCGTTGGGAACACGCAACCGACGAGAAACACCAGGCGGCAAAGGCGGCGTTTGGACGATTGATGCATGCCACGGAAAGTGAGAGGATCGGAAAGCGGGATTGCCGACCGCCCTATCTCTCCCGGGCCATTTTTTGGAAGAGGTCGTAGCGGGCTTGCATCTCGGGCAAGCTATCTCCTCCAAATTTATCGACCAGCGCTCCAGCAATCTCGAACGCAACTACGTTTTCGACAATCACGCTAGCAGCCGGTACGGCGCAAACGTCGCTCCGCTCGTAACTAGCTTCGGAGGGCTCTTTCGTATCGAGGTTGATGGAAGCCAGCGGCTTGGCCAGGGTGCTGATGGGCTTCTTGGCGGCGCGAACCACTAGCGGCATGCCATTGGTCATGCCACCTTCCAATCCGCCAGCGTTGTTGGTTGGTCGCACGTATCCCATGTGCGGCTCGTCGCGCAACAACTCGTCGAAGTGAATCGGATCGTGCACTGCGGAGCCCGGTCGGCGAGCCGCTTCGAAGCCGAGGCCAATCTCCACTCCTTTAATCGCCTGCACCGCCATCACGGCTTTAGCGATACGACCATCGAGCTTGCGATCCCACTGGGCGTGAGTCCCCAAGCCGAACGGCAGTCCGTCGACTCGCACTTCCACCACGCCGCCAAGCGTGTCGCCCGCCTTGCGGGCTCTATCGATCATCTTCTTGATGTCGGCGTCGTGTTCGGGTTGGAGCGAGTAAACCTCGCTCGAATCTCTTGCCGCACGCAATGTGTCGTAGTCGGCCTCGACCGCATCGAACCGCTCGCCGCCAAGCTCCACCACGTAGCCCAGCACAGTGATGCCAAACGGCGCGAGCAACTGCTTGGCCAACCCGCCGGCCGCCACACGAACTGCCGTTTCACGAGCGCTCGAGCGCTCGAGCACACCGCGTATCGAGCCAAGGTATTTCAGCGAGCCCGTTAGGTCAGCGTGGCCAGGTCGAGGGCGCGGCAAGTCGTCGAGCCGCTCGAGCTTGTAGTCGCGGTTGGGAACCTCAAGTGCGATGGGGCTGCCAAGTGTCATGTCGCGCCAGATGCCGGTCCGTATCTGCACTTGGTCGGTTTCGATCCGCTGCCGCCCGCCACGGCCATAACCACCTTGCCGGCGTTTCAATTCAACGTTGATCGGCTCGGTATCGACCTGCACGCCCGCCGGAAAACCATCCACCAAAGCAATGAGCGTTTGCCCGTGCGATTCACCAGCGGTCCAGTAGCGGAGCATTTCTTGGAGGGGTCAGGGGTCAGGGATCGGAGGGCAGGGAATTCTATTATAGTTAGCGAAGTTGGGTTCAACTATTGGGGGAAACTTGCGTGCGACGTGGCGAATGCCGGTACAATGGCCAACGAGTAACCCTTCGTTGGAACTAGTCGGATGGATGAATTGAATCCTTACGCAGCACCGCAGGCAGAGTTGGAAGAGATCCCGGTCGAGATTGACGGGGACACCGACGTGGTGCGCGAAGTCAACACGTTGCTAATGCCAGAAGGCACCCAGCTTCCGCGTCGTTGTGTAAGTTGCAATCAGCCGGCGGTACACGGGTTTAACGTTTGGTCCTCACGGCTAACCGGGGCCGCCCTCGTTATGCGAGTAGCATTGGTCGTCATAGTTATTCTTGGAGTTTCATTCTTGCGTCATGCGGTACCCAAGGCGTACGAAGCCTTCGTACTACCAATGATAGTGCTTGTGCTGATTCCGACCTCTTACGTGACGCGGCGTTCGGGTTTTGTGAGTTTTCGGTTCTTCTTATGTGGAAAGCATCGAGTCCTTCGAATACTCACCCAAACGTTGTTGTGGAGCGGCGTCGCGCTGGTCATCTGTCGCGAGATGGCTCGAGACCACTTTCCCACCGCTGCCGATGATCCATTTCCTGGGTTTCTGCTGTTGTTTTTTGCCAGCCTCGCAGTTGCACATCTTTTCCGCGTTAACGTTCGGCCACTGATGGGCCGCAAGAATCCATATGGGTTTCGAGGCTTTGGTAGAGCTTACTTGGATAGTTTCTCCACGATTGACGAATCTACCTCCACCCAAACTCCCGTCCAGTAATCCGCTCCAGTGCCTCGACGTACTTTACTCGCGTCTTGGCAACGATCTCATCTGGTAGCTCGGGTGGCTCGCTCTCTCGGTCCCAATCGCTGGCGAGTAGCCAGTCGCGGACGAATTGTTTGTCGAAAGAAGGTTGCGGGCCGCCTGGCTGGTATTGGTCGGCGGGCCAGAACCGCGAGCTGTCGGGCGTCATCACTTCGTCGATTAGGATCAGCTCGCCATCGGCGTGACCGAACTCGAACTTGGTGTCAGCGAATAGTAGGCCAACACGTTCGGCATGGAGCGCGCCGCGCTCGAAGAACTCCAAGCTGCGCGACCTTAGCTCGTCGGCCAAGTCGGTGCCGATTTGATTGGCCATTTGCTCGAAGGAAATATTCTCGTCGTGTTCTCCCATTTCGGCCTTGGTCGCCGGGGTGAAGATGGGTTCGGGCAGGCGGTCGCTCTCTACCAAACCAGACGGTAGCTTCACGCCGCAAACCTCGCCGGTTTGCTGGTACTCTTTCCAGCCCGAACCGGCCAAGTAACCACGCACAACGCACTCCATCGGCACGACTTCAGCCTTCCTGGTGAGCATGGTGCGGCCTCTCAACGCCTCACGATCGGCACCGTTTGGCAAGTCCATTTGTTCGACGTCGGCGGTGATTAGATGGTGCGGCGTATTGAGATGTTCGAACCAAAACTCACTCACGCCGGTAAGTACACACCCTTTGTCGGGGATCCCCGTGGGCAGCACCCAGTCGAACGCGCTTATTCGGTCGGTAGCCACCAACAGTAAATGGTCACCGAGGTCGTAAAGGTCGCGCACCTTGCCCTGCCGCACGGGCAAACCCGGCAAATTGCTTTCGATAAACGGAATCGAGGGCATCTGAAGATCCAATCGGGCGTTGTGCGGCCATTCGCAACGGAGTCGTCGTCGCCGCGATATCCTTGCCCCCAAAGTGGGCTGTGAATTACACTAGGGCGATCGCCGCGAACAAGTTGGCGGGCGGTCTGTTTTGCGCGTCGCTTGCCTGCCAGCCACCCCGCAAGCATACCGCCGCCGGCACCGTTGTTCCTAGCCCCGAAGGTCCACTTCCGCATGGGATTGTTGCGACTGTTTGTGCACGACGGCAAGCGGCTGGAAGGTCTCGATCCGACGCGGGTACACATGATCGGCTTTGAGGAGCTACCTTGGTTCTCGAGCGTCATTGTCTCCGAAGGGCAAATCGTCGTTCAGCGCGCAGAGGACGATTCAGGCGCGGTGTGCATTCCGTGGAACGTGGCGGGGCGCGGCGAAATGCTGCTGTCGACAGCCACGCTGATGGAGCGCGATGAGCCCTACTTTCTAGAGGTTGAATTGGCCCGTGGGTTGACGAATCGGCTTCGCAATCAACTTGAGGCGTGGCGACAATTGGGGTTGACGGTTCCTGAGAGCCTTGAGAAAGAAGTGCTGGGAGCCACCCAAGAGTTCGCCCGCGCCGCGTCGCGGCAGGACGACCCGCCAGCGGCCGCCAAGCACGCCGAACAATCAATCGTCCAGGCCGTCGTTGCCGGCGAACATCTGGCAACCACTTACGCCGAGCAAGCCTTGGCGATGCGCACCAAAAACTCACCTCTGCACTCGTTGTTGGGCGTCGACTTGAGTGGCACGTTGCCGCCCGAGGATCTCCGCGAATCCGTTGTCGATACGTTTAATCTGGTGAGCCTGCCGATGTCGTGGCGCGATGTCGAGGCGAGCGAAGGCAAGCGGAACTGGGACAATACCGACGGCGAACTGCAATGGGCAAAACGCAATAACCTGAAGGTCGTCGGCGGGCCGCTGCTTGAGTTCGACGAGCGGCGCGTGCCCGACTGGACGTACCTGTGGGAGGGCGATTACGACACGCTCTCGACCTTCATGCTCGATCACGTTCGTCACGCGGTGAAGCGTTACCGCGGCAAGGTACAACTATGGCATGTCGCCTCGCGGATGAACCGCCCGCGGGTGCTGTCGCTCAACGACGAGGACCGGCTGCAGATTGTTGCCTCGGCGATTCACACCATTCGCGGGCTCGATCAGCGAACGCCAATCGTGGTGAGTTTCGATCAGCCGTGGGCCGAGTACATGTCGACCCAGCAAATCGACCTTGCGCCGATGCACTTTGCCGACGCGCTAGTGCGGGCGGATTTGGGCCTGTCGGGACTAGGCCTGGAGCTGAACATCGGCAGCCAACCGTTGGCAACCGCGCCCCGTACGCCGCTGGCATTCAGTCGGCTTGTCGATCAATGGGGGCTGTTCGAGTTACCTCTGTTCTTGATGCTCACCGTCGATACTCATACGACGAAGAACCGTGAGGCCAACGGCAACAATCATGGCGCAAACAGCCAAGCCGAATGGGTTCGGCAGTACGTTCCGCCACTGTTGGCGAAGAACTGCGTGCAAGTGATTGTGTGGAATCAACTCTCCGACACCGGCGCGGAGTTCCCCGGCGCGGGGTTATTCGACGACGTCAACCGACCGAAGCCGATGCTCAGTGCACTCGCAGAGCTTCGTAAGCAGTATCTTGCTTAATTGGCTCTGCTTCTTCGACATCGGGGAGTTTAGCGTCGGTGTTCTCGTCGCCCAACACGGCTGCGGCGACGCTCGAATGGCTGGTGAGCCGGCTGCGAATCTTCGACTCGCTGCAGTGGGCCTCCAGACGCTTGGCGCATTTGCCGTCCAAGCCGCAAACTCGTAGCGCGCCATCATGCGCTTCCAATCGATGACGCACTTCGTCGAGTTGCTCGATCAGCTCTGGAGAGAGTACTTCGAAGTTTGGACCAAACTCCAGCACCACGCGATAGACGAAGTGCTTCGAGACAATCGCCCAGACTTGTTCAGCAAGCCCTTCTCCCGTTGTCGACTCGCCCGGGTCCAGTCGCAAGAACAACCAATTGGGTCCGCGACTTACATCGACCCGAATTCCACTTGTTGCAGTGTTCATTATGTGTGCTCCGTGCGGGTTGGTGGTGCCACGATGCCAGCGCGAGGGCACAAGCGATTGCGCCTCGAATGCTAGACGCCGATATAATAAGAATCGGTCATCGTCGACGCGGAGCAACAGAATCTAAGTCCGTCATTCAGATGTTATCCCACTCCGCCTAGCCATCAATTTTAGTTCGTGACGCACCGCGAAATCAACCTCAAAATCGCATGCCAATCGCGCGTTGCTAGCAAACATTCGACCATTCACCGCGCCGCAACCGCACACGATTAATCGAAGGCCCACAGGGAGCTTCTAACTGCTCCTACACGAGGGGTCAGCCTTCAAGCATCTCGCTGATTGTGCGGTGTGCGACACTGAGCGCTTCGGGTAGTTTGGCGGGCTGCTTACCACCCGCTTGGGCCATATCGGCGCGCCCACCACCACCGCCACCGAGCGCTTTGGCGACGGGACCGATCCATTTGCCCGCACTTGCTCCCGCTTCTTGCAGGTCTTTCGAAATGCCAGCGATCAGCGTCACTTTGTCGTGGCTCTCGCGGGCAGCGAGCAGCACAGCGATGCTTTGCTCTTTCTGCCGCAGTTGGTCGATCAACTGGCGCATCAGATTTTGGGGAGCGCCGGGAGTCTCGGCAATGACGACGGTGGTCTCCCCCAGCTTGGTGGTCGACTCAAGCAGTTTGTCGGCCGAGAGGGGACCGGCCGCATCGCGCTGCGCCAGTTGCTTCTTCAATGACTCGACCTCGGCCAGCAGCGACTCGACACGCTCGGCTACGGCAAGCGGAGCGACCGAAAGTTGCCGACCTAACTCGGCCAGGGCCAGCTTCGCCTGCTGGTAACTGAACTCGCCGGTCGACTTGGGGAGCGTCTCGGTGGCTGTCTCCGTAGCCGGTTGTCCGCTTGAGAGTTGCTTCTTGAGCGCTCGTTGGTTCGCAATGAGCGTGGCGACGGCCGCCACGACCTGATCGGCGCCACAACCGACTGCATCGGCCGTGCGCTCGATCGCGGCGGTGGTTTCGGCTGCCCGGTCCTCAGCGCGACGCCCAGTCAGGGCGACAATCCGCCGTGTGCCGGCCGATACGCCTTCCTCACTGACAATTTCGAACGCGCCCACTTGATCGGTGTTGGTCAAATGTGTGCCACCGCACAACTCACGGCTGCTGGCGCCAGAAGCGAGCGGGCCCATCGACACCATGCGTACGGGGTCGGGGTACTTTTCTCCGAAGAGCATCATGGCGCCTTGTTTTCGCGCATCGGCCAGCGGAAGTGTCTCCCACTTCACCGGCGCGGCAGTCGCTACGTGGGCGGCCACATCGTCGGCAATCGCCGCCAACTGCTCGGGGGTGACAGGGCTGAGGTTCGTGAAGTCGAACCGCAGCCAATCGGCGTCGACTTTCGAACCCTGCTGCTGCGCGTGTTCGCCCAGGTGCTTATGCAAGGCGTGGTGCAGCAAGTGTGTTGCCGAGTGGGCACGCCGAATCGCGTCGCGACGCTCGGTGTCGACCGAGGCAACGACCGTGGCCCCCTCGGTCATCACACCGTCTTTTAGGTGCCCCGAATGCACCAATAGCTCGCCATCCTTCTGGGTGTCGGTCACCTCGAACTCGAAACCCTCGCCGACGAGCTTGCCACTGTCCCCCACTTGGCCGCCGCTCTCACCGTAAAACGGTGTGCTGTCGAGCACCACGCGGACTGGATCGGCATGGCCCACTTCTTCCATCTTGTCGCACAAATGGTCGTGCGGCGGCTTGCCTGCTACGATGCCCATGATGATTGCGGTGGCTTCGGTGGTGTCGTAGCCAAGGAACTCAGTCTTATGGTGCGCTTGCTTAAGCGAATCGATGGGGCCTTTCGATCCCATTACCGTTTGCTGTTCGGTTCCCGACTTGATGCCATGCTCTTCCATGGCGCGGCGGAAGCCATCCCAGTCAAACGCCAAGTTGTGTTCGGCTGCCAACGACTCGAATAGTTCTGGCGGCACACCATACGTTTGGTACAAGTCGGCCGCCACCGCGCCATCGACAACGGTACGGTTGTCTCGCTTCATTTCCCCAAACACGGTTTCAATACGGTTGAGCCCGCCATCAATGGTGCCGAAGAAGTTGGCCTCTTCCTTCTGGATGACACTGGCCACTCGCTCGATGGTTTCGTTGAGTTCTGGGTAGGTTTTGCCCATCACCTCGACGACCCTAGGTACGATCTTGCACAGAAACGGCTCGCGCAGACCCATCTGGTGGCCGTCGAGCACCGCGCGTCGCAGCAGCCGCTTGATGACGTACTTCTCCTTGTTGGCGCCCGGATACACGTTCTCATGCACCGCGAATGTGCACGCTCGCACGTGGTCGGTGATGCGACGCAGTCGGCGGCCGTCGTCGCTTTGATACTCGTACTTGGCCCCGCAAACCTCGGCGGCCGCTTCGACAATGGGCAGCAGGTTGTCGATGTGGTAGTTGGTCGCCACACCTTGCAGCGTGGCTGCCGTTCGCTCGAGGCCCATGCCGGTGTCAATGTTCTTCGAGGGGAGCGGGCGCAAGTTGTCGGGCGGGTCGCCCACGCGATTAAACTGCGTGAACACCAAATTCCAGATCTCGACTTCCTTGCCGCCAGACGGGTGGTAATAGATTTCGCTGCATGGACCGCAAACACCATCGGGGCCCTGGCTCGGCGCGCTGGCTGGCCAGAAGTTCTCGTCTTCCTCTTCCCGGCTGATCCGACTGGTTGGCAGCTTGATTTCTTCGTGCCAGATTTTGGCCGCTTCGTCGTCGTCCTTGTAGATGGTGACGGTGAGCAAGTCGGGATCAACGCCAAGCCACTTTTTGTCGGTCAGAAACTCCCACGCCCAGTGGATCGCCTCTCGCTTGAAGTAGTCGCCAAAGCTGAAATTGCCCAGCATCTCGAAGAACGTATGGTGGTAAGCCGTACGCCCAACGTTGTCGATGTCGCCGGTGCGAAGGCACTTTTGACAAGTAGTCGCGCGGGTGAACTCCAGCTTCACCTTACCCAGAAAGTGGTCCTTGAACTGATTCATCCCCGCTGGCGTGAACAGCACGCTCGGATCCCAAGTGGGGACCAGTACGTCGCTGGCCACTCGGGTGTGACCCTTCGTCTCGAAGAATGCCAAGTACTTTTCGCGAAGTTCGTCGGTTTGCATCTGTAGAGGGGGCAAGGGTCAGGGGTCGGGGATCAGCTCGCTGCTCCCTAACCGTATCGGTACGGCTTCCGATGAAATCGGCCGCAAACCCGGCATAGTACCGTATTTACGGTCGGATCGGCAGGGCTCGGAAAGTGATTGCCATACGGGCAACCTAGGCCCATAATGGGAGGAGTTCCATCGACTGCTGGTGGATCATTTCTCATTGATGCTACGCAAGGCGATCGCCAGTGAAACGCTGATTTCTTCGGAGTTCTCCCTTTCCCAAGACCAGCCGTTTCACACCCTTTGTTCGTAGTATCCATGCAATCTAAGTTTCCTGACCGGCGCGCCGGTGTCGCACTCTGCATTTTCGTCACCCTGTTCTTATGTCCGGCGTGGCAAGCGGTCGCTTGTGACATGTGTCGACTAGGATACTGCCCGTTGCATGGCGACGGCGGACCAGGTGGCGTGGTGGCCTCCACTTCCGCTGGCTGGCCGCAGGCAAACCCGGGAGATCCGGTCAACCTGACGTGGAATTACGAGAATATGCTCGATGGCGGGTTGCTCGATCCCGATGGCAACTCGATACCCGAGTCGCAAATACGCACCGCGGTTGAGGAAGCGTTCGAGGTGTGGAGCGAAGTCGTGCCCATTCACTTCACTGAGGTCGAAAGCGGTGGGAACATTCGGTTCCGCCATCGCTGGATCAACGGACCGGATCCGCCCGTGGGCAACCCAACGACCAAAGCCCAGGCGTTCTTCCCAAGTTCGGGTCGCACCTGGGGCTACGTCGACTACGACAACGGTGACCCGTGGTCCTTAATTGGAACCACCCGCGAACCGGATATCCTCGGCGCAGCGATCCACGAAATCGGCCACACAATTGGCCTACGCCACACCAACGTGCCGGAAGCCAATATGTACTGGATCTTTAAGCGTCACACTGGCCCTGGCAGCGGCATGCTGCATCCGGACGACATCTCCCGCATTCGGGCGATCTATGGGCCCGGAGTCGGTAGTGTGACGCCGCTTTCGTCGCAGATTCCCGAGCCCGGTTCAAGAGCCACTCTTCTTCTCGCATTACTCACCAGCGGCTGGATACTTCGGGCGCAAAGCTGTCCACGATCCGAATTGGACGAGAGGCCTGTCGGCGTGGCAAAATCAGGAACGTAACAGACTTCAAGCAACACCTGGATCAATGCAAGCTGAACTGCGAGAAATGTTGACCGCGCAGCCGTTCGTGCCCTTCACCGTGGTGATGAGTGACGGGACGCACGTGACCGTCAAGCATCCCGAAACGGCCTTACTGACCAAGCACTGGCTGTATGTCACAACCGACGGTGGCGAAACAACTAAGCATCTGTATCTATTGCATGTTACACGCATTCAGAGGCAGGAGCAGGCAGCGTAAGCTTACATCTTCCCCAGTGCATGAGGTCCGGGCACGGGCACAGTCGCACTTCATCCCCGGCATTTTCGCGCGGGTGCCATCGAACCGAAGCCTTGCAGGCTCACGCGCGGCCGCGTTCGCGCGCTTCCCACACGAACCAACACAAGACGAGCGTACAGACCCAAAAGTCTGGTGGAAACCTCATCGGAAACTCCCAATCGCGAAAAGAAAAGACTTCACCCGGTGGTATGTACGCCGGAGGCCCTAAAGTGGTTCGGCAAGAACGCAAATGGTATTCCACACGAATCGAGTTGGGAGTGTGGAATGTGGACTTGTTGAGCGGGGCGCCGCACGCGCTAACAACGGATTTGTAATTCTTATCGAGAGCGATTTCCTCCAGTACAACGGCCTGCTTCAATCCTCGAGAAGGTGAGAGGTTTAGTGGCCAAAAACAACCGTAGAATTCGCCCGCCGATTTGATCTAATGGTGTCGGCTGAACAACTACGTTGCTTGGTCATTGAGTCGATGGTCGACTTCGGATCACGGGCGAGTTATTTCCATGTTATCCCCGCATCTTGGAAAAAACGGCTGGCCAACGAGAACACGCAGATTCCACAAACGTTTGTTTGACAAGCACTTACGCTGACTCGTGCGTCCCGAAGAGGCGGAGTAAATGCCCAATGAATCGTTTCGGTGACAATTGGGAATTTACTCCACTTGGCGAATCAACCTGACGGGCACTCGCGCGAGACGCTAACCGATGGATCGACCTGCCGAAATCGCCAACGCTCCGCATGGTAGATTGGGCGAAGTGCTTGAAGAGTACTGGGGCTACGATAGCTTCCGACCGCTTCAGGCCGAGGCCATGGACTGTGTGCTCGCGGGGCGCGACTCGCTGGTGGTGCTGCCGACGGGTGGCGGGAAGTCGCTCTGCTACCAAGCGCCAGCGCTGGCAATGCCGGGCGTGGCGATTATCGTCTCGCCGCTGATTTCGTTGATGAAGGACCAAGTCGACGCACTGCGGGCCAACGGCGCGCCGGCGGCGTTCATCAATAGCTCGCTTTCGCCCGACGAGCGGCGTAAGGTAACCAGTTTGGTCCGTAGCGGCGAAGTCAAACTGCTGTACGCCGCACCCGAGCGGATCGTCCGTGACCAAACGCTGCAGTTTTTGAGTTCAGTCGACGTGTCGTTCGTGGCTATCGACGAAGCGCACTGCGTGAGCACCTGGGGGCACGACTTCCGCCCCGAATACACCGAACTCGGTCGGCTGAAACAAGCGCTGCCGGGCGTCGCGATTCACGCCTACACAGCCACAGCGGCCGATCGCGTTCAGCAAGACATCATCAGCGGCCTGTCGCTTCAGACGCCCGAGCTGCTGATTGGGTCGTTCGATCGGCCGAACCTGGTGTATCGCGTGCGGCGTGGCACTCGGAAGCTGGAACAAATCGAGCAGGTGATCGCCCGGCACCCTGGCGAGTCGGGCATTGTGTACTGCATCAGCCGCAACGAGGTGGAGCGGGTTGCCGGGCAACTGAAGGAAGCGGGCATCCGGGCGGCCCCGTACCACGCCGGCATGGCCGATACGGCCCGCGCCCGCAATCAAGAAGCCTTCCTCACCGACCACATCGAAGTGATCGTGGCCACCGTGGCGTTTGGCATGGGCATCGACAAACCGAACGTCCGCTTTGTGGTGCATGCTGGCATGCCGAAGTCGCTCGAAGCCTATGTGCAAGAGAGCGGCCGGGCGGGTCGCGACGGACTCGAAGCCGAGTGCCTACTGCTCTACAGCGGAAAGGACCCCGTGCTCTGGCGAAGGATGATCGAAGAAGGGGAGCCCGCCGCACGCGAGGGCGCGCTGCGATCGCTCGACGAGATGCAAACTTTCAGTAGCGCGGTCGCCTGTCGGCATCGGGCTATTGTGGAGTACTTTGGCCAGTCGTTCGAGAAAGAGAATTGCGCCGCGTGCGATTGCTGCCTGGGTGAGCTCAAACTGGCGGCCGAGCCACTGGTGAACGCCCAGAAGATCCTCTCGTGCGTCGCCCGGCTAGATCAGCGATTCGGTGCCGGCCACACGGCCAAGGTGCTGGCTGGCTCCAAAGATCAAAATGTCGCCAAGTTCAATCACACCGAGTTGAGTACTTACGGCATTCTGCGACACGAACATGGAACCACCATCCGCGACTGGATTGAACAACTGGTGGGGCAAGGGCATTTGGAAAAGGTCGGCGAGTACGGGGTGCTGCAAATCACGGCTGCTGGTCGACAGGTGCTGCGTGGCGAAACGACGCCCGTGTTGCTCGCACCGGCGAAGCGCGTGAAGGAATCTCGTTCAGCGGCCGAGGACAACTGGGAAGGAGTCGACCGCGGACTATTTGACGCGCTTCGCGAACTGCGCAGCGAATTGGCCGCTGAGAGAAGCGTGCCAGCGTACATTGTGTTCGGTGACACCGCGCTACGCGACATGGCCCGCCGACGGCCGACTACTACCGAGGCCTTCGCCGAAGTTCGTGGCGTAGGAGCTGCGAAGCTACGAGATTTCGGCAAGGTCTTCTTGGAAGCGATCACGCAGTACTGCACGACGATGGGCATCGCGACAGACGTGGTAGAGGGTGGACAGTAGCCGGTGCCGCAGTACTCCTCTCCCCTCGAGGGGAGAGGCCGGGCGAGGAGTGGACCAGCAACTAGAATTTCCAACGGAACTCGGCGCGAGCGCCGCTGATGTCGCGCGAGTTGTCGAGCCAGCCATACATGGCATCGAAGCGGAGCAAATGAGCATTGGAGATGGGCACCTGGTAACGTATGCCGACGCCGGCTTGATCGCCCGGTGCGGATCGACCAGCAGACGGGCCACGAACCTGAAACGCCGCTGCCTCGATGATGAGTTGCTGATTGTAGTCGGGACCCAACAGGTCGACGCCGCTGGCCAGTCCGTAGGTGTTGTTGCCGGTGGCGTCGAGTGTCGGGTAGCCGGTCAGCGCATCGCTTTGGAACAAGATGCCAGTGTTGAACAACACGCCACCGAATACGGCCGCCCGAGCCGCTGGCTGGGGGCGATCGAAACCCGCGAAGACGTTGACATAGGGAAGCAAATTGTAGGGCAGCGGAGTGATAAGTGTATTCTCGACCAACAGCAACACGCCGTCGGCCGTCCGCGCGCTTTCGGGCCCGCGCTGCCCTGCATTAACGATCACCCGCATCGAGTTGGAAACAAAATTGAGATACCGCCGAGTATAGGAGATGCCAATGTTGTGGTAGCTGCGCGCCGAATCCTTGGTGTCGTTTATGTAGGCGTATCCGGCTTCGAAGTAACCGCCGCGACTTTCGATGAAGGTCGTCGCCCCGTACAACTGTCCAGCATCTTCGTTGAAGAGAAAGGCGTCGGAACTCACTTTGTCGAACGCGGCGAAGAACGTGACGTCGTAATTCGACCAATCGAGCCATGGACTGTTGCGGGCCGGTATCGTAGCCGCGAGGCCGATCATCGCGTCCTGCATCCAGATGCCGTTTTGGAACAGCAGTGGAACGAGACCCGCGGTAAACGGCAAGTCGAACGCTGCATACTCATCGTTGAAACCTCCGAGAATTTGCCCGAGGTCACCTTCGAAGAACAGCGTGTCGGTGTTGGTGTCGAAGAAGTCGAGATCGTCGATAAACTCGCCGTTCTCGATCCGCATAAAGGAGTTGCCGTCTTGGAATGGCCCCGTGAACATGTGAATCCGTTCGGTGGCCGTAATCCAATAGTCGAGTTCAAGATTCAATCGATGGGCAAACACCGAGCGATCCCCGTTCGCCAAGTTATTCTGCGCGTAGGCAATTCGATAATCGCCGTAGATGTAGAACTTCTGCAGCACCAGATTCGTCGGACCGAAGCAATCTTGCCACTGTGGAACGGGTCCGTTTCGGTAAAACGGAAAGCCCCACTCGACCAATGGATGCTGCACCGGCACTTGGTACTTGCCGCCATAGATGTTCAGCTCGGCACCCGTGTTCCAAGGAATGTGGTCGTAAATGGGGTCACAACTAAAATCGCCTTGATAGTACGTCGAGAAGTCGGCCTGCCAGTCCGTCGCCGGCGGATGATGAATCACATGCCCGGGTGTGGGTTGATTGTCCGCACGCTTCCGAGCCGCATCGTGCTCCAACTCGCATGCCATCGACTCAGCAACGCTCTCGGGAATCGGTGGCGGGGGAATCGCACCAAACCGAAGCACACTAGGCTGAAAGCCGACATGCGTCCGACAATCCCAAGCAGTACGCAGCGGAAGTCGCTCGTCGTTGATAGTAGTAGCGGTTTGATCGGAGGCGCTGCGAGTTTCGCGCATCCCGCCATCGAAACTTGGAGCAGCAAACAATGGTGCTTCGTCCGCTTCGCCAACCGACGTCAACACGCACAGCGCGAGCAGCAGGCCGATTCGGCCAACTGCGCGCCGCATCGCATTGCAACGGTTGTTATGGTACATGTTCGTCTTGCTGTGCGGGCGTCTACGGTTCTACCGCACGTCGAATTCCACCGAGTATGGGTGCACGTCAATTACACCTTCGTTCATCGCCCTCTGCATTTCGGCGGTAGCACCACAGAAGTCCATGAAGTAAATCGGTTCGGCGCGGCTCCGCATACGGAAGGTCAGTCGATAGCGGCCAGGTTCGCAAATCAGATCGCCTGGTATTCGATATTTGACTTTCTTCTTACCGAGCGGCGCAATCGACCGGCTCTCCATGCGGATGAACGGCGGATGGTTGGTCACCGAGACGGGGATGTTGCCGGGGCGAAGGAACGGCAATTGATCGATGTCGACGTTGACGGGCAGGTAGAACTCGCGATCGGTTCCAACGGCTCCGGTAATCAAGAACATCGTTTGCAGGTTGAACAATTGCGAATCGAACGGCACTCGACCTTGGCGGACGTCGCGCGAGTGAATGTCGCACACGTCACCATAGTGGTCGGTGTAACCTGTCTCCCACAGCCGCTGCCCACGCGGGCCGATAAGAACCACGTTCGCCCACAGCTGCGGCTGGGCGCCCAACGACGCGGTCGGCAGGTTGTGCCCCGTGTTGGTGTTAGTCACCACGTAATGGAGCTTGAGCGCGCGGCCGACGCGAGGCTGGGTGTCGAAGAACGGCCCGTCCACGTGCGAACCGTTCTCCATTACCGCCCTGCGAACCTCAGTCTTGCCCGCGAGCTTTTTGAGATTGTCGTTGATGATCTCACGCGCATCGTAACGGTCGTCGACGTTCGCCCAAATCGGCGGGAACGCAACGCGCAACTCGCCCGCCGCCAGCCCCTTCTCAAACTCTTTGGTGCCCCATCCGGCACGCCAGTCGAATTGCAGCCACTCCTGGAACTTCCAGCGGTCCGACTTCAAATGAAACGGAAAGATGCCGGGGTGCGCGATCGAATAGCCCGGGCCGTAGAACAAGTGGTTCGAGTGCTTGACGTGATCGCGTACCTTCTGACCGGCAATTTCGGCGATAGCACAACACTCATAGCCACTCGGCACGCCGGGCACTCTCCCCATGTGGCAGTCTTGGCAAGTCACTCCGGCTTTGCGAGCTGGCGACGCGCGGTACTGCTCCCAAACCACCTCGAGCTTGATGCCAGGGTGCACCGCCACCTGATGGCAGCTCGTGCAGTACTCCGAAGCCGAAAGTTGGTCGAAGTAGCGGCCCTCGCGGTGGATCGGTTGGCCCGGACCTTTTTCCGCCGGCGACGTTTTGACTTTGTACGTTTCCTTGTTGGCAATGACCTCCGCCACGCCAACACCACCCTTCCCGCCATACACTGGGGCATACACGTCGCCCGGAATGATGTGCCGCTCGCCGTTGGCCTTGCCGTATCGCTGGTTCACTCGATGGCAGGCAACGCACGTCACGCCTTCGCGAGCCACCTCGGGCTGATCCCACAGCGGCAAGTCGCGCGGCATGCGCAGGCTTGTGCCTACGGGCGAATGACAGCGCAAGCAGAAGTAGCCAACGGTGCCTTTGCTGACGTCGGTAATCTTCTGCTCGAACTTTTGGAACATCGGCGACACCGCCGCGTACGCGTGGCTCGAGGCGCTCCACTCGTGATAGATCTTCTCGTGGCATTTCGCGCAGGTTTTTGCCGAGGGATAGCACCCCTCGGCGTACAGCACCGCGTGAGGATCTTCGCCATCTGGCACTCCTGCGGCGCGGGCCTTCGCACGGGCATCTTCCATCGCCTGCGGATCGGAAGGCGAATGGGGGCTGACAGCCGGCGGCGCAAACGGCGATTCTGCTTGCGGTGCAGCGGGTTGCGGAATCGATTCAGTGGGTGGCGAAAGATTCGCGTTGGGTAATCGCTTTGCCGGCGCTAGAGTCGGCTCAAGCGTTGGGCGTTGGGGAACGGCAGGTGCGGTTGCCCTCCCCTGCCCGCGCGGCTCGATGGACTCCTGTGTCGCCCGAGGTTGCGGCAGCGTCTCGGGCGACGCTGGCGGCTGCCGAACAACTGGCTGCTCAAAGTTCGGTTTTGTCGGCTCGGGTGCCGCGGTCTGCGGCGCGATGGGTGCTGGTGCTTCCGTTGGCAGCCGCAACGCGGGGCCGTCCAATCCACCCGTCTCTCGCTCCTTGGAGTTGTCGCCGGTAGCTCGGCCGACTGCCGATTTCGGAACCGTGCTGTTGACCGGTGGCGGCACCGGCGGCAACTGATTCACATCCCCGCCAGGTGGCGGCGGCAACAGACGCTTGGGCGCTGGTGCTTGCCTCGGTTCGGGCACCGGACTAGAGGTTGCGGATGTCGACGTTGCCGAGGTCGAGAAATCCTCGGGCACAAACCAATCACCCGGGTCGATCAACCAACGCTCGCTGTCGCTTCGGGTAAGCGACGTCGCCACGGTCCGTGCCGGGATGTTTTGCGCGACGCGAATGCTAGTAATCGAACCTGTCGCAGCGTTGAGCTCCCGCTCGAGCTGGGCCGCAGAAGTGGGACACACCAGCGACACCTGGGCCACGAGCTGCTGGACCTCCGACTGGCGCTGCAGCTGCTCACGCCGATTAGGTCGCTGCTCGTCGGCGTCGACCACCGAAGTAACCGATCGGCTCGATGCACCGAGCATGCCGCCGGCGGGCGTCGACGGCGTCATCACCAGCCAGCCGGTGCGTACCATTACCGCAACCAGCAGCGCGGCAATCGCCGCGCGAACAGGTCTTCCTCGACGATGGGGCTGGGGGGATGCCATCCTTGGCATGACGTGCCGATCGTTCCAATCAATGCAACCGGCCGCCCTTCATCCATGACCGAGCGTCCACCGGCAGCTAGCACGGCGCGCAAAACCACCCGCGCAGCCGTTCACCGTGTACATCGACCGTCACAATTCGTTCCGTGCCGCTTTTCCGCTACGGTCGGCAGAGTCTGTGGAGGGATTAGGGACCGCCCGATTGGAACAGCTTGACAAGATACCAAGACGAAACGCGATTCGCCGCAACCCGAGAGAAGCTACGCTATGCTAAATCACCAACGCAGCTGCATACGAAAAGCGGGATCGAGCAAAACTCGACCCCGCTTGTGGGTTTCAAATTGTTCATCCTCGCGGATGCTTGTGCGTAAGCCGTGCTTACTTGCGGCGGGCTAAGCCCACCAGGCCGACCAACGCCAAGCTGGCCAGAGCCACGGTCGATGGCTCGGGAATCTTGGCCGAGAACGTGTACTGCAACAGGCCATCCGGGTCGCCTGTGGCGGTGATTTCGATATCGCCCATGATCATGGTGCCACGAGCAAGGTCGCCGAAAGGCCCGTCCATCACCAAGTCGTACTTGCCTTCGCCACTGCCCGGCTGCAGGAAGACGTCGATTTCCGGAAGGTTATCGGTCACCACGTTGCTAATGGTTTGCAGGTCGCCGAAAGCACCCTCGCCATCATTGAATACCATGATCGCATCAGGAACGATTGCGGGACCACCATTGCGATTGTTAAATGCTTCCTGAAGTTCTGCGGACAGATCGGAACCCGAAACAGGCATTCCAGCAAGAACGGGATCGCCGCCGATAGTTCCACCGAAGCTCAGGGTGAATGGAGTGATTGGCTCGGACGGCGGTTGTCCACCACCTTCTGGGTTGAACGATGCCGAACCGGTAATCTCCAACGAAGCTGCGGTTACGCCGTCCCAACCAACAAAGATCTGACCAAACTCGAACGGGTAATCAGAGTACGTGGTACGAGGATCGTCGTCCGTCAGCGGAGCCGCCTTCGATACGATAATGCCCTGAAGGTCGCCTGGTGCTCCCGCGTCCTGATTCGTAGCGAAAACAGGTTGGTTGTTGGTGATGATTGGGTTTGGATTGATGTCCACTTCTGGACTGGCACCAGCAGTGTAGCCACCGCCCGCGTCAGTGAGGTCGTTCAACGCAATATCCAGCGCCATGTTGAGGAAGTCGCGCTCCCCTGCACCGGGCGTTGGGTCAATGTTCAAGCCAAGTTGGTAGATGATGTCACTACCGAAGTTTTGATCGATCGGCGGGATTGGATTGATTGGATTGAAACCGCTGTCAAACGCCCCCAATACTTCAACGCTCAAACCGATGTTTCCGGCGTTTGCAACGGGCACCGAAAATGCAGCCAAGCAAGCAACCGCCAAAGTAATCTTCTTTGCTTTGATCATCCGAGAATCCTTAAGGTCAAGTAACTGTGATGTGAAATTTTGCCGTGGAAAATCTTGGTGCGCTACGCAAGTAGTAGCACCGCAAATGGACACAGCCGATTTGCTGGCTGTGTCATGACTTACAGTTCACTAGACCTCGTTTTCCTGACTTTCGACCAAATGTTGTAGCCACGACGGGCGACCGGGCAGCGTTTCTCGTCCTCGAGAAGCGAGTCACCTCGCGTTGTTGTAATGAGTACTCGAATCAAAACGAAAAAACTCCAACAACCAAGAAACCCTCCCCGCTGGCGCGGAAGAAGCTTCCTTGATTGTTGGAGTCTACAGTAGTTCTTACTCTTGCGAGATTAGTTGCAAATCACTTTTAGTAGATTAACTAGCAGTAACGCCGAATGCAACCATCTTTTGGGAAATTTCGACGAACTTTTTTCCGATGATACTCCAAAGCTAGAAAATAAGATACTTTTGGAAAACGCTGGATCCGTTCCTGTGGGACGACCACGCCAAGCTTACAATGAAAACACCCTAGCCGATCGAGTCGGCTAGGGTGCACCTAATTCTACTCTTTGGTCGGCCAATCAGCCGTTGCGGCGGGCGAACCCAACCAAACCGACAAAGGCCAAAACACTCAAAGCCACGGTGGAAGGCTCAGGAACGGTCGCCTTCACCTGATAGAACAAGCTACCATAGTTGGTCACGACCTCAAGATCGTAGCTGACCAGTGTGCCAAGCGGCAGCCCTTGAGTTGCTGCCACGTCAAGGAACAGATCGATGTCCGATACTGAACCATCCTCAGCACCAACAGCCGGGTCTGGGAAGACTGGGTGCGACTCATTCGACTTGATCAAATCAAGCACGGTCAAATCGCCTGCGTCTGGGCTCGTCGAAACCGAAATCGCGCCGAACCGGCTTCCGGAGAGATCTGCAAACGCCCCCTGCAGAGTTACCATTTCTGGGTTTTGATCGTCAGACGAGTCACCCATACCCGTAAAGGCGTCATCGTTCACGGCACCAACAAGCTCGACTGGTTCAACGCCGCTACCGAATGGAACTACGAACGGTTCGAATTCTTCAGACGAAGGCTGCTCACCTGTCAGCAAGTTAAAGCTAGAAGCACCGGTGATGGTCAGCTCTGTCGGCTGGCCATCCCACTGCACGAAGATCTGACCAAAGGTAAACGGGTATCCGTCAAAGGTTGTCCTCGGATCGGTGTCGCCCAACGGAACCGCCTTCGAGAGGATGATTCCTTGCAAATCTCCGGGGGCCCCTTGATCGCCGTTAAGATTAAACACTGGCTGATTGTCAGTGATGATCGGGTTAGGATTGACGTCCACCTCTGGGCTTGGCTGCGCCAAGTACCCACCACCAACATCAACCAGGTTGCCCAAACCGACGTTGAGGGCCATGTTCAAGAAGTCCCGCTCGCCATCACCAGGCGTTGGGGCGAAAGCAAGATCCATCACAAGGATGACGGGCTCACCTTGGTTTTCCGATATGTCAGGGATCGGAACAGGGTTGAAGTTCGTGTCGAACGCACCGCTGGGTACGGCTGAAAGGCCCAACGTCCCTGCCAATGCTTGAACTTGCAGCAGCATAACTGCCATGGCAGACAGTGAGGCTAACTTCACGGTCCTACTCATTAGAATCTCCCTCTACTGTTGATTTCATTAACTCTTGTATAATCGTCCTGAGCTGCGTTGATACGCCTGGAACACCCAGCACCACGATCTCATCTACCGCTACCGCAGAGCCTCTGTACACCCTATCCGAATAACAGCAACAACTAGCTTCTTTTCACTAGCAAATTCTTCCATTATTCGCACCGTAGTGCTCCGTCTTCACTAACGGCGACGACGGACACCGACCACGCCGACGCCAACCGCCAACGCCACGATTGCCAAGGTCGATGGTTCAGGAATCTCCGTTGCTGCAGCAACAAGCGAACCAGCACCACTGAAAGTCACCATGCCACTCGCTGCTCCGAAGTTGAAGAGCACTGAGTTGAAGTCGTCGAGGTCGGTGTTGGCATCTCCATCGAAGTTACCCAACGTCCAGGTCGTACCAGAGCCGAAGTTGAACAATACGGTGTTGAAGTCGTCGAGACTGACAGTGCCCATCAGGTCGGCATCACCATCAGTGGCGGTGTACGAGTAGGTCCCGGCAACACCAAGCTGGTCTTTATAAGTACCACCTTGACCAATGGCTCCATGGGTCGAACCGGCCTCGCCGACAGCGTCGTACGCTCCACCAATGCCGATCGAAGTCGTCAAGCTCGAACTTGTGAGCCTCTCAGTCGTGATGGTGAGCGCTTCTTTTACAGCCCCATCGGTGAAGTACACGCTCCCAAGAGACGCAAACACGTTGGTTGGGTCGACACCAACCTGGACACCGATAAAATCGCCATCTCCGTCGGCCGACTCGTCGACACCTGGATCGAAGGTCGAGTTACCCGGAGTGTTCTGATCGAAGTTGCCAGCGTTGGCAGCCGCAGCCGAAGCACTAAGGCCGCCCGAAAGATCGAAGCCAATGTCAAGGCCAGTCGAAGCACCGTTTACGCCCATGTTGTCGCCAGAGGACGGGGTGTCGAACATAGTCTCATCGGGATCAATCCCGATCGTCCATGTCAAACCGCCGTTACCAGCGAGCGTCGGAGTACTACCACCACCAACCAGATCAACAGTCAGACCGGGCTGAGCCATCACAGGTGCTGCCAGCAGGGCACAGAAGGAAAATAAGCAAGCAATTTTGGTCCAGGACATTACTATCTCTCCACCCTCGTTGATTGAAAGACGATTTCTAGATCGGGTCAACAAAGTTTGCCTCGTCATTGGTGCAACGGCCGCTTGGCCACTCCTCTTCTACGGGGAACTTTCAGCTGTGCCCCGCATGCGCGGGACTAGAGTTCGGGTGCGAGTGCTAAACTGCTTGGTAACCGAACCGCTGAAACATTGCCCGTAGAAGATGAGTGGTGGTCAAGCTGAAACGAACGCAGAAAAACTGCGAACCTTCCAGTCCGAGCCAATAACACAACTACTTGGCGACCACCAAACGGGCAGCGAGTTCAATGGTCAACACGGACGCATTATGCTAGGGCGTTTCTAGACTGTCAAGCAGTTTCCTCGACGTTTAAGGTTTTTTAACAAAAATCGATTTAGTCGCTAAATGCAGTCTCAGCGGCACTCTTTCAAAGCACCTGACCAATCCCCCCAGCAACACTGCAAGTGCCGCTGCAACAACACTTTGCGGCTCTGGAACCGATGCTAGTTGGCCGGCCGGAAGCGTGACACTGGCGGACGTGGTGCCGAAGTTGGTTTTCCACACGTCATAGTCGAGCGAGTCGATCACGCCGTCGGGCATACCGTCGGCACCAGTGCCAATCGGGACCGTGGCACCTAGCGTATCTCGCCAAATGCTGTAGTCGGCCAGATTCACGAAACCGTCTTCGTTGTAGTCGCCGGCGACGAGCAGTCCGAGGTCGTCACGGACAACGGTTGTGACTGGGAAGAAGCTTGATTTCGTACCAAGCTCCTGGGCGGTCCCGGGCACCGACTGAAATATGGCGCCTTCGTTGACGAAGCCGTTTCCCGTGTAGAACGCGGGAGTCTGACCAGGTGCGAACGTTCCGATAAAGAGTATTGCCGCATGTTGCCAGTCTGGGTCATCCATGAAGTCATCGGTGCCCCACGGAACGTTTTGCACGTTGGTCAACGTTGTCAACTGTGGGCCAATGGAACTGGTATCCGGATCCTTGCCCGGGTAATCCGGGCTACCGCCCTCTGGGTCCATGATCGATCCAACCCCATAGAACCAGGGCTGTTCGTCACCCAAGTCGGCAGGCCCGACTGTAGCAGCAACGAATGAAAAATAGCCACTAGCTGGAAAGGGTACCGTAAATCCAACTAGGCCGGCTTCCTCGCCGTTGTTGATCGTGCCAGTCGGGGTTACGACTGAGGTCTCAGGATCGGGCACAATAATGTCGGTCAAACCAAGCGATAATCCCGCCAAGCCCGAACCACTCGTCTTCACAGCCAGCTCCCACGTGCCGCCCGAGTTGGGATCGGCGTTGTTGGCGTAGTCGAGGTTCAGGCTCACGTCGATGGTTTGACCGAGCGTATTCGAGGCTGCCACGAGTACGGCAACCAATACAAACACGGCGCGAGTCAGTTTGCCTGCAGCAGAATCCAAATTGACGTCCACCAATTGACCTCGCGAAAAGCGCCAAATAGCCCCAATACGCCAAACTGACCGAATCTGCCAAATGGCACTACTCACCAGGACACGGCGTGCTTTATTTAATGCCACGGCGCGAGCCGGTATCGCAAGAGATATCCGCCCACCTTGGCTGCCAACGGCAGTCTGGCCCTGGGACGGGAGTCTCTGTTCCATTCCCTCAGTTTACTCGGGGCTGTGAAACTCTCAAGCGATTTTTCACCCGCCGAAGTCCCGCGATGATGGCACTAGACGTTAAGCATAGCCACTCGCAGCTGGCCACATGCCGCCAAAGGTCCATTTTGTCCCACCTGTCGGAAAACGATTATAGGCGACTCTATTCGCCTCTCATTATCCCTGCCGACTTTCGTTTCCCTCGTTTTTTCTCGACACTTTTTCATTTCTCAAGAAACGACTGAAGGCTCCAAATGTCCACCCGCGCGCCCTGAAAGGGACAAAACGGACAATTGCCCCAGCGCTCCCCTCGTCCCGCAGCCCGCGCGTGAAAAACGTGACACGCTCGCCACTCGCTTGCGACCACTCGCCATTCGACACTCGCCTCTGACTTGCTAACAGCTGCCTACCGCTCACTTATACACAAGTACACTACCACAACCGGTGGCCCACTTTCTACAAGAATCCTTCCAGAAGCTCAGGAGTGGCTAGCACGGCAGACGCATTCCACTGCCCGCTGGCAGCTTGCAATTGCCACGGTGTGAAATATACGGGTCCACGTCGGGCAAGAATTTCGCTTCCGTCTACAGTGGGATTCTGCATCCCGAAGGCGTAAACTCCAATGAGCGGGAAGCAGCCCGCTTCCTGGCATCTGGTCTTCATCCAATATCGATTCATCCAGCGTGGCCGAACTGCGAACCTTTGTATTCACCGACCTGGTTGGTTCGGTCGACTTGAAGAGCGAGATGCCTGGCGGCAGCGATGCCGAACGGGACGCGGCGTTCGTCACCCAAATTCTCTCGCCCCATCGCGATCGGATCGAGACCTATGCCGTCGACTTCGGCGGCCGTGTCGTGTCGACAGCCGGCGATGGTCACTTCCTGGTATTCGCCGACGCGGCTTCGGCCGCACTGTGGGCCGTTGAGATTGTTCGGAGCCACGAGGACGACCCGCTGGCCAGCGATAGCGGGACCAAGGCCCAGGTACGCATCAGCATGCATCTTGGATCGCCGCAGATCGATCCCCGCGATCCGCACAACTTCATTGGCAAAGCGGTCGACTATGCCGCGCGCTTGAACGACTTCTCCTCCAGCGGGCAAATCCTCGTGTCACGTGCTGCGCGGGCCATCTTGGAGGATGCGGGACTGAACGGAGTGTCGTTCCATTCGCACGGCCGCCGCGATCTCAAAGGGATCGGCGAGGTAGAAATCCACGAGTTGTTGTTCGACGGACGACCGCCTCAAGATACGCGCCGTACACCCACCACCGAAAAGCCCCGAGAGTGGACCGTGCACGCCGAGACGGCGCCCTACGAGCAGATTGCCGGCTTGGTGCCCGAAGGTGGCGTGCCGGTGAGTTCCATTGCGGTGCGCCAGAAGAAACTTGGTAACTACGAGTTAGGTGACTTAGTAGGCGCTGGTGGCATGGGCGACGTGTTCAAGGCGCGGCATTCGCAGTTTGGTCGGTTGCGGGCGGTCAAAGTCATTAAGCCGCACTTAGTGGCTGCAGGCCAGCACGAAGTCGTCAAACGCTTCTACCAAGAGATCAAGGCGATTGGCGGCCTCGAGCATCCGAACATCGTTGTGGCGATCGACTCGTCGACGCCGGACGACGAGACACACTTCCTGGTAATGGAATATGTCGATGGCACGAGCGCCGGCGACCTGGTCGATCGGTTTGGTCCGATGTCGATCGAGAATGCGTGCGAAGTCGCGCGACAAACAGCACTGGGACTCGACTACATCGCCAAGCAGGGTATGGTGCATCGAGACATCAAGCCATCGAACTTGATGGTCACTACGGTAGCCACGCCGCACTTGATTACCGCCGACACACCAACCAGCCCGCAACCGCAACCGCTGATCAAGATTCTCGACTTGGGATTGGCCCTCTTGGTGGGCGACGATCACGAACGCCTTACGCGACTCGATCATCGCGCGATGGGCACAGCCATGTACATGAGCCCCGAGCAATGGCGCACTACCAGCGTCGACATTCGCTCCGACATCTACAGCCTGGGCTGCACACTGTACCATTTGCTAAGTGGTCGCCCACCCTTCTTCGACTCCGAGTTGCGACCGGAGAAGGCTCACGAGAAAGGTAAGGTGCCACCCATCCGCGGCGGAAAGCAGATTCCAAAGGGACTATGGAACGTCATCCGCAAAGCGCTGGCGAAGAACCCGGACGATCGCTATGCGTCGCCCGCGGAATTGGCCGATAAACTGGCCCAGTTTGCCGTCGGCAACACGTTGGTCGACGTCGTGGAACAGGCGCGGCGGAAGCCACAGAACGAGCCGACGCAGCAAGGCCACTCAAGCGACACACTTCAAGCGGTTGGTAACCAGAGCGATACGTTGCTCGCCGGGCGGCGCCCCGGCTCGACGATTACCGCGACCCCGCATGCCACGCGATGGTGGCTATGGGGTGTCAGCATCGCGTTGTGTGCGGCGGTGGGCGCGGGAGTATGGTTCGCCGATCAGGCATGGCGACGCTCCGCCGATTCCGACCGTTACAAGCAGCAACTCGTCGCTTCGCGGGAGACGGCTTCGCGCAGCCATGCCCAATTGGCGGTGAGGAGCGTTAACGACGAAATCGGCACGCGGTTTAGAACGCTCATGAATCGAACCGAAGATGCCAACATTGACGTCGAAGACGGTAAGCGGGTCGATCTTAAGCAGCACATGGCCCGCGTGTCGGCGAATCCGCAAAACACCGCATTGTGGGAGCCGATTCAGAAGTGGATCGTTGCGGCCAAAGCAAAAGCGAATGCCGTTGCGCCGGCGAATAGCTGGTTCCTCGTAAGCGCCGATGGCACCCAAGTGGCCCGCGCCAAATGGTCGGACACCATATCGAACAATTACGCCTACCGCGACTACTTTCACGGCGAGGGCAAAGACTACCCGAAAGGTACGACCGGCTACGCCCCAACGAAGGACATCCACCTTTCCGCAGTCTACAAGAGCACCTCCAGCAAGCGGCTGAAGGTCGCGTTTAGCGTACCGATTTGGAACGAGCGCGCCCGCTCGGTTGCCGGTGTATTGGCAATGAGCGTCGACCTAGGCGACTTCGCGGTACTAGAGAAAGGCATTCCTTCGGAAAAGGACGTGCTGCTGATCGACTTGCGTGCGGACGAAATTGAGAATGAGCCACGCAAGGGTTTGATCCTGCACCACAGCAAACACCTTGAGCGAAAGCCGAATGAGGCGCCTGCCCGAATTTCGACCGAGCTACTCGAACGCATCGAAGCCGCGCTCGCCAGCGGCGAATCGGTGATCGTGGATTACGCAGAACCGGCCGGACTCAATTCCGACCGGTACTGGTGCGCGATCGAACCGGTAAACGTGGAGCTGCGTGGGAGCGACGACGTGCTCGACACGCAGTGGGTGGTGATGGTGCAGGAGAAGCTACCCTGAGCCGCTACATTACTATCGGCTTGCCGAGCTTTCGACGAACCGGCACAAACTGGCCGGCGTGCATCATGCCGTGCGTGGCCAGCAAGATCCACACGTTGCCCATGGTTGGGAACATCTGACGGAAACTCTCGGGCGCCGGCTGATCGAAGTCGGCTTCGGAGACTTTTTCGAGCGCCGCTTTGCTCGCCGCGTGAACCTTATCGAACAGGTCGAGGTACTCTTGCTTCGTGCAGAAGTCGGCCGGGTTGTCGTTGCCCACTTGCTCCTTGCTATGCTTGTCGGCAAAACCTTCAGGCAGTTCCGGCTCAGCTCCCGGCGCTACCATGCTGAGCAACATTGCCTCTGACGAAATCAAATGCCCTAGTTGCCAGGCCAAGTGATTGCATCCCTCGCCGGGCCGCTGCATCAAATCGGCGTCGGACAAGTCCGCAACGTAGCCGTTGAGTACGAAAGAACTCGTATCGAGCGTTGCCGCGATGGCAGATTTGGTATCCATGGTCATGTTCCTTTGAATTCGTTGGTACGAATCGCACGCCGTGCGTTAGTGTACCGCGAGAGCGTCGAGTCCATCCACCACCCTATGCCGAGCCACACGGCCTGTCGGTTAGCTATCGCACCGTTGGCTAGGTGGCAGAAGTGGCCGGTTCGGGTGCAGCGTTCTCAAGGTCGGGCGGCGAGTGCTCGATCACTCGCATCGAACGCCAGGCACCGCCCAGGAATCGCCATAAGAAGATCAGGCCGAGCGACCACACCCACGCGGTGATCAGTGCCCAGCAGCCATAGATTCCAACCTCCAGTCGCTCGACCGCGACCCAACTCAAGACACTCATCGTGGTGGCCATGACCAAACTCACCCACAGGACAAACTGTGTGTCGCCGGCACCCTTGATGGCGCTGCTGAACACCATAAGCGTGGCATCCAGCAGGTTGTAGGCCGCGACGAATCGTAGCAACGTCACCGCCACGTGGTGAACCGCGGCTCGGGTTTCGGCCGAGCGATCACCCGCAAAGAAACTGGCGAGGAACAAATCGGGCACCACCAGGTAAAGTAGCGAGATGCTCGCCATGTACGCTAGCGCTACTTGGAGCGACGTCCACGTGGCGCGGGCCGCCAGGTCGTCGCGGTCTTCTCCCAGGTGCTGACCAACGAGAATACTGGCGGCCATCGACATACCCCACACCGGCATAAACGCCAGCGTGCTGATCGAGAACGCCATGGTAGTGGCCTCGGCCTCTGTCGTACCCAGCCGGCCAACGAGCAAGATGAACACGGTGAAACCCATGACGTCGAGCACCAACTGCATGCCGCTCGGACCACCGAAGTAAACGAGGCGACCGAACAACGCAGAGTCCCATCGCATGCCGCGCAAAGTGCCAAACTGCTCGCGGTTGTGTCGCTGCATAAGCAGTGCCACGTAGATGGCGGCTTTGAGCCACAAGGCGATCACCGTCGCCCAACCCGCTCCGGCGATGCCCATGGCCGGGAATCCAAACTTGCCGAAGATCAGCACCCAATCGAGCGCGAGATTGACGAGCGCCACGATCGTATCGACCACCATCACGACCTTAGTTTTTCCGCGCCCGCTATAGAACGACGCCAACGCTTGGGCGACAATCATCGCGGGCGCGCCCCACAGTAGAATTTGAAAGTAGGTGACCTCCAAACGCTGAATGTTCGAGGTGTGATCGGCCAAATTGAAGATCGACGGAGCGATGGGAATTGCCATCAACATGAGCGGTGCCGCAATAAGCGACAGCCACACGCCTTGCCACACAGCCACGCCTATTCGCTCGTAACGCTCGGCACCGTAGTACTGCGACACGAACGTGTTGGTGTACATCGCAATGCCCAATGGCAGGCAAATTGCGGAGAACCATACGGTACCGGCTGCGAATGCCGCCGACATGGCGTCGCCCGACTCCCACTTCAATAGCACGCGGTCGACGAAGGTCATCACAGTCCACGACAGACTCGAAACGACCAGCGGAAGCGCGACGCTACAGACTTCCCGACCACCCGCCGGACGCTCCCACCAACCGCTCGAGTCGGCGTCATGCGTTGTTGACTCGGTTTGAGGTGTGGCGTGAGGATCCATGACATCGCCTGTGGTCGAGGATAGACTTCCGGTGCTGAGTGTCTCAGACAATCCCGGTATCGGGAAGGTTCACTAGCATCACAAGAATTGGTCCGCAGCATCCGGGCCGCCACCTATTATTCTTCCACGCTACTCTTCCACGACGCCATTTCGCTGCACGATTCCGCGATGCAGCACACCTGCAAACAAGTGCTGGACAAGCGTCATGGTGAAGACCGGCAGCAATAACACGGGGTGATCGACCAGCACGTCGCTCGCCAGCGCGATGGCGAGCCCGGTGTTCTTCATGGTGAGCGAATAATCGAGCGCGGTGATGGCTCGCCCATCCGCCCGAAAATACCCGCCGAGCAATTGCGCCATAGCCAAGCCCACGGCGCACAGTACCAGCGCCATGCCGACGCATACGGCAAGCGACTCGATGCGCAGATCGTCGCGCATTTGCGGCAGAGCAACCGAGGCATTGGCATAGTTCAACAGTAGCAGCGTCGCTGCGCTCACCAACAGTACATTCGACCTCTGATGGGCGACTCGCTCGGGGCCTACTAGCCACCGCACGATCATCCCCAGGAAGGTTGGCAGCAGCACCCACACTACGAATTCCAGACCTGTGAAACTGTTTGTGACTTGTTCCAACGCGCTCGCTTCTACCGCCGAGAACGAAAGCCCCAGCAGTCTCAGTGACAACGGAATGAGCCACGGGCAAACGATAATCGATAGCACCACCAGCGCAAGCGCCCAAGCCAGTTCGCCCCGCGACTGCTGTGTCCAGGCAGCAGCCGAGTTGGCCACCGGCATGGCGGCCACTAGTGCGAATCCAAGTAGTAGCTTCGAAGCGGTGGTCGCTTCGGTCACGAACGGCAACACCCACCAAGCGACGAGCACCACGGCCACCGGCGCCAGCCATACTGCCGCCAAGGACGAAACCAACAACCCGGGACGATTCCCTACCAGCGTAAGGCGGCGCAACTCAACGCCAAGCGCGGCAAGAAACAGCAGAACTGCCACGAGCAATTGCGATACGCTTGGCCGCAGAATCTCGGGCCACGAATAGGGAAGCGGGAAACCATGAATCACCTGCCCAGCGCCAGGTTTCAAGAAGGCAAGCCCGTAGCAAAGCACAAGCAGAACGGGCAAGTGCCGCCGGACCGACTCGCTGAGCGTCGTTAGATACCTCTCGAACATCTAGGCTGTTGCCGGGGACCCAAGGTGCCAATTCGTCAGCCGCCAGCGGTACCCGGCAGCGTAAATGCCAGTGTAGCAGCCTGGAAACATCGGCCGCCACATTGGTTTTCGCCTAGAAAACGCAGTGTATTCGCGAAGCGCCGCGGCAAACTACTCCTCGACTTCACGGCCCTAGTTGCCCAGTTGGCGATTCAAGTCGGCGATCTGTCGTTGCAGTTCGCCGATGCTCAAATCGGCTTCGTCACGAAAGGCGGAGAGGGCGTCTCGCAGGTGGGCGACTTCCGCGCGAAGCTGTTCCAATTCGGGTTGGCTCGTTGCATGTGAGGTGGAGCCAACGGGCGCTGGACGACTACGCTGGTCTGAAGGCTCGCCGGCAGGGTTTGCTGCGGTCGATGGCATTGGCGTCGGGGACACATCGACGGGTGTGGCCGCGTCATGTTCGCGGCGGACTTTTTCCATCTCACGCGGCTGATACAAATTGTGCGTTACCACCGCCCCACGTCCTGGCGGCGTCAGGTAAACCACGAGCGACTTTGCCTGCAAGCTTTCGAGTATCGGTCCAAGCTCGGCGATGCCCTTGATCGGCTCCATGCGGGCTGCCCGTCCACGCAACTCGCCAACGGTCTGCGCTCCGCGCAATAGCAGCTCGGCCATGACGGCCATTTCCACCTTGTCGACGCCGAGCCATTCGTATCCCAAGTGGCGAAACTTCTCCACGCGACCATCGCCTTGAATGATCGCCACCGCGCCCGACTCGCGCAATCGATCAATGGCGTCTTCCACCTGGTCTTCGTCGACACTCATCTGTGGAAATCGGTTGCTCTTTTGATTCGAACCAGTCACCAGACCTTTGAGTGTCAGCGGATAAGCGTCGGGCGTGGTCTTAGCCTTTTCGATGAGCACACCGAGCACACGTCGCTCGATCGCTTCAAGTGGCCTACGTCTTGGTGCGCCGTCGAATGCTTCTGTCATCCGTGTTCGTCCCTGCCGCGGTAGCAACTGCCAGTGAACCCCATCTGGGAGCAATGTTACCGTGACGCATGGCCAACGACAACGAGCCTCCGAGAATCGGGGCCACCTAATAAGAAACCGGAGCCCCTCGCAAGGAGGAGCCCCGGTTGGTGGATAATCAAGGTGTCGCTACTAGGAATCTAGGTGCCGTTCATGTAGTCAGCAAACAACTTTTTCCGACAGGTCCAAACTCCTAGAAGGTGAAGATACCGTCGATGCCGAACACAGTCTGGTCGAAGTCCACTCCGCCGTTGGCGTTTGCATAGGCAACATCGCCGCTTGTGAAGTTGTGACGCACTTCCGGACGAATCACGATGTTGGCGTGCGGCTTGTAGTTCAGACCGTAGGTGATACCCCAGAACGATTGGGAGTTGCCAGGGCCAGCCACGCCGTTGCTCTTCCACCACTCGATACGAGTACCAGCAGCCCAGCAGTCGTTGAGTGTGTAGAACAGGTACTGGTTGATGCCAACCTGGTGGCCGAAGCCAACACCAGCGTCGTTGTAGTCAACCAAGTCGCTCTGTAGCACGTAGTTCAGGTTTTCGCTCAGCGTGGTGTCGAACACCAAGCTGTGGCTGTAGCCGCTGTTACCAGCACTACGCAGACCGAAGTTGCCAGCGGTCAAGATGTAGGTGAAGGCAACGTCGTCGGTCAGGTTGGTGCTGAAACCACCAAGGAAGTTCGATCCGCCGAGGGCTTGATCGAAACCGGTATCCCAACCCGCAGTCCAACCAGCGTAGAAGTCGACTGAGTCCATGCCGCTGTAGGTCGCCAAAACACCGGTGTGGGTGAACGGCTCGCTGTTGAACATCGTGTACGAGTGGCTGTAGAAGAAGTTGTCCGGAGCGGTGACCACTTCGTAGCCAACCAAAGTGAAGAAGTGACCAGCGATCACGTTCCAGTCACCCATGGCGAGTTCGAGGTACGCTTGCGGCATAGCCCAACCGTAGATGCCACGATCAAATCCGGCCGAAGCGTCCCACACAGGGCTGTCGTTGCCGAACGCCTGAGTCTTCTGGGCGTCGGTGCCGTACATGATGTCGAACCGGAAACCCCAGTCGGCGCCACAAGCGGGAGCGTCGGCTACCTTCTCGAAGTACAACCACTGTTGGTGCCAACGCAGCCCATCAGGCACGTCGTTGAAGGCCAACAGATCGCCGAACGAGTTCGACAATCGAGTGGTGTCGGAGTGATAACCGAACTGAGTCCAGCCACCCATGTTGTAGTCGCAGCAACCACAGGGATCGATGCAGCTCATCACGGTCCAAGGGTCGCCCAAGCAGCAGTCGCCAAGGCAATCGCCCAGGCAGAAGCCACCGCTACATCCGCAACTGTCGCAGCAGCCACAGCAGTCGCTGCAGCAAGAATCGTCACAGCAGTCGTCGCCACAGCAACCATCATCGCATCCACAGCTCGGTTCCTCACAGCCACAGGCAGGCTCGCCGCACTCGTAACCCGTGAGGTCGTAGTTGAATGCCGTCTGGACTGCAGATTGCCCAAGCGCGTTGGCGCTCATGGCGATCAATGCACAGCCCATCGTCCACTTTACAACGTTCACTTTCAGACTCCTTCTTCGGGGACTATCGCGGCATTCTCGGATGCACACGAAACGGGGGAGTATTTGACGGCGAACTACGCCGCTTGGCGGGTCGTAGTTCGCGCTAACGACAAAACCGCCTCGCAGGACTTATCGACCCTGCCGCCATGCAACATGCATCACCAGCACACGAAGTTGGAGGAAAAAACGAGACAACCTCCGCAATGCTGGTAAGATATTCCGGCTGCGAAAACTCGTTCGCCGGGTAGCCGAAACCGGTAACGATTAGGCAAGATTGTGGTCGTGCCGGCGTGTATCGACTGGTGAGAATGTAGGGACAAGCCGGGAGGCCAAAGCTCCTGGCTAAGCAACCGCGAAGGGCCAGATATCGGCCACCCAACCCGCGCTGTGGCGACCCTAATCGCTTGGGCGGTGGCCGGTCACGTGCCACACGCCGCCAAGCCGAGAACGAGATAGAAAGACCTTGAACTTTTGGTCTGCGTCATCGGGCGTTACAAAAATAAACTCTTGAGCGGCCAGGTAACCGCCACGACCGTTGCGCTCGACACCCACCAGTTCCCCCGGCTCGATACGTGCGCCCTCTGGAGCGTCGCTAAGGAGCACAACCACCGGGTCGTCCTTGAATGTCTGCAACGCTTCGGCGGCCACCTCATTGGTTTCGTAGTATTCGGCCAACGAATCGTCAAACGTTCGACGCGACGCCGCCGGGTTCTTTAGCTCAAGTGCTGTGAGCAACTGGCCGTCGAGCAGCAACTCGCACCACTCCAAGCCCCACTGCTTTGCCTCGGCCGCAACCAGCCGAACACGCACCGCGTCACGAACATACACGCCGGATCCAATGGTAAGCGACAATGCGAGGCCTACCAGGGCTGCCCTCCGCCCTGCGAGTTGATCTTCACTGTTTGCAATTCGCCGCAAGGCAAGCACGGCGCACACGACCCCCAGAATGGGAATCACCAGCAACGTATCCGACACGAGCGCTACCAACGAACCGACACCCAGCACGGCCGACAGCACCGCCAGTGAACTGACGGAACGATACTGGGCCACTGCCTGGACATCGTCGTGCAGGTAGTCGGCCGGAACGATAGACTCCGTTGGTTCGCTCATTACTTGCTCGCGGTGCTCCGAACGCGCGACTCGCAATACGCCTACTTGACGCGCAAACTCTCTTCTTTCTCAAGTGCTGCGCGCTGCTTGGCAAAGTCGGACATGAACTCTGTTTGCGTGAATCTTGATTGACTCGTTCCCAAGTTATCAGGCGCCATCATCGACTCCGCGACTTTGAGCCACAGGACATCAGGATTTGTGATGGGTGCCCGCGATTCCAGGAACACACCGCCAAAGGCTTTCTCATCGAACGGCGCGGCATTGAGCGACGCTCCTACGATGCCGCTCATCAACAGTCCCGCCACGGCGGCCATCAACGGACCGCCGATCGTATCGATGGGGTTCTTGAACCGCATCCTGGTCTTCGACAACTGCCCAGAAAACACGCGGTGCAACAACACAAACGCCACCACGTACAACAGCCAGATGGAGAGAAAGTCGACCAAGAAAGTGTACTGTTCCAAGCCATTGTCGACCGCCAGATTCGCCAGCGGCATATAGCAGCCGAAGGCGATCACCCCGCTTAGGATCATATTGATCGTAGTGAGCGTATTGTTCCACAACCCTTGCTGAATACACATTGCAAAGGTGGCGAAGAATACAACCGCGACGATTACGTAGAACATCCACATGGTTACTTCCCCTGCAGAACGCGCTGGGCTTCTTGAATACTGGTGACGCCTCGGGCCACTAGTAGGATGGCCTCTTCTTGGAAGGTACGCATGCCGGCAAGTCGTGCTGCCTTACGTAGTAGATCGATCTTTGGTTGCTTGATTAGCACTTCGCGCACCTTGTCGTTCGCGACCAGCAGTTCAAACAAACCTGTGCGTCCGACGTAACCAATATTGCTGCACGCGGTACAGGGCTTATCGATCTCGTCGGGTTTCGGCACGCGATACAATTCCTGCACCTTACCCGGCGGAATACCTAGCTTCTTCAGCAGGTCGGGCCCGGGCTCGTACGCCACCTTACATTTGTCGCACAGCTTGCGGATGAGCCGCGTGCACAACACGGCCGTTACGAGTTGGCCAAACTCCTTGCGCGGTACTTTCTTCTGCAGCACCCGCAGCAACGCCTCGGGGGCCTCGAGCGATTGGACGGTGGTAATCAGTAGATGGTTGTCTTCGACTTCCCGAAATAGAAGCTTCGCCGCTTCGGTGTCGGGCACGTCGCGAACGATGTACACGTTGGGGTAGGTGCGAATCAGGCCCGGCAGCATGGCCGCTACCGTCTCCCCCTGTTTCGCATCGTAGGTGTGTCGGGCGACATTCTCGAATTCCCGCTCTTGGGTGTGTACCTCCTCGATCGATACGAAGTCGCGCATCAGGCGATCCGTCTCCAAGATCGACACGTCGGTTAGCGTTGTGAGACCTCCCTCGGGCGGAGCGGCAATCACCAGGATTCCCTCGTCTAAGGACATCAATTCCGACCATTGGGCCTTGATCTTCTCACGCATGCCCAGGTCGTCGTAGGTAAGCAGCTTCGCCTGGGCTCCTCCCACTAGTTCCATCAGCACGCGCTCGCCGGTCTTCACGCCCTGGCTGACGAACGGGCACAGATAGCTAACGCCTTCGTACTTGGCGGAGAACTTGCCTTCCTGTTTCTTGCGACGTTCGGTGATATCGAGATTGGCAAGCTGCTTCATGACCGCCAGCATGACGTCGCCGCTGTCGCGGTCGCGTGACTCACCGTTTTGCCACACGCCGTCGACCAGTTGCTTGACACTTACGCCACCTTGCGTGTAGTCGAGCACCATCCGTTCGGCCCGCCGAGTCGCCATATCGGCCACTAGTTCCTTCACCAACAGATAGCCAGGCGATTGACGGGCAGTAATCAGATTAGCCTGATTGATCTTGTCTTCGCCACCAATAGCTTCAAGGTCGACCGGGGCACCTTTCTCGTAGTCTGCAACCCGTTCGGCATTCATCTTGATGCCAACCTTGCCGAGCGTCTCGGCCAAGGTGTAGCGGAACCAGTCGACCGTGAACACCTTCTGGTGCGCCTCGACCGACTTGTTGTGCGTGATGGTATAGGCAATGAACGGGCCAAAGTAGGCGAGAGACAACACCGAAATGCCGACGATGTAGTTGGGCACGAGCACGAGGACTACCATCCCCACAACAAACGGGAAGAAGATAACTGGATTCCACTTTCCATACCCGAGACCGTGAATTTGCGAACTGCGATTCACCCAGTCGCCGGTGGCGGTCCACATGAGCACCATCAATATCACCGGTACTAGCTTCAGCCAGTTCACTGTTGCCGGCCGTCGATTAGCATCTACTGCGGCAACGTTCCAGGCCGCTGCTGCGTCGTTGCTTGCCTGAGGCTGTGCGCCGCCCTCGCCCTCATCCGCAGCGACATTGTCCACGGGTACTTCGGCGTCGGCCGATTCTTCCTGAGCATAGAGGTTGGGTGCGAAGCCCGCCCCTAGTGCCAGCGCGGCACAACAAGACAGTATCCAGATAGTTCGCTGCATTAGAGAATTCCGCCCTGCGCCACGTCGATACCTTTAAGTGCCATCTTCAGAGCTTCTCGGTTGGGGGCGACTTCCATCGCCACGGCACGGTCGATCAATTCGTCGTCCACAAGCTTCTTCAAGCTCTGTGTAAAATCCTGCATGCCGTCTTCGGCGCCAATGCGGATGGCGTCGGGGAGTTTGTCGTCCTGTTCTTCCAGTACCAGCTTCCTGATGGTCGGCGTGAATCTCATGATCTCTACGGTGGGCACTCGACCCACACCCGGCTTTATGCTCTTGAGCAGTTTCTGGGCGATGATGCCACGCATGTTGAACGCGATTGCGCTACGCAACGCGTTGTGCATGTCTTGTGGAAACAAGTCCAAGATACGACCGATCGTGGTCGCCGCACTCGACGCGTGAATGGTGCCGAACACCAAGTGGCCTGTCTCGGCGGCGTGAATAGCCGTCATGAAGGTCTCTTTGTCGCGCATTTCGCCTACCAGCATCACGTCGGGGTCTTCGCGAACGGCATGCTTCATGCCGATTTCAAAGTCGACCACGTCCAAGCCAATTTCGCGCTGGTTGATCAGGCACTTCTCTTCGGTAAACACGAACTCGATGGGATCTTCGAGCGTGAGAATGTGCTTTCGGTAGCGGCGATTGATCCAGTTGAGCATCGACGCTATGGTGGTACTCTTGCCCGAACCGGTAACACCAGCCAGCAACACCATGCCTTGGTCGTAGGTACAAAGCTGCTCGATGGAGCCTGGTAGGTTCAGTCCCTCAAAGTCGGGAATCCAGCTACTCACCCGCCGGGCGACCATGCCCATGTGGCCTAGCTGCTGCAGCAAGTTCACGCGAAATCGCCAAGTGATATCGTCGACGTCGCAAGTGTGAGCAAAGTCGGCCCCGCCATCGCGCTCGAAGATCTTGCGGTTACGGTCGTTCATCAACGGGTAGCAAAGTTGCACCATCTCCTCATCGCTAATCGGCCCTCGCTGCATCGGCCGTAGCGATCCATCCACGCGGACCATCGGCGGCTTGCCGACTTTTAGGTGCAAGTCGCTGGCCTCGAGTTTCACGCAAGCGCGAAACAGCTTGTCGACCTCCAAATTGGGTCGCACGTGCATGAGACTCGACTTGACGTCATCATGCTCAGCCATGGCGATTGTTCCTCTGCACCATTTACTTCCGCATTTCCGGGCGGAGAGCCGCTGGGAAATGTTCTTAGACAAACCCCTAGTTTACACAGAACCCCGGCCCGAGTGCACACCCCCGGACGGAAGAAATGGCGGCCCAAGACCGCACCCTTGATGCTCGTGGACCAGGGCTGCCCGGTTTGTGGATTCCGATTTACCGCGCTTCGACCCAGCGGATGATGCGGACGCCCTCGGACGGCGAGCTACTGGCAAGGTCCTGGATCTCGTCCTGGCAGAGTGCCCGGCTGTAGATGCGGACGTCGTCGACCAATCCATCCCAATGGGCATCCATGGCCCCAACTCCGAAGATGAACCGATCGATTCCGTTGATCGTGCCGCCCAACACGTCGCCATAATCGGCCAGTACATCTGGCTGCCCGTTTACGTACAACACTGGGTCGGAACCGCTATACCAAACTAGCGCTAGATGCTGCCATGACGTCGTTTGAACGTTCGACGAGGACTCGAAACTGGTGACGCCCGCGGTCGTGCCGATCGCGCCCTTGACGAGCGAGGTGCCACCGGCTGTTTGTCCGTTTTGATCGTAGCGGAGGCTTAACCCGTCGTCCGTATAGTTCGCGGAAGCCTGGGTGTCGAAGAGGTCGCTGTCGACATTGATCGCGTTCGATTTCACCCACAACGCCACCGTCACGGCGTCCGCGCCGTTTAAGTTGGTGCCAACGTTGTTGTTGACCACCTCGCCATTCGATCCGTCAAAGCTTAGGCATCCATCGATTAGTCCCGTCGCCCAGGTAACCCCTCCGCTAAGCGTTGCATCCAAACCATTTGCAGAAGAGTCGGCAGCCGTCGAGCCGCTGGTTTCGTCGAGATTCCAATGCGCAACCAGGCCGTACAAATCAGAAACTTCGGTCGGGCTTAGCTGATAGTCGTAGATGCGAAAATCGTTGACTTGGCCATCCAGATAGCGATCGCCCGATACGTCTTCCGCCGTGCGACCACCAATGTTGATCGGGGCCGAGAAGCTCATGTCGCTGTAAGTGTTGGGCCCATCAGCTCCCGCGGTGTCGTCAACTCCGTCAACATACACCTTGTTGTTCGCCGGTGTATTGGAATCGAGTACCGCCGCGAGGTGATACCACTTACTCGCGTCCCATGTTGTTTGGTTGGTCCATACGTATTCGTACGCGCCGGCGCTGCCGTTGATTTTGAATACGAGCGACCCGTCGGCAACCGCGGTGTTCGTGTAGTCGGTGCCCGCGAGGACGACATGCAGATTCTCGTTGTTGGAAGAAAACTTCTCGAGCAACACTTGCGAAGAGGTGCTCGAGCTATCGAATGCACTGTTCAGCCGAAACCAACCCGTGACACTGGCATCGCCGCTGAAGTTGAGCGAACTATCTGCCGGAACGTTGACGTAGGTGCTAGCGCTGTTGAGGTCGAGGTAACCGTCGCCATCGCACTTGGTTTGCCACAGGTAGCTTCCGAGGACGCTGCCGTTGTTGCCTGCCGACTGCGAGTCGGTGACGACGCTGCCGGCGCCATCGTCGAACGTCCAGCGACTGACTAGGGTCGGTCCAGGCGAATACACAACGTGCAGCTTGCATGCCTTGTTCTTGTTGTCGTCGTGCGAAAAAGCTCGCCGGTGACCCGATAGGTTGTCGGACCGCACCAGGATCACCAAATCGTTACCGTCCGCCCAACCAGATCGGTCAACAATCTCCTGAACGACCATCGCGATATCAGGGGAATCGTACCATTGGTTCTTCTTCCAATTGGAGGAGATGCTCCACGTCGCCGAGGCACTCGTTGTCGGACGACTGGAGAGATTGCTACCGCCACTGGAGAATACGGCCGCGTCGTCGACGTCCTCGCCGAATACCGTCAGGTCGGCGTTTCCACTATCGTTATCTGACGCCCGCATTTCGAAATAGGCCGACACAATCATCGCCCCCTGCGGAATGGACACTGCGTTGAATCGTAGACCAACCCAACGCTCTTGCCCCAAGTTAAGCTTGGTATCGTTCAAATTCACCGTGCCGCCGTCCGATTCTTCAGCATCGTCGCTATCGACCGCGACCTGTACTTCGATCGACTGGGCCCATGCGGGTGTCAGATGCCCACCCAGGACCTGGGATACGCCAAATACAACGCCCAAAAAACGAAGTTGTCGACGGAATACTGCGTGCATGGATCGGTGCCGTGTGCCGGTTGGGCGGGTTTTGCGGCCAAACTAGCCATGAAGGCGACCGACAAGTATAGGTCGGCCGAAAGACGTAGGCGGGAACGAGACAGGAAATGCCTCCGCCAGTTAGGACCTCGACACAACATCTGTACATCTGTTGCCCGACGTTACCGCGCGATGGCAACGGACGAGCGCTCCTAAACCACCGCCACCTTCACACAATTAATCGGCGGCAGCGAGTCGAACAAACACGACCACGCGTCGCCGCCGTCGTTGCCCATCCAGAGTTGGCCGGTGGTGGTGCCGAAGTAGAGTGCGGGCGACTTGAGTTCGTCGACCGTCATCGCGTCGCGGAGCACGGTGAAGTAGCTCGACTTCTTTGGCAGACCGTTGGTGAGCCGCCGCCACCGCTTGCCGCCGTTGGTGCTGCGCCAAACGGCCGGCTTGCCATCGGGACAGGTGCGAGTCGTCGGTTCGAGCGGTACGACGTACACCACGTCGGGATCGTGCGGGTGAACCACGATCGGGAAACCGAAATCCGAAGGCAGCCCATCGGCAATCGAATACCAATTGGCGCCGTGGTCGTCGCTCCGCAAAACGCCGATGCCGGGGCGGTCTTCCCAGCCGCCGTGGTTCTGCATGTAGAGTCGACCTGGTGCGTCGTCATGCCGGGCGATCTTGTGCACGCACTGGCCAAACTCAGGGTAAGGATCGGGCACGAAGCCGGCGCCGACGCCGTTGTTCGAAGCGGTGAATGACTGGCCGCCGTCTTCGCTCACATAATGGCCGCCGGTCGAGATGCCCAGGTGCATCCGGTCGCCATCGCGAACGATAGTATGCATGCACAGCCCTCCGTTGCCCGGCTGCCACTGCTTGGCGTGCTTGTGGTTACCGATACCGGTGACCATCTCCCAGGAGTTGCCGTTGTCGTCGCTGTGGAACAGCGAAGCGGGCTCGACGCCAGCCCACAGGTCTTTCTTGCCCGTGCCGGCTTCGAGCGACCAGATATTGGCAAGCGCACGACCGTCTTTCTCAGGGAACGCGGGCGCCGATTTGGTTTCCTTGAACTTGTGGCCTAGGTCAGTGGAGACCAACAACTTCATACCGAAGAACGCGTTGCAGCTCGACGCCATCACGCGCGGCGCGCGACGAGTGTCGATAAGCGTTGAATAAACCGACACACCGGATCCAAACGGGCCGCGCAACGCAAACCTCCCCCTGCCCTTGCCTGCTTCGGCGATAAACAGGCCCTTCTTGGTACCGATGGTGAGCAGCACGCGTTCGGCCATAGTTCATCCCCCTGAAACGGCCGGCATGATGGAGAGCTCGTCGCCGTCGACCAGCCGAACTTCGAGCGCTGTTGTCTTGTTGAGACAATCGTCGTTCACGAACAGATTAACATGCCGGCGTACGGTGCCCGTCTCGTCGCACACACTACGGTAGACGAGAGTGTGGTGCTGCTTTAGCCACTCCAGCACGTCGCGAACCGTACCGCCATCGGCCAGCAACTCGCAAGCACCGCCGCACTCGTGACGAAGCGTCGACGGAATGTGAATCACTGTGCTCATCGAACCACCAGTCGCCGGACAACAGGTTGACGCCGCAGCATACCCCAGCAGACTTGGGGCGTCGAGCAGCATAGGGCAAAAACACTTGTCGGTCCCGTGCGGTCAATCCAAATGAAACGCCGCTCGAAGCTCCTGAATGACGCCATCGTCCATCGCGGCGACCTCGCCAATCGCGCGGGCGTTGATGACCGCCTCGGCCGTGGATTCCAGGACCTCCAGTCGATCGAATGCATCGAGCACGCTGTCGCCGGTCACCAGCACACCGTCATTCTCCAAAACTACAGCAGGCGACTCGCGCGATACACGCTCCGCAATCCGGCCGTCTTGGGCGTACTGTTCGCCATACGGGGCACGGTGGACGTCGCACAAGAATACGTAGCTTTCTGGAATGGTTCGCGCGTCGAACACGGCATCCGTCACGCTGAAGGCGGTCGCGTTCACGGGATGAGCAAAGGCGATCGCCTGCACGTGCCGGTGGCGATCGTAGATCGCTTGATGCGACAAAACCGCGCGACTGGCATGTTTGCCGGCCTCTTGCTGATCGCCGGCAACCAGCACCAGGTCGGCGGGTTCGAGCGTGCCGCGATCTTGCTGCGTTGGCGTAACGATGAACGAATGGTCGTCGAGCCTTACCGAGAAGCTGCCTTCGGTGCTGATGAGTAGCCGCTGCTGACACCCGCGACGAACAAACTCGGCCAGTTCCCGACGAAGTTCTTTCTCTTGAGTCGTCGGCTCATCCGGTTCAAACTCTCCGAGCGTCACATGACGGCTCATAGCTTGCAGCAGTTGATCGATCGATAGGTACCGCACCTCGCCAAGTTGGCTCGCCTTGATGATCGTCTTGGCCGCGAACTCAAACGCTTCGAAGCGTTGGTACGCTTCGGCGATCGTAGTGCCGCCGACCACGACGCCATGATTCTCAAGAATCACGCTATCGCAACCGTCGGCAAATTGTTCCGCAATCCGTTCACCGAGTTGTCGGCTGCCCGGCAAAGCATACGGTGCAAAACCTGTCTTGCCGCAAACTGTATAAGCTTGATGGAACAAACGCGTATCTGGCGTCTGCCGGCAGATGCTGAAGGCCACCAGCGCCACCGGATGGGCGTGCACAATTCCATGGATGTCGGACCGCGCGTCGTAGATCGCCTGATGAAATGGAAACTCCGACGATGGCGGATGACGGCCTTCGACACTGCCATCGGCCGCGACGTGCACTATGTCGGCTCGGGTCAAGCTACCTTTATCGACGCGGGCAGGAGTGATCCAGATGCCCCCGCCGGAATCGCGGATTGAAAGATTTCCGCCGGATGTGGTTGTCATGCGATAACGGTAGATCCGCTCCATCATCTGCATGATCTCGTCACGAGGCGGAACTAGTGATCGCGGCATTGGAACTCCCATGTTGAGCGCGGTAACGTCAGAGAATCGATGGTGCTCCTAAGCGTTCTTCGTGACAATACCTACGATAAGCGGGCCCCAAAGCGTAAGGAACACATTTGCCACGGCGTAGGTGATGGTAAACGAGACAACGGGCGTCGCGTTACCCGCTTTGTCGAGCAATGCGGCAAATCCTGGATTCGCGCTACGGCCTCCCACCAGGCAGCCAAGCGCTTCAATGGGATTTTGAATTCGCAATACGTAGTATGAGAAGAAGAACACGATTAGTTGTGGGATGATGGTGACACATACGCCCAGCAAGAACAGCGTTACACCATACTGCTTGATCGTGACAATCGCTTGTGGTCCCGCGGTGATTCCAACCACACCCACGAATACCGCGAGCCCAAAGTCGCGCAAGAAGTTCGACGCTCCGCTTGGCAGCGCGGCAAAGCTGGGGTGCACACTCCGTAGCCACCCAAACAGCAGCCCAGACAGCAGGCATCCGCCCCCGGCTCCCACGGTCACGGGGATCCCCCAGACCTTAAACTCGACCATGCCGATCAAGATTCCAAGCGCCATGCCGGCGCCAAACGCAATGAAATCGGTAACCGCAGCTGCGGATATCTGATAACCGAGGCTACGTTCGACGCGATCAAGGTCTTTCGAGTTTCCCGTGATGACTAATTCGTCGCCACGATGCAATTCGAGATTCCTCTGCAACGGCAATGTCTGACCCATGCGTTGCGCGGAAAGAATAAACACGCCGCGGGTCGTATCATCCCCAAGCGCCACTTGGATTTCATACAGAGTCTTACCAACGAACTGCCTGTTGGCAAGAATCACCTCGCGCTTTTCTTCGATGAGTTCGAGCCCATCGGGGGGCGCGACTTCCTCGCCAAGAACCGTGCTGGCTTGGTCGAGATCGGCAACCCGACCAGTCAACGCAACAATATCGCCGGTGCGAATCAAGGCGGACGAGTCGATGTCGAGGCGATGGCCGTCGCGAAGCATCGCTTCGATGGCCGCGTGGTTGAAGGAGCCCTCGATTTCACTCACCGTCTTGCCGTCGGCGTTTGTCGAGCCACCGACTTGAAAGAACCGCGTGTCGATTGGCCGCGCGGCGTTGAACTGCCCCGCTTCAATTTCGCCTTGCCCACCCGACATTTGCTTGGCAAGCTTAATCGCCTCTTGGCGGATATCCCATTTCATGATCATCGGAAAGAACCAGCTCACCATGATGATCGGTCCCAACGATCCAAAGATGTAACAGACGGCATAACCGACGGCCACATTGGTCTGCATCGTTTTGATCTGCTCGGGCGACACATCGAGCTTGGCGATCGCGTCTCCCGCCGTGCCGATGATGGCCGACTGCGTCAACCCGCCCGCCGCAAGGCCTGCGGCCGTTCCGCGATCTAGATCAAAGGTCCAAGCGGCAGCGAGCACGCAGATGAGCCCGACCAAGCACATTACAAACGCCGAAAGCAATTGGTTAAGCGACTTCAGGTTGAGTGCGCGAAAAAACTGCGGTCCGCCCTGATAGCCAACCGCGTAAATGAACAGGGCGAAAAAGATGTTCTTGATTCCGGCATCCAATTGGATGCCGAACTGGCCAATCGCCACTCCAACCAAGAGGGTGCCGGCAATGCCGCCCAACACGAAGCGACCCACCCGAAACTTGCCTGCAAGATAGCCAAGCGCGATCGTAATGAACAAGGCAACGAATGGCTGCGCGTCGAAGAATCGATCGATGTATTCCATGCCCCAAGCTCGGCGATGAACGATTTAGGAGATAGGTTACCCGCAACTAAGTTGACGACCGGGGATCGAACAGCTTGCGAAGTGCCTTCGAGTCGTCGTGGTACTCTCCAAGTCCCAGCATCAACAGCAGCCGCGCCTTTTGCCCCAATAAATCTCCCGCCAAGATGCAACCCGTCTTTTGAAGTGTCTTGCCACCACCCGCGTCGGCGTAAATGGGAGCAACCGTCCCATGATAAACTCGACTGCTGATCACCACGGGCACGTTCTTGGCCAGCGCGTACTTAATTGCTTCGAACGTGCGTGCGTCGACGTTGCCGGCTCCTACCCCGTCAATCACGATTCCATCGGCGCCGGAGTCGACGGCGAAACGAACCAAGCTGCCATCGGCTCCCGAATAGGTCGAGAGAAACACCACTTTGGGTAGTGTTTCTGGGATTGGGAGTTTCTGTCGAATGAGCACGACATTCAGCCGCACAACCTTACCTTCGGCAATGTACCCCAGATAGCCCTTATCGCCAGACATAAACGTCTGAGGATTCGTGGTGTCCGTTTTTCGCGCAGCACGGGCGCCGTTTACGAAGGCATTGAGCGTGACCGTAACGCCCCAGTCCCGCGCGTTGGCGGAACACACTTGCACTACCGCATCGAGTAGGTTCCCCGGTCCGTCTGGCGCCGGCGACGACGCATTCTTCATGGCCCCGGTAAACACGACCGGCTTGTCGCTTTTGAGAGTGAGTTCCAAAAAGTAAGCCCCCTCGGCCATCGTATCGGTACCGTGCGTCACTACCACTCCTACGACATCCGGTCGAACAAGTATGGCGTCGACCGCGCGGCTTAAGTTCGCCCACAACTCCGGCGTCATTTGCGAGCTATCGATGTTGCTGAACTGGCATACGCCGATGTTCGCGACATCCTTGAGTGCTGGCACCGCGGCGACCAGTTTATCGCCAGAAATGGACGGTACCGCGCCCCCTGTATTGTCATTGACCCTTTCGGCAATCGTGCCGCCTGTCGTTACGACAACGACTTTCGGTAACTTCGGGTTCGTAATCTTCCAAGTGACGTCTGGATTCACTTCCGCGCCACTCGTAGTTAGCGCTAGCACGGCAAATAGCGCTGCGAGAATGGTCGAACGAGACATCAAAATGACAAAGTAGGACATAATTTCGCTCTCGTTGGCCAGCCGATCACAGCTCGCGTTGGATGGGTAGTTAGCAGAATAGGCGATGCGAGCGACTCGTGCAGCTAGGGTAGGTTAGCCAGCAAGGGCCGGCATTGTAAGCAGTCCGAAGCTTTTTCCAAGGCTCGTAACAGATAAAGTCAACTCGGCAGGCACAATCGCTCGAATCAACACAGAGTGAGGGGGCGTCTAGTTGCCCTAGGGGGCGCGCTGTCTGTGCTGGTGGGCGGGAATCCCGTCGTACTCATGTCCATCATACTTCGTGCCGCCTGGTGTGTCCGGAGTATGCTGGCAGTGCTGGTGGCCGTGGTTGGAGTTGCGTCGCGCGGCGACAACTCGGAGTTGATCGCCCATAGGTTGCCGCCACCCCCCGCTCCCACTTACCAGGAGTATCTCTCCAGTCCAGTCGAAGAACTGGACCTTCGTCTCCGCTTTTCCGCGGTCTACTTCGATGTAGCAGTTCCGCAGTACGGTCCGCCAGGGTACGTTCGGCGACCCTACGATCTGGGCCCAGCATTTCCAGTATATCTCGCTCATCGTTCGCCTCACCGATTGAGCCATGTAACCATCGCCCACGACGGGCACAAACGAAAGACGCACCTGCAATGGGGCGGAAGAGTACACCTCGACGGAATCCTCGACTTTGATCCCATTGGCAGCACTGCCCAGTTTGTCACGTCGACGATTCCAGTTCCGCAGGAGCGAGGCGGCAACACGAATTTCTCCGCACGACAATCGCGACTGCAACTCAAGACGCAAACCAACTCCTCTGTTGGCCCCATCACCGGCTTCATGCAGTTGGACTTCTTCAATGACGACACCCAAGGGCCAAGCGGTTCGTATCGCCCTCAATTACGATTCCTTTATGCCGACGTCGGCCACCTTCGATTCGGGCAGGACGCGACGGTGTTCATGGACTACGGAGCCTATCCCAATGTCATAGAAAACGAAGGGCCGGCCGCCATCATCTTGGTTCGCCAGTCGTTGGTTCGCGGCACGCTGCCGATCGGCGATTACTGGAACGTCGCGGTAGCCGCCGAACAACCGTTTAGCGATATCACTCTCCCTGAAGACGCCATGGGCGATCCGATTGGTGAGCGTCTGCAGGAGCTACCCGACTTCACCGGGCACGTCAATTTCGACAACGGCTATGGGCATCTCCAGACTGCTGGGATTGTGCGTCGTATCACCTACGAAGCGCCCGACGAGAGCACGCTCAACACGACCGGCTACGGCATCAACTTCACGGGTGACATGCACCTTTGGGCCTATCTGTTTTGTGACTCGCCTCCGACAAGCAGAAGTCCTTCGCCGCTTGCGAAAAGCCGGTTTGTTTGGCAGTACGCGGCCGGCTATGGAATTGCGCGCTACATCGAGGATGCCAACGGACTGCGTCTTGATGCGGCGCTGGATTCGGGTGGCAACCTGGACGCGCTATTCGCACGCGCTTGGTATGTTGGCTACGAGCATTGGTGGAACAAAGAATGGACTTCAACATTTGTCTATAGCGACGATGCGAACTCCACCACCGACACGCAGTCCGGCGACACGTACGCCGGCGCCATCTACATCGCGGCCAACCTCATCTGGAATTACGCGGATAGTGCGTGGGTAGGCCTTGAGTACCTTTGGGGCGAGCGTCGCGATACCAATGGCCAAAGCGCCGAGGCTCATCGTATCCAGCTTGGCATGCGGTACGAGTTCTAGTTCACTTACACCTGGTTGCTTCAGCGGGCATGATACTCTTCGAGCAACTCGGCAATCGACTTGCCAATCTTGGGATAAGCGTCGCTATCCAGATTCGCCAGCGACACCCGAACTGACATGTTCGGGGCATCGAATCCTCCGCCATCCATTAGAACGGTCGACTTCTCGTCAGCCAGGCGCCATACAAAGTCGATAGGCTCGTGTTCGGTCACCAGCCAATTGGCGAACTCCTCGCCGTAGCGATTGCACGCGAGCTTCGGCACATCAATGGTGGTGTAGTAGTGGGTGTCGTACGTATCGGCCGGCAGTTCCACGCCAATCGCTTGATACAGCCCCTCGGCTCGACTTCGCACGATCCGCTGCGCGGACTGCTTGTAGCGATTCTCGGTGTCTAATAAGCAATAGAGCGAGAACAACGCCATCTGCACTTGTTGTGGCGTCGAAAGGCCCGCCGTGTGGTGCAACGCCACAGCGCGGCTGTCAGCGACCATCCGTTCGATCAGCTTCATCTTGGCCGGCTCCAGCGCGACGTGGCCGTAGCGTCGCTCCAAACTGTCGCGATCTTCCTGTGACAAGGCCACGATCTGCTCGTCAAACACGTTGTCTTCGTGGATTCCAATCACGCCCAATCGCCATCCTGTCGCGCCGAAGTACTTGGAGTACGAATAGACCAAGATTGTGTTGCGCGGGGCGGCAGCTGCCAATGATTGGAAGCCGTTGACGAAGGTTCCGTAAACGTCGTCGGTCAACAAGATCAAGTCGGGGCGCCGCTCCCGCACCAAGTGGCCGAGCTTTTTGATGCAATCGGGGTGCATCGCCACCGAGGTCGGATTCGAGGGGTGCACGACAAAGAAAGCCTTCACCGCCGGATCGGCCAGCTTTTCAATCTCGCTGTCGGGATACTGCCAATGTTGCGACTCGTCCTGCTGCACTTCAAGTTCGACAAATTGATAGTCAGAAAGTCGTGGAATCTCCAAGTAAGGCGTAAAGATCGGCGATCCCAACGCAATCGTGTCGCCATGATGGAGTAACTTGTTCTCCATCAAGCTGCTGAAGATGTACGTCATGGCAGCCGTGCCGCCTTCGGTGGCGAACAGGTCGAACTTGCCTTCGGGAGGCGCGTTGCCAAACATCTCCTGGTCAAGATACCGTCCGACCACTTGGCTCACACCGCTTAGTATCCGGTCGGGCACCGGATAATGGTCGCCCAAGATCGCGTCGACCATCTCGCCGACAAACGCGTCGGCGTCGAGTCCGATTGTTTGTGTCGCGTAGGCGACAGCTTGCGTGAGAAACTCAACGCCCGGTCGATCGGCATTCGTTTGGCAGTATGCGGCGAATCGTTCGGCACTACCTTCGGCCGATGGAACTTGGCCCAAGCCCGGTTCGATCTCGCGCCGCTGAGTTTCTTGCAATGCGAAGTGCCCGAACTCAAAAAAGCCCGCTCTAGGCGTAAGGGCCACCCAGTTGGGATTTCCTCGGCCGGCATTCAGCATCATCCGCTCCGAATGACTTCCTGCCATGTTGATGAGCTTGTTCTTCAGCTCGAACGGACTGAGCGACTCGTACTCGCGTTCCTTGCGGTTGGCATTGTCTGACATCGTTCCTCTCCAGTGCTCTCGACGATCGTTTCGCCAACTGATTGTGTTTCGCAGCGAATAAACTCACATTCCCGCCCGCGAAAGTCCGTTTTGTCCCGGATTCCCAGAAACGACTTCAGGGGACTCAATTCACCCCCAATGATCCCCGTTAACCCTCGTTTTCCTCTGCTTTCGTCGGGATTCTTCCATTTCGCAAAGTGTAGTCGACGCATTGAATTGTCCGTTGCCGCGCGCGGAAAGGGACAATTGGGACTTAGACGTCCCGTAACCACGCAGATGTCCCGGCATGTACGTGTAGCGACTGTCTTAGTAACATGCCTCCCCATTGGAACATAGCAAGTGGCTCACTTTCAACAGAAATCTCAGATTGGCTTTCTTGTATACCAAGCTGCGGGCGTGAGGTTGAGCACGGCTACTCCTCGCTATCTGACCGGCGCCTCCACCAGAGTGCAGCGGCTACGTAGATCGCTAATGCGATCGACATCGGTTCGGGCACCTGGGCAGTAAGGCTCGCAGGCATCGAACCGTCATCGCTGTGATTCGCCTTCCAAAGCTCATAGTCCCACTTGTCGACCACCTCGTCGCTGTTGCCGTCGGCGGCGAGTCCGCTGCCCGTTTGTCCAACGTTGTCGCGCCACACGGTGTAGTCGGCAAGGTTGACGATGCCATCGTCGTTGTAGTCGCCAGCGAGAATCGGCGTCGCGCTAAACTCGAACGTGACTTGAGCTGGCGCGAAGTTTGGATTCGGCTCGCCGGTCAAATCGTCGCCGATGTAGACGTTGTACGTCGCGAAGTAGGTGCTTTGGGTTGGGGAACCTACCGCGTATAGGTTATGCGTCATCTCGCCGCTCCATCGCCACCGTGTCGAACTTCCGTTGGTGCTGAATATCGCTTGTCCTTCTGGCGACGCTGGTGGCCGCTGATAGGTTTTCAGTCCGGGTGACGCATCGAGCTGTTCGATCCAAATCCAAGAGCCAACGGGCGGAAGGGCGTCGATGTCGCCGCGATTCCAGCCGTATTGGAAGTTGTAAGCGTGCTGGTTGATCATGCCCCAGGTGCCGTCGAGGTCGAACTGATCAGCTGGATTTAGCGGAGTAAGTTTTGGCGTGGCAACGGTGTCGTCCACCACGACGCTCAACTCGCCGCCAAGAAACGAGATATCGGCGTGCTTCATGGCTGCCTCGCCTTGGGTAATCTGTCCGCCGCCCATCATTGGTTCGACGAAGGCTGCCGTGGCGCTCGCGCAAGTACATAGCCCAATCATTGCAAGAGCCCCGATGGTTGCTCGACGCCGACAAAAGAAACAACCGATGGCTGCCATCAACAACATCGCGCCAGTAGTGGGCTCGGGCACTGGTGTTTGAAATCGCAGCGTGGTGCTGGCCGATTCGTATCCGTCAAGTCGTTCGCCAGTAGTCAAGTCGCCCATGTAGATTTCGAAGGTCATGCTGTACTCGCCTGGCTGGTCGACGACGAACAAGTCATGTTGCATCAAGAGATCCCACTTCCAGATGTCACCATCGTTGGCGTAGAGCGGCTGCATCGACCAGTTCGGAAGCGCCGGGCCCATACCTCCTTCGTACACCGCCAGCGTCGCGCCGTCGGGCATTGTTGCGCTGCTGCGCTTGATCCACACATCGGCTCCTGCGGGCGGTAACCATAGCCCCGTGGGAAGCCAACCATGTTGGCTGTTGAAGTACCGGTCCTCGAGCACGTCGAATTTCGAGTCGAAGCTCATTCCAAAGCCCGACGTCATCGTGACGGGAGAAGCGGGAGGATCGTCAACACGCACGCTAAGCTGCTGCGATTCGGAATCGTAGCCCACCATGACATGCTTCATTCCATTGTTGGCTGGGTTGCCGTCGCCGTTGGTCATCGGCGGAAGGGGCGGAAGCTGCCCAAAGGCGGTCGCACCAAACAGAGATACTAGAGCGATAGCGCTTCGATGTAATAGGTTCATTTTGGGTCCTGAAAATTTGATTGTGTAATGTTCGCTGAAGATTGCTTGGACATCAGGGCACTGGCAGGCGACTAGGGCTCTGCCGCCATACCGGGGTCCCACTGATCGACGCGTTGCAAGTCGTCGTACGTTTCGTCAAACGGATGAGCCGAGACATGCCCGTCCACCCACAAGTAGTTACTCACTTCCTGATGCCGACGGTGCGCAACTTCAGGCGCGCCGCCGACCTTCCAAAAGTGGGCCATGATGTGGTCCGTTGTAGAACCCGATAGCAACTCGCCAACCAACACGGTGCGACTGGTGGCCGGGATGCTCCGTAGTCGCTGGTAGGTAGGCCCCTTCGCGATTCCAAGTACGTCGCCGGTCTCGGCGGCCGAAAGTTCGAACCACACGTTCTTGCCGTAGCTCCACAATCGCAGGTTGTCGCGATTGTCTGCTGGACAGCGGTACACGCCCGCCATCAAACTCTCGGGCAACGGCCCGAAGGTTGGTTCGATCGTGGGATCCAAGTAGGTCGCAAGCTGCTGTCCCCACCCGGGCTCACGATGGGCGAACGCCGAGTGCGAGCTGCGGGGAAAACGGCCCTCATTCACGTCGAGATACAAGTGAAACGCCAGCCCGATTTGCTTGAGGTTGTTAACGCACTTGGCGGTCCGAGCAGCACTCCGCGCCGCCTGCACGGCGGGGAGCAGCAGGCCCACGAGTACACCAATAATTGCAATCACTACAAGCAGCTCGACCAGCGTGAAACCGCGCCGGGAGTTCATAACCACCACCTCGCCCCCACGTATCGCGCACCAAGAGTCTTGGCTTTGCGACGCGCGCAAGGCGCAAATAGAGCGATTCAAAGATGGGCGTGTGCACCATCGGAGGGAACACGCCCGCGAGTTGCTACCTCACGCCAGACTTTCTGGTGGCGGCGTGGGCGGTGGAATCGTAGCGGACGGCTCGAGCGCGAACCGCGTTTGCGTGACAGCTTCGCCGGGCAAGAGAGTCACTTCCTGCTCACCAAAATTGTCGATCACCACTGTGACCGACATCCAGAACTTCAGCACGCCCTGGCAAGCAACCGTTCGCCAAACTGGAGATTGATCGACAGGATCGTTCGCCTGCTGGTCTGGCTGATCGTCGCGCTGTTTGCGGCTGCAGCAACAACACGACTTGGGCGCATCGGCATCACGTTGGATACACGTCTGGGTCAAGCGCCTGGCAGATTCCATCCACAGCGACACATCGTGGCCTCGCTGAAGCGCCAGGCGCAAGATCGCTTCGGGTGGGCGTACCCCTTCGCGTTTCGCCCAAGCCAGCCGCTCGTCCATGCTATGGCAGCAGCAGGCGTTCCAGCAAACTTTGGCTGAAGCGCAACCGCACGGGCAATTTTCACACGGGAATCGCTCGCCCGGCGGGCTCGACAGTTTGGGAACCGCAAGCGGTACGCCGGTCGCGGCAACTGCGAACGCGACCAATAGCGCAGCAGCAATACGGCGACGGCGTGCGAGTAACGAAATCATGGGCGATAGTACGAACTTCGATTTCACCCATTCTCGCCGCTGGGCGCAACTCCGACCAGCCCTAGCAGCCGCGGCAGATTGTCGCACCGCGGCGCAAGCCGCGAGTGGAACGCAATCGGACGAAACCACAAGCAACCAACGCCAGTCCCAATGCGCTCGGTTCGGGCACCGGCGCTACGATGCTGGCCGACGCCACGCCGACCTCGCCGAAGTTTGCCTTCCAGATGTCGTACTGTTCGGTGCCGATTGCTGCGCCAGTCGGATCGTTGGGCAACGTTCCCGCTGGCGCACCAACGTTGTCGCGCCATACGGTGTAGTCGGCGAGGTTCACGATGCCGTCGTCGTTGTAGTCGCCGGGGGGATCGGGCAGCGTCCAAACGGCCACGCCGTTACTTCCGTCGTCTAGCGTATAGGCAAACGCGACTTGGCCGAGGTTGTTCAAGCCCGAGAGGCTTGCGTCGGCAAACTGTAGAGATTGCGCCAACAGAGTACCCGTGAAGCCGAGTAGCGATAATTCGTCGCCATCGAACATGGCGCCGGTTTCGATGATGGTGGTAAGTCCCGTGCCTACGGAGTAGTAGTACAAGCCCTGCCCGGTGGCCGAGCCGTTGGGTGTATTGGACAGTTCGGCCAGAAACACCATCTCACCGTTGTCGTTGAATGTGGCGGTGTCTGGAATGAAACTTTGAAAATAGCGATCGCCATTGGGCACTTCGGTATCTTCGAAAGCAACCAAAGTAGGCCCATTCGAGTCGGTGACATAAATCCCCGAGTCTCTATCGACGCCGCCAACGAATTCGGTCGTAAACGCTACCGTGTCGTCGTCGCTAATACCGAACACCTGCATGTCGACGGTAGCCGAGCCTCCGCTTGGTAGAAGGCCAGGCGCGATCAGGTCGAGCCCCGAATTGCCGGCCAGGAACAGGCCTTCCCGCAGCACGCTTGGCTGGGAATACTCCGCCACAAAGGCCACATTCCGCGAATTGCCTATGAACGCGTTCGAACCAAGCAGGCTCTCGACGGTGGTATTGCCATCGTTCGTCATGTCGCCGTTACGCACGAGTTCTTGTAGATTCGAACCGACCACGCGCAGTACCGACTCCACGTCTCCACCATCGTCTACGGCCGCAAACGACGCGACGTCGCCAAAACGATTTAGCGTTGCCCCGAATCCCACGTTCTGAAACGTACCTCCGCGTGGCGCGGCACCCAGGAACAAAGCCAGAGTTGTGGTAGGGCCACCCTGCAATTGGCGATAGAGCCCAGCCTCTTCATTTGCACCGGTGTAGAATCCGGTGTAAATCAAATCGCCTTCGTAGTTGTAGCCGGTTGCTGTTAGCACATCTAGCGAGTTGTTGCCGCTGGGACTGGCGCTGCCTTCGGGTACATGAGGTCCTATGAAAATGCCATTGCCGCGAAAGCCCTGGAAGAAGAACCCCGGCGGCTGCGGGCGCTCAAGCGCTGCCACACCCGCCACGTATCCATCGTCGTCCAAATAGGCGACAAGCGGCTCAAAACCCACGACGTCGCGACCCGTAAAGGACTCTCCTTTGCGAAGAATCGTCTCGAGACCAGACTGGTCGTTGCGATAGAAAGCCTGATTGTCCAACAAACCGTTGTCGGTACCAGTAAGCTGGCTCAAGAACGACACCTGTTGTTCGTTATTGATAGCCGGAGTCGCAAACAGATCGAACTGACCGTTGCCATCAGGCGAGTTGTCGCCGGTGCGTGCAATGATGTCGAAGTCGGCGCTTGCAGGATTCGCGGCAAGCAACACCACCACAACGAGCCACACGAATCGGCGCACACGCATGTCTAGAGCATTCATGAGAGATGCCGCCCTTTCGATCGATCAAGTGTTCCCCAGCGTCGCGGCCCGCTGGTCGATGATAACGCGCCAGGGTCCAGGTTGCCAGAAATCGGGGCAAGGCGAGAGACTCCGTGAGCTGGCAAAGCTTGCGATTGGTTGGAGTTATGGCGACAATCTGTTCGCAAGCCTGGTTGGTCAGATAGGCTTTTTTCAGTCCGATCTGGTACGAATACCGCAAGTAAGAGAATGATCGCAACATTCGGCAATCGCTCGTTCTGCGCTCTGCTGGCTGGCGTTTGCGCAGCCAGCCACAGCTTGGCTGCGCCCGCGCGGGTGCTCTTTGTGATTGGCGAGTATGAATACAACACCCGTGAGACTCTGCCCAAGTTTGCTGAGCAGGAACTCTTGCCGCTGGGCTATTGCTGCCACTTTGTTCATGCCGCAAGCGACGATCGGACGAGCCCCACACGACATGACTTTCCCGGTTTGATGGCGGCACTCGACGAGGCAGACTTGCTGGTGTTGAGCGTACGGCGACGGTTCTTGAAGCCCAAAGAGCTACAGCATCTGCAAGCCTGGATCCGATCAGGAAAACCGGTGGTCGCGATCCGCACCGCCTCGCATGCCTTCGACGCCGGCAATCCAGAAGACGTCCCACGCGACCGCGCCGCTTGGCAAGACTTCGATCAAGAGGTGCTCGGGGCCAAGTACGAGGGACACTACAGCAGCAAGCACCGTGAGGATCAGCCTGCGACCTTCCTATGGGTCGACGAACGAGCGCGGGCCAAGCGATTGCTAGAGGGAGTTGCCTGGGAGGGAGAGCGGCCCATCACCTCGCATCTCTACAAGACGCGGAGTCTATCCGATTCGGCCACGGTGCTGCTTCGCGGCAAGGCCCAAGGGCAAGAGTCGATCGAACCGGTCGCTTGGACCTATTCGCGCGAGCCCGGCCGAACGTTCTACACATCGCTCGGCTCGGTCGAAGACCTACAAGACCCAGCCATTCGCCGGCTGCTGGTGAATGCGATTGAGTGGTCGCTCGGTGATCGGGAGCAATGAGCTTGGGTCGCTGAACTGCGATGCCACCCGGGCCGTGATGACTCCCGGACGTACAATCCCCAAATCCCTATGTCACTAAGACCCACGTTTCGCTGACGAATCCTGCCGCATGTCCTGGTTGATCGGATGAGAAAACAATGTCCCATCGCCTCGAACCTAAAGACGATGTTTCGTACCTTACACCGGACGAGATCGTATCACGGCTTCAAGATGAGTTCGCGTGTTGCACAGCCGACCGTGATGAGGGGAAGGATGTGGTTGGCGACACCATAGCCAAATTGATCGAGCTAAACGCTCCCCAGGAGATCATTGACCAACAGGTAGCCGCACAATCTGGTGCAATTACCGTATTGATTGCGGATGACGACACAACCGAAGACTACCTGCAATTCACCGTCAAACCCAATGAAGGCATTCTGGTTGGGTACTTCTCGGGCCAACATGAGGATGCGACTCGACCGCTTCTCGATCGCTGCGCATGCGTCCTTGACTACCGAATCGAACTTCTCTGATTCGCCCTTCGCCAATCCCATTTCGCCGTCGCGTGGCCACAAATCGTTATAGAATCCCCTGCTCAGTCTGATCTAATACGACTGCCGCAAGTATTGTCGGCGTCGCTGTTTGGCAATTTGGGAATCGCGGGTTGATGCTGCCTTCGAGGCCGAGGGTTTTTTCACACCTGTGAAAGAACGATGTCGCATTTGCGACGAATTGGTGCGTTGCAAGTCGCGTAGCTGACTGGCCTTAGGAAACGTGCCGGCGACGTAAGGTTTTTGCACACCGAATCGTGTTAGGCGATTTATGGAAACAACAAAAAGTTGGTCACACCAACATGCGGACGGGGATGCCGCGGTCGGCCATGACGCGTTTGGTTTCTTCGATGGAGTACTCGCCGAAATGGAAGATGCTGGCGGCGAGTGCCGCGTCGGCTTTGCCTTCGAGGATTGCGTCGGCCAGGTGCTCGGGCTTGCCCGCTCCGCCGCTGGCGACGACGGGGATCGAGACGGCCTCGCTCACCGCGCGGGTGATTTCCAGGTCGTACCCGTCTTTGGTGCCGTCGCAGTCCATGCTGGTGAGAACGATTTCGCCGGCTCCGAGCTGTTCGACGCGCTGGGCCCACTGCACCGCTTCGAGCCCGGTGGGAATGCGGCCGCCGTTGATGTGGACTTCCCACACTTCGCGGCCGTCTTTGATCACTCGCTTGGGATCGATGTTCACCACGGTCGCGCAACTACCAAACCACCGAGCGATTTCGCTCACCAAGCCGGGCTCGCGCACCGCGGCGGAATTGATGCTGACCTTCTCGGCGCCTGCGGTGATGAGGGCCTTGGCGTCGTCGAGTGTGCGGATGCCGCCGCCAACGGTGAACGGCATGAACACACGCTCGGCGGTGCGGCGCACCATATCGAGCGTGATCGCGCGGGCTTCGTGGCTGGCGGTGATATCGAGGAACACCAACTCGTCGGCACCCTCGGCTTCGTAGCGCGCAGCGACTTCCACCGGATCGCCAGCGTCGCGGAGGTTGACGAAGTTGGTTCCCTTGACCACACGGCCTTGGTTGACATCGAGACACGGAATCACACGGGCAGCAAGCATGACGATTAGGTTAAGCAGGCGGAATCGGTGGGTCAATGTGACGGCGATTGTTCGGAGCGGCGTCGAGTAGGTGGAAGAATCTGAGTTCAAAACTTAGCTAACGTATAGCAGTCTGAATCACGAAGCGACGCGAGACTTACATTCGCCGAGCTTACCTAATACACTGCTGATTCAGGCGAAATTGAAGCACCTTGCAAATGGGTATAACTGATGGCACTACAAGGATTTGAAGACCTGACGCTCTCCTTTACCGCGATGAGCGTCTTGGAGGCGGCCCAGCAAGCTGGGCGGCTGCACTTGGCTGGTAGTGTTGACGACTTGGTTGCACTGGCTACGCCCGACGCATCGCTCGGTTTAGGCGAAGTGGGGCCCGACGGGCGATTCATGGTGGGCTACGACGTCGAGGGGCGCGGGTTCGTACCGGAAGTAAACGTATGCCAGACGAAAAACGGCGTGGCGGCCAACTACGTCGATGCGTACATGCGTCGCCGCGACCCGGATTGCATGGTGGTCGGCGATCACACGCACACCGACAAGCCGACGTTCGAGAATCGATTCGGCAAGCCGTTTACCGACTTACGAACCGAGACCATTGAATGGCTGCGGACGCAACCCATCGCTGCATTCTTCTTCCGCACCGGCTTGCCCGATAATCCGCTCGACGCAGTGGCCATCGCCCCGGCCAATGCAGGGTTCTTCGCGTTGGGGTTGGCCATGCTGCAAGGCATTGTGCCACTCGACGAAATCCGAGCCGCCGGCGGCAAGTACCATCATGGTGCGGTGTTGTACGTGGCTCCCCCGTTCCGCCATACGCACTTCGACGGCAAGCAGGTGGTGGTGCACAATCGCCGATTCGAAGAGGAGGCGAATCTACACGAGTTGTTCTCGTATAACCTGTACCCGGGCCCCTCGGCGAAGAAAGGGGTTTACGGAATGCTCCTGACGTTGGGCGAGCGTGACGCCGAACCATGGACGACCGCTCACTGCTCGACCGTCGAGGTGACGACACCCTACGAGAACACCACGACAATCATGCACGAGGGAGCCTCTGGCGGCGGCAAGAGCGAGATGCTCGAGCAGATGCACCGCGAAGCCGACGGTTCGTTGCGACTGGGCACGAACACGCTAAACGGCGACGTGCGAAAGCTCACGCTGGCCCGCGGCTGCGATCTCAATCCGGTTACCGACGACATGGCGCTGTGTCACTCCGATTTGAAGAGCGGCGAGGATACTGAGGGCAAGCTAACACTGACCGATGCGGAGTCGGCGTGGTTTATTCGTGTGAACCACATACAACACTACGGCGTCGATCCCCACTTGGAAAAGACCACCATCGAACCTCCCGGGCCGCTGTTGTTCCTGAACATCGACGCGCATCCGGGCGCAACGGCGCTAATTTGGGAACACACGATGGACGAGCCGGACAAACCATGCCCGAACCCGCGCGTGGTGATGCCGCGTAAGTACGTGCCCGGCATTGTTAATAAGCCGGTAACGGTCGACATTCGCAGTTTCGGCGTACGTTGCCCGCCGTGCACGGTCGACCATCCTACCTACGGGATTATCGGCTTGTTCCATGTGTTGTCGCCGTCGCTCGCCTGGCTATGGCGGCTGGTTGCGCCGCGTGGGCATGGCAACCCATCGATCGTCGACCAAGCCGGCATGCAGTCAGAAGGCGTGGGTTCGTTCTGGCCGTTCGCAACCGGGCGAAAGGTCGACCAGGCCAACATCTTGCTCGACCAAATCATGGAAACTGACAAGACGATGTTTGTGCTGATTCCCAATCAGCACATTGGCTGCTGGCAGGTGGGATTCGCCCCGCAATGGATAGCCCGCGAGTACCTCGCGCGGCGCGGCGCGGCGCCATTTCGCAAAGATACCCTCAAGCCTTCGCGTTGCCCGCTGCTCGGCATGAACAAGCACACGCTTCAGGTTGAAGGGCAAACAATTGGTTCGTGGTTCTTTGACGTATCGCATCAACCAGAGGTTGGCGAGGAAGCGTACGACAAAGGAGCCAAGATGTTGACCGACTTCTTCCACGGCCAACTCAAGCAGTTCCTGCACGACGACCTGCGCCCGCTCGGCAAGGACATCATTCAAGCCTGCTTGGACGGGGCGAGCTTGGAGGATTACGAATCGTTCAAGGCGTGATTAACACTTCGCGCTTTTGCGCTTCTTGCCAACACGTCCCATCGATTCGACCTTGGCGATGTAGTCGGTCGCTAGTGGCACTTTGCAATTGGTCTCGCCCATGTCGACCTCCACCACACCGATTTTCTTGGCGGCAGATTTCGCTTGTCGGAGCAAAGGCTTAACGAAGGATCCAACAGAGATCACGAAGTTGTTCATCGCGTATCGGACACGGTTCGAAGCGGAGTCGATATGATCGACAACGTGATTTAGTAGCCCCTTTATTTCGTCGAGATCAAGCTCATCGTCTGGAAAGATGCTTAGCAGATTAGAGTAGGTCGTCCAACCCGCCGATGCCACAAGCGTTTTCTTCGACTTTATCCACTTGAGAGCCAAGTCGCGGCCATGGCGACTCTCGGCCGCGACCCCGGCGACCGCATAATCCGATAGCATGTACCAGGTTGCCCCTTTGACCCACGCATTGAGTTGCCGTTTGGTCATTTGGTGTCCATCGGCCACCATGCCGGCCAGATACATCGCATCGGAGTTGCCCGTGTCGTATAGGTCGAGGGCCAGCTGCTGATTACCTTTAATCTTCTTAGCAATCGTTTTGAGGTCGGCGACCTTGACGCCGAACATTTCCTCCGGCGCGCCGTGGCGCGAGTAGATTTTGCGAGATTGGGCCGAGCCCTTCTTCTTAAGGGCAGCGAGAACCTGGTTTACTGTTTCCATTTTGATACTCCGTACCTAAGGTGCCGATCACAACTGGCTGCGTATACTGGGGTAATTCTACCAAGCTCGACTGGCCATGTTCCAATTCACGGAAGACCACGATTGGATTGAAGTGTTTACTCCTCGCGCTAGCATTCTCCGATTCCACAAAGTAGTCGACAACTGAGGGCTTGGGCCCTACCATAAGTGCATTACTCTTGCTTATCACTCGGGGGATTGTGCTATGAAAACTAGCTGTTTGCCTTGGAAAATGTGCCAAGTTATCCATCTAGCGGCGATGGCATCGTTTGCCTGCTACCTGTTGCTCGTCCAGACAAGCTGGGCGGAACCCATAGTGGGCATCACTTTCGAGTTACCCCCGTTGGATGCTGAGCCAGAGGACGACGAAGGCAGTCCTGACGACGACCGCCTATACATGGAAATCGTTCGCCAAGCCGTGTTGCTTGCCGCTCGCGAGTCGTTTGCTGCGGCGACACGCGACGAAGCCTTGCGCGAATCGCTTCCTGATTCGACACTAAGCTTGCTGGTGGCTAGCTACTACGCGCACATCGACTACGAACTGAAAGATGGCGACGAAGTGATTGCCAGCGGCTCGATTCCCTACTCTTACCATGCCAATCGCTCTGGTTACGAAATGGCCGTTCAGTCTGCCGAGGAGAAATCTCGCATCGAGTTTGTCGAGGCCCTCAAGCAGACGGGGCTTGAGCCGATCGTCGCCAAGCCACAAAACAACGAGCCGATCGACGGCGAGATCGAAGACTTGCTCACCCGCATGGACGCCGAGTCGCAACTTGCCGCCATCATGAGGATACACCAGGCGATCCGTGAACAAGGCGAATCGCCTTCTCAACTGACGGCGCTGGCGCGCGGCTACGCTAACCTCTCTCAGCTCACGGTCTTCTTACATTCACCGATGCGACGCGTGTTTGGCGCCCGAGCCTTGCTTTACGCGACTCGGTTGATCCACCTTGAGCCCGACTCGCCCGAAGGACTTTGGGCGCGTGCTTACGCATTTACCATGCTAGGCCTCTCCAAGGCTTCCGAACGCGACTTGAACGCCGCCGAATCTCTCGAATCTGAACTTCCCGAACCGCCGTGGGTGCCGATCGCCAAGCTCAGCAATTTCTATGACTATGACGGTTTGTTGGAAGTCGCAAAAGCAGCCGACGAGTGGCAAGAGCTCGGAGCTCTGTTATGGTACCGGTCGGTAGAATTCACTGGCTCAGAAGCTCTCAACCTCGCAACGGGTCGCCGCGCCCTCAGCCTAGCGCCGAGGTGCATTCGAGTGCTTCACGGAATGGACCATGTGGCGGGTGTGTCGTATCGGCATCGAACAACTAGTATGTCGATCCCCATGTATGCAGAAAGTTTGAGTCGGTCACTCCCAGAGTTTGGAGAACTATTGCCAAAGGAACATCATTCCGGCCCAGCGAGCCCCGATCCCAAGCTTGTTGCGGCGCTTGCCAGCCGCATTGTCGAGAATTCACAGGATTCTCCGACCGAGCCTTCACTCGAAGTTCTAGGAAGGCTAATTGAAGAAACCAATTTTCTCCACCTGCAACAGCGTGTCACGTTCATGAGAGATTCCTTGTCGGTCGACACCGAGGATTTTCTGGACGAATACCTGCCGGTCTATGTTTCGCACCCCATGGGGCCTCTCTTGAATGCCTGCCGGCTTAGGGCGCGTCACAATCCTGCCGCCTACCAAGAGTTGCTTGGTGACCTCGAACTTGATGCGTGCGATTATCTCTCAACTACACACCGTCTAGTGCGTCGTGTGCCGCCCAATACGAAGTTGAAGAATTCAACCGCGAAAGAGCTAAAAGACCGCTCCTGGCAGCTAATGTCGCTTGAGGAAATCGGTCGTAGCTACAAACTCCGCCGTATGTCACCCGAGTGGCAAGCGAAAGTTGGGGGCTGGATGGCAGGTTTTCAACCGCACGCGCCACAAAGGTTTGTCGCCCTAATCAAGCACAAGTGGGAACAGTTCCAGCACTCGGTCAACGACGAGTTCCTCGAACGCTACGGAGATCACCCCGCCATTGCCCTACAGCTTGGCAAGCGATACGACGCAATCGGCGAGTGGGATAAGGCCGAAGAGTTTTATCGTGTCGCAGCAGATGCGGCGCCGGAGTGGGACTCATACTACTTCTTGGTGTTGTTGTACTTCAAGCAGGACAGACAGGACGAGGGCATTGAAGTGGCCGAAGAGTTTCTCAACCACGAGGACTACGGCTTGGATCACGCGAAAATGAATTCGTATATCGCCTACACGCTGATGGATCAGCAGAAGTATGACGACGCATTGCCTTGGGCCGAGCGCACTGCTTCGTCGTACTCCGGTTGGGGCCTCGAATGTCTGGCGGAGTGCTATGAACGCATGGGACGCGTGCAGGAAAGTGCACAGTTGCAGCAGGCAATTCACGATCGATACGATCAACCCGAGCAGTATTATCGATACGCGGCGAGAACTCAAAACATCGATCCGCAAGAGGCCTATGAAGAATTGCTAGCTCGACTCTTGGAGGTCCATCCGGAGGATCATGCCGAAGTCCGAGAGGCAGCCGCCAGGCACCTTGGTGTCTTGGGCGACTGGGCGGGTGCGAGTCACGCTTACGAAGAAATGTCTGACGCGGATGCCGACCCGTATCGCTGCCTGATGGCCGGCGTACTCGCAGGATTGGCCGGCGATCAACAGCGTAGAGACGAACTGATCCGAAAGGCGGCCGAGGACCTCGAACCTAGCGAGGAGGGAGACTACGCCAAGACGCCGATCCAAACCGCGCAGGCGATTGTCGCTATTCGAGAGTCTGGTACGGTCGACGAACAAGCTCTAGCCAACATTGCCGACGACGTGTGGCACTACGCTCACCCTAACGTGCATTTCTTTGTGGGCGGCTACCTTGATTCAGAAGAGCGACGTAGCGAGGCCGTCGAATTCTACAAACGGGTGGCTACCTCACCGTATCGAATCAAGACGACATTGCTGTTCGCCACCCAGCGACTCCGGGAACTCGACGAAGATGCAACGGATATGCACTATCGGTACAACGGTTTCGTCGCTCCGGCCGTAGCGGCGATCAAGGAGCTTGAGCGAAGAAAACAAGCAGAGGCGGACGAGGAACAAGTAGAGCAGCAACCGTAGCGAAGTAGGTCAGAAAAGAGCGCGCTCTAGTTCTCAACAATCTCGCAATCCGGCAAGCTCTCGACAAACAACCGCCCGTAGCTCTTGGTTGCCAAGCGCGGGTCGAGGCAAACCACTTTGCCCGAGTCGGTCTTCGTGCGAATCAGCCGACCGAACCCTTGCTTGAACTTGAGGATCGCTTCGGGCAACTGATAGTCGCGAAATGGGTTGCCGCCGGCCTCGCGAATCGCGTCGAGCCGGGCTTCCAGCAGCGGACGGTCAGGCACAGCAAATGGAAGCTTTGCGATAATCACGAGTTGCAGCGCGTCACCTGGAACGTCGACGCCCTGCCAGAAGCTATCGGTGCCGAGCAGCACGCTCCGCGGGTTTTGCTTGAACATCTCCACCAACTGCGACCGCGGTGTACCGTCGGCCTGCGACAGCAAACGCAGGTTCTGCGCGGCAAGCCACTTGGCCATGCCCGCGCCAGCTTTGCGCATCGCGTCGTAGCTGGTAAAGAGCACGAACGCACGGCCATCGAACTCCTCAATGTAGCGCTTCATGACTTCGAGCGATTGCCGTTCGAACACTTCGCGGTCGCTCGATGGATCGGGCATGTCGGGCAACGTAACCAGCGTAGCCTGCGAGGCGTAGTCGAATGGGCTGCCAAGGCGCACTGCCTCGCATTGAGTCAGACCGACCCGGGATTGGAAGAACTCGAATCCTGCACGGTCGTCACCTGCAGCGAGCGTCGCGCTGGTCATCACCACGGTATGCACTTGGTCGAACAACTGCTCGCGCAGTGCGCTGCCTACCTCCAGCGGAGCCGCGACCAGCGACATTCGCGGGCGCCCGCGTGAGCCTTCGTAGCGATCGAGCCAGTAGACGGTGGCTGGCGCGGCTTGCGTGCGCCAGGCCTCGATCTCACCCGCAAGCGAAAGCAAACGGTCGTGCGCCGAGGTAAAGTCGTGCCGGTCCGACTCCTCCTCCAATCGATTGCCGGCACTCTTCACTTGGCGGGCAAGTTTCTGCAGTTCCTCAGCCAGACCGCCCGACGAAAGGCCCGGTGTGGTGACGCGGCCGTTCTTCGGTCCTTCGCTGGTAGACCAAAACCACAGGTCCCCAAAGAACTCGTCGGCGTGCAGCCGGCACCGTTCAACTTGTTGAGCGATTTGCTTGAAGCCGTGGTGCAGCAACAGGCCCTTCTGCGTGCGATCGTTGTACAACTTCGCCAGTACGTACTCTACCTGGCCGTTCGTGACTCGAATGCCCAAGTGGTCGCCCGCCACCGACTCGACCGTGTGGGCTTCGTCGAGCACTAAAATGTCGTAGTCCGGCAAGATACTCACGCCGCTGCGTCGAAGTGCAAGGTCGCTAAACAGGAGCGCATGGTTCACGACCAGCACCTGGGCGTTCTGCACGCGTCGGCGAGCTTGGTAGTAAAAGCACTTTTTGTACGTGGCACACCGGCGGCCCATGCAATTGCCACTGTCGCTGGCTACTTCCTGCCACACACTGCCAAGCGGTTTGCTGGAAAGGTCGGCAAGTGATCCGTCGTGCGTCTCGCCCGCCCAACGATCCACGTCGCGTAGCTGGGCGAACTCTTCGTCCTTCGTGAACAGGCTATTGGCGCGCTTCATCGCGGTGCCGAGCCGCCGGAGGCTCAAATAGTTGGCACGGCCCTTCACCAGCACCGAAGAGAAGTCGCGCGGGATCACACTGTTCAAGAGCGGCAGATCCTTAACGATGAGTTGCTCTTGCAGACTAATTGTGTGCGTCGAGATTACCACTCGCTTGGCAGGAGCGTCGCCCTTTGCGTCGGACGGCGGCGGCTCAGTGGCGGCGAGAATCGCGGGCGTAAGGTAGGCGAAGCTCTTACCAACGCCGGTGCCCGCTTCGACAACCAGATGCGAGCGTGTGTCAATGGCCCGCCTAACTGCCTCAGCCATCTGCAGTTGTTGGGGTCGATCTTCGTAGCTTTGCAACCGCCGTGCAATGCGACCCTCTGGCCCCAAAATCTCTGCCGTGGTGAGTTCCATGGCGTCCTTACCAAAGCAGTCGTTGTAACGCCGGGTCGCATATGCAGGCGCTTGCGGGCTGCATTCGCCGAGACGCGTTGGATCAACTACCGCGGCTTTAAGCTAATCACGCCTTCTTCCGGACTGCTGGCCGTAGCATACAGTCGCTTCGGAATGCGGCCTGAGAGGTAGCTCAGACGGCCGGCTACACAAGCATGCCGCATAGCATCGGCCATCGACAACGGATCATTGGCGTGAGCAATCGCGGTATTCAACAGCACTCCATCGACGCCAAGCTCCATGGCTGCCGCCACGTCGCTGGCCGCGCCTACGCCGGCGTCGACGATCACCGGGTAATCGGGGTCGCCTTCTTTCAAGTACTCCAAACAAATGCGAATGTTGTTGGGATTCAGAATGCCCTGCCCCGACCCAATGGGGCTGCCGGCCGGCATCACGCTTGCCGCCCCCGCGTTCTTTAGCCGTCGCGCCACCACGGGATCGTCACTCGTGTAGCAGAGCACTTCAAATCCCTCAGCCACCAGTTGTTCGGTCGCCCTTACCGTCTCCACGGGGTCGGGCAGCAAGGTGCGGGTGTCGGCCAACACTTCGAGCTTCACCCAACTGGCTCCAGGGTTTTCCAAACCGATCAGAATCTCGCGACCTAACCGCGCCACGCGAATTGCATCGTCGGCATTGAAGCAACCCGCGGTGTTGGGCAACAGCGTGTAGCGGCTGGTGTCGATCGCGTCGAGCAGGTTTCGGCCCTCGGAGTCGATCAGTCGCTCGCGACGCACGGCGACGGTGATGCAATCGGTGCCCGACCGCTCCAGCGATTCGGCCATAAGTTCGTACGTGGCGTACTTGCCCGTACCCACGATCAGCCGGCTGCCAAGCGAATGCGAGCCGATCCGTAGCGGCTCGTCGACCAGAGTGTCGATCGTTGTGCTCAATTTTGTCTGGGGGGTTGAAACTGTGTGCCTATGTTGATGATACGAGCAGAGTGGAGCAACGCTATCCACCACCTACCAACGTGACGATTTCTAGTCGATCGCCGTCGGCAAGCTTTTGCGACGAATGCTTGGCTCGCGGCACTAACTGCTGGTTGATCTCGACGGCCACGTGTTTGGCGATGACTCCAAGGTCGGCCAGCAGATCGGCAACATTCTGATCGGGCGGAACGTCGCGGGACTCGCCGTTCACATATACGTCCATAGTCGGTTGTCCGTCGATGGACTTAGTCGCGTATCACGGCACTGCGGAACTGCTTGAGGTCGAGCGCTTGGAATGTACCATCCTGCGGTTTTCCTGCTGCTTGCATCGACGAGTTCCAAGGCATAATGTAAGCGCCCACTTGGCCACTGGTCGTATCGGCAATGTACACGACGCTCTGAGCTGGTTGGAAGCCGGCCCGCGCTCGCGGCATATTGACCAAACCGGTCACCATCAGGTACTTCGCGTTGCGTCCAGAACCGGTAAAGTCGCGCGAAATGTTGTAAGTAAACCGTGCGTTGAACTTGCCGGTCCTGGGATTGATGACCGCGCCGACCAGATCGCCGGTGAGGTAGTCAAGAAAGTACAAACCCTCCACTTCGTTGTCGACCAAACCGGTGGCGATGGAGAAGTTCTCGTACCCGTCGGTGGCGGTAGCATGCAGTGGAACGTTGGGCCAAAGGCCTTTCATGTTCAGTCCCACAACCAATCCGATCGCCAAGCCCAACGCAAGAAAAGTCGACCGGCCGCTGGCAAGCCGACCTAGTTCGAGTGCCTTCATGTCCTTCGTGCTCCTTTGGCAACCATTGGTGCACCGCCCCGCGCGGCCCCCCTCAGATGCTACTAATCGTACCGCAGCCGCAGTTTATTCGCTACCGCTGTGTTCTTGCCACCATGCCCTCGTCTGGAAGAGCCTCTAATCTCGGCTGCCACCAAACCGCAGAATGAGGTAGAGCAGCGTCAGCACGGCTTGGAGCGTCGCCGCGACGTAGGTCCAAGCAGCAGAATTGAGGACCTTATTTACGTACCGCATCTCCTGCGGGTTACAAATGCGGTGCTCCACCAACTGCCGCTTCGCGCGGTTGCTGGCGTCGAATTCCACTGGCAGATTGATCAACTGGAACACCACCGCACCCGAAAACAGCACGATGCCGGCGGTACATAAAAAGCCACCGAGCGGTGAAGCCGAACCCTGGGCAAGCAATAAGCCCACGAATAGCATGACCATGCCGAAGCCGCTACCAAACTGAGCGGCTGGGACGGCCAGGTTGCGCAACATCAAAGGCGGATAATGAGTCGCATGCTGCATTGCGTGGCCGGCTTCGTGCGCGGCGATGCCCACAGCTGCCACGCTTGGTTGGTTGTAGACACCTTCGCTTAGTCGCAGCACTTTGTGAGTTGGGTCGTAGTGATCGGTCATCTGCCCGCGCACCGGTTCAATCGGAACGTCGTGTAACCCGGCCGAGTCCAAAAGGAGCCGCGCAGCGGCGCGCCCCGAAAGCTGTGCGCGAATTCGCGACGCCTCGGCATAGCTACTCCGCACGCGGCTCTGTGCCCAAATGGCCAACAGCAACGCGGGGGCAAGTATCAGGAAGTAAAGTGGGTCGAAAGGAAAGAACATCCAACATCAAATGCAAGGGAAAACGGCGAACCGCACCGCTCACGTGGCGATGCACCCATTCATTGCAATATACGTAGTCACTTCGAGCTGGGTTCGCCGGGCGTTGCGCCGCTGGCGTCGCCCGGAGAGTTGGTCGTCGGAGCCGCATCTGCATTTGGTGGTCGTGTTTCGTCGATGGCCTTCGGTATACGTTCCCCAGAAGGCGGCGCCGGCGGCTGAGTAGTCTTGCCGCTGGCGCCGTCGGCGGTTTGCTTTTTGAGTGGGTCGCGCGCCGCCAGACCCGCCACGAAGCGCATGATTGGTACGGTAAGGCTGCCTGGAATCTGCAGATGGTTCTTGCCATCGCTCAATACGAAGTTATTCGCCACGACGGTTGCAGCGGTCACCTGATTGGCAACCAACTTCCCGACGCGATCTTGAGGCGAAAGGAATTGCACTCCCTCCACTTTGTTTCCGGCGACCAAGTCGGAAGTGACCCGATCGGCCACTACCTCGTCGATGTGCAGCAGATTCGGCGCCGAGGGTCGTACGTCCGGAAACTGCTCGGGGCCTAGCAGCAACAACGTTTCGTCGTTGCTATCGAGCACCCACAGCCCCTGGCACTTGATGCGCTGGCTCTCCGTGGTCTTGATGATTTTGTCTCGCAGCGCGGCACCCAACGCCAGGAACAGTAGCGGGTAGACAATCCAACGTTCACGTTCGGACATTTGAGGGATTGGGGGTCAGAGGGCGGGGGTCGGGAAATCCGGCAGGCAGCGGACGAGGCGGTCGGGCGGCGCTTAACTCCCCGACCCCTGATCCTTGATGCCTGAATCCTCTCTCACAAAATACAGACGGCCGAATTGGGGGTCGGCGCCTTTTTCGACGAGTGTGAAACCAGGCGCGTCGCCGTTCTCTTGAAAATCGATAATGAACCGCCGTTTCTCATTGCGCTTGCTCGATTCACCTTCGGAATCGGTAAGGCTGATTTCGATCTCAGCACCATCTGGCGGCAACGTCGCTACCACGCGCCAAACGCCGGCGACTTCCTCGCTGCCGTCTCCCAATGCCATGGCGACCGTTTTGTCGTCCGCGAATGTCATGCATACGGCGACGTCGTGCTGCTCGAGGTCAGTCTTGCCAAGTTCGGCGGTGGCGGCATCCTCGGTCGGTGAGTCGACCCCTGATCCGCCCTCGCTCCTCTGTTTGGCTTTCAGTTTGGCACTTCGCGCGGCGGCGTCCGCCGCCGTATCGGGTCGCCCGGTCCAGGTTCCCACCAGCCGACTACGCACCGTCTGTTGGCAGCCAGCGGACGCCACCAACAGAAACGCAACAAAGCAGGAAATCAGAGGCAGGTGTTTCAATCGATCACCATCACGCGGGGCAAGAGGGCACTTCAATCGCACCATTCTAATTGCCACCTCCACAACCGCACAGGCTCGGTTTTCTTGCCTCGGTACGGCAAGAAGCAGGTCTAGGAAGACGCGTCGGCGTGCCGATCCGCGGGATCGCTAGCCCGCGTCAGTTCGGCCATCCGCTGCTTATAGGCCTCAGTTTCTTCTTTGAGAAGACGTTGCAGCTCCCGTCGGTCGCGTCGCCGCTGACGATATTGGCCGTAGTTCTTCCAAGCGCTCCGTAAGGCAGTCATCGCCGTACTCTCAGCACGCGCCGTCGCGCGACCTTTGAATACCCGCCAGAAGAGCGATCCAAATCGCATGGCGACATTGCCCAAGTCTTGCGCCACGTCCGACCACTCATTAGCCGCCCGCTCATTCGCCTTCTCGATCTTCGCTTCCAACTCGGCTTTCGTTTGCTGGAATTCTTCTTCGCAACGGGCGATGTCTGGCTGCTGAGACTTCATGGCCTGCCCAGTGGCCGTCTTGCGTTCGACAAGTTGGAACCGGCTGCGGATTCTATCCATCAGCCGCTTGATTTGCGAAAGCGTGAGCGGGCCGGCGAGATAGCTCATGGCCCACCGTGTGTGGAATACCACCGGAGCGTCGCCATGCACGTTATTCATCAAGAACACTCGGCTGCCGAGCGCGGCGAGCGTGGCCTCCATCGCTTGCTTATCGAACTGCGACCCAGACTGAGCTGACGCGCCTTCGAGTCCCTCAATCACTCGGGCCTTGTCGCGTTCAGTTTGCAAGCGGCCTAGGAACCATGTGCCGCAATTGGATAGGCCTTTGTAGTCGAGGTCGACCGGGTTCTGCGTTGCCAACACGCAACCAACGCCGAATGCGCGAGCTTGCTTCAGTAGTGTGAGCATGGGCCGCTTGCTTGGCGGCTGGCCGATTGGCGGAAAGTAGCCGAACACTTCATCCATGTATAGCAGTGCCCGCAGGCTGGTGGTTCCCGGTTGAGTACGCATCCATGCCAAGAGTTCGTTCAGCACAATCGTGACAAGAAACATCCGCTCGGAGTCGGACAAGTGTGCGATTGATAGGATCGACAACCGCGGTTTGCCTTCGCTGCTATACAGCAGGTCGTTGATCGAAAGCGGCGCTCCTTGCAACCAACCGGCGAACGATGGCGACGCAAGTAGATTATTCAATTGAATCGCCAGCTTCTTTCTGTCTTTCTCCGGATAGAAGTCTTCAAGCGGCAGTGTACCCACTCGATCACCTGGAAGCTGCGGGTTCTGAACCTGCTCGACAATCGCTTCGATGGAAAGGTCGACGCCGTGCTGCCACTGCGTCTTGAGAATGTTGGAGATAAGAATGTGCTCACGAGATTGAATCGGATCGATGTCGCCGCCGACAAGAGCAAGCAGGCCCGATGCCGCCGGTTCGATCCGATCGTTCAACGCGTCGGGGTCGTTGACTACTTCCGCCTTGGGCGCGGCGAATGAGTTTAGTACGGAGAGCGGGATTCCTGCCGTGGAACCGGGCGTATAGATGACCCGCTCGACCGAATCGCAATAAGTCTGGATTCGCGTGGGCTCTTCGCCCCACTTCGCTAAGCCACTGCGCCACAGGTCGGCGGTCGACTGGGCGTATTCGTCGGGCGTCTGGCCCTTGCGATCGGCTTCGCTTTCGTCGATCCATTGTCGGAAGTCGCTGGCCTCCAGCTTTGGAAACGCCAGCAACAAGTTTCCCAAATCGCCCTTTGGATCAATGGCAATAGCCGGCACCCCGTCGAGAGCCGCTTCTTCCAGCAGCGACAGGCAAAGCCCTGTCTTGCCGCTTCCGGTCATGCCCACGCAGACCGCGTGGGTTGTAAGGTCCTTGCTCTTGTACAGCAGCGGCGTGGCGGACGTCTCGCCCGCCGCGAGGTCATGCTCCCGACCGAGGTAGAACGAACCAGTCTTTTCGGTTTCAGGCATGTAATTCGAACAAAGTCTCGGATCTCGTGGCTTTCGCACGCTTGCGCCAGAATAGTCGAAAACGGCAACGCACAACAACCGCGGCGACTGCGAAGGCGGTGGCCGTCTCCCATTGCACATTGAGACGTGAACCTCGACACTTACCACATGTGACTGTCGCCACTTCGCTCAAGTCCCCTCCACTGATGAAGCGAAACTACTCGTTCTACGGCCTGCTTGCGACCGCCATTGCGATTGGTGTGTTGTTCTATCGGGTGATTGAACCCTTCATATTCGCGCTATTGTTTGCTTTGGTGCTCTCAGTATTGCTTCGCCCGGCACACCAAGCTCTCACGAAACGATGGAACGGACATCAGCGACTATCAGCCTGGGTCATCACGGCCACGTTTGGAATGGCTGTGGTTGTGCCTTTGGCCCTAGTCGTGCTGCTGGCGGGCGTCGAAATTCAGAAGTTCGCCCACGAGATTGTCGTGCTGGTTAGAGAAGCGCACGCCGATACCGAAGAAGCTGGCGCCCCGCAGACGCCGCCAGAGGTGCTAGAACTCGAAGCAATCGACGACGCGCTAGCCGAAGAACTGCCCAAGCGCTCGGCTGTAGCGCGGTGGCTGGCCGATCAGTACTCCAACCTGCCAGCCGATCGCCGCAAGCTGATGGTCGAGCACTTCTCTCAAGCCATGATTGGCTTCGTGGAAGAACTGTATCGCAACACGATGAGCTTCGTCAGCAGCGTGGCGGGTTTCTTCATCGGCGTGGTCGTCATCAGTATGGCGTTGTACTACGCACTGGCCGACGGCGAAGCCATTTTGGCCGACGTGAAGAAGATGCTTCCGTTTCAAGACCCTGAAATCCAAGAGTTGGCCGACCAGTTCGGAAAGGTGTGCCGCGGCATTGTGCTAGGAACCGTGGTGGCGGCGCTTGCCCAGGCCGTACTCGCCTTTATCGGTTATGCGGTGGCGGGTGTGCCCAATCTACTGCCGCTATTTGTCATGACGATCATATTCGCGTTCATCCCCATGGTCGGAGCGGGAACGGCCGTCACGCTCGTGTCGTTGTGGCTCATGCTAAGCGGACGCCACCTTGCGGGAGGCCTGTTGCTGGCGTATGGATTCGGCGTGGTCTCAACCAGCGACAACTTCATCCGGGCGTATGTCATCGGCTCTGAAGCAAAAATGAACCCGCTGCTGGTTCTGATTACCGTCATCGGCGCACTACAGTTAATCGGATTGTGGGGCATTTTCGTCGGCCCAATGGTTGCCGCGTTCTTCTACACCATCATGAAACTGCTTCGCGAACGTGTGGAGGCCGACACCGCGAAGCTGCCGACGCCTGCCGACTAGAGCGCCCTTGTCTGCAGCGTGTTTGCTGACTGCGTCTGTATCGGGCTACGTTGTCCTGCATCGCTACAGCTAACCGAAGCACGCTCGAGAGTTTGCCAATCCAATTCCAAGGTTCGTGCAACTTCGTCCGACATGGCCACGCTGGATTTGCTAAACTGCGGCAATTGGCCGCTGCTGGCCGGTGATCGATCGCCGCGCAAATAAAGGAACCATCACGATGGCGCAAAAGGGCATAGGGAACGACCGGCCGCGCGGCTACCTGCCGCTCGGTCACATCGACTCCATCGAGAACAAAGACCGCAAGGAAGGCGAACCGCCGAGGTGGGCGCGGATTCGTTTGCAGGACGAAGAGGGAACAGAAGGCACCTTTCTGTTCACGTTCGACGAAATCAAGAACGCGCTGGTGCGTTCGGAGACGCAGAAGGAAGACCTTCCGCCCGAGGGGTGGTTGCAGAAGCTGCAAGACCTTTTTGACTAACGTGGGTACCAGCTGGACCGTGACTAGAACGCCTTTTTCATTACCGTACCGCTTTGGCTTGTGGTATTGGTCCGCTGCTACGTTGGCCTGCATCGACGAATTATGCACACTCGCCTGCTTCGGCCGCCTTAATAGAATTGACTCGTTTGCGTCAACATCGCTACCGCTAGTCGAAGCAAGCTCTAGCCATCCGCAACGTGGTAGTCGGTTTCCTCGGTCGCCACGTGCGAAGTCGGCTGATATACTTAGAGGCGTTTTCTATCATCGCCACGATGCGCGTCGAACGCTCCGCGGCTTCTGAACTCACCTCGCACCTTAGAGCTACCATACCGTGATGAAGATTCCTGTTGCGTTGCCATTTCGTCTGTTGAGTTCAATCTTGTTCTTGGTGTTTCCACTGATTTCGCCGTCCGCGGCGTCGGGTGTCGTCGATGGAGATGCGAAAAAGGCCGCGGAATCCTGGCTGTCCGACACGTCGTTGCCGGTGCCGGAAGCACTTGAGTCGGTCGAACCACTTACGCGGCAGCAAGCCGAAACGGCGACGCAAGCGCTTTGGAAACTCTACCAATCGGAAAGCGTCGGGTCGAACGAGAGCAAGGCGCTGCCGCGACCCACCGTTGTTGGCCGAGCGGGTGAAGTCGAACTGGAGCCTGGCGAGTTGAAGACCGGCGAGAAGACAATGCCGTTCCATTTCTTGCAACGCGGAGAATCCGACAAGCAGAAGCCGATGTTTATCGCGCTGCACGGTGGCGGTGGCGCACCGGTTGGCGGACCACACGCATGGCCGGTAAATACGCGCGAATGGCAAACGCAAACTCGGTTTGCCACGACGATTTACCCCGACGACGCGGTCTATTTTGTTCCTCGTATGGCTGACGACCGTGACGGACGTTGGTACTACGGTTACTGCCAGGACGCTTATGATCGAGTTGTTCGCGAGGCGATACGTTACCACAATGTCGATCCGAATCGTGTTTACCTGATCGGCATATCGGAGGGCGCGTACACGGCATATCGCCTTGGCGCGTTCATGGCCGACCGCTGGGCTGGCGCGGGATCGATGGCCGGTGGTGAACCGCTGAACAACGCGCCTCCGGCAAACATGCGAAATCTCGCTTTCCGTGCCGACATTGGCGAACGGGATACGATGTTCGATCGTCTTGGCTTGAACCAACGGTACGAGGAAGCGCTCGCCAAGCTGAAGCACGATGATCCGGATGGTTTTGAGTACATGATTGAGGTCCACGAGGGACGTGGCCACGGGATTGAGTATCGCTCCTGCCCGCAGTGGGTCTTCAACTTCACGCGCAACCCATGGCCTGAGCGTGTGCGTTGGGTGAATATCGACGTCCACGGTCGACGGCGGATGCAAAGCTACTGGCTCGCACTCGATGCGGCTCCCGAGGGACAGCTCGAGTTGGATGCTCGGATCGATCGGGACACGAACACCGTGAGCGTTGACGTGGCGCGGCGAGAAGGCGAAAACCTCATTCCCGACAACACCACTTCCTTTCGCGTCTACCTCAATGACGCGCTCGTCGATCTCGATCGCCCCGTGCGCGTGCTACGCAACGGCGACGAGGTAGCTAACGGCCCCGTGGAGCGGCGACTGGCGACGATGGTCCAAACGCTCGCCGAACGTGGTGACCCCAACTACTGTTTTCCGGCCGTGATCGAAGTAGCGGGGCAGTGATTTCCGCGATTACACATCGATGCGGACCAACGTGACCTCGTCCACCGCGCAGTTGGTCTCTTGGCTGAGCCAATTCCCCTCGGCATCCTGGTATTCAACGCGTATCGGTTCGGGCTTGGAGATCAACCGTACGTAGTCGTTGAGATCCTGGCTGTTGTCGGCGGTGTTGCCTTCGTACAGCAGTTTGGCGCCTTGGAACACGCGAATCGGCACGGCCACGCGTTCGTCACTGCCTTCCGCGTAAGCCTTCACTGCAATGCAGGCGGAGCCTTTTGGGATGGGAAACTTCCTGCCGCCGGCCAGTTCGAGATAGTGATTGGTACGATCGACGCCAGCCATCTTAATCGGCTGAACCCTCCACTCTAAGCGGGTTAGCGTTCCCTGTTCGTCTCGCTCCTGGGCGTAGAGATCGCTCAGCGAAAAATTGTTGCCCTGACGGCGGCGTATTCGCCATTCCCAAATCATGGGAAACTCAATGCCAGTGTTGCGGTATGAACTCGCGAACACGCCGTGGATCGGATCGGCGGGGTCGCAATAGGCGCAACGCGGAATCTCCCAGCCGCCATCCCACTTGTCGGGCCCCTCGGCCCAGCCGGTCTTTCGCCAAGTGGTTCCGTCATGCACCTCAACCCAGGTGTGGTTGCCCTCCTTTGTGCCCCACAGCGCGATGGCGGCAAGTCGGCATGGGATGCCAGCCGCGCGAAGCGCGTCGACCATCAAGATTGACAACCCCGTGCAACTCGCTTTGCCCTGGCGGATCGACTCGACGGGGCTTTGGCACGCCTTTTCTCTCGTCGTGTCGTATCGCACCCCGGTAAGTTCCGCGATGTGGTTGCCGGCCACGGCCGTCGCGTCCTTCAAGGTGTCTGCTTGCGTCAGCAACGGGTGTAGCATCTCGCGCAAGAGCTTGCGATGAGCGTCTCTTGTTTCTGATGCCACTGCGTACGGCAGTACGTCGTTGAAGAACAGCTCTTTGGGCAGCTCCTTCGTCCATGCATAATTCGTACGGGCGAAGTAAGCTTGTTCGAGATTCTCGCGAAACAGATCGATCGTGAGGTTCTCCCGATCGATATCAGGAAGATGCGCGATGAGAAACTCAGCCGCTTCTCGTTGTTCGCCGGCAAGGCTCTCCGCGTAAGCTTTAAGCGCCACCACGCCGCCGGTCGGTGGCTGATCGGCGGCGTGGACGACGGAGGCCGAGGTCACCGCCATGAGTGCCGCGCAACCTAAGTACGCTCTGAACAACTTCATCTGTCTGTCCTGGGATTCGTTTGCTCTTGGTCTTCGCCAAAACTCAGAAAGCTGCCCGCCCACATGTGTTTTGAACAGAGCAGTTTTCTTTCTAAACGGTGGACTCACGTTGCGTCCGATGCAATCCCTACTCGCTTCTGCATGGATCGTATCGCAAGACCTTGACTTTAGGTACTCCTGGCACAACGAGCCACCCGCCACCTGCTCACGTGCTACCGCCATTTTGTCCGAGCTACGAAAAACGATTCTAGACGACTTAATTCAGCTTTGATGATCTCCGTCGATTCTTGTTTCCCCCTGCTTTTCTCGGTATGTTTTCATTTTGCAAGGAACGACTGAAGCTTCCAATTGTCCGACGGTGCGCCCCAAAAGGGACAAAACGGACAATTGCCCCATCAACCCGGCGCTTCCTTCGCACGGAGGGAGCACCCCGATGCACTTGCCATTCGCTTGCGGCCAAGCGCCACTCCCGGCTACTGACCACCGCTTCCCGCGCACTACATATCTAAACATCCATACACTATCACACTTGGTGGCTCACTTTCCACAAGAATCGCCGAAGAATTGGTTGCTTGAGTATAGAAGAGAGTGTGGGAACTACTTCTGCAAAATCAGCTTTCCATTTCGTGTGCATGCAAGGCGATAGAACTCGCCTTGGTGATGGATAAGCACGGTTTTCTCGCCGGCCAGCAGGTCGGTCGAATCGATGACGCGCGGTGAGGTCGGCGCCGCTGTTGGGAAGTTCTCTTGCTTGAACTTTGGTTTTTCAGGGTCTTCGGACATGATTAGATCGTCCTCGTCTTCGGTCCTGCCGGAGCCGCTCGGCACCTGTGCCGAATCCGATTTTTTTCGACAGGCCCCCTTGCGTAAAAGTTGGAGCCGGCTATCCTATCGCTATTGAGACGCAGTCGCAAGTCGGTTCGGCACTCACTTGTGGCCCCGCGATTCTCAAACCAGAGACGTAACTCTCTCCTAAGCAGCCCGCCGCAAGGCCTCTCGCCTTCCAGCCAGCCACTCAGGCAGCACCCCTCTATAGGTGGGTGCTGTGGATTGCCCTCCCAGCATGGGACGGAAGTCCAGAGTCGTTGAATCCGTCCGTAGATGGCACTGCAAGGAGTTTGAACGTGTGCACCTCAACGGTGGCTTGCGCGTTACGTGAAGCGCGACGTCTGCTAACAGACAATGACTGCCCGGCAGCGATCGAGAAGCTGAACCAGGCGCTTGCCGATTCTCCCGACGATGGCCGACTGTGGGATCTGTTGGGCGTCGCTCTTTGGGATTCGGGCGCCGTGCAGGATTCGATCGAAGCCTTGGAGCACGCCACGATTCTCGTGCCGTTATCGCCGGAAGGTCAGCTTGCCCTGGGGTTGGGATACGAGGTAGTACAGAAGCGCGAACTCGCATTGGAGCTACTATTGGGCCTCGCCGGTCGCGACCATCTGTCACCCGCGATATTGGAGCAGCTAGCGCGGGCGCTTGGTCGGGCCGGTGAGTTTTCCACGGCGCTACATGTTTGTCAGCGAGCGGCGAGCGCGATGCCTGAGTCGCCGGCGCCACTGCTTGGCGTGGCTTACTACATGACGCGACTGGGCGCGTCGTCGGAGCAGCTTCTGCCAGCGTTGTTTCGTGCGATGCACCTCGACCCGCACGATACCGGTGTTCGAATTCTACTGGCTCGTCGACTGCACGACTGCGGCATGAGTGAAGACGCAGCCGAAGTTTTGCGGCTTGTCGATTTGTCGAAGTATCGTTGCGTGAGGTGCCTTGCCGCAATGCAGGAGATATTTCAAGCCGCTGGCGATTTCGAGTCGGCGGACGAATGCCAGGCAGCACTGCACTCAATGCACTGAAGGAAGGTGCCGATGAACGAGCGTCGTATTTCTTCCACCGATTAGAGAACAGTTCGTGGAAATGCAAATCGTCCTAGGTGCAAGCAACATGGCTTGGCAAGCGGCGGAGCTGTTGGCGATGTTTGTCTTGTCGGCCACCAATATGTGGTACATCGTTCGACCCGCGCGACGTCGCAAGACGACCAAAATCAAGAATTAGACCTAGCAAGGAGTCATGCATGTCGAGGTATACCGGTCCAAAAGCACGTATTAACCGTCGCTTGGGGGCACTTGTATTCGAGAGCGCTGGCGCTGCTAAAGCATACGGTCGCCGCGATACGCCGCCCGGGCAGCAGCAACCCCGCCGCAAGATTTCTAAGTACGGCGAAGCGATGCGGGAAAAGCAGAAGATCAAGTACTACTATGGTCTGCACGAACGCCAGTTACGACGCATGTTCGACAAGGCGACCAAGGCGAAGGGAAACACAGGCGAGAATCTCTTGCTGCTATGCGAACGCCGTCTTGATAGCGCCGTTCGTCTATCGGGACTGACAAAAACGCGGCCGCAAGCTCGCCAAGGCATTGCACACGGCCACTTTCAGCTTAATGGCCGCCGCAATGACATCCCGTCGACGCAGGTGCGGCCGGGCGACGTGATTGACATCAGAGCGCGAGGCAACATCGAGCAACTGTATCTCGCTTGTCTAGCCGAATCGGACGGAACATCCGCCGACTGGGTGGCCCTCGACCGCGAAACGCTACGCATCACCATACAGCGCTTGCCGACCGTGGACGACATCACGTTGCCCGTGGACATCGGAATGGTCGTTGAATTGTTAAGTCGATAGGGCGATTGCCCACCGAAGCGGCGATGGGTTCTTTCGCCGCAATGCTTGCTTGGGAGGAGGAGATCTAATGAAGTGTTGTGTTTTTTTCGCAATGGCGACGTTTGCGGTGTTGCTAGGCTCTACTGCTACGAGTGCCGCTACGATACCAGTTGTAGAAGACGTGATGACGTCCGCGTTCTTTGGCGGACCCGACTTTGTGCGTGGCTATGTAGGTGACGGACGTCTTGTACATCGTGTGGCAAGTGATAACGCATTTGGTGTCGGGCCGGAGACGGTTTATCTGACGTTCAACCCCAGTGACTTCTCTGTGCTTGGTGGGCCGATTCCTAAGGCGATTTTGAGCGTGGAAAGCGCTGCGGGTGGGTTTGGCGGCGATGCCACTCCGGCAAATCCGTTTGAGATGTCGGCCCATGCGATCGACACCGATCCGCTGACCGCCATCACGGACGACACAAATCCGGGCGGGCCGATCGACTGGTTCGCCTTTTTTAACAACAACATTCTGCCAGCACCGGCATCGGCAACCACCACCATAGCCGGCTTTGGGACATTGCAGTTCGATATCACGCCGATCGTCAACGACTGGATCTCCGGCGCGAATACCGTGTTTTCGATCGCTCTGACCGGAAAGAACGACACGCTGAGCAATGGAAACATTCTGCACGGCATTGTCAACAATTCAGAGACATCTAGCGCGTCGCATTTTATCACGATCGTTCCCGAGCCGAGCGGCCTAGCCCTCGCTGGATTGTTGGCATTTGCCGTTGTATCGCGAAACAAGTTCGGAAAGGTCGTTGAGAGATTAACTCGATAGGGCAGTTGCCCGCCGGAGTGGCGACGGCACTTTTCGCCACGATCGATAACTTCTGAGGAGGAGTTCTAATGAGAGTTCTATCAACGTTGTTGACCGTTGCAAGCGCGGTGGCTGCCAGTACCGCCGCGAATGCGTTAACCACTTCGCTCGGCCAGAGTTGGGACTACGAGCCGGATGCTTGGACTCGAACGTCCGATGCCGACACCGGATTCATGGGTTGGGACTTGCTTGAGTCAAGCAGCAGTCCACTCGGATTTGGTAACATTCTCGACGACACCACGCCCGACCTTGGGGTGGCGTTGACAGGCGCTCGATTTTATCAAGGAACCAACGGGCTTATCGACCCGTCCCCAACCGATTACGGCCATCGCAGTGGCAGCGGCAACTACTACTCGGGTTTCGCGGGATTAGCTCTGAACGTCGACGATACCATCACTGGAGCTGCTCCTGCGAGTGGTACCGGTGGATACACCACACTGTTGGTGCAGGCGATCGGACAACCGGGCAATTCGGTGCCTGGAATCGAATGGATCGCGTCAGCTGGGTGGACGAAGGTTACGGACCTGTACAACGTCGAATTGGACGGTACTGGTGTTTACTGGCAAGAGTGGACCGCGCCCGGTGACAACTTGGCTTTCACAGTTGATCTCGACGGTCCAATCGGCTCCAGCAGCTACGCTTTGGACGCGTTCACCGTCGATACCTACTGGACCGACGGACAGGTTCCTGTGGTAAACGCGCGGACGCAGATCGGCGTTCCAGAGCCAAGCTCGGTTGCGCTGGTTGCCTTGGCGATTGGTGTTGGTTCTGTCTACATGGCGCGTCGTCGCTTCGACAAGACGGCATCGTTGGTCTTGTTGAGGTGAGGAGGGTCCTTGATCAGCAATACTCAGGGGCTTCTGGCGAGGCCATGACGCAACTACCGCGACGATGACCCTTGCCTCGCCAACCGTGGCCCTGCCGGCCGCTGATTGCGATCAGCGCTGGCGGGGCCGTTTGCAACTTCATTGGCAAAACTTCGATCAAGGAGTGTTCAAAGTGATTCGCAGAATGTTCGCACGATTCATGTCGGTAGGCTTATTGGCGCTTGCCCCGTTGGGAGGCAGCGCATTTGCGACACAGCTTGCGCTTAGCAGCGATCGTCCCGACATCCAAATGTGGTACTACCCAACCGGATCGGCCAACGGAATTGGCAGTGTGCGCGATCGAGCTTCGACGTTTGCAACCTATTCAGGGATCGAGGACGGTGAACCGGTCTTCTATCCGGGTAACGGCACCGGTTTTCCGGGTCGCCGCGGCGAGTTCATTACGGTGAGTAATACGGCCGACGATGTGCCTACGGGGCTCAACCCCACCCGTTATCGAATCGACGCTCTTAAAATCTCCACCACATTGCTCGGGCAATCGTTCGCGGCGCTCGGCATGCCCTACGACAACTCGATCGATACCGCTGAGGATGTCACCACCAACAGCGACAACGACGACCCTGGACACCCATTGGAACTGTATGGCATCGGATTCCGCGCCGATGGCGATTACAGCGAAGGATTCGCATTCGACCTCGACAATCGACAGTCGGACGCATTCGAATTGGGCGACTATCGATGGAGCGACTTCAGTACTCCCTACCACTTGTTCGGTCAGGATGCCAACGGCAACGACGTTACCAACTCTCCTGCGGGAGGCTACAGTGCGACGGAATCGGACAACAGCACTGGCCCATTTACACCCGTTCCCTTTGCTTTAGGGAAGATTTACGACGAGAACGAAGAAGAGATACCCGCCGGAACGCTAGTGAGCCCGGGTGACGAAGTAAGCTACGAGCCCGATCTAAGCAATACGGGCATATTGAGTTACATCCAACAATCACTCTCGGAAGGCTACCTTGGCTTCTCGCTGTCGTCGTTGCACCAGCCGCTAGGGCATACGGGAACGGTCCCATACCCTGACTTTTACACGGATCCGTTCGCCAGCGCTCAGAACCATTCGCTCGGGCTGGGCGAAAACCCCGATGGTTCTGGACCTACGATCGAGCTGCGAGTGACGATATTGCCTCCGGGCGACTACGACGCGAGTGGCTTCGTCGATCACTCTGACTATGAACTGTGGAAGTCGCAGTTTGGTGGTGCGAGGCTTTCGGCCGACGGAAACAACGATGGCGTCGTTAATCTAGCCGACTACACTGTGTGGCGAGACAATCTTGGTGCAGGCACTCCACCGCCCGGCGCTCTTCTTGTCGGCAGCACCTCGGTGCCTGAGCCCTCGTCGCTGCAGCTTGTGGGCTTACTCGGCTTGACCGCGGTGTTTTGTGGCTGGGTCGATTGGTTCATTCGCCCAAAGAACTCACGAAAGGGCTAGCGCGATGACTGGGAATCTTCGACGCACGGCCTTCACGATTGTCGAGCTGTTAGTCGTCATTGCGATCATTGGTGTTCTGGTTGCAATATTGCTTCCAGCCGTTCAATCGGCGCGCGAATCAGCAAGGCGGACGAGCTGCAAGAACAAGCTCAAGCAGATTGGGTTGGCCGTACAGCAGTTCGCCGACACACAAGCTACGCTGCCGCCTCCGTCCATACTACCTAACGGCGGCGGACTGGTCACATCGGGGAACATTGGCGACCTCTACAATGATCTGGGCAGCATGTTTGTGTTGATCATGCCCTATCTAGAACAAGGAAGTCGATTCGATGTCTACGACATCACCAAACCGCCAACCTATAGGGACGAAGATATTGACAACCTGAGCGTTACCGAGACCGCGTTGCCTGATTACAACTGCCCTTCGATGATCATGATGCGACAGGCTCCCAACGGATGTGAAAAACTTGGGCCTGGCAGTTACTTGATGAGCGTCTACATCGAACGCGTCAACCTACCTAATTCTCGGGTGGGAGCGTTTGCCGCACCCCCTTCGAGCCCAAACACGCGCTACAGTTTGCGACTTGCCGAGGTGACGGACGGCTTGTCAAATACGCTTCTTGTGGGAGAAACCAACTACAACTACCCAAGCTATCTTTGGACGCAACACCCCATTAACGATTGCCACCGGAACGGCAATAGTTCGTGCTTCGGGAGCTTCACTTGGGCTCACAGTTACTGGGTTATGGCGTACGGGCATACCGGATGGTCGCCATATCAACAGTCGAAGTACAACTTCAACGACACTACGAAGCCGTGGGACATCAAGTATCTCACGACCTACCGCAGCGACCACCCCGGCGGTGTGCAGTTTGTGCTGCTGGATGGATCGGTGCAGTTCATCCGCGACCAGATCGAGCGCGACGTGTTGTTTGCCCTCATCACCCGCGCAGGCGGCGAAGTCAATCACTCATTCGACTAGTCGGCTTACTCGAAGCTTCCTTGCTGTCGAAGACTCGCTCTGAGTCGGAGGTGTAGAACTGTGACTGCGTTGACTGTCGGCTCCACAGAGGAACGGGTGTTCAATCATATCGCCCAAACTCCCCGCCACATTGCTTACGCTAAAAAAGTTCACCTGGGTTGCCCAGAACACAATTGCCGCTCGAAGCCTGCCGCCTAATATCTTTACAGTCGCAAGCGACAACTGCACCCCTCGTGCTTGGCGATTTCGAACGCGGCGGGTCCGCCTGCGGACTTCTTACATTCCTATCTTTGGAGCACGCTATGAGCGACGCACAACACACGACAAACTGGCCCGACTTGGCCATTGGACTGTACGACCGGCTCACCGGACGGAATGCTGAGATCACTTATGACTTCGATGACATGCAGATTGCAATCCCGAGTGGCACCGGCACCACGGCCGAGCATGCCAAGTGGGTGCTCTCGGGCACCATGAAAATTCGCACACGCGACCTGGGTGCGGACCCAAACTGACTGTGACCGGTCGCTTGACTGGAACACTCGACGGGCGACCGGTCACGGTGGAAGCTGCGGGACGCGATGTTCGTCTGAAAGTGGCGAACTTGCGGGCTGCATGGTTGTTGCGGCGCGCGGTGTTTGGCATGATGCCCGTATTGTGTGCGGCCAAAGCCACCGGGCTGGGATTGCGGCTCTCGATCGCTTCGCACACGACGGTAGAAATTCTGCCAAAACCCAACTTCGTGCTCCGCTTGCTAACCCCCGCCCTCGCTTAAGCAAACTCCTGAGGCGGACGCCATCAACGAAGCTCATCCACAATCCCCAATTCTGGTGACCGGTTCCACGGGTTACGTGGGGGGCAGGCTCGTTCCTCACCTACTCGAACATGGTTACCCTGTGCGCTGCATCGCGCGCGAACCTCGGAAGCTCGAGGCGCGAAGTTGGCGGAACAATCCACTGGTGGAAGTGGTGCGAGGTGATCTATCGAATGTGGCGGAGCTGGCCGAGCAGGCGCGCGACTGTTCAATTGCGTATTATCTGGTTCACTCAATGGTGGCTTCGGGCCGAGAGTACGCCGAGCGCGACTCGGCCCTCGCCCGCAGCTTTGCCCAAGCGGCCGCCCAGGCCAATCTGAAGAGGATCATTTATCTCGGCGGGCTGGGAGAACTTGGCGCGAACTTGAGCGAGCATTTGCGTTCGCGGCGTGAACTCGAGAAGACGCTGGGCTCGTGCGGTGTGCCGGTGACCACGCTGCGGGCGGCGATGATCATCGGCTCGGGCTCTGCATCGTTCGAGATCCTCCGCTACTTGGTCGAACGACTTCCGATAATGATCACGCCAAGGTGGGTAGAAACCGAGTCGCAACCGGTGGCGATCGACGACGTGTTGCAGTGGCTCGTCGAATGCCTGCATAGGAGCGAAACGACTGGGCTCGACCTCGAAATCGGCGGGCCCGACGTGCTTTCGTATCGTCAGCTCATGCAGATCATGGCCGACGAATTGGGGCTTCGCAAACGGGTGATCGTGGGCGTTCCCATCCTGACGCCCAGGCTGAGCTCCGCGTGGATTAGTCTCATTACGCCGGTCTCCTACCGAATTGCACGCCCGCTCGCCGACGGCTTGCGAAATCGCGTGGTGGTCAATGACGACACGGCGATGAAGCTCATGCCTCACCAGGTGCTCGGAGTCCGCGAGGCGATCCATCGGGCGCTGGCCAACACTCGGCGGGGTATGGTTGTCACACGCTGGTCCGCGGCAGGCCCTATTCCGGGCGATCCCCACTGGTCCGGGGGCAAGGTGTACATCGATCAGCGGTCGATCGAAGTCGACGCTCCGCCGATGGCGGTGTTCGCCGCCGTGTGCCGCGTGGGCGGGGGTCACGGATGGTATGCCGGAGACATCTTGTGGAGAATCCGCGGCTGGATGGACCAGTTCGTTGGCGGCCCAGGCCTACGACGCGGCCGGCGAGATCCAGAAAAAGTGGAGTTCGGCGAGGCGCTCGACTTCTGGCGAGTCGTTGGTATCGAGCGCGGCAAGTCGTTGCTGCTACACGCCGAAATGAAACTGCCAGGCACGGCTCAGCTCGAGTTTTCGATGGACCCCGTCGGCACGGGAGGGCCAACGAAACTCACCATGACGGCAAGATTCAGGCCGCGAGGCATTTTGGGAATTCTCTATTGGTATGCCGTAGTGCCGCTGCACAATATTGTGTTTGGCGGAATGTTGAAGGGCATCAAGCGAGCCGCTGAGATGTTGGAGCCCACTGAACAAACCAATCCAACGGTTGCGAACGCTGCGAAGACCACGAAGTCGCCAGGTGAATCGCAACACTTGCAGCAAGATGCAACTTGAGACAACGTGTGAGACCATGGGAACCAAAGATAAGTCTTGGATAGCCAGAGCGCAGGCGCAATGGAAGTTTAGGGGGCAAGCGCGCCCCGGTTTCGCCATCGAACCTCAACCGGGCCAAGAGTCGGTTTGGGACTACCCACGCCCGCCACGAGTGGTTCCCGACCATCGAGAGATCACCGTTCATCTAGGAGGCGTTGAAATCGCGCGAACGACTCGGGCAGTTCGTCTTCTCGAAACCGCGAGTCCTCCAACCTTCTATCTCCCTAAGTCGGATGTGGTGATGGATTATCTGATCCAAGCCAGCGGAAGCTCTTTCTGCGAATGGAAAGGACAAGCGACTTATTGGACGGTCTCCGCTCCAAGGTGCTCGCCGCAAACTCAGGTCGGTTGGTCGTACGAGTCGCCGTTAGATGATTTTGCGGCAATTTCTGGTTACTTGTCGTTCTATCCGGCGCGGATGGACTGTAAAGTCGACGGTCAGGTAGTGCTTCCCCAGCCGGGGGAGTTCTACGGCGGTTGGGTGACTCCAGAGATTGTGGGACCCTTCAAAGGCGAGGTTGGATCAGGAGCTTGGTAAAGGACCCACAATGACGATTCCAGATCAGGTCGACGTCGCCATCGTAGGTGCTGGCATCTCCGGCCTTACGTGCGCTCACTACCTCATGCAGCGGGATATCGATTGCATCGTCTTTGAAGCATCCACGGAACCGGGTGGGCGCGTCGCGTCGGACGACGTCGAGGGATTCACACTCGATCGAGGCTTCCAGGTTTTTCTCACTGCCTACCCGGAAGCTCAAGACCTTCTCGACTACGACGCGCTGGAGTTGCAAGCGTTCGAGCCAGGAGCCTTGGTGCGCTACGCCGGCGTGTTCCATCGATTGTCGGATCCATGGCGGCGCCCTCAACGGTTCTGGTCGACAGCAACTTCCCCCGTTGGAACGCTGCGCGACAAGTTGCGCATCGCGCAATTCCGCCGCCGGACAATCAGGTGTTCGCTCGAAGCGATCTACGAACGTCCAGAGACCACCACTTTGGATATGCTCGAGCAGCAGGGCATTTCCAATCGAATGATTGGCCAGTTCCTTCGCCCCTTTCTGGGCGGTGTGTTCCTGGATTCAGAGTTGGCCACGTCAAGTCGCATGTGCGAATTCGTATTCCGCATGTTCTCGCTCGGATCCGCTGCGCTGCCGCGCCGCGGCATGCGGGCAATTCCACAACAACTGGCCGACAAGCTGTCGGAAGGGCAGCTGCAGACCAGTTGCCCGGTTGCCGAGATTCACCCTGGCGAGGTCGTGTTGGAATCTGGGCATCGGGTTTCCGCCCGAGCGATTGTGCTGGCAACCAATCGGACGGCGGCCGAGAACCTAGTCGATGGTGAGCAACTTGCTCGTGAAAACGGCGTTGCGTGTGTCTACTTCGCGGCAAGTGCGCCGCCGGTCGAAGAAGCAATCCTGGTACTCAATGGCGACAGCGAAGGCCCGGTGAACAACTTGTGTGTCCCAAGTCAGGTGGCTTCCGACTATGCGCCAGCTGGCCACGTGCTAGTTTCTGTTACGGCGTTAGATTGGTCGGACGCCGATCAACTCGTCGACGAGATACGAGCACAACTCACTGGTTGGTTCGGATCGGCGGTCGACGAATGGCGCCATTTGCGGACGTACGAGATCCGCGACGCTCTGCCCAACCAGTTTCCCCCAGCGCTCAGTCCCGTCGAAAAGCCGCCGGTAGTAGCCGACGGCATCTACCGGTGTGGCGATTACCTCGATACCGCTTCCATCAATGGTGCGATGGCGTCGGGGAGGCGAGCCGCCGAAGCGCTAATTCTGGACTAGTTCTGAATCGGGGCCGTGCGGTAGCATCACCCGCTTGGCAACCTGGTCACCCGACCTATAGAGATACGTGGAGAGCAGTGCATCGGGTAAACTTCAACATCAACGACGGCTAGAGAATGATCATTCGCAAAGAGTACAAGTTCTACGCGGCACACCGAAACGAAGAACTTGAAGACAAGTGCCGCAACCTGCACGGCCACCGATATGGGATCGTCTGCTATTTCGAGGTCGAGCGGAATGGTTCGATCAGCACGCTCTTTGGCGACTTCGATGCGAAGGTCGAGCCGCTTCTAAAGGAAGAGTACGACCATGCCTTGCTGGTAAACGTCAACGACCCCCTTTACGAAACGCTTACCGACCACTGCAAGCGTACCGGTGAGAACTTGAGAATGAAGCGTCTCTGTCGCGCTACCAGCGTCGAGAATCTTGCCTATCAGTTGTTCGGCGAGATCACCGACCTAGGGCTAAGACTTGAACGGCTAGAGATTCGCGAGACGGATACCTCCGTGTGTATCTACACCCGCGAAGATTGGGTCGCGGACAACCGGCTGTTCGTGCGAGACGAGCAAAGCGAATGGTCGCCTTCACGAGACAACCGATGAATTACCTAGTCTTCGGCGCCAACGGCGCCGTTGGTTCATTGGTCGGCCGGGAACTAGTTTCGGCCGATCATCAAGTATTTTTGTTTGGTCGAAACGGTGAGGAGTTGTCGGAGCTCGCAACGTCGCTTGGCTGCCGCTTCTCGGTGCTCGACGCATGCGACATCTCAGCAGTTGGCGACGCGATGGTGGCCGCCCGATCGGAGCTAGGACCGATTGACGGAATTGTAAATTGTGCCGGTTCGGTCTTGATTAAACCAGCACACCTCACGACCGCTGATGAGTGGCACTACACGATCGCCACCAATCTGACGTCGTCGTTCGCTGTTACAAAGTTTGCACCCGAAGTAATGGCGGAAGACGGTGGCATTGTGGTATTGTTCTCCTCTGCGGCGGCCGAAGTTGGCCTGCCGAATCACGAGGCAATTGCGGCCGCCAAGGCAGGCGTAACGGGACTCGCTCGTTCGGCGTCGGCCACGTACGCTTCTCGAAAAATCCGCTTCAACGTCGTCGCTCCCGGTCTCGTGAAATCGAAGATGACCGAACCCATTTGGTCGAGAGAGCGGTCGGCAAGTTATTCGCAAAAGATGCACGCGGTCGACCGGCTTGGTGAGCCGCAAGACATCGCGTCGCTGGTTTCGTGGCTGCTTCGGCCCGAGAACGATTGGATTACGGGAGCTGTGTTCAACGTCGACGGGGGACTTGCGCGGGTGCGTAGCAGATAGCCCGTTTACGACTCCTGGGTTCATTCTATGAGGGGCGCAGCCGCAACGGGGGCAATGGTGCGAGCCCGCTCCTATCATGCACGAGGCGCCGGAAGGCGCTTAGCGATTGGCGTTGTGTGAGCACCGCCACGATGCGGATTCTTCACCATCGAGGCGAAGTGTCAGGCACTTGGCGCTGCCTCCGGCTTTGACGAACTCATTGAGCGGAGTTTCAGTCGGTGTATAACTTCTCGCCCGCAACTGGTCGTGCAGTTGTGAACAGCCGACATTTGTGAACACGTTTCGCCCAACAACTACGGCATTGCAGGCAAACTGTTCCGCTTCCTTCCGTTCAACCTCGATCAACTTCGGGATCATTGCCCGAATGGCGCGGCGACCGTAGTCGTCGAACGCCGGCGGGTACCAAATGGCTTCGTCTTCGGCCAGCGGGCAAAAACACGTATCGAGATGATAGTAGCGAGGATCAACGAGTTCGACGGGTATCACGCGAACTCCAAGTATCGAGCCAATCTGCTGATGACAGGTCGCGTCGCTTCGCATTCGATAACCAGCGAACAATGTGTCTCCGCAGAACAGCGCGTCGCCCGCTCCTTCGAAGTCGCTACCGCCCCCTACGGAGGCGGGGGCGAAATCGACAATCTCGAAGCCTTGCGACGTGAACCACTCACGAAAAACAGGCTCTTCGCCCTGGCGCTGTGGATGTCGGAACCGAGACACCAACACCTTCCGCCCGAATACCAGGCCTGCGTTTGCCGTAAACACCAAGTCAGGCAGTCCCTCCGTTGGACTCAAGAGTTGGATGTCGACGCCGGTTGCCGCGAGTAGATCGTAGAGCCCTCGCCATTGGTCTTGTGCTAACGCATGGTCGGCAGCTACCGCCACGCTCATCCAAGGATTGATCTCGTATTCGATGCCGAAGTAGTCGGGTGGGCACATCAAGAGCATGGCGATCCGTGGCGGTAGAGGTCTGAGTTCGAACTGAATGGTGAGACTGATCTAGAGCGCCCTTCGCTTATCTGTAGCGTGCCCGCTTACCGCGTCCGCATCTGGCTACGTTGGCCTACATCAACGAGTCATGCCGATTCGCCTGCTTCGGCGGCCTTACCCGGCCTGACTCGTTTGCGCCAACACCGCTACAGCTAGCCGAGGTATGCTCCAGTCGCGGTAGAGTGGTTCCGGACAGCGGTACGCTTTGCTAGCCGAAGGTCATCCTCGGTGTGCGCGCTCGTCGCTGCAAAGGGTTTGCGGGCGCCCCATGTTTCGATTAGACCTAAGGGTAAGTGCAATCCGCAATACACCTCCTGCAAAAAAGGCGCCTCGAATATGCGTTCCCGTATCGTCCCTATGTTGTTGTTATTTGTCGTCTGTGCTTCGACAACGAAAGTTTGTCTTTCCGACAGGCCTGAACTTGGGCGTCCCAACATTCTGTGGATCACGTCGGAGGATAACTCGGCACATTGGCTTGGGTGCTATGGCAATCAGCAGGCCAAGACGCCGCGAATCGATGGGCTCGCCGACAGCGGAATCACTTACCTCAATGCGTATGCTAACGCTCCGGTGTGTGCCGTCGCGCGTTCCACGATTCTCACCGGCGTGCATGCCGTGACGATGGGAACGCAACACATGCGGAGTCGCTACCCGATTCCGGAGCGGTTTCGTCCGTATGTGAGCTACCTGCGCGAGGCGGGATACTACTGCACGAACAACTCGAAGACCGACTACAACTTCAAGGGCCACGACGCTTCCTATTGGAACGATTCGAGCAACAGCGCCCATTACCGCAATCGGCCAGCCGATACACCGTTCTTCGCAGTTTTCAATATCTCGACGTCTCACGAGAGTTCTCTGTTTCCTGGGAAGATCAAGCGGAATCGGAAATCGGGCATGCTACCCGATACGCCGCGGCTCGATCCGAAGGCTATCGAGCTTCCACCGCTTTACCCCGATCTTCCGGAGTTTCGTCGCGATGTGGCCATCTATCACGATGTGCTTACCGCCATGGATCTCCAAGTTGGCGCCGTGCTGGACGAGCTTGATGAGGCAGGCTTGGCGGATGACACCATAGTCTTTTACTACTCGGATCACGGTGGGATCTTGCCACGAAGCAAGCGGTACGTTCACGACACAGGTACGCACATTCCGCTCATCGTAAGTACCCCCGATAAGTGGCGACAAGATGGCGACCCGGCAAGGTCGTCGCGGGTAGATGAACCCGTCGCCTTCGTCGACTTTGCGCCCACTCTCCTATCGCTCGCCGGGATCGACGTCCCCAAGCACATGCAGGGGCGGCCTTTCTTGGGATCGGAGCGACAATTCCCACCGAACGACGATCACGTCTTCCTCTATGCCGATCGTTTTGATGAGACCTATACCATGTGGCGGGCAGTCGCCAATGGTGAGTATCGCTATGTGCACAACTTCTACCGGCATCTTCCAGCAGCCTCGCAAAACAGCTACCCGTACGGCATTGCCTCCTGGCAAGCATGGAAGCGCCGCGCCAGGTCGGACGATCTGCCCGAGACACTTCAGCGTTTCTGGTCGAAGCGCCAGCCAGCAGCGCGGCTGTTTCAGACCTCAGTCGATCCCTGGGAGATTGAGAATCTGGCTTTCAACGCGGAGTACCTTGGCCGCACCACCCAGATGCGGCAGGCATTGCAACAGCACATGTTTTCGAACCGCGATCTCGGTCTGCTGCCTGAACCATTCTGGCCGGAATTGGCCGCAAACCAGCCGATCTACAACTACGTGCGTCAAGCGGACTTTCCCTGGATGAAAGTGATTGGAATCGCGTTCGCGGCGAGCGAAGGGCACAAGGGCAGATTCGACTTCCTGAAATCAGGATTGGAAGACTCTCATCCGGTGATCCGTTACTGGGCGGCGGTCGGTTTTCTCGGGATGGGCGAGAACGCAGCCGATGCGGTTCTTGGTCTGGAGCAACTGCTAGGTGATCCACACGCCGCGAACCGAATCACCGCTGCGCACGCTCTCTACCTTGTCGAGCCCAGCGATGGAGTCGTTGGAGCTCTAGTTGCCGAACTCGACAACGAGGATAATGGGCCGGCTGCCACCCTTGCGTTTCACACGATGTATCAGTTGGGATTGGCCGATCGCATCCCGAATGCGCTGCTCGACCGAGTGCGTCAGCGGAATCATGGGTATCCGGCGCGCTGGGCTGATAGGCTGAAGAAAAGGAAGTAGCCCGAATGACTTCCCGACGGGCGCGATCCCAGTGAACGCAACGTCAGCTGAGCTCTAATGGGCGTATGCCGCATCCTATCACCAGGGTGTCAGGAAAGGGGAATTAGGGGACTTGCGTATGCCAGCAGGTCCGTCAGAATAGGATTAGGCAGGCGTGCGATGGACTAACCCCTCTGCTGCCAATAAACATGAGACATTCCATCGGCAAGAACCTGTCCGGGCGCACTCTGCGCTTTGAACCCCTTGAGCACCGCCAGCTGTTGGCAAACGTGCCATCTGGCTTCACCGCAACGGTCGTCGCTGCGGACTTAACCAGTCCCGTGACGATGGACATCGATGGTGACGGACGTGTCTGGGTTGCTTTTCAAGACGGACGCATTGAAGTCGTTGAGAACGACCAGCTTCTGCCAACGCCTGCGATCCAGCTAGACACCGACGGATCGTTCGAGCGCGGGCTGCAGGGGATCGAGTTCGATCCCGACTTTGAGGACAACGGATTCTTGTATGTCTATTACACGGCGGCGTCGCCAGAGAGCCACAACCGGGTGAGTCGGCTCACGGTCGATTTGACCACCAAGAACACGATCGTGCCCGGTAGCGAACTCGTGTTGCTCGATCTGCCAGCCTTCTCCACTTTTCCCAACAGCCCAAATTTTCACATTGGCGGGCCGATTCACTTTCTTTCCGATGGCACGCTCGTGGTGCAGGTGGGAGATTTGGTGAACTTTTCTCTCGTCCAGAACAACAATGCCCCGGTGGGCAAGATCCTGCGGATGAACCCCGATGGCTCTCCAGCTACGGACAACCCGTTTTATGATCCGGCCGACAACAATCCGCCTGGCGGCAACGATTGGAATGGCAATGCCCCGGGCGACGTTGATTGGATCGACTACGTTTGGACGTCGGGCCTACGCAACCCTTTTAGTGGCGACGTCGACCCCGCGACAGGAAGGTACTTCTTCAACGACGTCGGGCAAGAAACGTGGGAAGAGATCAACGAAGTTGCTGCCGGAGGGCTGAACTTCGGTTGGCCTACCACCGAGGGGCCATTCGACGAGCAAACGTACCCCAACTTCACGAACCCCTACTACGCCTACAACCACACGGAAGACTGCGCCATTACTGGCGGAGCGTTCAACAGCACTGAGGTCGCCCAGTTTCCTCCGGAGTACCAAGGTCAGTACTTCTTCTCGCAGTTTTGTTCGGGGAGGATTCAGATGATCGACCCTGACAATCCGGCGAACGTGCAGACGTTTGTTTCGGAGGCCGATTTCCCGTTGAACATCGAGTTCGCCCCCGATGGTTCGATGTATTACGTTGCACGGGGTGCATTCGCCAATGGCAACCCGGGGACGGGTACGGGGAAGATTGTCAAAGTTCAGTTCGCCGCCGACGTACCGCCGCAGATTGTTCAGCACCCTGCCGGTGTGTTGGTATCGGCGGGCTACGACGCGACGTTATCGGTCAACGCGGCTGGCAGCACGCCTCTGACTTACCAATGGCAACGCAACGATGGCGGCATATTCGTCGACATTCCGTCCGCCACCGACTCGCAGTTGATCTTAGCTAATGTGTCGCTCTCGGACGACAACGCGGAGTTTCGCGTGATCGTCTCCAACGGCTTCGGCATGGAAACTAGCAACGTTGCCGTGCTCGACGTGACCGCCGACACGCCGCCGGTTCTCCAGATCCCATTGCCGCTAGAGGGCGCCACGTATCGCGGCGGAGACGTCATCGACTTCGCCGGCACCGCAGTCGACGCCGAGGATGGCACTCTCGGCGCGGCTTCGTTGACATGGCAAATCGACTTTCACCACGACACGCATCTCCATCCGTTCATACCACCGACCTCGGGTATCACCGAAGGGCAGTTCGCGATTCCTGTCACCGGCGAGACGTCCGCGAACGTGTGGTTTCGTATTCACCTGGTTGCTACGGACTCGACCGGGCTGACGACGCAAGTAACGCGCGACATCTTCCCGGAGACCAACGAGTTCAAGTTGACGTCGAACCTGGATGGGTCAATGGTGCTCGTAGACGGCCAGCCGATGCAAGCACCCGCGGCGATCACAGGAGTCGTGAACGTCAACCGCAGCGTTGAAGCGCCTTTGTCGGTTCCGACCGAGGCTTCACTGGCAAGCTTTGTGCAATGGCTGGACGGCGAGAGTAGCGGCGCGCGTGTAATCAGCACGCCCGAAAACGAAACCCTGTTCGTGGCCCTATATGAAGAAGCAACAACCGCCCCACTTGTGAGCGTCAACTTTCAGCCAAGCGGGACCCCGGTGCCGGCGGGCTTTGTTGCTGATTTCGGTCTATTGTTTGGCGACCGTGGCAACGGATGGGATTACGGTTGGTCGAGCGACCACGCCGACCGAAGCCAGGATCGAGAGATCCAACCCATCCAGCGACTCGACACTCTGGTTCAATTTCGCGCAGAGGGCAACTGGGAGATCCAGTTGCCCAATGGAACGTACTGGGTAGCCGTATCGATCGGCGACGCCGAGTTCGCCAGTACGCATACGCTCAACGTCGAAGGTCTCAACTACTGGTCGGATGAGTCACTCAACGCGAACGAGTTTGAGTTCTTGATGCAGGCGGTCGTCGTCAACGACGGGCGGCTTACGCTCGACCAGGGAGTCGCAGCCGAGGGGGCAACGCGGATTAACTCGCTGGTGATTTACGACCAAGCCCCGGCGCAATCGTTGCTTCCGTTCACCGCTGCGGACGTCGATTTGAATGGGCGACTCGACCTCGACGATGCGTTGGCCTTTTCCGCTGGCTGGGGTACTGATGGTTCGCTACTGTCGCCAGAAGATCGGGTGCGCCACGGCGATTTGGACTTCGATGGCGACACCGACAACGACGACTGGACTATCTTCAATACCCAATGGTTGGCCGAGGGCAACGACCCCGTGACATTGGCGGCGCTACTCAACCCGATTCCAGGCGACTACAACCGGAACGGCGTGGTCTCGTCGTCCGACTACAGCCTGTGGAAGTCCGATTTCGGGTCGACGACTAACCTGGCAGCCGACGGCAACGGCGACCTACAGGTCAATCTGGCCGACTACACGATCTATCGCGACAACTTAGGCGCGACCACTCCACCATCGCTGTCAGCGACGCTTGTCAGCGGGTCGGCGGGCGCGTCGGAGTCGGAGTCGGCAGAACTCGACGGGCTCTGGTGGTCGCCGCAACTTAGCATTGAGTCAATCAACCCGAGTGCTGTGGGCCACGCGCCCGCTGTGCCGGATCGCCCAACGTATGCCGACCATCACCATGAGGCCCTGCTGCTGTACCTGTTGACTCTGCCACAAGAGCGCTCTTTCGAATATCTCTCAGCCACGATGGATTTACCCGCCGAGGCATTCGACGACGCAATCTCACAGATTGCGGATGATAAATTCCAGCCGATCGCCGGGGCGCAGCTCGACGGCCCCTTTGACGTCTGAAAATTGGGTTCGTCGTTCGACAGTAGCGAGAGCGTTTTCAGAGTTAGCGTGCTGCTTCGGTGCCGGCGTGTTGGGTCGCTGTGCGGCGGCCGAAGCAGGCGAGTCTGCACGCTGCGTCGATGCAGGCCAACGTAGCCAGGCGCAGACGCAGTAAGCGGGCACGCTACAGATGGGCGAAGGGCGCTCTAGCTTGCAGCCACCAGCGGCAGGCCCGTGCACGATCGTACAATCGTTAGGAAAAACGGAACATGTGGATAGTAAAGATTCTACGAGAAGCAGTTTCAGAATTGCCCCCTCTCCCCCAAGGGGAAAGGGATGGGGTGAACGGGTTAGCGTTCGAACCCAACTTCTCCCCTCACCCGGCCTTCGGCCACCCTCTCCCCACGGGGGAGAGGGTTTGGAAACTGCTACTAATGATGTTTCTGCTATGCTCCAGTCCCCACGTCGCCAACTGCAACTCCCTGAACTCGGACGACTGGCCGCAGTTCCGTGGGACGAATGCGTCGGGTGTCGCAACCGGCGTCGCGCCGCCGGTGAGTTGGGATATCGCCGCATCTCAGAACATCGCCTGGAAAACCGAGATCCCGGGCCTTGGCCTCGCCTCGCCAATCGTCTGTCGTGACCAAGTCGTCATCGTGACCGCCGTCGGCGAAGAAGACGACCCGCATCTTCGTACCGGACTGTACGGCAACATCAAATCAGTCGACGACGAAGGGCCGCATTCCTGGCAAGTCTACTCCCTGTCACTTCGCACAGGAGACGTGCTTTGGAAACGGATACTGCACACCGGCCCGCCGATGATGAAGCGACACACCAAAGCTTCACACGCTAACGCAACGCCAGCGACGGACGGAAAGCGTGTGATCGTCAACCTGGCGTCCGAAGGGCTGTACTGCCTGGACCTCGCTGGCAATCTGTGCTGGAAGAAAGACCTGGGGCCACTCGACTCCGGTTATTACGTGGCGCCCGACGCGCAGTGGGGTTACGCCAGTTCGCCGATCATCTATCACGGCATGGCCATTGTTCTTGCCGACGTGCAAGAGGGTTCGTTTCTCGCGGCGTACGATGTTCGCAGCGGACGCGAGCGCTGGAGGACGGACCGACAGGACGTACCGACCTGGGGTACACCGACGATCGTAGAGGGGCCGGACGCAACGGAATTGGTGGTCAACGGGCATCGGCAAAGTTGCGGCTATGACCCTCGGACGGGGCGTGAGCTGTGGATGCTAAGCGGTGGAGGAGATATCCCCGTTCCGACGCCCGTCACCGGGCACGGGCTCGTTTACTTGAGCAGTTCCCACGGCGGGAAAAAACCGCTCCGAGCCATCCGACCGGGCGCGCGCGGCGATATCACGCTCAAAAAAGCCGACGCCACGTCGGAGGATATTGTCTGGGCCCGACCGAAGGACGGAATCTACATCCAAACACCGATCGTCTATGGCCCGCATCTCTACGCTTGTCGAAACAACGGAGTTCTCAGTTGCTACAACGCGCACACCGGCGAACGGCTGTATCGCAAGCGGCTTGGCGGCGGAGGTTTTACCGCTTCGCCCGTCGCCGCTGCCGGACGACTTTACTTCACGAGCGAGAATGGTGAGGTCTACGTAGTTCGAGCGGGCGAAGAGTACGACCTGCTGGCCAAGAATCAAATGAAGGACATCTGCTTAGCGACGCCCGCCATCTCCAAGGGCATTCTGGTCGTGCGGACGAAAGACAATGTGTATGGAATCAAAGAGAAACCGGATAACGATCGGAATTTTATTGTTGATACGATTGTAAGGCCCTCCGAGGAGTAATTGACGGGTGCCGTGTCGATTCGTATTGGGCACCTTTTCGACTTCGAGGCGTGCTGGCTCGACTTCCGAAGCCAGCTGGTTCTCTTGGGCACGCTGGATGTCTATCGCCGCTTGGACAAATGTAGCCTTTAACTCCTTCAGGTTCGGTGATCTCACCATCTTGGGGGACTCTCAACGTATCAATGTGCACCGTCACCTTTTGAAGTTGCCGGCTGGAAGTAGTGTGAGTCACTACCTCACTACCGTTTATTCGGTCCAGCACCCAACCTTCCTAGGACCGAGACACTTGGCACACATACGCGCGAAATCTCCCCGCCTAAGAGTTCCCGTCGGGTCACCCAAATTGGCACTGCCTTAGGTCTTCACCCTCCCCGGCAGCGAGCGCTGCCAGCCCTTCCATAGGGATGGTGATTCTTTCGGCGATTCTTGTGGAAAGTAGGCCACTCATGTGATCAAATTGGGTAGGGGCAAGTGGAAAGTGCTGGTGGCTGGAGGCTGAGGGAATTGGGAATGGCGCGCGGGCGGTTGGATTGGTTCGCCTTCCTACTTCCCCCCTATTGGGGCGTATTGCCCCAAGTGCGGGAAACCCTGGGGCAAAATTCGGGGTGGGTGAATGGACGACCAGCTCGGAAGTCATTGGTGCAAAAGCACTTAAGTGATCGCACTCACGCGCGACCGGCGGAGTTTTGCCCCAACGAATCGTTTCTTGCAGATGGGTCGTTGGGTAACAACGCTAAGTTGCCGCTCAGTAACAGGTTGTGCCGTTCGGTTTTGCCACAGTGGGGAATTAATGGTGGGCGGAAGGTAGTGGGCAGTTAGGTGAGTGGTGAGTTGTAACTAAGCCAGCAGGGGCACGAAGAGAGGGGCGTGGCGGAGGCGTCGGAGAGGAACGCTTTCAAAGAAGGGGTGGCTGAGGGGAATCGAACCCCCGACCTTCGGAATCACAATCTAACTGGAATACATTTGGGAAATATTATATTGGCAGGACACTTGGGTAGAAGTCCCAAGGAAAACGAGGTTTTTGGTGTGACTGCTGTAGTGATCGCATAGAGACTGTGTGGGGCTTATGTGGCCCCGGATGTGTCAGATCTGTGGCAGATTCGCTGAGTTGATTATATGGTAATGGAGGCTGAGTAGAGGCTAAGAAAAAATGACCTATTGAATATAGGTCATCGGCAACAACCCATGATCGCGATATCGCTGCAATTCTTCGGCGGGAACTTTCCAGGACTTGGCATCGCCACGGCCTGATTCGCATTTTTGAGCGATGATGCGTTCCAATAGGCACCACTCCCACACGGTATATATCCGTTCCGCTCTGTCGGGGATCGTCAAACAAAACGCTTTAGCACTCTGGGAAATACGACTACGGCGATATCACTCACTCACGTCATTGTCCAAATTGGTTAAGCACAATGTCTAAGTCGTCGGCGTCGACGTCCCCATCACCATCCGCGTCACCTTCGCGGCGAGAAGCGCATGCTGATGTTCCAAAGTTAACAAGAACTATGTCGAGATCTTCAATGCCAACACTCCCGTCTCTATTAAAATCAGCATCAAGATCCCTATTGCACGTTGAACCAAACTCGGCAAAAGCAATGGCAAAATCCGCGTCATCGACGTCGCCGTCGCAGTCCAAATCACCATCATCCATCGTGGGATCTGTAGCGCCAAAGTTAGCAAAAGCAATGGCAAAATCCGCGTCATCGACGTCGCCGTCGTTATCAAGATCTGCCCGGCAAACGTTGAACAATCGTAGAGAGGCCGTGGGAACGAACACTGCAGAATCTACAGATCTGTCGCTCACATCCTGAACAACAATCTTTATCGCATGCACGCCGGCACCAAGAATTTTTTTTGATTCACGGGTCAATACCTTACTGAACCCGCCAAACTCATGGTCATAGTATTCTGTTCCCGTGTTCATGTGAGGGCTACCAACTAAATCGGACGGCGCAGGTGCGATCTGGTTTTCGAGTAGTAATTCGCAGTCAGCAAGATCTTGAAGAGTAAGCGGAGATTCGATGACAATCCCCGTGGAGCTATCCTTAAACGTTGTAATGTTCACTCCGTCGACGAAGATGGTAACGGAGTCATTAAAACTAGCGGTCCAGGCGTTATACTCGTCGCTGGCGAAAATAAAATCGATGAGAAGATAGCCTGGTTTATCAATCACTACGTCGAAAGAAAGGACCGCTGCATCTCCGTCATTAGCCCCCACCTGTTCCCTGCCGGTCGCCACTAAAAAGTCATTGTCGGCTGGTAAATCATACCAAATCGACACCTCTCCTTCGTTGCCGCCACCAAATATTGCGTCAAACCCGATGTACCCATTATTTGGCCCCTGTACCCCCACACCTCGACCTGGCATGCCAGGGTTCTCTGGATTGTTATCCGACAAAAAGCCAGTAGAAAGACTTACTCCACTTTCTACACCGATTCCGCCACTGTAAACAGCAACGGGATTTATTGGATCTATCTGGTTATCAGGCGGAAGGAGCGTGCCAGCGGGGGTATTTCCGTTACTAAACAGACCTACTGCACGCGGGTCAGTAAATGCAACTGCAGGCGAGTTAATCTGAAAGCTAGCCGATCCGGGTACAACGGTCACCCCGCTTAAATTGTCCACGATTTCTTCCGCCAACTCTTGCGCCGTCGGACCATTCAGCTCCGACACGGCAATTACGTCCAGGCAAAAACTTTTTGTTCCACTGTGGAGCAACCCTGTACATACCGCTGCTACGGCTAGCATCTTCTTGCAGCTCATTTTTTCACTCCTATAAAAATGTTTGGATAGTGCAAGAACACGAAATCAGGCAGCGTGAATATTAACGATCAAAAAGCAATATTGAAAGCACATAAATCACGATTTCTCAGGATTGTTGAAGAACAAGCGCCCTGGCAGAGTTAGACTTTCGGAAATTCCTCCATCACGAAGGAAACCACCTTCGTACCCACGGTTCCGACCGGACACCATTCCTACAATTTCTGGATAATTGACCCCGTCCAAATTTGCATCGAAGAAGACGAGTTCAAGTGGTCCTCGATCCCAGCGATACCTCTGAGCGATTTCTACCTGACTTAGCATCGCATTGGAAACGACAAACACACGCTTGCTCTTGGTGTGCAATGAGCGTTTGTATTCCCTGACCGCCGTAGCGGAACCGGACGCGATACCGGCCCGATGCGGGGTCGAGTTCGATGCTGGCCATGAGGGGAACAACGGCTGAGAGGAAGCGGGAAACAACACGCTTCATCTTTCCGTTGGCCGATGGCTGGGGCCAGCAATACGACGCCCATGCAACCGCCGTAGTGTGTCAGATTTGTGTCAGGCGGGGTTTGAGAGGAGGGGCCTGATCGTCGCAAGTCCTTACCAGATAAGGGGTGGCTGAGGGGAATCGAACCCCCGACCTTCGGAATCACAATCCGACGCTCTAACCAACTGAGCTACAGCCACCATCACGGTGTACGACAAATAACATGGAACAACTCGCCACTCCGCCCGAGCGTGCGGTGCGTGCCGCTTAGCGGATTCGCAGGCGAGCGAAACCGTACGACAGGATCACACCGGTCGCGACTCCAATCGCGAAAACTGCGGCCAAGGTAGGCGACTCGACGTGCGTGAAATGGGCAAGCGTATGTATCATCGGGACCCCGGATTTTAGTGAACGGTTCGGACCAAACTCGGCCCTTATTGATAGCCGATCTGGGTGGTTTTTTCTAGACGTACCGCGCGGCCGGCTATTGGGGGAGTTGCTCGAGAAACTCGCGGTATTGGGCGTCGAGCGATGCGTAGGATTGGCCGGTGAGATTGGCTAGCGACGCCGGATCGGCATTGCCGGTATAGATTTCCTTCAGGTAGGCAACCATGGCGCCGCGGCGACCGACGTCGAACATCAAGAAAGCCGCTTGGCCGGCCATCTGGCTGTACAGCGGGCCGAGGTCGGTGCGGCGCTGCAATTGGGGCTTGCCGAGGGCGACCAGATCGGCGAGCGGCACTCGATACCCATCCACCAACAGCCGATGGCGAGCAGCCGGTAACCGCCCGCTCGTGGGAGTGCCGATGGTGTAGCACATGCCGTACGAATGACTTGGTTGCGGGAGGAGCGACTCGAACCAACATGCCACGCCTTCGATGGCCCAGAAGTTGTCGTTCACGCCGGGGTCGCGGCGCGCTCGATCCGACTCCTGAAACAACTGGTGCACCGACTCGTGATACAGCGTCGCGTCGGTGGTGTCGTCGGGGCTATAGAAGAAATGCGCTTCGCGCTCGTGATCGAAATAGATGCCAATGGTTTCGGCGATGCGTGGCTGGCGGCTTCGAAGCCGCTGGTTGTATTGATCGCGCGACCGATGATAGACCACCTGCATTGGCCGCGACCGCACACCCGGCACGCGATGGTGTTCGAACCGGGCGCGGAGCTCGCCGTTGTCGATGGCGAAATCGGCGAATAGTTGGTGCCATACTTGGTACAACTGTTCAAGCTTCGCAGCCAGCTGTACGCCCGCGGTTAGGCTGTGATTGGTGGTAACATTGAAGTGATCGGTGCGAACTTGCCACCCGTCTTTGATGGTCGCATGGCGCTCGGCATCGTTGTCGGCGGAAATCCACCGACGGCGGTAGCGTCGCTCGCCTGCTTCGTATCGTGGCAGGTCGTCGGGAGCGATCCAACCAAACTGGCTGTTCCACTCGAGCCCGCGCTTGGCCATCCGCGCGCCGTAAGGGGTCAGCCAGTGGCCGTTGTGTTTTTCGTATCCGAGTGCAAGGCGCGCCGGTTCACACTCGGGGTCGGCACAAACGGCCTCGGTGGCCAGTCGAATCGCCAGGGCCGCCTCGCCGCAATCGGCCGCCTGGTAGGCCAGCTCGGTAAGCTGATTGGCCCGCGTTGGATCGGCCTGACGGTTGGCAACCTCGCCCGAGTAGTCATCGGACGCAACGAAGATCAACTCGCCGAAGTGAAGAGGCTCGTAACCCCGCACCGACTGCCACGCGGCGCGGATTTCGTCCACCGATCGAGCAAACGCGCCGGGCGCGCAGGGGCACACCATGCAGAGGGTCATGATTAAGCAACAGAAGCGCTTCAACCGACTACGGGCCTCAAATGGGAAACAGGCGAGCCAAAAACCGCTGGGCTACATGTTCTCTATTGTAGCTTACGAGCCGTTTTGTGCTCCGCTGGTTTTTGCCGTACCGGTGGTCACTCCTTCTCGAATGCCGCATCGAACTGGACGTTTGAGGGGGCGAAATCCATGCGGCGGACAAACTCGGCAGCCTCCTTGGCCCCGTGATCGCGGTCCATTCCACAGTCCTCCCACTCGACACTCAACGGGCCGGAGTAGCCCACAGCGTTTAGCGTGCGAATGCATTCCTCGAAGTTCACGCCGCCTCGCCCCGGCGACCGGAAGTCCCACCCGCGACGCGGATCGCCGAAGTTCAGGTGACTGGCGAGGATGCCGCTTTTGCCGTTGAGCGTCACAATCGCATCTTTGATATGCGCGTGATAGATGCGATCGGGAAACGCCCGAATGAACTCGACAGGATCGACACCTTGCCAATGCAAATGACTAGGATCGAAATTGAAGCCGAACTCGGGACGGTGATTCAAGACATCAAGCGCTCGCTGAGCGGTGTAGATATCAAAGGCAATCTCGGTGGGATGCACCTCGAGCGCGAACCGCACGCCACATTCGGCAAAGACGTCCAAGATGGGATTGAACCTGTCGGCGAACAGTTGGAACCCATCGTCGATCATCGACTCCGGAACTGGTGGAAACGAGTACAACAAGTGCCAAATGCTCGACCCGGTAAACCCATTCACGACGTCGACACCGAACCTCTGCGCGGCGCGCGCTGTTTGCTTCAGTTCCTCCGCGGCCCGCTTGTTGACGCCCGCTGGGTCTCCATCGCCCCAGACGTGTGGGGGGAGTATCGCCTTGTGACGCTCGTCGATGTTATCGCAGACGGCTTGCCCCACCAGGTGGGCGCTGATGGCGTGGCACTCCACGTCGTACTTGTCGAGCAGTTCACGCTTTGCAGCTACGTAGTCGGGGTCGCTCATCGCCTTGTCGACCTCGAAGTGATCGCCCCAACAGGCAAGTTCCAAGCCGCTGTAGCCGAAGTCGCGAGCCTTCTGGCACATGGTCTCGCAGGTCAAATCGGCCCACTGGCCGGTGAAGAGAGTAACGGGTCGAGACATCGCTGCTGTCCAGAGGTTTGGGTGAACTCCAAAGCAAAAATCAGGCCAATGACAAGCGGTTAGGGACCAAACGCGCCAGCTGCGGGACTCCAGCCACTCGCCGCTGGCATGCTATACTTCGGACATGATTACACGAATGATTCTTTCCTTGGTGTTGGCGGTTATCGTCGCACCAATAGCCTCCGCTTCAGACGCCAGTATCGCAATTGAAGTCGTTACCGAACGGGGCGTGCAGGCTACCGCGCACCGCGACTGGTTGCAACTGCTCGTGCGATGCGGCGCTGACGACGTCCGAATCCGTAGTCATCGGGCTGGCGACGAGCCATCGCTGGTGGCGCGTGGCTCCAAGGAGCGACCACGGTACACTGTCGTCGGCTTGTTAAACGCTGAGGGAACCCTCACACTGCCCGGCGGCCGCTTCAATCGACGAAGTGCTGACAAGCTGCGCGACTACTTTGATCGCCTGGCGGCCGACGGCACCGAGGGCGTAACAGCTGAACGCGGGGCGTTCGGACTGACCAAGAAGCAAACTGAACTGGTACACGACGACCTTGCCAAACCAGTGGGCGTGGCAACCAAAGGGCTGCCGCTTGCGGACGTGCTCAAAGGGATCAACAAGGCAACCGAACTCGAACTCCGCATGGACGACCGGGCTTGGCAGGTGGTTCGCGACGCCGAGCCAGTGGCCGACGAGGTCGAGTCGCTCACCATCGGCTCCGCCCTGGCGATACTGATCAAGCGGGATGGGTTGGTGCTAGTTCCGACGAAGGAGCGAGGCGAGCAGGTAGACCTAAGGATTGCTCGTGCTCGTGATGTCGAGGGGGAGACTTGGCCCATAGGATGGAAGTCGGACCGCCGCACTAGTGAGCTGGCCCCTGCAATGATGGAACAGCTCAATGCCGAGGTCGACGGCTTTAGACTGGCCGAGGCGATGGAGTCAATCGCCCCGCGAATCGGGGTGCCAGTTTATTGGGACCATGCAAGTCTTCGATCTAAGGACATCGATCCCGCAACCGTGGACGTCAAGCTTGAGCGCCAAAGAACACGATTGGGCCGAGTGATCGATCGGCTGCTGTTTCAGGCTCGCCTCCGCGGAGAGCTTAAGGTCGACGAGGCGGGTACGGTTTTTTACTGGATCTCGCGGTAGACAGCGGAGTGAAGATTCGTTGCCAAGAGCCGAAAAGTTTTTTTCGCCACGCTCCAAGACTGCTCAACCGCCGCCGAATAAGCGCACAAATGGAAAAGAAAACAGCTCCCTCCACTCCTCTCCTCCCCGCAAGCTGGCAAGTGCCACAACAATTCCGTCATCGTCTGGGCAGCGGGCCTGGGCGGCAGCGGGTTATGGAGTCCGAAGGCCACCTCCTGATCATCTTGCACGAGCCGCCAACGTCGGAAGATGACATTCGTACTGGGCGAATCTACTGGCGAAACGCCGAGGGCCAGTGGATGCCCAAGGGCATCCGCCATAGCGAGCCCGCGCTCGGCGAGCTGATTGCCGAATACGAGAAGACGATCGACCAGGTTGACGAACGGGAACAAATTGCCGACTCGCCCGAGGAGTATTTTGAGATCTTAAAGGACTTGAGCCCGTTGGTCCGCTCCGCTAACAACCTCCACAACACGTTGCAGAAGGCACGAGAGGCAGTTCCCGAAGACAGGGGGTTAATCATGCTGCGAGACGCATCGTACGCGATGGCCCGCCGAGTGGAACTGCTGGCGTCGGACACGCGCCACGCTCTCGATTACCGCATCGCCATGCGAGCCGAAGAGCAAGCCGCCAATAGCGAAAAGATGGCCGCGTCGGCACACCGGCTGAATCTGCTTGTTGCGTTCTTCTTCCCGCTGGCGACGATCGCTGGTGTATTCGGAATGAATCTCTACAATCCGCTAGAAGATCTATCCAAGCAAGCCGGCGCGGAAGTGCTGATCGGCACGCTGGTCGTTGGTTTAGTTCTCGGGCTGGTACTTACGACCTTCGTCACGCAACCCACGCCAAAGCAGCAAAGACGCCGGCGCATGTCGCAGGATGACTAGTTCATGCGCGAAGCGCGGCGCCCTACAGCAATTCATCCAATTGATCAACGAGCGATTCAAAATGCTCAAGCGCCGTCTGCACAGGTTCGGGCTGCTCCATGTCGACGCCGGCATCTCGTAGTAAGTCGAGTGGGTATTTCGAGCAGCCGCCTTTCAAGAAGTTCAAGTAATCAGCGAGTTCCTGCTCGCCTCCTTCGAGCACTCGTTTCGAGAGCGCAATCGCGGCCGACATGCCCGTCGCGTACTTGTAAACGTAGAACGCGGAATAGAAGTGAGGAATGCGAAGGCATTCTAGATCGAGTTCGGGGTCGAGCGTAAAGTCGGGCCCAAAGTACAGTGCGAGCAGCTTATGGTACTCCTGCTTTAGGCAGTCGAGCGTGAGAGGCTCACCCGATTCGGCGAGTTCGTGCGTGATCTTCTCAAACTCGGCGAACATCGTTTGGCGGATGATGGTTCCACGGATGTCGTCGATGGCCCGATTCACTAAATAGGCTTTCTCCTTGTCGGTCTTCGCGCGGTCGAACAGGTACTTGCCTAAAAGTTCTTCATTGAAGGTGCTGGCGACCTCAGCAACGAAGATGGCGTAATCGTAATACTCGTAAGGTTGATGCTTCGCCGAATAATAGCTGTGCATCGAATGGCCCGCCTCGTGGGTGAGCGTGAATACGTGGTTCAAAACGTCGGGCTGATAGTTCATCAAGATGTAAGGATCGCCATCGAAACAACCGGCGCTGAACGCGCCGCTCCGTTTGCCTTTGTTGGGATAGCGGTCGCACCAGCGACCTTTCAGCCCGTCGGACAGCACGCGGCAGTACTCGTCGCCAAGTGGTTCGAGCGATGCGACTACTTTCTTGACGGCCTGATCCCATGTGTGGCGGACGTTCAGCTCGCTCAGAATCGGTACGTACGTGTCGTAATGATGAATGTCCTTGAGCTTCATCTTGCGTCGGCGGACGTCGAGATACTTGTAAACCGCCGGCAATTTGCTGTGCACGGCGTCGATCAGACTGTCGTAAACGCTCACCGGCACATTGTCGGCAAACAACGAAGATTCGCGGGCGCTAGGATAGTTACGCGCTTTGGCGTAGTACACGTCGCGTTGGATCGAACCCTCAAGCGTGGTGGCCAGCGTGTTTTCGTGATCGACGAACTCCGCGTAGTATTGATGAAACGCCGCCTTGCGAACCGTGCGCTTCGGAGAGTTCAAAAAGGCCGAGAACGACGAGTGGCCCAGCTCGACCATGTCGCCCTTTTCGTTCTTCAAGTCGCCAAACTTCATATCGGCGTCGGTTAACTGCCGAAACGCCTGGCCGGCAGACTGGGCCATCTCGGTCTGCATGGCCATGAGCTTCTCTTCGCTATCGCTGAGCGTGTGCGGCTTATAGCGGACCAATCGCTCGAGTTGCAGCTTGAAGTGCGCTAGTTCCTTCGCGGCGCGGTACTTCTTGAGCTTCGCCTGCGACAGGGCAAGAATCTCGGGTCGAACATAGCTGGCTGCCTGGCCTGCCTGGCTGGCGGCATTCTGATACCGGCCGATCATCCGCTGGTAGGCACCATTGGCGGTGTCCTCGGCTGCCTTGAGAAACGCATAGCTGCCAAGCCGCTCGCCCTGGCGATCAAACTTGCTATCGAACTTCAGCAACTTGGCCAGTTGCGCCGCCCCATCACCAAGCGTTCCACGAAACGTTTCGTACTTCTTGATCTGTTTTTGCCACTTCGCAAACGCGGCTTCCCACGCTTCGTCCGATTCAAACAGACTGCTGAGATCCCAGGTGTCGGAGGCTTTGACTTTGGAGCGAGGCGGGAGTTTCTTGGTGGCCATGCTGGGGAGGTAAGAGGTCGGAGGTCAGGGGTGGGAACAAATGGCTCGCTAATCCGTGGTCATCTGCGTTCATCAGTGGCCGAACACTCCGCGCCTTGGCACCTGAGCGTGACACCCATCACCACCGCCAGAGAATCGTTCCCCACGACAACCCCGCGCCGAAGCCACAGAACATGAGGTCGTCGCCTCGTTCTACCTGGCCGGCACGGACGCATTCGTCGAGGGCGATGGGGATGCTGCCGGCGGAGGTGTTGCCGTAGCGGTCGAGGTGAACTGGCACGCGCGCCGAGTCGATGCCGCAGGAAGCTACGGCCGCATCGATGATGCGTTGATTGGCTTGGTGAAGCAGCCATAGCTTGACTTGATCTTGCGACACACCGGCACCGTCGAGCACCTGTGCGAAGGAGTCCTCCAGTAGTCGGACGGCCCATTTGAAGATCGGCCGGCCTTCCATTCTCACCAGCCATGGACACTCGCCCGGCGGGACGTCCTGCGTGAAGGGTGTCTTCGTTCCGCCCATTGGGCGTTCCAGCAATTGTGATCCGCTGCCGTCGGCGCCCAGTGTGTAGGCAAGCATCCCTTGCTCGTCGCTGCCGCGCGTGAGGATGACCGCGCCTGCACCGTCGCCGAATAGTGGATAGGTCTTCACATCGGTAGGGTCAAGCAGTCGGCTGTTCGTATCGGCGCCGATCACCAGTGCGTACTTGCTGCAGCCGGTCGCGACAAACTGCGATGCGAACACCAGCGAATACGCAAAGCCCGCACAAGCGGCGGCAAGGTCGGTGGCCGGGCAATTGAGCCCGAGGTTGTCCTGCACAGTGGTGGCCGTTTGGGGAATCGGCTGGTCGGGTGAAAAGGTACCGAGCAAGCAAAGGTCGATTTCGCTACGGTCGACGCCGGCGGCTTCGATGGCGCGTTCGGCAGCGCAAGTCGCCAGGTCGCTGGTACACATATCCGGCGGCACGTGGCGGCGTTCGCGGATACCGGTTCGCTGCACGATCCAATCGCTATCGCAACCGAGCGATGCCAGGTCTTCGTTGGTTACCACGTTGTCGGGCACGTAGCTGCCGGTGCCAATAACCTGGACGCCGGCTAGCTGCCTAAGCGGCGGGCGGCGAAGCCCGATGCCCGGTTCCTTGGTTGCACCCAACGGTCGTCCCTTTCAGCAGTTGCCGCTTCCCCATTGATTGAATCATCGCAGCCTAAGCCTTCGCGGCAACCTGGGCAACCCCGGCAAACCTAGGCTGACTTCCGCCGACGGACCATCGGCTCGTACAACAGCGCGTTGCCCTGCTTACCAACTTGACGCACCGCGGCCATCTCGCGAAAGCAGTACGCCATGCGTTGAGCGATCCACCGCTCGACACCAAGCGCCTCGGCCAAGTGGCCCGTATGGAACGGGCGCGGTAGGCCTTTGGGGGACAGTTGCCACAGGTCGCGTGCGGAGCGGAAGCTGTGCCTCTCGACCACGTCGATCAAGTGCTGGTCCTCACGTTGATGATCGTCTTTGCGCCAACGTCGTCGACGTCCATGCCCTGGATAGCGATGCTCTTCGATGTCAACGAGCAACACATCGAGTGCCAGCCGGCGATGCGGAAACACGTTCGTGAAGTGCACCAGCTCGTCGAACACGTCGAGCAGCTTCCCACGTTTCGGACTCCGCCTGCGCGATACAATCGCCCCGCCCTGCTTTTTGCGCTTGACCAACATCTTACTGGCGACGATCGGCTTCACAACGCGGACGGGGTGATCCTTTAGCAGCGTACGGATCTTATCGCGAATCGCTCCCAGGCTGCCATGCTGAATCTCCACTAGCTCGTCGCCAACCACAGCGTCGATCCGGTAGCTGCCGAGCCGTACTTCGGTTTCACCGTCGTCGCCGGCATAGAGAGCTTTGAGCTGTTGATGAAGCGACGTTTCCATACTTGGCGAACGACCAATGTCCAATTCGTAAGGACCGATTGGATGATTTGTGGATCACGCGGTCATTGGGCATTCGTCATTTCCCAACCTCTATTCCAAAGTCCTCAACAGTAAACAGTGTCTCTAACTTGTAGCCCTTCTCGGCAAATGCGTCTTCTCCACCTTCCAGGCGATCGACAATTGCGAGTACCCGCTCGACTTTCAGGCCAACCGCTTCGCAGTGTTCGATGGCCTTTAAGCTCGAGCCGCCGGTGGTCACGACGTCTTCGACAATCACGACACATTCGCCTTCGCGGTAGGGGCCTTCGACAAACTTCTTGGTACCGTGGCCCTTGGCTTCTTTGCGAACCATGATTCCACGCAGCGACCTACGCTGCTCTCCGGCAATCGTGAGGATTGCCGCCGTAATCGGATCGGCGCCAATCACCATGCCGCCCACCAGTTCGGGCATGTCGGCCTCGAGCAACTCGAGCATGCCCGCTCCAATCAGCGGCAGCGCCTCGGCCTGCAAGGTAACCTGTCTGCAATCGAGGTAGTAGCTCGCCTGCTTGCCCGAAGCAAGCGTGAACTCGCCGAACTTCAAAGCGTGCTCGCAAATCAAACTCTTGAGTTTCTCACGGTCGTACATGGCGCGGCTCCGGACAATTGCTTGGCAACAGGACAACCGCAACGTATCACAACGCATGTACGCCGAACAGGCGACAACCTATCTCCGAATAATCACCCGCGAACCGATCGACAGGATGTCGAACAGGTCTTCCTGGTCGCTGGGGCCAACTCGTATGGCGCCGTCGGTTGCCGAAGTGGCATCGGATGGCGGGCCGAGCATCAGCGCGGTCGCTCCACCGCCACCAGCCGGTTCGAGCATCATCTGCTTGGAGGTCGAGCCATACGACTGCGGCATTTGTTTCTGCGTAACGACCCATTCGCCGTCGCTTGTCGCCTGCCCCTCGGTCTTGACGCTGAACTTGCCTGCGTAACGGTCGGCTACCATCAGCGCAAGCTGTTGACGCTCGACATCGACCACCGCCGAAAACGGCCCGCGAACCACTTTGAGTTCCTGGCCGGGAGTGACCGCCGAAGGACTCGGAACTCCGTTGATCTTGGCGAGCAATTGCCACGGTACATCGTACTTTTGAGCGATGGTCTCGAGTGTTTCGTCTGGCTGAACCGTGTGCGGCGATTCGAGTCGGTGTTCGGGCGAGTAAACCACGCTGCCGGCGAGTTGGCTCAGCAGGGTCTCGACCTCTTCGCGCTCTTCAGGGGTCAGCGAACGGTCACCGTACCAGCCCGAGAGCAACACATGCGCTCGTTCCAACTCACCCCGCTGAAGCGCGGCGTCGATGGCGGGTCGGGCGGATGCAAACGCCGACGCGGGCGGGGCGAATTCTTCTTCGACTCCCATGCGCATCGATTCCTGTTCGGGCGCAGTCGGCGCGAACTCCTCTGGCACTACGGGAGCTTGAGGCATAGCGCCGGCCACCATGTCGGACTCGCTAAGTGGAGGCAACGGCTCAGTCGTCGTCGGAGCGGGCACCTCGGTGCCGAGCGACGGCACGCGACCACTCACCGTGTTCGCCGCAGGCGAGTCGCTCGAGTAGTCGGCCGTCGGTACATTGGCCGGCAACGGTGGCAGGTCGGGCATGGCGGCCGTATCGGCTGCCACCAATGGTGTAATCTGACTACCAGTCGCGGGCTCTTCGCGTGGCGCGGCCGCGGTCGTTGCCGGCGGTTCGGGCGTCGGCCCAAAGTCGAACTCGGCGGGCGGCGCGCCGGCGGTGGAATCCGTCGGGTTAAACGGCGGCGCGTTTGACTCCATCGGGTTCGCATTCTCTCCCAAATCCAGCGACAACGGCGGCAAGTCTGCCGACGCAAATTGGCCCTCGGTCGTGGCCTCAAGCGTGGGTGTGTTGATTCGGGTCCATAGGAAGTAGCCTAGCACCATCAACGCGGCGATGGTTGCAAGCGGACGAATGGCACTCATGATAAGGTCCTCCGTGAACCTAGGCAGCCGGTCGCTGGCTGCCTGGCAGTGGAATGTTTGCCCATGTGGGTGGGCACAATATGTGTACTTGGTTTACGATATTGCCGTGCGTCGCTCAGGTGCGACGCAGTGAGTTCTGTTTTGTGTTGTCCGAGCTTGGTTTCGTGATGGATTACGATTCGTACGATCACCCGCTCGACGACGAGGAGTACCCCGACGACTACGATGCGGACGATGACTGGGACGAAGTCGAGTTGCTCCCATGCCCAAACTGCGGTGCCGACATTGCCGAAGATTCCGTCCGCTGCCCTATGTGTGGCGAATACGTCATGTGGGGCAGCAGCGTGTGGGAAGGTAAATCGTGGTGGTGGATCGTATTAGGTTTGCTAGGTATCGCCGCCACCATCTTGACGCTCAGCGTTTTCTAATCTGCTAGTCTGCCCGATTCTAGGTTGCGGCGCGAGATCGTAGGCAATGTACACGGCCAGTGCTACACCAGTTGGAACACACGCGGTGGCATTGCTAGCAAGCAGTAACGACCACGCTCCGTAACGCCCCAAATGCTGTCTCGGCTCGCAGTTCAAGTGGAATTTCTGGGGCGGTTATTTTGTCATTGTCTCTACGGTCTATGTTGGTTTCTATGAACAGGAGGAGAGACATCTGAGGTGTTCCGTCAAGTATTGGAATGTGTTCTTTTTCATACAGATCTGCTAAGCCCCTGGAACCTTCTCGCCCTCTGCTCGACGTACACCTCCGCCGGAACGTACGGATCGCCTCCCTCCTCGAGCACTAGCGTCCAGTGTCCAGTGAGGTCGCACCTCGTTGTAACGCTCACGGGACTTCGCCAAGCATTCCCGTGCATGCTGAGGACTGTCGTACAGCCGCCAATACACCTCTTCGGTCTTCAGCGTCTGACGAAACCGACCCAACAAGCCGAGTTGCTCCACCAAGTGCTCACTCGCGTGCCAGAAATCGAGAATCCGCTCGGCACGCGGGAAGTGAACTCTTAAGAACTCCTCCAGTCCGCCACCACCATCCGAGAGGGCAATCTGCTGCTCCGCCCCGTCCCAACCAACCTGGGCCGCTTGCCGCCGCAGCTGGCGCCCCAGTTCGGAAAGTTCATAAAACCCCGCTAAATACCGCACCGAATGCGGGGTGGGCACTCGCTCGTCGTACTTGCTATGGGCGTTGTAGATCATCCCGACATAGGCCATCCGGCCCTCGGCTTGCGCGCCATTAGGGCCTTGTCGCCGTATGCCCGTCGCGTCGAGGCTTACGTACGCGCACGTTCTCCCCTTCGCATCGCGTTGCCACTCGAGTGGTTCGTCTTCGCCAAACGTCTCGCCCTCTTCGAGCAACTCTTTCAAACGTTCGCCAGCGTCTTCGGTCACGCGCTCGACGGTCGACTCACTCACCTTCAGACCACATAACTTTTGCAAGGTCACTTCACTCGCTTGAGCGAAGCTCGTTTGCACACCAGCAATGCTCACGACTTGTGCGGCAGCCGGGCTGAGCGTGCGATTGTCCAAACCAAGCATGCGATCACGCGGAAAGAAGCCGTGACGACACTTCGAGCAATGGTGGTAATGACGCTTTATCTCCAACGGGCTGAGCAGGCTATCGACCCAACGTTTGCGAATGCTCACGCAACGGGCGTCGCCGCCGCAGGTCGGACAGACGCAGCTAGCTTTCTCGTACCCGCGTCTTTTTTTGTCGCTCGTTGGCGACGGCTTCGAGGGCCTTGGCCCCCAGAGCATGCACCCGGTCGCGGAGGTCGAACTCCGTTTGTCCCAGCAGATTCGAATCGTCTGTGCCGGCCAATAGTTTGGCGACTCGCTTCCGCTCCTGCTCGAAACACTCCCCCAGAAGCTCGTAAATCCGCAGTTCCTTGTCGTCCAGTTCCAGCGGCTCGCGAATCGAGGTGGCCATGATCATCTCCAAGTACGTGGGAAAACAGAGAGAGTCACCGGGCAACCACTTATCAGAGCAGATTTCCTACCTACTTTTGAGACGCTCACACTGGGGAGTGAAACTATCAAGTTTTTTCTTGAAACTAGGCCACCCGTTTGATCCAATGAGATTATTCAATAGTGCGCCTCTCAACGCACACGCTCTTTGGCAATTTGGTAGTGGCAAGTGCTGGTGGCGAGTGGCCAGCGGGAGCTTTGCTGCGCGCAATTG
>JANQOF010000063.1 GCA_028279215.1 Pirellulales bacterium
TGTTGTAAGCCCAACTGTGACTGCGAATGCCGCGAAGCTTGTCGTCGGTTACAGGCTTGGCGTTGGCCGGGTCGTCGATCGGAGCAACCCACACATTCAACACGCCTTCGCCGTCCTTGTCGCCGGGCTGTTTCACGGGAGCAAGAAAACTTAGCCACGCGCCATCGGGGCTGATACGTGCTTGGGCCCGTTCCGGATTTCCGAATAGCACGTCGCGGGGAATCAGAGGGACGTCGCTCGACACCGTCTTTGCATCTTCTGAAGACATCGATTCGTCTTTCGGTTCGTCTGGGGTATTTGTGCTGTTGGGTGCCGCGTCCTGCTGGGTCGCCACATTCGATTCCGCGCAGCCGCTTGTGGCAATTGCCGCGACGACGAGCCATAGGGCAAATTCTGAGAAAGTCATTAGCGCACTTCTTAGCATAGCGTGACAACCTCCGTGGTGGTGCTGGTGAGGTCTGCGGCCAAAGCCGCACCTGGGCGAGTATATCCCACTCGTGTTCGGCTGGCGACCGCTGCATCGAGGCGTTCGGCGCGGACGCCGTGCTTTGGTACGCGGCACTTCGGGCAATCGTTCTCCTGTTGGCCAAGGATTCTGCTAAACTGCACGCCTCGCTCCACGTGCACCTGCGACATGTTAAGCGGATTCCCTAATTCTGATGTAACTATCACCGACGCACCTAGCGGCGAGCGGCGAGCTCCCGTTATCGCGGTCGCCGCCGCGGTGGCCGCCGGAATCGCGATCGATCGCTGGTTAGGGCCGTCCGTTCCTGGCGCGAATTGCAGCGGCTGGTGGTTGGCATCCGCGGGACTGATAGTCGCCTGGTGGATGTTGCATCAACGGGGTCGGGCAGCTACCGCGAGCATAGTACTGCTCGGCTCGATAGCCGCATTGGGCGCGGCCAGCCACCATTGGCAATGGAACTTGTTCGCTGACAACAACTTCGGCTTCTCGGCCACCGAACAAACCTACCCATGCTGCATCGAGGCACGCGCCGTCCACGCACCGCAACGCACGGCGGCACCGCCCACGTCGCCTTACAGGGCAATCCCTCAGGGGGAGAAGAGCCAGCTTCTTGTGCAGGTGATACGTGTTCGCAATGGCCAGCAATGGGTCGATGCGTCTGGCAAGTGCGAAGTAATTGTCGACGGACACCTGCTGCACGTGCGTGCCGACGACCGCTTGCAGGTGTTTGGGCAATTCCGGGCCCCGTCACCCACCCGCAATCCGGGCCAGTTCGACTACGCCGATTTTGCGCGCTCCGATCGGGAACTCTTCTTTGTGAGATGCGAATCGCCCGCTTGCGTAACAGTCCGCGAGGCCGGCAACCCGTGGCTTCCTGGTCGATGGATCGACAACCTTCGGGCTGCCTGGCAAGCACGACTGTGGAGTGCCTTGGGTAGCGACGGCGCGCCATTGGCTGCGGCGATTCTACTTGGCGACCGCAATGCCATGCCTCGTGAATCGATCGACGCGTTTCGTGTGACCGGCGCGTTGCACGTGCTGGTCGTTTCGGGGTTGCATGCCGGGATCCTAATCACAGGAGTCTTTGCTCTACTGGGCCTGGGTTTCGTTCCTCGAAAGCTCGCCCTGGCGATTGCGATGGTGCTAGTTGCCATGTACGCCGTGTTAACCGGCGGTCACCCACCCGTCTTGCGAGCCGCGATTCTCGCCGAGTTGGCTTGTATCGCTTTGTGGTTTCACCGCAGTCCTTTTGCACTCAATTCGCTCACCGTCGCCGCCATCTTCGTGCTGGCGATGAACCCGGCGGATCTGTTTCGTACAGGCCCACAACTGAGTTTCTTGTGTGTCGCAACGCTCATATGGTTTAGTTCGGTTCGCTGGTTCTCCCCGGCCACGCCGCTCCAGATACTCATTCACAACACACGCCCATGGTACGAGCGAACCATTATCACAGCCGGTCGTCGCGCGGGCTGGACGATGGCTGCTACGGCAGCGGTGTGGGTCGTCTCACTACCTCTGTTGATGTATCAGTTTCACTTGGTGACGCCGGTAGCGGTTTTGGCGTGCGTGCCGTTGTTCGCGTGCCTCACCGCATCGCTGATTTCCGGATGCGCGTTCCTGATTGGCGGTTGGCTAGTGCCGGCGGCTGAATCCTGGCTCGCCGCGCCACTGGCGTTTTCGCTGAGAGGGCTGGAAAACGTGGTGCACTCTTCAAGCCGCTGGCCCGAAGCGTACCTATGGACGCCAGGACCGTTCGCGTGGTGGGTGATCGGATGGTTCGCGCTTGCTGGCCTACTGCTGGTTGCCGGAGGTACGCGATTCGGCTGGCGGCGCACCATCCAATTTGCGGCCGCGTGGGTAATCGTCGGCGCGGTGCCGGTTTTGGTCGATCGGTTTAGGCCGCACAACATGCAGGCCACTTTCCTCGACGTGGGGCATGGAGTCTGTGTCGTGGTTACGACACCCGACGGAACCACATTGCTGTACGACGCTGGCTCGCTTGGCTCACCTTCGTACGCCGCGGAAACGATTGCTAGTTATCTTTGGTCGCGTGGCATCCGTACTATCGATGGGATCGTCTTATCCCATCCTGATGTTGATCACTTCAACGCGGTACCGGGACTTGTCGAACGATTCTCGATTGGCAGAGTCTTCGTTTCGCCTCACATGTTCACTCTTGTGGACGACCCACTAGATCGGTCCGCGCCAGCAGCTCTCAAGCGACTGCTCGCCGATCGTGGCGTGCCGGTCGAGATCGTTGAGTTGGGCGACAAACTCACGCTCGACGCTTCCGCGTCGGCGTGCGTTCTCTATCCCGATCGCCTTGGCAGCTTCGGTGGCGACAACTCGAATAGCTTAGTGCTTGCGATCGAATGCGGCCCGCATCGCATTCTTCTCCCTGGCGATCTGGAAGCGCCTGGCATAGATATCGTGATGGTCGACGAGCCGTATCCTTGCGACGTGCTACTTGCTCCACATCACGGTAGCAGGCGTAGTGATCCGCCTGGCTTCGCCGCCTGGAGCCGGCCGAAGGTTGTAGTTGTTAGCGGAAGCATGAACACGGCAGACCGCACCGTGGCCGCCAATTATCGCGAACAGGGAGCCAAACTTCTGCTCACCCGCGCATGCGGAGCGGTGAGTTTCGAATTTACTTCGACCGACATGCACATTGAGCGTTTTCGCCCATAGGGCGCTGTTCTTTCGTGAATTGCCGGCTCGGGACGACTACAACTGAACAGCTCTTCGCTGATTCGCGTAGAAAGGGACACGAAGATTGAGGGCGCAATTCCCACAGTGGGCTAGCCCTAGACCCCCATTTCTTCTATCTTCGTCGAAACGTCGAGCGCAGCTAGTATCGCTGCTCTCTCAACACACCTCGGCCTTGCTCCTACAGCGCTGACCCCAACTTGTCGAGCCATGTCGTGCTCGGCTCCAACTGACCCAGCTAAGGCAATCGGGCGCTGAGCTTGCTAAACACTCTGGCCGGTGCAAAGCGTGCGTTTTCCCTTCGCTCTCGGAGACCACTCACAAGATGAGTCTACATAGCTCCCCAAGTACCGACCCCGTTTCGACGGCCTCCGTGCCGACTCGCAAGGATCGATCGTCGCGCCGGCGTTCAGTCGAGAAGATCGAACCGGAAGAACCCAAGCTGATTGACGGCCGACCGGCTGCCAACTCCAAAGAAACCTGGGCGCTGGGCCTCGACTGGCCTGTGGTAATCTGGATTGGTGTAGTTCACCTGTTCGCGGTTGCCGCACCCTTCTTCATTCGGTGGCAGGCGTTGGTGGCATGCTTGATTTTGATCATTGCTACCGGTTCGCTTGGCGTTTGCATGGGCTACCATCGCTTGTTGACGCATGGCAGCTTCAAGACCTATCGCCCGATTCGATGGCTGCTTGCGTTCCTCGGCGGCCTTAGCGGCGAAGGATCGGCGCTAGCTTGGGTGGCCAACCATCGCAAGCACCACAAATACAGCGACCATGATGGCGATCCGCACTCACCCCGCGATGGCAAGTGGTGGGCCCACATGACTTGGTTTATGCCGAATTGGGGCGAGAAGCTTAACAAAGATCTGCTAGAGCGCTACGCCAGTGACCTACTCAAAGACCCAATGATGCGATTCCTGCATAAGATGTTCTTGCCCAGTCATGTCATTCTGGGAGTTATGCTGTTTGCTCTTGGGTACTTTGGTACGTTCTTGGGCCTGAACGGGGGATGGTTCGATGGCCTCTCGATGATGTTCTGGGGCATGGGGGTGCGAATGGTCTACGTGATGCACGTCACGTGGTTCGTCAACTCGGCAACCCACCTTTGGGGATACCGCAACTACGAAACTAACGACGACAGCACGAATCTGTGGTGGGTCGGCTTGTTGGCATTCGGCGAAGGCTGGCACAACAACCACCACGCTTATCAGCGTGTCGCCTCGCAGGGTCACAAATGGTGGGAGTTCGACCCGACCTACTGGGTTATCTTGCTGATGGAGAAAACCGGCTTGGCTTGGGACGTGATTCGCCTGAAAGACGTCGCGCGCCGCGCGTCGGCAATCTAGTCCTAGTTTGCCCGGACGAGAAGCAAAGACGACGAACCGTTCACGGTTCGTCGTCTTTTGCGTTTGTCGCGGTCCGGACCAGTCCCATTAGCCTCAGACCATCAACTCCGCTCCTTTTGGACCTCGGTGCAATTGCAACTCGTGCTCGGCGCCAGAAGTGGCGAGGAGTTTTAGCCGCTGCTGCACTCGCGCCCACAGGTCGGTCCACACGTAGCCACGAACCAGCCCCAGGACTAAAGCAAGCAGTACCGCGGCCATGATTCGGCTGGGTCGCGACTGGCCAAATACCTCGCCGCTACCCACCGCAGGAACGACTTCCGAGGCAATTGGCAGGCCGAACGCATTGGCAAGTGCAACGGCGTTGCCCAAGTTGACTACTGGAATACCTTGCCGAGCAAATCGCGCGGCGACACAGTCAATTGATTCCGCGTCGGCAGGCAGGCCGATCGTCAGCCCACCTCCAAACGCTGCGCGACCGTCGTCGCCGTGAATCGAGGCGGCTCCGCCGCCAACATTTACGTAGGCCTTGATCGGGCGGCCAGCAGCCGCCACGTGGTAGGCGTCCATGCGCCGTCGGATCGACTGCTTCAACGTGTCGATTTGTAGCATCGCGATGCCGCCACGTTCGATCGCCGCATGCAGCAACTCTTTTGATTCGGTGGACATTCCCCTTGCGCGGTCGCCAAATCCTCCTAAGGTGGCCGCTTGCGAACGAAACGAGATGATGCCTTCGTCATACAATACACGTTCCATATCGAGCCACATGAAGTCGGGTTCGTTGGCGCCAAATTGTGACGACGCGGCCGAATGGATGATGACAGGCTCAGCGCCCATGGCTTCTACGGCGGCAAACAGTGCGGTGTTGAGTGCGGGAAACGAACCGGTGCAACCAACCGCGACAACGTCCCCCTCGCCGGCACCTGCCTGTTGCAGCAACTCGATCGCGACGGCGGCAAAGTTGGGGTTGACGCTTGTCTGTTTGGCATCGAGATGCGCGGGCAAGCTGGTAACTGGAGACATCGCCGATCCCACCATGCCTGAGTCGCTTGGGTCGAATCGTGGATCGAACTGGTGTCCCTTCGCGAGTCGCGCTTCGCGTATAGCGTTCATTCCACGGGCTGCTAACTGGGCGGCCACCATTTTTGTCTGCGTGTCGTCCGCATTGCTTGTGACAGGGAATCTCTCGATCAGCAACGTGCCGCCGACGGCCACTAAGCCAATCGCAAACAATGCCGCCATGGAAATCTTCTGTGGTCGCCAATAGACGCGTTTCATCGCACCACCTCCATCCCGATGACAATCAAGGCTAGCCGAACCACAGCCGACGCAGTGAGCACGGTGCCCAGCGTTTCAAACAGCCCCTGCCGATCGAACCAAAGGGCGATCAATCCAGGAACGATGTAACCAATCACCGCGATCGCAGTATCGGCGGTGGCCGAATCGGTGTTGCCCATCGCGGGAATTGTCAGCAGCATCCGCACACAATGGCCAATCACAAAACCGGTCAACAGCATCAAGACAATGCGGCGACGACCGTAGATGATGGCAAACCTCGAAACGTAGTGCACTACGATGTAGGCGGCCAACGCAACCGCGAGTGTCAGCACGATGTCGAGCGGTCGGTTGAAATTCAGAGCGAAGTAACCCGGCACGATCATTCCCCCGGCCGCTAGCCCAAAAGCCTCGGTGAACAGCAAGCTAACCACCAGTCCTAGTCCAATGGCAACGGTAAGTGGATCCATCAGGCGGCCTCCGCATAGCTGCGTGTGCTGCGGCGGGACTGGTTACCACGCTCGCGGAAGTAGTTAATGATCTGCATTCCCGGTCCCGCGATGTTGCCCATCCCCATCACCATTGCCGACCGGCGAGCCTGTTGCTCGATATTGTTTAGCACGTTCTCAGTTGGCAGGCGTTCGGCACTCAGTAGGCGGGCTGGATTCATCCCGTTGGCCAGCGCCCGCTTGGCAAATACGTCGGTCGCCGACCCGACCAACACATAGCGATCGGCGGGCTGCCACTTCAAACAGGCGTCGGCTAGTTGAATCGACCGGTCGGTACGGTCGGACCTGCAGTTAAATAGCGCCACTCGCTGATCAAATTGATCGAAGCGATTGACCACCATGTTCCAGTTATGGCCCGTCGATTCGGGGTCGTTGGCAGCAAAGCCGTTGACGAATGCGATTTCCTTTTCGCGCTCACGAACTGAGTACAACTGCAGCACCCCTGCGTCGGGTGCCGCGGACCACATGCCTTCGAGGGCGGTACGCCGCGCGACTCCCAGATCCTGGCAAACTTTCAACGCAAGCGCAACGTTGTCGGGATGTTCGATGTGAGCAAAGCCACTCAAGTCGTCCCAGGTGACACCAGCAACGTGCTCGTCGCCGATTGCATGAACGCAAGTTCCACGGTCACGGGCAGCCATCTCGAATACTGACAGATGATCTTGCTCGGCCGTATAGAACTTGCCGCCGATAGGCATGGTGCCAGCCATGGCAAGTGCCACATCCCGCTCGGTCGGGCCCATCACGTCCAAGTGATCTGGGCGTGCATTAGTTACGATACCGTGCGTGCTCTTGACAATTCGGGTTTCGCACACGCTTTGCAGTTGGGGGTTGAGCGCCATGCACTCGATCACCAGCGCCTGGGCACCGGCCGCAGCAGCAGCTTTCACCACGCGAAGCTGTTCGATGATATTCGACCGCGACGGACGATAGACCGGATACTCGGTTCCGTCCGGAAAGATCATCCTTGGCACTGTTCCCGTGGTCTTCGCACAAGTGGGAATCCCCCCAGCTCGTAATCCGGCGGCAATGAGCCGAGTAACGCTACTCTTGCCGCGCGTGCCATTGACGTGAATGCGGTAAGGTATCTTGCGTAATAGGCGATTGTGCCGATGCGACTCGATGGCACCAGCCACCGTGAGCATCGCCGATGCACCGGCGAGAAGAAAAGCGCCTTCCATATTTGGCTTCCTCCGTGAAGTCTCTGGTCGGCTGGGCGGCCAACCTCATATGTCGCTAAGTGTGCGAAATGCCCACCCACTCCATGGGTGCAAGCACTTCTCCGACGCGAATGTGAGACAGCAAACGAAGTACCAAATGTTGTGGATCATCCAGAGAAAGTCATGTTTTGCACCTTGGAAACACCTCAGGCGTTAATCTATGGCAGACGCGAAAACTATGCGGCCCGAGAGATGGTAAATTGGGTGGCACTCGACGGTATTTACTCCGCTGGCTCCGTGGTAGGAATTGCAACACCTAACCAAGGCGTTACAACTGGGCACAACAGTAGCTAGCTCCAACCCCACCCAATCTCTGCGATCATGTCCGCGACCAAGGATGATTGGATCCAAGTGCTCGATCTCCAGCCGCATCCTGAAGGCGGCTGGTATCGCGAAATTTATCGAGCCAATGAGGCCGTTCGTCAAGATGCGCTTCCAACGCGTTTTGCCAGCGATCGAGCTTTTTCAACCGCCATCTACTACCTGCTGGGCCAAAGCGACTTCTCAGCACTGCATCGAATTCACCAGGACGAGATTTGGCACTTCTATGACGGCGCGCCGTTGGCGGTGGAGGTGATCCACCCGAACGGGTCGACAGAGACGCTACAACTAGGGCGAAATCTGCACGCTGGCGAGCGCCCATTCGCAGTCGTGCCGGCAGGTTGCTGGTTCGGAGCCAGGCCCAAGCCAGGCCCCGAATACTCGCTGGTCGGCTGCACCGTTGCTCCTGGATTCGACTTTGACGATTTCGAGCTTGCAAACCGGGCCAATCTGATCGAAGTCTTCCCGCAGCATCGCCAGCTCATCGAGCAACTGACGCGTTGATCGCTGATGGTTTTGTGGCGTTTGCTAGCAGTCAACTGGCGTTCGCGGCGCGCGCACGTTGCTGTATCATCCGCCCGTTATGTCACTCAATCCGCTTATCCCCGTTACCGATTACCAGTCGATGCTCAACCGCATCTTCTGGTTCACGTCTGCGGCGGCGTTGGTGGCCGTGTGGATATTGCGGCAGCATCTCGACGCGGTTGAGTCCGCCCTCGTCCAATTCGATGCCAGCGTCGAGTTAGACGGCGACAAGATTCTACCTGTTCCGGGCGGCTATCTCGTTCCAGCATTGGCTGTAGGATTCATATCGCGCGTGTTTCGCATCCATAGCATGATCGCCGACTGGCTTGGCATCCGCGAACGATTCGAGATCGACGTCATCATACGCGAACTCGCGCTGCGCGCGGGCGTCAACTTCGACGCTGTCGACGGCGCACAGCTTGTACGCTATCGCTATAGAATCATGCGAAATGGCTTCTACTCGTTCGTCAGTGGACGCAACCCGCAGATCGACGAATTGCTCATTGGGCGAGCGCTCGACATGTGGAGCTGGTTTTGGATCGGCCTGGAAGCCGCCGTTGTATTTGTATTGACTGGCTTCGTCCTGATCGCCAGCGGAGTCCAGCAGACCGGCTTGATCGTCGTCCTCTCGGCACTCACGCTTTCGGCGGTCTCGCTGCCGGCAATTCGAAACGAGTGCCGTCGCTACGCAATTGCCCAGGTGCGAGCCATCGTCGACGACCACCAGCGGGCTGCCCAAGTCCGCAAAGCGTTCGAGTGCGTCGTGCCCCAAGTGGCATCGAATCGGGCTGCCTGACTTCTCTGGCAGATTTCTCACATCGACCGCCAAGGACGATCCTCCGCGAGCGAATAGCTTTCTAGCGGCTGCGATTGCCGCGGCAATTTCTTTCCTCGCACAAGGAGACTGGGTGATGTGGTACGCGAATCGACTCGCAGGGCGGCTTGGCCGCGTGGTCCTCAGGGGGGCGCTAATGTCGGCCCTGGCAGTTTTGATTTCGAGTTACACAGCGTACGGGCAATCGCCGGCGGATTCCTCCACCGCTGGGCGGGTGGCGTTCGACATCCCTGACGTCCCCCCCGCTACCGTAGAGATCGACCTGGGCAAAGGACTCATTCGGCACGCAGTGGGATTGGGAGATGCCGCGGTTGCTGGTTTCCTCGAGGGGCTCACCAGCTCGCCCGACTCACAATCGTCGGAAAACGTTCAATTCTTGGCACAGCAACTTACTTCGGCTCGGGAACTGGGAGATGTGGTAAGCGAAGTTGTTCAAGAAATCCACGTCCGCGTCTGGGACAACTTGCCCGCAGAAAGCCAGCTCGCCGAGCGAGCTGTGGCTCACTTCGACACCACTCTGGTCGGCGCTGGATGGGAACCAGCATTGCGAGTACAGGAACGCAACAACCTCGTGCGAGCTTATGTCCACCGCCAAGGCGAATCGATCAGCGGCGTGCTGTTCATCGCAGGCGAAGGCAACGACGTCGTATTGGCAAACGTAATTGGCGACTTGTCGCCCGAAAAAGTTCACAAGCTGACCAGTACTGCCACGGAGATTGCCGTTACGCTGGGACTCGATAAGGAAATCAACAGGGCCGTTGAGCAACTCAAGCGTGAGATGCAGCGCGCTCACGATTAAGCACAAGCCTGTGGAGTGTGGCGGTCCGGTGCGAGCTAATCCATTTCCATCTCGTGCTGGACCGCCCACACAGCGGCTTGCGTCCGATCGCTGACGCCTAATTTGCGTAGTACGTGTTGGACGTGTTCTTTCACCGTTTCGTAGCTGATGCCAAGCGCTTCGGCAATTTCCTTGTTCGTGAGACCGAAGGATAGCTGCTTCAACACTTCGAGTTCCCGCTTGGTAAGCGGCACCTCGATCTCCAAATCGGAATCCGAATCACCCAGTGGCCCTGAAACCCTTCGCAAGTCGTCCCTCGACCAAGCCGTACCCCCATTGGCGACCTCGGTGATCGCCGTAGTCAATTCGTCGCGCTTGACATCTTTTGTCAGGTAACCCGCGGCGCCGAGGGCCACCGCGCGGGCGATGTAGGTCGGCAGTCCGTACGCCGAGAACATCAATACCGGTAGCTGCGGTTTGAGCTTTCTGATTTCCGCGAGGCACCTCAGGCCGTCGATCTCAGGCATCCGAACGTCGAGCAGCACGACGTCGAGCTGGATTTTCTTGACATACGCGAGTGCCTCGGCTCCGTTCTCCGCCTCGGCAACGATGTGTATGTCGGCGGGCGACAGCATCTGCCTTACGCCGACCCTCACGACTGGGTGGTCGTCGACCACCAGCAGCTTGATCGCCATGGGATTCGGTCCTTACCACAGCGCGCGACACCCAATCCAGAGCTGGCTGTGGAATTGAAAAGTTGGGAAACGGGCCCTATACGATTCACTATGGTCCCCCAACCATGCTAGTACCACTCTACCATATGTGCGGCTTCTCGCAAGCAAAGAGGCAATATGCTGGGGCTCGAAAAAGTTCGTTTGTTGTCGCCAAAGGTACTACGACTGCGATAGTTGTTACGTGCCAAATCGCTGTTGCCTGCTACTGGTGAATCTCACATACTTTCGACCTTGCCATCGTTACCGATGGCAAGTTTGTCTTGCTTTACCCGCTATCATCTGCCACGCATCTGCCCATGCTGCCCACGCCAGCGCTCTCGGTCAACGAACTCACTACCTATCGTTGGACCTTGGACGAGGACATCTACTTCGCGAAGAGAACGGGCTTCAACGCCATTGGCCTTTGGCGGCGAAAGGTCAGCGACTTCGGCGAAGCGCGTGCCATCGAGTTGCTCGCCGATTCGGGATTGGCGGTTAGCTGCTTGGGTTGGGCCGGCGGGTTCACCGGCGGCGATGGTCGCTCGCTCGAAGAGAGTATTCGCGATGGCCTGGCCGCCGTGGGCATGGCGGCGCGAGTGAATGCGGATTGCCTGATTGTGGTAGCCGGTGGGCAAAACAACCACATCCGTGCCCACCGCGACCGGCTGTTTCGGCAGGCGCTCGACGATTTGTTGATGGCCGCCGAAGTGGCCAACGTGCCGCTTGCACTCAAGCCAATGCATCCAAATTGTGGCCGCGATTGGACGTTCCAAAGTGATTTGGAAGAGGCGATCGAGTTTGTGTCGAGTTATCGCTCGCCCTATTTGCGGTTGATCTACGATCATTACCAGTTCCCAGAAGTTGCTAACGACCCGTCGTTGCTTGGCGACTTGGTGCCTCACTTGGCCCTCGTGCAACTTGGCGACGCTCGCCTGCCACATAGTATCGATCAAGAACGCTGCCCGCTCGGCCGGGGAGTCTTGCCCGTGTGGCGCACAGTCAACGCACTGCTTGGTGCCGGGTATGCCGGTATGTTCGACGTCGAGTTGATGGGTGCCGAGATCGAGTCGTCCGACTACGAGCAATTGCTCCTCGACACGCGCCGAGCGTTTGACGCCAGTCTGCCATCGGCACTTCGCATGGCCGAGTTGGCCGAGCGATCGGATTGATCGACTTTCGTGCAAGACTTCTTGGTCATCAACGATCGGATCGCCATCCGTCGCGACGAGTTGCAATTCTCCTTCTCGCGTAGTCCTGGGCCCGGCGGCCAAAACGTCAACAAGGTGAACTCCAAGGCAACTCTCAAATGGCGCTACGCCGACTCGCCGTGGCTGCCGGACGATGTCAAGCAGCGATTTGGCAAGCTGTTTGCCAAGCGAATCAACGCCGATGGCAACCTGATTCTCTCTAGCAGCCGCTTTCGCGAGCAGCGACGCAACATCGACGACTGCTTGGAAAAGCTCAAGCAGTTGGTCTCGGCGGCGACCGTGGTGCCGCGGGTACGCAAGCGGCCCAAGAAGTCGGCTGCCGCGAACGCCCGGCGGCTGGAAGAAAAACGGCGCCGTGCGGATCGGAAGCAGAGTCGACGTCCGCCCAAGTTCGACGACTAGAGCGTGCTTCGGATAGCTGTAGCGATGTTGGCGCAAACGAGTCAAGTCCGGCGAGGCGGCCGAAGCACGCGAATCTGCATGATTCGTCGATGCAGGCCAACGTAGCCGGATGCACACGCCGTAAGCGGGCACGCTACAGATAGGCGAAGGGCGCTCTAGTGCGTGCCAACTCTTGAAGGGGCGATCGATTGACGCCATGTTGTGGGGGTTCGACAAACAGTCGTTCTTGCCTTCCACGTATTCATCCGGAGTTCGCTCGCCATGCGGTACGACCAAGCCATCGACTCGCTGTTGGAAACCAATCTCGCCTGCAAGCCCGGCGAGCGGCTGGCGATCGTCACCGACACGGCGCCCTTCACAACAAGCGATTCGCTGATTCCCGCACGAGTCGCGCTGGCGGAACGAATCGCCGAAATGGCGGGCGAGCGCTCGGTCGACACGTTGGTGGCCACGTATCCTGGCGGCCAGGAATCGGGGGCCGAACCGCCAATCAACGTCTTCCAAGCGGTTTATCCGACCGGCTTCACCGAATACCTCGAAGAAACCAATCTGCGAGCACCGCTGCTCGATAAGAGCGTCACCCCCGGCGACCTTGCCAAGCTCGAAAAGTACGTGTCCGCGGCGAGCGACGCGATCGACGTGTTGCTGGTCCTCTCGGGCTCGAGCATTTCGCACACCAATTTCCGCAGACTGCTCACGCGAACCGGCGTGGCCCGTGCGGCAACGATGCCTGGCGTCGAGCTCGAGATGTTCGCCGGAGTGATGACCGCCAACTGGCAGCTGGTCGAACGACGCAGCCAGGCCGCTGCCGAGGCCTTGACCACCGCAGAGTCGGCCGTAGTGCACAGCGCCGGTGGTCGGGTACTGCGGTTTTCGCTCGCCGGCCGCGATGGCATCGCCGATACCGGCATCATCAACTCCGCTGGCCAGTTCGGAAACCTGCCAGGCGGCGAAGGCTTCATCGCTCCGATCGAGGGCACCGCCGAAGGCCAACTGTCGGTCGGCCCGCCGGATGAACCTGGCAAGTGGTGGTTCCAATTCGAGAGGGGTAACCTCGTTTCGGTCCACGGCGATCCTCCGTTCGCCCAAACACTGGACGAGGTGTTCGCCGCCCATCCTCTGGCCCGCAACCTTGCTGAGCTCGGTGTCGGCACCAACGAAAAAGCCAAACCTTGCGACAGCGTCTTGGAGGCCGAGAAGATCCTCGGTACCATCCATCTGGCCGTTGGCGATAACGCGGGCTTCGGCGGCAATGTCAGCGTGCCGTACCACCAAGACTTCATCGTGTACCAGCCAACGCTCGTGCTGCACAGTTCGAGCGGCGAACAGCGATTGGTGGACGCCGGCAACTTGACGGTCGATTGACCGACGGTCACCTATTTCAACACGAAGAACATCGCGACGAGCACCAAGATCGAAAGCGTCAGTTCGCCGACGTGATCGGCGCCGATATCGATGCCCGACAGGTCGAACGGCGTAACACCGGTCGCGGCGATCAGAATGGCGGCAATCACAATCAGCGGACGCATTGGCAGGGAGACTCGTCGGGAAAAGCGGCAGATTCTTCATGAAGCGTAGCTCATCGGCGGCCGACTGTTGTTCAGCGAAACGCAATTTTCGGATTTGACGATTGCAGGGCGCGGCCAGGATCCACCAATGTCGACCAATTCTGAGTTCCGCCCCGTTTACTCCCCACTGTGAAAAAAACCCTTCTCCTAAACCGTTGCGGGCCAAAGCTTTCGGTTTTTGCCCCAAGAGCGCCATTCGAAACACGATTCATTGGGGCAAAACTCCACTCGTGTCGTGAGCCAGCGAACCTCTAAACCGTTTCCCTTAAACAATTTGTGGATTCGGGAGTCCATCGACCCAACCAGATTTAGCCCCAGTGTTTCCCACAGTTGGGGCAAAACCAAACGTGAGTGCCAATCGGGAGGGTGCGTGCAAAGCACCGCCGCAGGGAGACAACCCGGGTGGTTGCACGCACCCCACCTGCAACCAGCACTCGCCACTACACAACCAAGTTTCCAAAGAGCTGCCCAAAGAAGGATGCACCTTCATGATCAAGCACATCCATTAGATCAATTTGGTCGTCGGATTCCACAACGATTTTTGGCCATCTTTGGCGGAGCAGAGACAAAAACGAGGCACCTACTCTTGGACAATTGCGGAAGTGCCGAACGTGCCTCCGCGTTTCACGCCGGGGATTCCCTATACGCCAACGGCGTTGACAGCCACGGCTTTAACTCGACGGCGTCGTCCTACTCAGCCTGTTCCGAGCCAGCGTAAGTGCATCAACAGGGCCTCCAGCGCCCTACGGTACAAAATCGCACGAATCTGAGCGGTACCCTAGAATAGAATTGGGCGTAGCCATTATCGCGGGTGAAAAACCGCGCGCCCCCGTGGGGCACGAAAGGTGAATCATTAAGGACCTGCAGAGGTGATGTCTACCGTGGTGCCGCCATGCGTCAGACGCCGTCTAGTTAGCAAACTTCCAGTGTCCGTCGAAGTAATAGAAGCGAAGCGCTTCTCGTGTCTGGGGAGAACCCAAAACCGTTGTTCTTCCGGTCAACTCCATGTTCCGTCGATCGATGCCTTTGAGTGTTTCACTGAAGTGTCTATAGCCATGTCTCTTTCGTTCGAACTGACTCAGCCAGTGCCCTTGGACTATCGCAGACTCGACATCGTTTGGCGTAACGAGTTCACAAAGCAAAGCCCAGGCATCAGCGGCTTCCATTGGTTTTCCAAGTCGCACAATCAAGTTGTCCAGATCGGCGTGCAGTTGGCTAGTAAGCTTGGCATCGTCAGACCAATCCTCGCCGTCATCGGGCAGGGGGAGATTGTCAAATCGCGCATCCGTCTGTCCCTGAAACCCCGGATGGAGCAATCGAAGGTGGCCTAACCGCGCAATCGTGCGCACGCGGACATCCTCGTCTTGTTCCAGACGCGCCATTGCAGCAACTAGTTGCTTGGCGCCGGGGCGGTCGCACAATCGGCTGACGATAACTGCCGCAGATAGTCGTTCATCCGCATCCTCATCGGACATTCGCTTCTCAACAGTGGCAAATAGTCGCCTCGACGACGTCTCGCCAATCTCGGTGAGCGCCCACGCAGCCGTCAATCGGAGATGGATCGACTTTGGCGCACGTCCAAAGACTCTCGGATGTTGCAGTGCTTCGCCAGGACGGACTCTTGTGAAGACATCTTCGTACTCGATTGGTTGGTTGAGAATCCCAATTAGGTCTTCACTGGCGGAAACCGCGGACTTTCCGGCCCTCGCCAGCCGTTTGCTGGCCGCCAGTTGGTATGCTGGACTATCGTTTTCGCGCAACAACGATCGACATAGACGGATCGTGCCTTCCGAATCGTCAAGCGCGGCTATCCAGTCGGTCGATGCTGGAAACTCTTTTTGCTGCAGAGCATGCAGAAGCACTTCCTGCTGTTCTGTGCTGCCTCGAGTCACGCGAACGAAGGCGCTTAGCGCTGATTGGCGTATTTGTCGTGAAGAGGCGTCCTTCCTCAGGTCTCTTAGTCGTGGGGCCGCATCATACGCCGGGGGTCCAATCGTACCCAAAGCAATCGTGGTCGCTGACTTAACCAATTGGTTAGCGTCATCCAACGCCGCAATAAGATCTGGAAGGAAATCCTTGACGAAGGAAGCCTTCCGTTGTCCAAAGACGCCGAGTGCCTGGGCCGCGCTCGCTCTCACGACGGGATCGGAGTCTCTCAATGCTGTCTTGAATTCGGGCAAGAGTGCTTCAGGCCGATTCGCGTAGCGGGCAATGTCCATCATCGCGCCGGTTCTAGCCTGGCGGCGGCCAAGATCGCGGAGGGAAGCGACAACTGACTCAAACGGCCTCCCATTAATTGAATCCACCTCGGATTCAGCTGACGGACCTGCATGCGATCGCACTGCCAGGGCACAGGAGAATACTACCGTTAACGCCAATGTTGAAAGTCGAAGCGCCATGGTGACCCCTGAGATTCGCGATGTGCATGAATTGACCTCACTTGCGGATTGTATCCGCGAGCAGTTCAACAGACCATTTCTTCAACGGATAGCGGCTTTCACACAGGGAGAATGCTGTGTTGTGCGCGGCATCGACGTTCGACACCTACTCGTCGAGCCATGGTGCGTCACGGTACAAAATCGCACAAATCCGAACCTTCCCCTAGAATAGAATCACGGCGTAGCCAGTACTGAAAGTGAAAAGACGCGCGCCCCCGTGGGGCACGAAAGGTGAATCGTTAAGGACCTGCCGAGTCGCATCAGGCCCACCACGAGACGATCACCTACCTACAGGGGCGCGCTTGTCTTCACGTCGGCTAGTAATCCCCGCCCACCCCGCCCAACCGATCTGTCCACCTCGGTTGGGCGAGGTCACCCGGCGCGTGCGGGGGGGAAACGCGTCGGGGGTTAGGCGGAGCCTCTTGACCGGAGCGCCGCAAATCCAAACAAACTGGCCAAGGCCGACAGCGCGACGCTCGCCGGCTCTGGTATCCGTGCAACGAACGGGCGGTTGGCGATGTACTCGGCCACGTCGCTGCCGAGAACTTGTCCCTCCAGATCATCGAAGAAGAAGTGAACTCCTAGGTACACCCGGCTGCGTCCGTTCTCTTCCATGGCTTGGCTGAACGATGTAAACGAACGCTCGACGCCTGGCAGCTCCTCCGACGTGAGCGTGAACGCCACGTCGTCGGTGCCGTAGAAGTCCGCGAGCGTCGAGAACAATGCCCCACCAAACGTCGCGTGTCCCGACACATAGGTAGGGAAGGGCGGCGTGAAGTCGTCGGTCGAACTATTCGGATCGTCGCCCGGCGACCCAAGCGGCACCCAATCGGGATCGATCTCGGTCAATGGGTTGCCGTCTTCGTCCGCGCGACGAATCGCGGAGATGGGCCGCCAAAAGTCGTAGTCGTACTTGGAAGTCCACGACACGATGCCGGCATCAACCATAGCCACGGTTGCGCGAGCAAAGAGCTCGGCGTTTTCGTCCGCCGTGTTGCCCTGCTGGTCGGCAACCGCTTGCAGCACTTGATTGAACAGCCGCATGGGTGTTCCCAACCCAAAGCGATCGTACGCCCAGAACAACCCAATCTCGGTTTCCTCGTCGGTGCGCGAAGAATTTTGAAGCGCGCCTTTGTCTTTCACCTCGTTAAAGGCTTGGGCATACTCTGGACTCGTTAGTGCGGGAATCGGCGGAGCCGTGAACTGGTCGCCCGACTGAATCGAGAACGGTCGAACGTCGCCCCACACCGGGCCCCAAGCCTCCTGATCTGGGTTCAATAGATCGGGCTCCCAGCGCCCCACATCGCCGCTGGGCACAAACTGCACGTCGGCGTCGTAACCATCGCCGGCGCGTCGCGCAACGATGGACGAGCCTATCGACGCGCCCAGTTGCGTGCCGGCCACCTTATCCGGGCCGTCGGGAATATTGTCAAGACTATCGGCCAGGTCGACAGCAAGTGTCGGCTCTAGCGCCGGATAGTTCGAGCTCAATACGGTATAAGCCGCTTGTGCCGCGGCCGCGTCGCGAGACACGGCGCCAAAGACTGGGGCAATTTCGCCGGTATAATCGTAGAACGGTTTGCCTGCAGCAGCCGAAAGCTGAAATGCGTCGTAGATGGCCAAGTTCGTCATCGCCATCGTACGCGATGCTTGACCGGGGTGCTGTTCGACCAGATCGGCGGCGAGTACATCCGCCGCGATCCGATTCCAATCGATCACAATGTCTGCCCTGGCGAATTGGCAGAATGAAGAAACTACGGCGCAAAACAACAACCATCGAAAAAGATTGCCATGCATCTTCTCGCTCCTGGCTTCGTGAACTGAATTTAGAAATCGCAACGGTGGACAGAAAAGCCTCGGTGGGACGTTCCCCCCACCTACCACCTGCACAGTTCACACGATTGAATCGGCGCCAGACTCATCGCGTCCCTGTTCCGGAAAGGAAGGTTAACACCGTTCAGCCAGATTGCCATAAGCTGTCAGAAAAAATTTGCAAGAAACCGGCGATGTGCTGGCGCTAGAGAAGGTGGCGAAGCAACGCAAGCTTCCGCTACTGAACCGCCCGCACGTCGCCCAACCGTCCGCTTGGGGTCGGCAACGTAACTTCAACCGGCACTTGGGTTTGGTCGCCGGCAACATTGCCCGCCTGATCGCGAACTTCGAGGCGGACATAGAACTTCCGCGGGAGATGTCGGGCGAGCCGCCAGGCGTAGCGGCCGTTGTTTGGAATATTTGCCGCGGCAGTCACCCATGGCCCAGATGGGTGGTTGCTGTACGCCAACGACGCCTTCTCATCGGTTGCCAAACTTTGGGCTGGCTGCCACTGGACCATCAGATGGTCGGCGTGCGCGCCTGTGCCCTGCGATATGCCGGTCAGCTTGGCGACCGGCGGCGTCGTGTCGATTCGCACGAGCATCTCCGGACGATCGCCGGGCCGCGGGCGGACTGGGTCGATTCCGCCCGCGGTCTCAACGACGATCTTCAATCCATAGTCACCCGGCGCAGGTACGGCCGCCAAGATGGGGCTGTGATTGTCGGTGTCGACACTCAATCGCTGCCAACTACCACCACCGTTGGACGTGCCCCACAGTTCGACACGCGTGACACCCATCGTACCAGCGGTGTCGACGTCGTACCCGATCTCAAAGTCGAGGCTATTGATATGTTGCACATGCCGGGGCTGGAGAGCGCTAACGCCAGTTTCTGGAATTGCCTGCCCAGACGACCTTGGAAGCGTCGGCAGATTGCGCCAACGTGCTTGCGGAGCAGTTGATGGATAGGCCGATGGCGGCGCGCCGGCACGTGGCCCTAAGGATGCCGTTTGCGTGCTTGCCAAACTACGTTCGGCGCTCGGCAATTGAAACGGTGATCGCAAGGCGTCGTTGGCTAGCTGCGCGCCAGGTGCGTTTGGTGAAGTGGAGGATGTCGGCTGCCCACTCGCCAAGCTACGGGTCGCACCAAGCGGCGCGGCACCAGCCGTCGTGTCTGGCGCTGCCTGACCGCGCGGGGAACCCAACGGTACTGGCGATTCTCCGTCGCTCGGCCACGGTTGCGCAGGCGGCAAGGCGGCGTCAACAGTGGATGGGTATCGATTGGACGCCGTGGCAGGTAGTGCCCGCCAGCCAGCACCTGGAAGCGGTGGCAACTCTCTTGGCGGCTGATGACTTGATGACGCGAGCTGTGCGGCGGGCGTTGCCTGCGTTAATGCTTCGGCGCCCGCTTCACGTCCGTTGCCGGCCTTGTCGCGAACAACCAGGCGAGCCACAAAACTGGTGGTGCCTTTGGGTACCTGCCACGTCGCGCGACCTTCGGCATGTCCTACCGCCGGTGCATGGTTGGAAACGTTGGGAACGTCGCGCCATGCGCTGTCGTTAGGAATTCGATACTGCAGCACCAAACCGGGATTGCTAATGTTCGGATCGCTTGCTTGCCAGGCCGCCGCGGCGGTGCCATCGGCGCGAAGCTGGGCGTTGAACGACGTTACCATTGGATTCTGTGTGTCCACGATCACCCGCAATTCGGCCTGATGAGGCCCATCGGGCCAAGCACGGCCAGCCGAGTCGATCGTTCGCATCGAAAACCAGTACTCGCCATCGCACGGCGCGTGGTAGTTGAAGAACTGAACCTCCGGCTTGGCGTCGGATATCTCCTGCCAGGTTTGACCACGATCACGCGAAAGGTACAGCTTTACGGCCGAGGCTCCCGTGGCCGTACTACCACTGTCCCACTTATAGGGAATCAGAAAAAGCTGTTGCGACCAATAGACGGGCTCTGGCAACGCGGCTCCCGAGGTGGGTTGGGTCGTCGGGAAAGTGGGCTGCGCGTGGACCGACAGCATAATGCCCATCGCCGTTGCAGCGAGCACTACCTTCGCAATGGATTCTCGCACGTGAATTCGCACAGCAACTTGCTTCGAGCTGCACCGGCAAGGCCGGTGCCTAGTTCGTCGCAGGTTGCCGCGGCAACCCACTTGCTGCCCGAACGCGCTGGCAGCCCCCCGCACGACTTTATCGGTTAGGCGAGCGGTACGGCTTTGGTGGAAATTCGCCGCGATGGGGCGTCGCAGGCACTTGTTAAGACAGGCAATGTGGACGCAATCGGCCTATGTGGCCATAATTAGCAGAGAGAGGGTACCCGATGGCTGGCAAGGGACAGGGCACCCCAACCATGGGACGCCTGGACTTGCAAGTGCTGGGATTGAATGCGTCAATTTGGTCGAAGAATGCATATGGGCTGGTAGAGGCCAGTTTATGGTTTGCACTTATCTTCATCCTTCTAGCCGGGGCGTTCACCCTGGCGCGAAGATACCGAGAGCACGGATCGATCCTGCGAAGATTGCGCGATAACACCACCCAAGACGAGGACGACCCCGGGCAACTGCTCACCAAGTTTCGAGATTTGCACTCTCGGGGTACGCTCAGCGACGGCGAATACCGAACAATAAAAGCGAAGCTAGCTACGCAAATCCAAGACGGACTGACGAACCACAGTCGAAGCGATGATAGCTAGAGCTTCACTGACTGCCGTGATTCGATAGCCGACGATAAACCGTAACGACCACCCCACTTGTGAGCATTGCGACTTCGGAGGGTGGCCCAACCGCCTACAGCGGTTGTGATTGCCAACCAAAGTCCGCTGGCCCCGCTAGCGTTGGGTGGACGATGAACGGAATCCAAACCAACTGCGTATCGGAGTTTGAACACTGCTCGACAGAGCGTGGACAGGAAGCCTCGCCTCGCGTGAAGGCACGAAGAATCGCCAAACTTTGAGTCCAGCCCTCCCAGCAACGCCTCGTCGGGACGACGAGATGTGGGCTCAACAGTGAGGCCGTTCGATTCGTGTCATCGAGCGACACCTAAGGAAGCCCCCGAATGGTACCTCTGTGGAGGTTCCTTTCGGGCACACGAGACGGGGAAGGAGCAACCATGCCCTCAAGCAGGGATCTAACCAGCACACGCCGTGGCGGTACTTCGAAGAAGAACGCCTTCTGTTCGTTCTGTCGCAAGAGCTATCGGGACGTCGGCCCCTTGGTCGAGGGCCCCGGCGACGTTTACATCTGCGGTGAATGCATCGAGCTGTGTCAGAGCATTCTCGATCAGGAGCGCAAACGACGTGGCGGTAGCAAGCAACTGTTCACCAAGATACCCTCGCCTCGCGAGATTGTCGCCGAACTCGAGAACTACGTCATTGGTCAAGACTCGGCCAAGCGTGTTCTCGCCGTTGCGGTTCACAGCCACTACAAGCGACTGCTTGTGGCCGACGACGAGCACGATATCGAAATCGACAAGTCGAACATCTTGCTTGTCGGTCCCACGGGCTGCGGCAAGACGTTGCTCGCTCGCACCTTGGCGCGCAGCTTGAATGTACCGTTCGCCATTGGCGACGCAACGACGCTGACCGAGGCCGGTTATGTGGGCGAAGACGTCGAGAACCTGCTGTTGAAGTTGCTGCACGCGGCCGATTTCGACATCGAAGCAGCCCAGCGCGGCATTCTATACATCGACGAGATCGACAAGATTGGCAAAACGAGCCAAAACGTGTCGATCACCCGCGACGTGTCGGGCGAAGGTGTGCAGCAGGCTCTGCTGAAGATGCTCGAGGGCACCACGGCAAACGTCCCGCCACAAGGTGGCCGCAAGCATCCTGAGCAGCAGTACATTCAACTTGATACCACGAACATCCTGTTCATTTGCGGTGGAACCTTCGCCGGCATCGAAGAGGTGGTTCGCAAACGGCTGGGCTGCCGAAGCATTGGCTTTACCCAGGGCGACGCTTCTGGCAGCGAGTTGAGCCTTGGCGAAGCGCTAGCGCAAGTCGAGGCCGACGACCTAATCGAGTTCGGTTTGATTCCCGAACTGGTGGGCCGTCTGCCGGTGGTCACTTCGCTGCAACCGCTACCCGAGGATGCGTTGGTGCGAGTTCTCACCGAACCTCGCAACGCTCTGACGCGTCAGTACAAGCACATCTTCGGAATGGAAGATGCCGATTTGCAGTTCACCGAAAAAGCGCTGAAGGCAATCGCTCGACGGGCCGCCGAACGCGAAACCGGCGCTCGCGGGTTGCGATCGATCATCGAAACGGTGATGCTCGACATTATGTTCGATTTACCCGATCAGCCACGCGGCCAGCGCTACGTGATTACCGACGACATCGTAGAAGGTCGCGCCAAGTTGTTCGACGCTGACGAACCTGTAAACAAGAGTGCCTAACTCTAACGACTCCACGGATGGAAGACGTTCAAGCCCGGGGCTACGGCCGCCGGAGGTTAAGTCTCCATCAATCAAAGCGAGCCCGGGCAATCGTGCCCGGGCTCTTTTTCTCTTGCGACTTGGTTGTCGCTCGACAGCTAGGCTATACTTGCGAGTATAATCCGATCATGTTGCCTTCAGTGTCGCTCGCAATCGCAATGAAGCCATATTGTCCGATTGAGAACTTCGGCTGGCAGAGTTTACCTCCAGCAGCTTCGACGCGCGAAGCCTCGGTCGCACAGTCTTGGCAATTAAAGTAGACCATGGTGCTGTTGCCACCAGGCGACACGTCACCCATCTTGCACAAGGCACCTGTCGCGCCGATGGCTTCCATATCCATCGGAAACGCCATCATCTCGATCTCCGCATTAGGCGATTCAAGTTTGCTAAGCTCCACGCCAAGCACCGTTTCATAGAACTTGGTCGCCCGCGCGAGATCTTCCACGTAGATCTCGAACCAACCAACAGGATTCATCTTCATCACCAGTGTCCCCTTGTAGAATGGAAGTCAAGCATTGCCACCGCGGACATAGGATAGCACGGCGGACGAGCTATCGCGAGGCGTTCGCTTCTACCGGCAATTGGACCTCGCTCCATCGGTCCTTTCCAGGTACATCGGGGCCGTTGTATCCCATGATGCGCGGGTCGCCCGCCGGGGTCCACTCGTCCGACTCAGCGAGCGCCTTACTAAGCACTTGCAAAGCCGCGTCGATCTTCTCGCGCGTCGCGTCGCCTCGAACACCGGTCGCGATTACGGTCACTGGCTCAGCGTCTTCAACCGTGATGTTGGCATACGACTCCGTCTGTCCCAGCGACTTGTTTCGGTAAAGAAACGACATATTCCACGCGTCGATTCCGTCGGTGTCGCCTGGCTCGAGGCCTTGGTACTCGATCTCGACAGGGGCCGTCATGGCGATTCCACGCGACTTGATATGCCCGAACAACGGCCAGAATCCGACAGCCGAGTTTCTCATTCCGTCGGGCCCTGAGCCCTTGCCAGCGAAAGTCGCCCGCCGCACCTCGGGGTACTTCTTGACCTCCACCACCTCGGGCGGCGTCGGTCGCGGGTACCCTTCAGGCAGCGGAGTGGTCACACGCTGCACGCCCGCCTTGTAGAAAGTACTGCCATCCGGTTGCGGCGTCTCCTCCACCTCCACATCGCCCGACAAGCGTTCGACAACTTCTCCCGGCGTCGGCGGTGCCGCGGTTGCCGATTCGTCGGCACGGACCTTGAACGATGCCAGAAATCCTATTCCGATAATCCAGAGTGTACGTAGCAGCATGGCCGATTCTCCTAGTGGTTTTATGAGCATAGGAGACTATGGCGCTAACCGACAGAACGACAAGCCGATACCATCGCATTCCGTTGCAACAAAGCCATCGTCCTCTCAATTGGACCTCTACCGCGAGGCATGCTGCACGCGCTCAGGAGACCAAGTCTCCATAACGTGGCGAATGTGACCCCTCATTTGCCGCCGGACGAGCCAGTGCTTTAGTGCAATGGCCGCAGGGACGACCCAAAGCACCGGCATTAGCAAGCCGATGGCAATCCAGCATCCCAACAGTTGCCAGTTCAACGTCGCAGATTCGTAGTCATCGGTGATGTTGCGTAAGTAATCTTGCTTTGCGATCTGCGAGTCGTCGCGTGACATTCGACTCACTTCATCAGCAAATGCAGAGAACCGATGTCGGAGCGCGGCAACTTTAGCCAAGTTGAGCGAGTCGGGAGTCGCGGACGTCGAGAGGACGCCCTTCCAGCCACCGGTTTGGGCGCGTCGTACTCCAGCATAGGCCCCCAAAATAGCGCCTGCTGGGACGGTCAAGATGGTCAAAATGGCGAACGGAGTCCCTATGCCGTTTGCCCGCTCCCCCTCATGCCAAACAATGAACATTACCATCGCGACGGGTAGCACCAAACCCAGCGCCGCACCAGCCATCAAACCGAAGACCGTCCAGAGGACATGCTTCATGCCGTTCCGCCACTCGTCCGCGTTTCTGGCGGCAGCATGTCCGCAACTCGTAGCTTGGCGTCCGACTTCTCAAGAGGCGAGATAGAGCCCGCTTCGTCCACGGTCGCTACATTGTCGTAGCGATATCCAAACTCAGCCTTACCATCAGCAACAGCTTCGCGATGCACGATTAGCTGTCGGTTAATCAGATCAAGCACCCAATAGTCGGAAACACCCGCGCTCGCGTAAGCATGTGGCTTGGTCGTCGTATCGCACTCAAGCGACGTCTCGGAAACTTCGACAACCAGCACCCCCGTTGTAGGATGATCTTGGTAGTCGAACCGCGAGCCCCTTACGACACTGACGTCCGGCTCCGGCTCCCCATCGTTAGGAATGCTCAATGGCGCTCGATGCCGCACCCAGTAGCCATCGCCGAAAACCTGCCGCAGCTGCGCAGCAATCCCATCGGACGAGAAGTAGTGCGGGTAACTCTGTGGCGACATCATGACGATTTCGCCCCCCAATAGCTCAACCCGCTGGCCTATGAAGAAGCCCTTGTCCGCCAACCGATAGTACTCCTCGCGTGTCCACCGCTTAGGTCTTACACCGACTGGAACGGCTGGCGCTACGGATATTTGGGTTTCGGTTGTGCTCATATCATCATTCCATAACACCCACGCTTGTCGTACAAACATGCCGCGCCGCCAACCAACACTTACTCCCACTCAATCGTAGCCGGCGGCTTGCTGCTGATATCATAAACCACTCGGTTCACTCCCTTCACCTCGTTGATAATCCGCGTCGCGATGCGGCTCAGTAGTTCGTGGGGTAGGTGGCTCCAGTCGGCGGTCATGAAGTCGTCGGTGTTGACGCTGCGGACGCAGATCGCGTTGTCATAGGTACGGCTGTCGCCCATGACGCCAACGCTTTGCACCGGTAGTAGCACGGCAAAAGCCTGGCTCGTGGCGCGGTACAGCCCTTCGGCCTTGATCTCGCCCACCACAATCGCGTCGGCTTCGCGAAGCATGTCGAGCTTCTCGCGGGTGACTTCGCCAAGGCAACGCACCGCCAGACCCGGCCCAGGGAAAGGATGCCGCCAGACGATTTCCTCTGGCAGGCCCAACTGCAAACCGAGCTGGCGAACCTCGTCTTTGAATAAGTCGCGTAGCGGCTCGATGAGGTCGAATCCAAGCTCCTCGGGCAGGCCACCGACATTGTGGTGCAGCTTAATCGTGTCGGCCGGGCCGTCGGCCGACGCACCGCTCTCGATCACATCGGGGTACAAGGTGCCTTGCGCCAAGTACCTGGCGTCTTTGATCTTGTCGGCCTCTTCCTTGAAGCAAGCGATGAACTCGTGCCCGATCCGGCGTCGCTTCTCCTGTGGATCAACGATGCCTGTGAGTTGCCTTAGGAATCGCTCCTCCGCCTTCACCACGTGCAAGTCGGTTTGAAAGTGCGTGGAGAACTCTTCGACGACCGCCCGCTCTTCGTCCTTTCGCAATAGGCCGTTGTCGACCAGAATGCACGAGAGCTGTGGGCCAATCGCCCGAGCCAACAGCGCGGCGACGACCGACGAATCGACGCCGCCGCTCAGCCCGCAGATGACGCGGTCGCTGCCGACTTGGTCACGGACGCGAGTGATCGTTTCGTCAGCAAAGTCACCAAGCCGCCAAGTACCGGCACAGCCGCAGACGTTGCGAACGAAGTTCGCCAACAGCGTCTTGCCTTCGACCGTGTGGGTAACTTCTGGATGAAACTGCAACCCATACACCGGCGAGCGCTTGTGCCGCACTGCCGCATAAGGACAGGTGCCTGTGTGGGCGAGCGGCTCAAAGTCGTCGGCGATGGCAGTCACCTGGTCGCCGTGGCTCATCCACACTTCCGTTTCGCGATGAACACCGGCAAACAGATCGCTGGCGTCGTCGACCTGCAAATGAGCGCGGCCGTACTCACGGCTTGGCACATTCTTCACCTCGCCACCAAGCGCTTGGCAGGCGAGCTGCATGCCGTAGCAAATACCAAGAACCGGGATGCCCAGTTCGAACAGCCTAGGGTCGCACTGCGGCGCCCCTTCGTCGTAGACGCTGTTCGGTCCACCTGAGAGGATGATTCCCTTGGGCGCCAACTCCTTGAGCCGCTCGGCGGTGATGTCGTGCCGGACAATCTCACAGTACACATGCTGTTCGCGAACTCGCCGGGCAATAAGCTGGGCGAGCTGCGAGCCAAAGTCGAGGACCAGGACACGTTCGTTTGCGACGGAGGACATTGGGCGAGAGGAAAGGGTGGGGGAAACGTCCATCACGGAAAACTGGTCATTGTAGCATCTGCCAATCAAAGGACTATCCGCACCGTTGCTGCAAAGTAGATCGCTGCGCTATAGTGAGGCCGTCGCTACGAAACACGCCCCCGCATCCACGCTCTGCCCACCATGCTGATCCTGCTGACCAACGACGACGGAATCTATGCCCCAGGGCTAGCGGCGATGGAGCGGGCGCTCAAGCGGCTGGGCGATGTCGTGGTGGTGGCGCCGGCTACCGAACAGAGCGGCGTGGGACACTCGATTACGTTCCTTACCCCGTTGATGGCCAAGGAGGCGTACGATGGCGAGCGACGCCGTGGCTGGGCGGTTGAGGGAAGCCCGGCAGACTGTGTCAAGCTGGCGGTCGCGGAATTTTGCCCTGGCATACCCGATCTGGTTGTCAGTGGAATCAATGGCGGCCTGAACGTAGGCATCAACGTGCTCTATTCCGGCACCGTCGCCGCCGCTACTGAGGGGGCGCTGTACGACATTCCGAGCATCGCAGTGTCGCTCGAATACGACGAGCACGCCCGGTTCGATCGGGCGGCGGAGATGGGTGTGGGAGTCATCCAGCAGTTGCTCGATTGCGATGCGTTTGCCGATCAGAAACTGTACAATCTAAACATGTCCACCGAATCGACGCTGCGTCCGGCAGACAACCCGCCGGAACTCCACATAGTGCCAATGGGTGTCGCGCGTTGGCCGGCCGAGTTCGAGGAGCGCCGCGATCCCAAGGGGCGTCGTTACTTCTGGGCGGCTGGCACACCACCAATGGAGTTTCCGATAGAAACCGATTTGAACGCCATTCTCGAAGGGCACGTGACGCTCACGCCACTTACCGTCGATCGCACACAACCCAGCCACTTTGCGGAGATGAAGTCATGGAACATCAAGATTTTGGGGTAGGGGGCAGGGGCCCGGTCATGATGTTGCTCGTGGCTGTCGTCGGTTTGACCATTGGGTGCGAGCCGTCGGAGGAAATTCAGGCGACTGCTCCCACGCCGGCGGTCAAGGAACCTGCGGCCAAGGCCGACATGGCTGAAGGCGACAAGCGAGTCGAGTTGAACAAGCCTGTTGAACAAGGGAACCGAACGGGTGGCTATCTTGGCGCCGTAGCCGGTGGCTATCGCAGCGCGCGGGAAGAAATCGAGAGCTGGGCCATTCGACAAGAGATCGAACACTACAAGGCGAACACCGGACGCTATCCAAAGTCGCATGAAGAGTTCATGGAGAAGGCGCTGCAAAGTCAGCTTCCAGAAGTTGAAGAGGGATACGAGCTTCGCTACTTCCCGGAAGAGCACAAGGTATTCAAAGTTCCAATTCAAACCGAACCGAGTCACGCAGTCGAGTAATTCGCTGTGGCTGCCCGCCAAAGCGTGCTCTCCAGGTAGCACAATCGTCACAATCATCACGGTCGCGACGCCGTAACGTGATTCTAGGCCGTTTTTCTTGGGTCGCGAGCGCCGGGTGATTAATCTGGAGGTAGATTCCCCGCCACGCCCCTCCAGCACTACAGCCCGATGACCTTCTCCTGCTCCCCACGTACCCAACGCCTGACGTTGTCTGCCTCCGTTGTTTGCCTTCTGGCGGTTGCGAGCGCCGCTTCGGCACAGGATTGCTGCGAACAGCCGAGGTGGATCTTCGACCGCAGTACGTTCTCGCACGATCCGGAGACCGGAGCCCGCGTCGCGCAGTACGAACCGATTGCGCCGGTTGAGGACTTGCCCGACCCGCGGCTGGTTACCAGCGGATATGTGCGTTCGCGGACCAACCTGCGGGGCCGCGATGGCAACATCGACTCTTACTATCAAGTTCAGAGTTACGGAAACGGTCGCGGCGGACTCGATGCCGAGTGGGAACGGTTCAACGACGCTTGGCAGCAATCGTTCCTAACTGGCAGTTACTTCGACGAATCGCGGTACGACTACCGACGACCACGTTATCGCCGCCGATACGAACCGCGCCACGGCTACGGTCCTTGGCACCAGCCGTACTTCCCGCACCATCAACCGTATGGCCCGCACGATTACACATCCCCAGGTCCGGGGCCATCCGGCGCAGGGGGCCATCCGCCCGGCGAGTAACCTCATCGCATCAGCTTGGCTGCCTCGGCATCGAAGTCCCTACTGGAGTGGAAGTTCTCGATGCGCCAACGGTGCTCGTCGCGGACGAGTTCGACGGTAACCGGGAATATGTCTCCGCCCGTCATACCGCTGTCGTGCTTGGCGTGGAAGAAACCGTCAAAATTTGCCGTGGCCTTCTTTGGATCCTTCGGATCGTCCAACTCGATTTCGATCTCACCGATGATATTGGCTTTGTTGATTTCGAGTTCCGGCATCAACTTTTCGGCCATCGCCCGCGTGCGGGTCGCGGTTGGCGACAGGTACTCGAGCACTCTTGGCAAATCATTATCCTCGGCCGCGTCGGTAATGCCGGTGATCGCGACTTCCACCATTTCTCGCTCCGTGTAAACAAGCTGCTCCATTACCAAACACGATAGCGTCACTACGACGATCACCACCGACGCCACGAACGCCCCCACGCTCCGCGTGGTGTAATACAGCACTGCCGCGAACGTAAACGCCACCGCGCCAGTCATCAGCATCGGAATCGGGTTTTCGAATAGGTATTGCATGATATTGTGTTGTGGCAACCTTGGTACGGGGTTTGTGACCGTTTGGCTTAGTATCAGATGAAGACGACGTTCGGCCGAGAAACTGACAGCTCCACCAGATAACACTCTATCATCGAACTTCGGTTGTTATAATCGCCCCAATGGACGTCGATCGAATTCTCATGATCTTCAACGAACAGCAGGTCGAGTACCTGTTGGTTGGCGGTGTGAATTTTCTCCTCCAACATGAACCCGTACTCACCTATGATGTCGATCTATGGGTGGAGCCTTCGGCGGCGAATCGAACGCGGTGCGAAGCCGCCTTGATCGCGTTGGATGCAGAGTGGGGTAAGACGGAAGAAACCTGGACAAATGTTTCCAGCCTTCCCACAGGATGGCTCAATGGCGCGCAAAGCGTATACTGTGTTGCAAGTCCGGTGGGGGCAATTGATGTCTTCCTGGAACTCAAGGGGCTTGGAACGTGGCAGAACAGCCGTTTGACTAGCGTTGAAGTACACACCGCTATTGGAACTGTATGCCGTGGACTGAACGACGACGACATGCTAGCCTGCCAGTTGGCTTTGGAATCTGGGGAACGAAGACAGGGCCGGGTCGACTATTTTCAACGACGTAAAGGTAACAAGTAGCATCCATGGCAATCTCCGACGTCAAGCAATACGAAGAAGCCAAACGGGAGCGGTGCTACAATGCTCTACAGCGTTGGACTGCAATCCTCGCCGTCATACGGTTTGCCGACGCGCAGCAACCGATTTCGCGCAACTCGAAGACCCGCTGCTTGGAACTGCAGCGCAAGCACCTGTCTTCCTCGTAGTACAGCGGCGACTCTTGATCGCCTGCCAGTAGTTCATTCGCGGCGCACCCACTGCCTTATTCGCTCCAGGATCAGGCGAATCCACGCCGGCCGTTTGGGTTCAGTGACAGCCCAATGGGAATCCCGGAACCAAAGCGGCATTTGCGAAGCCGCCGCCGCTTCGGCTTCGTGAGAGCGGTCTACGTGTTGGGAAAAGCGTGATAGTCGATTGCGAAAGCTGTCACCAGGACTTTCGCTGACCATTGCGGCCAATTGCAGGTCGTCTGGATAGTCAGTCGCCAACCGACGCAATCGCGGCCAGCACTCAACGCGGCGGAGCGCGCGGGCAAAGTGCCTTCGCGCCTTTGACGAGCCTCCAACGGGAAGCTCATCCAATATGTACGTCGCTTGACTGGTTGCACAGTGCCCCAACAGCCATACGCCAATCAAGAACGTAGGATGCTCCGGTGGGCACACGCCGAGAAACTCACGCAATCCAGCACACGGCCGATAGCTCATGATATGCCGAAAGTCGTCGCGAAATGGCAGTAACCATCCAAAACGGCTCCGATTGTTGCTCACCAGTTCTCGCTGGTATTTCCCCAACTCAATCAGAAACCGTTCGAGAGCCAGATCGCCAGCAAAGTAGCGAATGCGCACAGGAACATTGCGAACTCCTGCTCGAGCATGATCACCCACGGTAATCCTGAATCGAGGTCGGCTTGTTAGTACCGCTGCCATGGTTGGTGCTAAGCGTGTAACATTGACGATCCGCGCTGGGCATTGTAGCCTCTGCGGACAGGCAATTGAACCAAAACTTCACCTCTGCAATGTCCCAAAAATACATCTACCAAATGGCCGGCTTGACCAAGAAGATTGGTCAACGTCTGGTACTCGACGACATCTATCTCGCGTTCTATCCCGGCGCGAAAATCGGCGTATTGGGCCGCAACGGCGCGGGCAAGAGTACGCTGCTGCGGATTATGGCGGGCAAAGACAAGGAGTTCGATGGCGAAGCTCGCCTGACCGATGGGTTCACCGTTGGACTACTCGAGCAAGAGCCTCAGCTCGACGTCACGAAGGACGTGCAGGGCAACGTCGAACAAGCCGTCGCAAACACACGTGCGATGCTGGCGGAGTTCGAAGCATTAGGCGACAAGTACGCCGAAGTGGCCGACGATCCCGACGCAATGGAAAAGCTCATGAACCGTCAAGCTGCGTTGCAAGACCGCATCGATGCGACCAACGCCTGGGAAATCGATAGGCAGATCGAGGTGGCGATGAACGCCATGAACCTGCCACCCGGCGATGCGGATGTCACCAAGCTTTCGGGCGGCGAACGACGACGCGTGGCGCTTTGCCAACTACTGCTCGAAAAGCCCGACTTGCTGCTGCTCGACGAACCGACCAACCACCTCGACGCCGAAAGCGTCGCTTGGCTCGAACGTCACTTGGCGGAGTACCCCGGCACGATTGTCGCCGTCACCCACGATCGGTACTTCCTGGACAACGTTGCTGGTTGGATTCTGGAACTCGACCGCGGCAAGGGCATTCCCTGGGAGGGCAACTACTCGAGCTGGCTCGAGCAAAAACGCAAGCGCCTCGAGGTGGAAGAAAAACAAGAAACGGCTCGCCAACGAACACTCAAGCGAGAACTCGAATGGGTTCGCATGGCGCCAAAGGCTCGCCAATCCAAGAGCAAGGCCCGCATCGCCGCCTACGAACAGCTTGCGGCCGAAGACTTCGACGCGAAGGAGAAGGAGCTTGAGATTCATATCCCGCCTGGCCCGCGGCTAGGCGACTTAGTGATCGAGGGCAACAGCCTGTGCAAGGCATACGACGACAAAGTGCTGCTCGACAACGTCAACTTTCGCCTGCCGGCCGGCGGCATTGTGGGCATCATCGGACCCAACGGTGCGGGCAAGACCACGCTGCTCAAAATGCTGATGGGAATGCAGCAGCCCGACAGCGGCTCGCTCACCGTAGGCCCCACGGTGGAACTAGGCTACGTCGACCAATCCCGCGACGAACTCGACGCCAATGCCACTGTATACGAGGAAATCTCCGGCGGGCACGAAACACTCGAAATGGGTGGCCGAAAGCTGAACGCCCGTGCGTATGTCTCGCGATTCAACTTCCAGAAGACGGACCAACAAAAGAAGGTCGGTGTTCTTTCGGGTGGTGAGCGGAACCGAGTGCATCTTGCCAAACTGCTCCGCCGCGGCTCCAACGTCCTGCTGCTCGACGAACCGACGAATGACCTCGACGTTGATACACTTCGTGCCCTAGAGGAAGCAGTAGCGAACTTTGCCGGCTGTGCGGTGGTCGTTAGTCACGACCGATGGTTCCTTGACCGCCTGGCCACGCACATCCTAGCCTTCGAGGGCGATGGATACGTCCACTGCTGCGAAGGCAACTTCGAAACCTACGAACGCGAACGCCGCGAACGTTTGGGCGAAGACGCCGACGAACCCAAGCGGTTCAGATACAAGAAACTGCACGCATGAGCGCAGTCGGAGACTCACTCGTTCTCGGTTTCGCCGCGCAGCTCGTCGGCCAGGTCGAGCAACAGCGACGTGAACGAATCGCTCGCTAGGAATGTGAGTAGTTCGGCGAAGATGTCGCGTATCACTTGACGGACTGCGTCGCCTGGACATTCTTGTTCTTGATCAGTTGGCGTTTCGTCGCCTGGCGTCTCGTCGGACGGATCTCCACCGCCGGGTATCTCACCCCCAGGGATTTCGTCGCCGGGTATCTCATCAGGGATTTCTCCACCAGGTATTTCGCCTCCGGGTACGTCTACGGCTGCAATACCATCGATCCATGCAGCAAACGTGTCGACCCGGGCGTTGAACGCGGTGTCGCCGAGAGAGGCTTCGGCGCTGGTGCCGCCCGAAGTCACCGACGCGATGAACATTTCACCCGCAACCTCGATGAATCCTGGTCCGCCCGAATCGCCGGGTGCGGTGTTCGACTCGTCGGGGCTATCAAAATCCCAGAAGATGAATAAGTCGTTCACTTCGTCGATGAATGTCACCCCAACCATCTTTTCACCGAATGCTCCGGTGGCGCCGCCCTCGGGTGTACCGCCAGCTCCGAAGCCAACAATGGTTAGTTCGTCTCCAACCAGCGGCGTTCCTCGAAATATCTGAGCCGGCTCTACACCTGCGACTGGCTCGGCCAGTTCGAGAATGGCGACGTCGTTCTCCAGCGTGATGGCGTCGAACGCTGGATGGATGTCGATCCGCGTCGTGGCGTATGTTGTGCCATCGACTTCGAACGTGCCGGCGGTGTCGCCATCGATAAACTGCGCACAGTGCCCGGCGGTGAGCACGTGAATTGGCGAAATGAGCGTGCCCGTGCAAAAGCCACCGGCGTCGGTGCTGCCGACAATACCCACCGCCTCGAAGTTGGCGGTCGGTTGCCCGTTGATGATGCGTGCGATCGGTGTTTGCGCCGCCACGAATGTCGTCAGAAAGACAATTACGCAACAGCCCAGCAATGGTTTAGTCCTTCGACTCATCCCTCATGCTCCTTCTAACTCCTTGTCGGGAAATCCGCAGCGACTCCAAACTATCGGACACGAACCCCGCTACATCCACAAGGTGACGTTCCAGAATCGAAGCGTGAAGAATTCGCGCCGCTTGCGGTTGTGTTGGAGGGCCGTATTCTCTAGATTTCGTGCAGCTTACCTGGATTACGAATGCCGACTGGCTATCAGGCAAATCAAACCGAAAGAGGACATCGACAATGAGTGTGGTACGTATGGGTTCAACCAAGAAGTTTGCGGACAACTGGGACAAGGTATTTGGCGGGTCCACGGGGAGCAAGAAGAAAGCGACTGGCAGGTCTGGTAACACTGCTAAAAAGGTGACAAAGAAAAAGGCAAAATCGAGTACCAAAGCGGCTACTCGGAAGACGCCCAAGAAGAAGACTTCCAAGCGGAAGTAGCGGCTCTCAAACGATTTGCTGGCGAACTGGGAGCCCGTTGGCTAGACTGAGTGGGGGGAACTTCCTGACTCGTCGCGAAGCACCCCTCCTATCTGCGATCCCACATCCGCGTAGCTGCTCGCCGTACTCACTCCGCCCGACCCTCTATCATGATTCGCCGCTGGCTCTGCTGCCAAGCCACTCTACTGGCAGCCACGATTGCCCCATTTGCTGCTGGACAAGTCCTGGACGTCTCCACGCTAACCAAGTACTTGGATCCGCTGCCCATTCCTGAACCAATACAGTCTACGGGAATGCTGGACGGCGTGCCGCTGTATGAGGTGTCGGTTTCGCAGTTCACGCAGCAGTTGCACAGCCAGATTCCGGCTACCACCTTGTGGGGCTACAACGGGAGTTTTCCCGGCCCGACCTTTGAGGTGAATCGCGACGAAACGATCAAGGTCCGCTGGACGAACGACTTGTCCAATCAGCGGGAACGGCTTTAGATCACATCCTGCCGTACGACAATACCATTCACGGTGCAGCGGCGATGTTCCCCGAGGCGCGCATGGTGCCACACTTGCATGGTGCCGTTACCGACGAGGCAAGCGACGGCTTTCCTGAGTGGTGGGTGTCGCCCGATGCCAACGCGCCAGGCAATATTTTTGGCGGGCCCGCCGGCAACAGCATCCTGACCACCTACACCAACAACCAACGCGCTGCGGGCAATTGGTACCACGATCATTCGATGGGCATCACGCGACTTAACGTCTACGCCGGAATGGCAGGGCTGTACAACATTCGAGATTCGGAGGAAGCGGCGCTTGGCCTCCCGTCGGGCGACTATGAAATCCCGCTGGTACTGCAAGACCGTTCGTTTTACGAAAACGGCGACCTGTTCTATCCAAGAGGTCCAGGTGATCTGTTTGACCCGGGTGGCGACGACCCGCTCGGGAACATCGACGAGAGTTTTCCGGACGACGAGTCCCAGGTGAGTCGTTTTGTTGCCGACGCCAACTTGGTGAACGGCAAAGTATGGCCCTATCTGGAGGTGGAACCTCGCAAGTATCGTTTCCGGTTACTCAACGGTGCGAACACTCGTTCTTATGATCTAACGCTCGAGCCGCAGCCGGGTGCCGCGAGCACCGATCCGATTCCGTTCTACCAAATCGGCACCGATAGCGGATTGCTCACCACTACGTCGCAGCGAGACTCTGTTGCCATTTCGCCGGCCGATCGAGTGGACACCGTCGTTGACTTCTCGAGCTTCGACGTCGGCGATACGATCTTGCTCCGGAACAACGATTTCGAAGCGACTAACGGCACCACAGACCAGGTGATGGAAATTCGCGTAGTCGAGTCGACAGACCCCGACACGAGCAGTCTGCCGACGCAGCTGTCAACCTTCGATCGCTACCAGGAACAGGACGCCGTTCGAACCCGCACGCTCACGCTCGACATGACGATAGACCAGTATGGCCGACCAGAACTCTTGTTAGATGGTAAGAAGTGGACCGATCCCAACACCGAGACGGTCGTGCTTGGCGAAATGGAAATCTGGGAGTTTGTGAACAACACGGGAATGTCTCATCCAATGCACTTGCATATGGATGCATTTCAAGTGCTCGATAGGAGAGACCGGAACGGCAACGTTGTACCGTTGGAAGACTACGAACTAGGTTTTGAAGACACGGTAACGGTAGGGGGGCGTGAGACGGTGCGCATTATGGTGCAATTCAACCAGTACACCGGCACGTTCGTGTGGCACTGTCACATTCTGGAACATGAAGACCTCGAGATGATGCGAACGTTCCGTATTGTGTCGCCAGGCGACTACGACCAGGACGGCGATGTCGACACCAACGACTATGATCTGTGGAAGAACACATTTGGAACCACCGGCGAAGACCTGGCTGCGGATGGCAATAACGATGGTGTGGTTAACCTAGCCGACTACACCGTGTGGCGCGACCATCTCACTGGGCCTTCTGGCGCCCTGACATCGCTCCAGGTACCCGAGCCCACCACCTTGGTGCCGGCGCTAGCGGGTATGCTAGGTGCGGTTTGCTGGCGAAAGCGGGCGTAAAGCACCACCCCCCTCCACAGCAGGGTATCCTGAAGAGACTTTCGCTACAGCCGCTATCGCCGCGCCAGTTAATGCCCTGGTGCCATACGATTTGCCCGGTTTTCTTATCCAAGTCTCCTTTTTTGGCCGATTCCTCTAGATGGAATTCTCCGATAGCGCCATAATGTGGGGCTACGAGCAATCGCGGTGCGGCCTTGGCCTCACCAACCAACCAAAACACTTGATTGAGGAGTGGCAAATCATGGGTACCTTTCAAGCAGCGTGGGAGGACGAAGAAAACAATCGCCGAGTCGACTTGGTAGTCGCTTACCAAGTCGCCGGTGGCCAGGTCGAAATCGACCAAGTCACTCCCCATCGCGTGCACTTCGCCTGCCCTAACACTGGCGACAACCTTCGCACCATTGGCGTTCACACCGAAACTGGCAAGCAATTACTTCTGGAGCGAGCGCTGGCTGCCGGCGCCGTCGAGCGCATTCGTCACCGTCTAAACGACAACGACGTGCACGACATCCGGCACGATGCCGACCTGGTGCACGATCCAGCCGAAGCGCCGGTCGTAACCGTCTAACCAAAACCCGAAAAGCAACCTACGATAGGCCGCGAACCAACAGGTTCGCGGCCTATTTGCGTGTTATGCTGAAAGCATGCTCGACCAGCGGCTTGCGAAACTAGGCATTACCGAACCGAACGTGCTCGAGGCGATGCGCAAGGTGCCACGCCACGAGTTCGTACCCGCTTACCTAAGAAAGCAAGCCTACGAAAACAGACCGTTGCCAATCGGCTTCGAACAAACGATTTCGCAGCCTCTGGTGGTTGCCGAAATGATGCAACTTGCCGGTCCGCACTCTGCGGCGAAGGCGCTCGACGTCGGAACCGGATCGGGTTACCAAGCGGCCATCTTGGCGGAGTTGGTCAATCACGTCTACAGCATCGAGATCGTCGAGCCGCTGGCAACGACGGCGCGTGAGCGACTGTCGTCCCTCGGCTACCGCAATGTCACCGTTCGCCATGGCAATGGACGACAAGGTTGGCCCGATGAGTCGCCCTTCGACCTAATCGTCGTTGCCGCTGCCCCAAGGAGGATTCCGCCGATGCTTATTGAACAGCTCGCGCCGGGCGGGCGCCTCGTGCTACCGGTCGGCGATGCCGCGTATCAGCAGCTGGTGGTTGTCGAAAAGGTAGCCGACGGTTCGGTCTGCGAGCATTCCGTCGCATCGGTGGCGTTCGTACCACTGACCGGGAGCGACAACCATCGGGAGAAGTAAGCAACAAAGATCAACGTCGAACTGACTACGCACGTCCCAAGAACTCGTGCGTTCGCGTGTCGACTTTGATCCTCTCGCCCTCCTTCAAGTACTCGGGCACCTGGATCTGACAGCCCGTCTCCAGCGTCGCTGGTTTGGTGCGGCCGGTGGCGCTGTTGCCTTTCACGCCCGGATCGGTTTGCGAAATCGTTAACTCAACCGTAGCCGGAACCTGCACACCAACGCACTCGCCGTTGTAAACCAGCGCGATCAGGCCTTCCAGGCCCTCACACACATACTTCATCTCGTTCTCGACATCGGCCAAGGCGATTGAGTACTGGTTGTAGTCGACCGCATCGAGCAGGTGCACCGCTTCGGCGTCGGTGTACATGAGCGTCACGTCCCGCTTTTGAAAGTCGGCATCTTCAAGCTGGTCGGTTCCCTTGCATACCAAGTCGGACTTCTGTTTCGTTACCAAATTGCGAGCGCGGAACTTGTACAACGTGTTGCCGCCCCGAGCAGAAGGCGACTGGACGGTTACCGACTCGAGAATGTGGGGAGCGTCGTTGTACTTGAACACGACGCCCGGCTTGAGGTCTTTGGCAAGCATGATTGAACGGGATGGTGGAAGTGGATCGTGGAGTCTTCTACCGACAGAACATATCAACGAAGAGCTCGATAGGGGAAGAGTGCGAGCCGGAACACGACGAGCCCATACTGAAACGACTCAAGCCATGATATCGCCATCGGCGGGGTCGAATGCCAATCCGCCGGTCAGCTTCGCCAGGGCGTCGACCACGGTAATCAAGCTCGCGGGGTCGAAAACATCGGCAAACATTTCCTCGTCGTCTTCGCCAGCAATTTGAGCATCGTCTTCAAAACCTTCGGCGAGCCGCTCGAAGTGCATCACGTCCAGGCGGGCATCGGCGCGCAGCAGCCGCGCCAACTGTTCGTCGTCCAATTGCTTGCGAAGCCGTTTGGCTAGTTCGGTACTCTGTTCTACGACCAGTTCGCCCGCCTCGTAGCTGATTTCCATCGCGGCGCTGTCTTCTGGCGCCTGCACCACTGCTGATACAAATTGGCCATCGTCGTTGGCTTCCAAATTGCTGACCGCAAGACGACTGCTGGCGTCGGTGATTGCGGCCTCGACTTGGGCAAGCGTCGGGCGGTCGTTGGCCTGAAACAGCACGAAATAAGTCTCGCGCCAGGCTAATTGTTCGCCGTCGTCATCCATTGTTGCATTCCTGTTCGGCAGTTACGCGATCGACGATCGCTTCACCATTCCTCGTCGTCTTCCGAGATCCCCTCACCGCCTTGCCACGCTTCGAGCTTGTAGAGCATGTCGTCGCGCTCTTTCTGGTTCGCCCACACGCTTTCGCCCTGTTCCAAGCGAATCTCATAGTATCCTTCGCGTACACAATCCTCTTCGCCGCAAAAATGCGGCGTGGCGGCGACCCACATCACGCGATAGAGCGGTACTTGTTTGTCGTCGACGAGGCACAGGATCGACATGAGTAATGGCTCCAAAGTTGACGTACTTAACCTACGATTGCCCAAGCTCCCGCGACCTCGCCGCGGCAGCCTTCACCGCGGCGACAAACGCCGCCCGCATGCCTGCCTGTTCCAGTGCTTCCAGTCCGGCGGTGGTCGTACCGCCAGGACTTGTGACTGCCTCACGGAGCTGTGCCGGATGACGATCGGTCGCGAGCACCATTTGTGCCGCACCCGCTACCGTTTGCGCCGCGAGCAGGTGTGCAACGTCGCGCGGCAAACCGGCTGCGACACCACCGTCGCTCAAGGCCTCTATCATAGTATACACAAACGCTGGTCCCGACCCCGATAGCCCCGTTACCGCATCGAGCAAACGCTCGGGCAACTCTACGGCGACGCCAACGGCGCTAAGCATGTCGCCAACCGCCGTGAGGTCGGCTGCCGTGGCCTGGCGGCCACCGCTGTAGCCGCTCGCGCCGAGCCCGACCAGGCAAGGAGTATTGGGCATCACCCGTACCACCCGAGCAGAAGGCCCCAAAGCTGTCTCAATCTTGGCGAGCGGGACACCTGCGGCGATCGACACCACCAGCGGTTCGACTCCTCTTTCGACGCTGAAGTCGGAGAGCACATCGGCCATTACCTGCGGTTTGACGGCTAGCACGACGGTGTCCGCAGACGAAAACACCTTGTTATTTTCGCCGCCTATCACCGCGCCCGGCACCGCTGCGGAAAACGCCAGGCGAACGTCGGAATTGGGATCGCTGGCAACCAATTCACGTCCCTCCACCAGCCCAGCCTCAACCAGCGCGCCAGCAAGCGCCGTCGCCATCCGCCCTGCGCCCACGAATCCATATTTGTACGTCGCCATCGACATGACCTCGGTGTCGCAAAGTACGAAAATTGGGAAGTCCAGCGAGAGGCAGTGCTAGCTTGGTCATTCCCGCCAAACTGCCGCTTCCTCCACACTACGCTGGGGTGCCGTTGTACACAAGCTGGATTACAAGCGTCGCTTTCCGTTGCTCGTGATTGGCCTAGACGCGGTGGCGACCGCCTGAGACACTTCGCCCCGATTTTCGCAAGCCACCATTCCCGGGTAGTCAGGAGCCGGAAGAATGATCCACGCCAAAGCAGGTCACATAGTTGTATCGCTGATTGTATTCGCCACATCGCAGCTCGCGGCCGCTGACGACAACGGTTGGCGCAGCATCTTCGGTTTGCGAGAGAGTGAGCAAGAGGTTGAGTCGCCCATGGACGACCAGCGGCTCTTGATGGGCGACCCCGCGATTGAGCAAACTCCTGCAGAAGAGGACAAAGCATGGATGATCACTTCGCCGTTCGCGAATGTCAGTTGGCCAGAGATCAAGATGCCCCGATTCGATTTCAACCCTCCCTGGCGAAGTGATGATGGGCAAGCGAGTTGGTTTGCTGAATCGCTCGCGAAAGCTCGAAACACGACTCGAGGCGCGATGCTACGGACTCGATCGGCTTGGAACGGCACCATCGAACGCATGAAGTTCACGCTGCCTGGACGCGCTAACGATACCCAAACTCAGATTGCCGATGGCAACCAACCCGGCTTCTGGGATCGCTCGCCGGGCTCCGACGAGCAGCCGACGGAAACCGATGACGTCGTCGAGATGATGGCTCGCGAACAGGCAACCATACAGCGGTAGCCGCGAACCGGATCACCATCCCTCTTCTCAAGACCAAAATCGCTGCATGGCTAAACTCATCATCACGCGACTGCTACTCGTTGGCGCTATGGCCCTCGCTGCCGCAGGGTGCCAAATGTACCGAGCCCCTGGCAACCTGCTGCCAAGCCTTGCAACGGCACGGCAGGATCGGTCGATCGCCGAATACGCCGAGACCAGTTCGTTTCCTTCGCCCAGTGACGTGGGACTCACGCCCGAACATCCGGCCGAGTGAAGTATAAATGCGTCGTGGCTCGGTGCGCCCCTCGCCGATCGCAACATGGGTGGGCTAGACTGGTGGATTCGATCGCCGATCCGCCGCATTCCAACCACGGGGCGAATGTTCGTTGTCTTTGTCGATTCTGTTTGGGATTATTGGTGGATTCATCGCGCTGATTGGCGGGGGCGAGTTGCTGGTGCGGGGTGCGTCGAACCTTGCCGCCGCGATGCGCATATCGCCGTTGATCATCGGACTCACCGTGGTCGCACTGGGGACTAGCGCGCCGGAACTCGCGGTGTCGGTGATTTCCTGCTACCAGGGCAACACCGGCCTCGCGGTTGGCAACGCTGTGGGCAGCAACATTTCGAACCTGCTACTGATCCTAGGCTGCGCGGCGTTAGCCACACCGCTGGCCGTAAGTGTAAGACTGTTTCGTCTCGATATCCCCGCCATGGTCGTGGCTGCGGTTGCCTTGTGGGTGTTTGGACTCAATGGACGTCTCGACCGCTTGGAAGGCGTGATCTTTGTTCTTTCCCTAGTCGCCTATCTCGTGTTTACGGTTCGGCAAGGGCGGCGCGAATCGGCAATCGCGGCTGCCGAAGCACAGATTGCCGAGAGCGAGATCACCTACGACCCAACGACTAGCAATTGGAAGTCTCTGGCTCTAGATGCCGTTAGACTGATCGCAGGGCTAGCGCTCCTGGTTCAAGGAGCCAATTGGCTCGTCGACGCATGTGTAGCGCTGGCTGTGAAGTTTGGCCTGAGCGACCTGGTGATCGGCTTGACGGTCGTCGCCATTGGCACTTCGCTGCCCGAACTCGTCACGTCGCTCGTGGCAAGCTTACGCGGTCAGCGCGATTTGGCTGTTGGTAATGTGGTGGGAAGCAACATCCTCAATATCTTACTTGTGCTAGGAGTTTCGGCCGTCGTTGCGCCGCGAGGCGTGCAAGTCGACCCACAGTCCCTAGCGTTCGATATCCCCGTGCTGATTGCGATTTCGCTGGCTGTAATTCCGATCTTCTTCTCCGGCCTCGGAATCACTCGCATCGAGGGGTGCTCAATGGTATTGTATTATGCGGCGTACTTGATCTATCTGGTTTGGCACGCCATGCAGTCGGGCGGCGCGGTGACTTCGAGGACGGAGTTGCTTTGGTTTCTCGCACCGCTCATCCCGCTTGTGACCGTTGGCAGCTTCCACAAGCCAAAGAAGACCCCGTAACCTTGTCACTGACCATCGGCATCGTGCCGCAAGGAGTTTCTCTCTATGTCTAGCGTGCAATTGCGTTTGCAGGTGATGATGTTCCTCCAGTTCTTTGTCTGGGGAGCTTGGTTCGCGACGCTCGGCCTATGCCTTGGAGCGAACGGCATGGAAGGCTTCATCGGCGCGGCCTATAGCACGGCACCAGTCGCAGCTATCATTGCGCCACTGTTTCTCGGGCTAGTTGCCGATCGATTCTTCGCATCCGAACGTGTGATGGGGCTACTGTTCCTGGTGGGCGGAGCCATCATGTGTGTGGTGCCATCCTACGTTCAGTCAGGCAATACCAATATGTTGTATTGGCTATTCCTTGGTCACTTGCTGTGCTACATGCCCAGTCTGGGATTGAGCAATACGATTGCGTTTACCAACATCCCCGATCAAAACGAGTTTCCGAAAATTCGGGTGTGGGGTACGATCGGTTGGATTGCTGCGGGCTTAGTGGTGGGATTCTCTGCATGGTCGGCAACGCCCAACATTTTCTGGCTGGCAGGTGTCGCTTCGATCGCCATGGGGTTATACAGTTTCACGTTGCCACACACGCCGCCGCCGGCGAGAGGCAAACCCGCCGACCTGCGAACCATCTTTATGGTCGACGCACTGCAGTTGTTATCCAATCCCCCATTCTTCGTCTTCATACTTTGTTCAACTCTTATCTGTATCCCGCTCGCCTACTACTACGGTTTTACGTCCAACTTGTTGGGCCAAGTCGGTTACCAGGCTGCTGCGTCGACGATGACCCTTGGTCAGATGAGTGAGATCTTCTTTATGCTGCTGATTCCGTTCTTTTTCAGACGGCTCGGCGTGAAATGGATGATACTCGTTGGCATGGCCGCTTGGGTATTACGCTACTTGTTGTTCGCGTTTGCCGCTCCAGACCAAGTTCGGTGGATGATCTTGCTCGCTGTTCTACTTCACGGCGTGTGCTACGACTTCTTCTTTGTCACCGGTTTTATGTACACCGACCAGAAAGCCGGTAAGGATATCCGTGGCCAAGCGCAGGGAATGCTTGTGTTTTTCACCCAAGGTGTCGGCATGTACTTCGGCTACATGGTTGCGGGCATACTGTTTAACTCCACTATGACGAACTACGCAGCCCTCGACTTGGACACTCAGGTAGCACGTGCTGAGCAACTGGTAGCAAACGCCGAGGACCAGACATCGACGGACACCATTCAGTCTGCAATTGCCAACGCCGATGCCGCAATATCCGAAGGCGACGCGGAGGCTATAAAAAGAGCCGGTGCCGAGCTTGCCGCCGCAGTGAATGAACTATCAGGTGCAACGGCACCAAGCTTCGCTCAGCAACTGGGGCAGATGTTTACCGCAGAGTTGCCCGACGGTATCGATCAGCAGTTGCTTGCAGGGACGATGCGGCAATGGAAGGAATTCTGGCTTGCTCCGGCCGGCATGGCCGCCGCCATCATGGTGCTCTTCGCGCTGACGTTTCACGATCGTGGCTCCTCCCAAGACACGGAAGATGCGGGCGATCCCCAGTCCTAGGGGTTTGCTTGGTAGGCAGCTTGGTGTACGGCAGGCATTACATGGCGATGGTCGGCATGACACTCCGGTTCTTGAAATCGGGCGGATTCGTCCAGTCGACAATTGCCGGCATGGCCGAGCGCGCGGCATACTTGTCGGTGTAAACTGAGGTTTACACCGATCCACCGTTTCTCGTTTCGCGTGGCACTGGTACTTGAGAAGTCAACTTGAGCCATTATAGTCAGCGGTAGGGGGGGAGGGTTTTCTCTCCCAAACTCAGGCTATACCCACCGCAGGCGACATTCAGCGCCCAGTGCCATTTCATTAGAAGTACCTGGCACCTTAATCATCAGTTACGAACACAACTTGTAGTCGTTTGCCTTCAAGCGGTAACCACCACAAGTAACGATCAGGCACTGGGCTAAAGTCGACTTTGAAACTGCGACGCGATGACGCGAGGTTTCGCTGGTCGGGTGGGTAGCTGAATGACATAGCCAATGTCATGGAGACATGGATTGTCTTGTGACGATATCGGCTGGCACACCTTGACGTTGACTGCATCGATGGGAATCGCGCCATGTTTAGCGAGCAATCTAATGACGGAGTCGCGCCAACAAGTTTGGGCCTCGATACTGCGGATCGCACATCTCCACTGCAAACCAGCTTGCGACGAGGGACTTGGCAACTGCTCCAGGCTCACGAGTACGCCGTAGATCTCGCACGCGATCCATGGGACTTTGCCGTCGAGGTGTTCGCGCTTCGATCCTCTGGTGTGACAATGGCCGACTTGCGTTGGCTCATCTACAAGGGATTCGCGAACCACGGACGGGAATTCACGGTTGCAGGCGACACCGAACGGCGGATCCAGAAGGGAGGACAATTTCTCCCCACGAATCGCAGTTGCATGGTGTTGACCGATGCGGGCGTCGAGTTTGCTCGTACTTTGCGACTTGGAGAGCCCAAAAAGCCTTTGGAACGGGCCGTTGTCCTCGACATCGGCGAAGATCGCTGCGGGCCGTCCGGCGCAAACTCGTGTGGTGAGCCACCTATTCCTCCATGGAACAGTCTTCCCAAGTGGGACCGCAACCGTAGGGAGCTTTGGTACAACGGGCAACTGGTGAAACAGTTCAAGCTACCATCTGCGAATCAAGAGACCATCATCATGGCATTCGAGGAGGAAAGTTGGGCACCCCGTGTCGACGACCCGCTACCGCCTGCTCCAGATATCGACCCTAAACGTCGGCTCAACGATGCGATCAAAGGACTCAACCGTCGCCAAAAGAACCAGTGCATCCGATTCATGGGCGATGGCCGTGGACTTGGGATCATTTGGGAAGGGGTCGGGGGTGTGGCCAAATAGATGGGCTCCGTGAGCGACCAACGAGAGCGTCACATGCAGGCGTTGCCGCCGGCCACTCAAAACGCTTCAAGAAGTTATCACGCCGCTCGTCGCCGTAACAATTTCTGAAGCAAGACGCCCTAAACGTCCCCCACAGCTTCCGTAGGGCCCCTGTTCTACCCAGCGTAAATTGGCTGACTTGCGGGATGCCGATCTTGGTACCCCCCCTACGGGCGAAACGTGTGAGTGAGAAGTTTGAGCATGTTCGACGCGACGCAATCGACTCTACGCATATCCGATGTTCTTCAGGTGCTGCATAGGCAAAGAAAGAAGATCGCGTGGTTTTCTGGAACGGTGCTTGCGGTCACCGTGGCGGTGATTGTGTTTTGGCCTCGCACTTACGAATCCGAAGCGAAGTTGTTCGTCCGACTCGGTCGTGAAAACGTCACTCTGGATCCTACCGCCACCACCGGGCAAGTCGTCAGTATTCAGTCCTCGCGCGAGTTGGAAATGCAGTCGGTAATCGAGCTGCTAGAAAGCCGTTTTGTGGCCGCGGGCGTGGTTGAGCAGATTGGTGCCGAAACGATTCTGGAATCGGGTGCCGGCAGCGGAATGTCGAACGTGATTGGTGGCGCCGTCGGAACCGCGTTTGGCTTATTCGATTTCGACGGCGAACCGGATGAGAACAAGGTGAAGGAGGCGGCGATTGATAGCGTCATGGGCGCGCTCCACGCCACTTCGCCGAACCGCTCCGCGGTTGTCAACATCACCTGCCAGGCAACAAATCCAGAGTTCGCTCAGGTCCTCACGTCGACGATCGTCGACGTGTACCGCAATGAACATAGCCGACTAAATCGCACTGCGCGTTCCGATGAGTTCTTCGAGCAGCAGACGAAGTTGATCGACAATCAACTTCAAAAAACCGCCGGAGAACTGCGAGACGCTAAGAACGAAAGGGGCATCGGTTCGGTGGAAAGCCACCTCATCTTCCTAGAATCGCAGAAGTCGGAAGTGGAGCAGGAACGCCTCCGCAACGCACGCCTCTTGTCCGAAGCAAAGGCCCGCCGTCAGGCGTTACAAGCGTCACTCAAGAGTTTGGACCCGGAGCAACTCACCGCTCGCACCGAAGGCTTACCGAATGGCGCCGCCGACGACATGCGTCAGCAACTCTACACTTTGGAAATCAAGGAGCGAGAGCTTCTCTCGTTGTATCCGGAAACTCATCCGCTTGTAGTTGCCGTCCGCAGGCAAGTCGAAAACGTTAGAGAGATCTATTCAGGCGAAGCTGGAACCCGCAGCCAAAGCACCTTCTCGGCCAACCCAACCTATACCGCATTAGATTTACAAGCTTCCCAAAACGCGGTGGACATTGACGCCTTTGAAGCCCTCAACCAGTCGCTGAACACGCAGTACGATGCAATTGTCAGCGATCTAAAGGAACTCAACGACTACTCGGTGCGGCTCAAGGACCTGGAGCTGAAGAGGGAGCTTCTAGAACAAAGTTACCGGACGTACGCCGAGAATCTGGAACAAGCTCGCATCGGTGCCGAGCTTGAGTCGGAGCAGATTACTAACGTCAACGTCGCCCAAGAAGCGCCGCTGGTGGTCGTTCCAGCAAGTCCCAACAAGAGACTCACGGCATGCTTGGGACTGCTGATCGCTGTGTTTGGGGGAGTGGCAGTGGGTCTATTTGCCGAGCAACTTGAGCAGCGACTAAGATCGCCGGCGCAAGTCGAAGCCGCATTGGGCGTCCCCGTACTGGCAACGATTCCACGTGCCACTCGCGAGCGCGCGGGAGTCTAGCAACAAGGGATAGCCGCATGAATGCCGCGTACAGCACGTCGGACGCTGGTGGTACGGGGGAACTGCCTTCAAGCAGCTCGTATTTCTCAGCCCTTGCTCGCTATCTGCAATCGCAGGTAGGAACCGACGATCGTGAATCGCTTCGCACCATTGGTGTGATCAGTTGCACCGCGGGCGAGGGCGTGACGACGGTCGCAACCAACCTCGCCATCGCGGCCGCAGGCGACCACTTCGGTCCAGTATTGCTGGTGGACGCAAATCTCCAGCAACCCGACATAGCGACCCTATTCGGCGTCGATTCGCACCTTGGTTTGGCAAACGTATTGAACCGTGATCGCGCCGCTATGGAGGTTCTCAAATCGTCACCTGTTGAGAACCTCTCGCTCATGTTGGCTGGCGAATATGACAGCGAACACAGTGCACTCGTCGACGCGCAGGTTGCCCAAGATCTATTTGAAGTGCTTGCAGACGTCTTCAAGCTCACGATTGTCGACCTCCCGCCCTTAAGCCAGTCGAGCATCAGCGGAGTGCTTGTCGCACAACTCGAAGGGATATTAGTGGTCGTCGAAGAGGGGTGCGTGGAGGAGCCCGCCGCACGTGAGATTCGCCAGCAGCTCTTGGAAGTGGGTGCGCATCTACTTGGGGTCGTGTACAACAAGGCCACCCGAGTAGCTTCCACGATACCAGGCAGTTCCCCGAGCGACGGTTTCCGCCGAGACTTCGCTTCTAACAGCTAATTTCGAGAACTGCCGTGATTCAGTCATTGACCCAGTTATTTCGACGACCGCCAACAGACCAATGCACGCCGCCCACTGTCGAAGATTTTAGAATCGTACTGGGACGGGAACGCGACCGATCGGACCGCACTCAAGCTCCGGTGTCGCTAGTGTCGTTGGATTACAACCAATCGCCGGAAGTCAAACACTTGATGCCCACAACCGTCGCGTTTCTTCGCGGGCGCCTGCGATCGACCGACGATTTTGGCCTGCTCGACACGAATCGGCTCGGAATCGTATTGCCAGCGACTGATTCTATGGGCGCGTGGACCGTGGCATTAGACGTATGCGGCGCAATTGAGTGCTTACCGCGGCAACTGAACTGCGAGGTGTTTGAGTATCCAGATCCAAGTGACTTCGATGGCGACTCGATCGACAATCTAGACATGAACGACGGGATCCCGAGCCCCTCACGACCACTGGCCGAACTCTTTTGCAGACCGATGCCTCTTTGGAAACGTGGCGTCGATGTGTTTGGCGCGGGGATCGGTTTGTTGCTATGCGGTCCGCTTTTCTGTCTGGTCGCGATTGCGATTAAGGCGACGTCCAAGGGACCTGTGTTCTTCCGCCAGACGCGGAGCGGATTGGGCCGTAAGCCATTCATAATGTACAAGTTTCGGACAATGGTCGTGGATGCCGAGCAACGGCAAGCTGCTCTGCGAGACGACAGCGACCAAGACGGCCCGGCCTTCAAGCTACAAAACGACCCACGAATCACGAGTATCGGGCACTTGCTGCGTAAGACCAGCATCGACGAATTGCCCCAACTGTGGAATGTGCTTTGCGGGCAAATGTCGCTGGTCGGACCGCGACCGCTGCCATGCTCCGAAACCGACGCCTGCGAATCGTGGCACCATCGCAGGCTCGACACCACGCCCGGACTCACCTGTATTTGGCAGGTATCGCGTCACTCGTTCATACATTTCGACGACTGGATGCGGATGGACGTTCGCTATGTTCGTTCACAAACCCCAGTGAACGACGCAAAGCTGTTGGCGCGAACCATTCCGGCCGTCGTCATGCGACGTGGGGCCCACTAACGAAGGCGTTCTACGCCGCCCAAAATGATCACTTGAGAACTATCGACTAGCCAAGCATGGCGGATGATATTGCAACGCGGACACCAGACCACTCCGCATCGAACGAACACTTGAACAGTGATTCTGACGGTTCGCCGGACTCGCGCGCCGCGAGGCGGCGCGTGGGCATGAAGGTCGGCGGGCTGGCGATCCTAGAGCAGGGCACCAAGGGGGTCACTAATCTGGCGTCGATTGCCACCATTGGGCGATGGTGTGGGACGGACGATTTGGGCGTGTTCGCACTGGGACTAACGATCGTTTTCCTGGCACAGTCAATCCAAGAAGCACTCATCACAACTCCGTTTACTCTGTTCAACATCCGCTATAGCGACGCCCGCAAGAGGTCGTATCGCGGAACTTGTCTGCTTTGCCACCTCGCGCTAGCTGGAACGGCTATGCTGTCGCTCCTTGCGGGCGGAGTTGTCCTCTACTGCGTCGCAGCGCCGGAATGGCTAGTAACCATCGTCTTGTCAACCGCATTCGTAGTGCCTGCCTGGCTACTTCGCGAATTGGTGCGCCGGTTTGCCCTTGCCGAGTTCGACCTTCGTGCAGCCCTTACCATCAGTGTACTGGTCGCCGTCGTGCAACTGACACTTTTGGTGACGATTTTGTGTTCGGGTTACCTCTCAGTTGCGACTGCGTTTCTTTCGGTGTTCATCGGTAATGGACTGGTGTCTGCAGCGTGGCTCTGGTGGCAGCGAAGTTCGATCACCATCTCCGCGAGTGACTTCTGGCCCGCGGTGCAGCAGAACTGGGAGCAGGGAAAATGGCTGCTATCCGCTCAAGGCGTCGCATCGATTAGCCGGAATGCCGTTCCGTGGATTGTCGTTGGCCAGTTGGGTACTGGAGCGACTGGTGTGTTCGCAGCTTGCGACGCCGTACTGCGTTTCGCAAACCCCGTCATTACCGCCTTGACTAATGTCTTTACTCCTGGTGTGGCTCACGCGTTCGCCGAGGGAGGGCGAGAGCGAGTGCGCGCGTTTGTTGGTCGCATGACGTTGATGCTGGTCGCGATTATGTCTGTATTCTGCTTGATAGTCACCGTGTGCGGCGACTGGCTCTTGCTCGTTGTGCTGAGTGAGCAGATTCCTGGAGCCGCGCAAACGCTCACAATACTCACGCTGGCCATGGCGACCGCTCGATTGGCGCTGGGACCGTTGCACGGTCTGATGGCGCTGGAACGTGCGGACGTCTGCGTACGAGCGGATGCGTTGGAATGTATCGTCACACTCACCATGGCGCTACTGCTCATTGGAACGTGGGGAATCACCGGAGTCGCCGTTGCGGTGCTTTGCGGTGGAGTTACCCTGTCGTTCGCGATGACCTGGGCCTACCTGGAAGTCGATACAAACCTCTCCAAAGGGTCGAACGCTACGGGGCGACCTCAAGGTGGTAGCCAAGACGGAGCACAGCGACCGACGACGAGCACCATCGTACCGTGTATGCCAGATCTGGCTGGTAACTGCGCGGTGGAAACCGACGTGGCGAGCTGACACGACACACAATCAGTCGTACGGACCACACCGATACTAACTACCAACGAACATGATACAGGCCTCTGCTGCACCGTACCCGACCACTGCCCACGAGCCAAGAATCTGGCTCGATTGGCTGGTGCCGGCATTGGTGATCGCATATCTGACCATGAGCCGCACTTTTGCCCACATTGGCATTGGTCCGCTTTACGTGGGAGAAATCGCTTTGGGGGCAATACTCATCGCGGCGCCGCAGGCAATCGTTCGTCCCTGGCTGCAGGCGTGTGCCCGTCGCTCTCCCTTCAGCAACGTTGCGTTGTGGATGTACGTGTTCATTGCGTATGGCGCCATCCAAGCCGTGCGCGGCGTGATGAATGGCTATAACCCAATGATTGCGCTGCAGAACTTGGTTTTCCACGTCTATCCGCTCTTCTTCTTCGTCGGCGTCTGGGTAGGTGTTCGGCATCCAAACATGTTGCCCAAGCTGATCCGCGTGCTGGCGTGGATCCATGGAGTTTACGGTTTGCTCTTTGTCTGCTTGCTCTCGCCGATGGGACTTGGTGAGCTATCCGAGGGTGAAGATCCCGTAATGGGTTACATCGGCTGGTTCGGGAATCCATCTGGCGCGGCACTCGTGCTACTGGGTCTGCTATGCTTCGAACGCAACCTAACGCGAGTCTGGATCCCACTCTTACTAAACGTATTTGTACTCATCGCCATGATGGTGCGAGCGTCGTGGATTGGCTTCGCCTTGGCGGTGTCCACATGGGCGATTCTCTCGGGCCGAACAATGCAGGCGTTCAAGATCGCCACGTTGGTTGCCGTAGTGCTGCTCATTGGTTGCGCTCTTGATGTACGACTGCCTGGGCCTCAAGGGGGTGAGAAGTATATTGCGGCTCGTGAAGTCGTCGGACGGATTGTGGCCATTGTGAATCCCGAACTTGCCGCAGACTTCACTGAGAATGCAGCATTTCACGCGGGAACGCTGGACTGGCGAACCACTTGGTGGACCAGCATTGTGGACAACGTCCACGAGCGTTCCGACTGGACTTGGTTTGGCCCAGGCTATGGTTACCCAATTTGGGACTTGCCACCGGTCGCCGAACAGATGAAAGGCCGGGCGATGCGTACTCCCCACAATATCTTCGTCCATTGCCTTGGTTACACAGGTTGGGTCGGAGTAATGGTATTCGTTGTATTCCTGCTAGCCCTGTTTGTATTGATGTGGACAGTCTATCAGCAGACCGGTCAACCATTTGGCATCTGCTACCTCGTACTGATCCTTTTTTGGGCCACGTTTGACGATATCCTGGAGGCTCCTTATCGCGCCATTCCCTTCTACCTTCTCCTCGGGCTCGCCGCGGCACCGATCAAGAACTTGATGGACTCGCGTCGTGAACAACAGGAGCATCCATGAACGAAACATCCGGAAATCACACACCGGCAGTAAGCATCGGCATGCCCGTTTACAACGGCGAGAACTACATTCAGCAAGCGGTGGATTCGCTGCTTGCGCAGACGTTCACCGACTTCGAACTCATCATCTCCGATAATCACTCCACCGACGATACCGAAGAACTTTGCCGCGCTTACGCGGCGCGGGATCATCGTGTGCGATACCATCGCGCGGATAAGAACCTGGGACTGGCGAGGAACTTCAACCGGTGCGTCGAGTTGGCTCGTGGGGAGTGGTTTACCTGGAAGTGCCACGATGACGTGTGCGCACCGACTTGGCTTGAGCGATGCGTCGAGACTTTCGGCAACGACGACGAATTGGTGTGGGTCCATTCGCGATGCCGATACATCGACGAGCGCGGCGATCTAATTGCCGGTCCGGATGGTCCGGTGGAAATGAGTTATCTCCCTGCCGAGGCCGAACGAGCAACGTCAGGTAGGTCGGTTGTATCGCGATCGGCTAGCACGCCTACCCGGCGATTTCGGTCGGTGCTCTCAACGAGCGATACCGGCGATTTCTTCGGCCTTTATCGAACGAAAGTGCTTCGCGAAACACGACTACACGCCCCCTACTATGGTGGCGATCAAGTGTTGATGGCGGAACTGAGTTTGCATGGAACCTACGCTGAAGTACCCGATCCGCTATTCTTTCAGCGCCGACACTCCTCGCAATCGCAATGGACGCGAACTGCTCGCAAGCAATACGAGCTTACCGCGGGGCGCCCCGCTCCTTGGCTACTGATGCCTCGGCGGATCAGCTGCGTCCTTGGGCGTGTTGGAGCTATATCTCGATCTCCCATTCGCTTGACGCAAAAGCTGCGGTGCTACGTGGCAGTCGTTAGCTTTGTGCTTCACGAAAAACGGTGGCGGCGAATGGCAGTCGATTGGTTGCGCGGAATGGGTTTCGGGTTTAGCGTTCCAGAGGACGTGATCGACCCACGGCGACGTCCAAAAAAGGAAAGGTCCACATCCCGCCAACTCGCCCAAGTACCGGACTAGCGGCAAAGGCACGACGACGTCAGAGAGAATAAACCAGGCTAAACAGCATAGCAACAGCAATAGGGAAAAATGACAACGACAGACGCAACGATTGAGTGGCCCGCAAAGTACGACGTGCTCGGTGTTGGCGTTTCCGCGACCACCTATGAGCAGGCAACAGATTTGATCGTCCAATCCGCCAAGACGCAACAATCCAGCGTCACTTCTTTACATGCGGTCCACGCCATCGTGACGACGTGCCTGGAACCGGACCTGAAGCGAGAGGTAAGCAACTTCGACATCGTCGCTCCCGACGGCCAACCGGTGCGGTGGGCACTCAACTTGCTATACGGCGTGGACCTTCCGGATCGTGTCTACGGCCCTGAATTGACTCTCCGCCTGTGCGAACGCGCGAGTCGCGAAGGCGTATCGATTTACCTTTACGGCAGCACGCCAGATGTGCTTGAAGAGTTGGAAACCAACCTGTGCAACCGCTATCCGGGCCTACGCATCGCCGGTTCCGAGTCGCCACCGTTTCGAGCGCTCACGGCAGAGGAAAGCGAAGAGGTGGTTCAACGTATCAACAATAGCGGTGCTGGCATCGTGTTTGTTGGCTTGGGCTGTCCCAAGCAGGACTACTTCGCCGCCCGATACCGCGATCGAATCCACGCCGCACTGGTCTGTGTCGGTGCCGCATTCGACTTTCACGCAGGAACAAAACGAATCGCACCCTCATGGATGCAGAATCGGGGCCTGGAATGGCTCTTCCGCTTGTGCGAGGAACCCAAGCGATTGTGGCGTCGCTATCTATTTACAAACTCTATCTTCGTACAGCGGTTGTTTCGCCAATGGCTCTACAAGAAGAGGCAACGACTTGACGACGCCACGGAACCCACCCACCTTCCTATGGATAACATCGCCGAAGCACCTGTCGCAAAACCTGAGCCGGCAACCGCTATGGCCGACTGATGGTTCCCAGGACGGTTGGCACCCTATTTCAAGAAGCGAACACTACCCAAAGGCACCTTTGAGCAGGACTGAATGAACACACAGGCACTACCAGAAATGACGGCCGAAGATGTCGTCGCTACCGACCTTGATTACATGCTGGACGCTTTGCAGCACGAGTTGACCCAAATGGCGGGGACCAGCGTTCTGATGACCGGCGGCGCGGGCTTTCTTGGTCACTACCTAATTCAGGTGATCCTGGCGTGGAACGATCGCGTCGACGCAACGCAGCAGATCGCACTGACCGTATTCGACAACTACGCCCGTGGCGTGCCCGCATGGCTCGAGAATTTGCGTGACCATCCGCAATTGAAGCTCGAGAAGTACGATATCATCGAGCCTTTGCCGGAAAACATGCCCGACTTCCAGTACATCATTCACGCCGCCGGCATCGCCTCGCCACGCTACTACCGCGAACATCCTTTGGAAACGATGGATGCGAACATCTCGGGCCTCCGGTCGCTTCTCGAGTACGCTCGAAATCAAAAAGAAAATGGGAAGCCGTTCCACAGTTTCTTGTTCTTCTCCAGCAGCGAGATCTACGGCGACCCGGATGCAAGCCATATCCCAACCGCGGAGACCTATCGAGGCAACGTGTCGTGCACCGGCCCTCGTGCGTGCTACGACGAATCGAAACGCTATGGAGAAACACTGTGCGTGGTGTTCGCTCAGCAGTACAACGTGCCTGTTAAGGTAGCTCGCCCGTTCAATAACTACGGCCCGGGCCTGAAGATCAGCGACCGCCGCGTACTGCCCGACTTTGCCCGCGATGTGCTGGCGGGCGAATCAATCGTGATGCTCTCCGACGGCGCGCCTAGCCGCACGTTCTGCTATGCCGCCGACGCGATTGTTGGTTACTTGAAAGTACTCGTCCGCGGCGGTGCAGGCGAAGCGTACAACATCGGCATTGAGGAACCGGAAATCTCGATCGCCAACTTGGCCAAGCTCGTAGTACAAACAGGCCGTGAACTATTTGACTACGAGGGCGAAGTGGTGTTCAAGAAGAGCGACGAGCGAGACTACTTGGTCGACAATCCCCAGCGTCGCTGTCCCAACATCGACAAAGCGCGTCGCGAGTTGGATTACCACCCGTCGATTGGCCTGGAAGAAGGGGTCAAGCGGTCGTTGATTTGGTACAGCTCGAACTCCGAGGCGGAGGATTCCTGATGCGAGTATCGATTATCGGAACAGGCTACGTCGGCTTGATCACGGGCGTTTGCTTGGCCGAAAAAGGTCACCACGTGGTCTGCGTCGACGTCGACTCCGACAAGGTCGCGCAGATTAATCGTGGCATTCCACCGATCTACGAACAAGACCTCGAACCGCTCCTCGAGAGAAACGTCGGTAGTCATTTTGCTGCAACCACCGACCTTGAGAAAGCGGTTCTGGAGACTGAGTTGACACTAATAGCCGTTGGCACACCATTCGACGGCGAGCAAATCGACCTGCAATACGTCAAGAACGTAGCGGCCCAAATCGGCGAGACCCTGTCGCAGAAAGACGAGTACCACATGGTGATCGTCAAGAGCACGGTTGTGCCGGGTACGACCGAAAAGGTCGTGATGCCGATCGTCGCCGAGACGTCCGGCAAAACGCCAGGCAAGGACTTCGGCGTGGGCGTGAATCCCGAATTTCTAAGTGAAGGCGTAGCCGTTTACGACTTTATGAACCCCGATCGACTGGTGCTCGGCAGCTACGACCAGCGAGGTTTGGCGTTGCTAGAAGAACTCTATGCGGCGTTTCCGGAGGTGCCGCGGGTCAAGGTGAATTTGGGCACGGCCGAGATGATCAAGTACGCTTCGAACTCCGTGCTGGCTACGTTGATCTCTTTCTCCAACGAGATTGGCAACCTCTGTTCAACGTTGGGCGGAATCGACGTAGTCGACGTAATGCGAGGCCTGCATCTCTCGCAATACCTTAGCCCCGTGGTAGAACCGGTAGGCCGTGTCACCGCTCCCATTACCGCGTTCCTTGGCGCCGGGTGTGGCTACGGGGGTAGTTGTCTGCCCAAGGACGTGCAAGCGCTCGTGCACCACGGCGAAGTGGCTGGTCAACCGATGCCACTGCTGCGAGCGGTGACCTCGATCAACGACGCCCAGACAAAACAAATGGTCGGGCTGCTGAAAAAGCACTTTGACTCATTAGCCGATGTGAAAGTCGCTGTATTGGGGCTGGCATTCAAGCCAGGCACCGACGACATGCGGCAGTCGCCCTCGATCAAGTTGATACGACACTTGGTCGACCAAAAGGCCCTGGTAACCGCGTACGATCCAATCGTCAATGGCAACGCACGCGACGTGCTCGATCGTCCGAACGTGAACCTCGCCGGTAACCTGGAAACCGCAGTGGCTAATGCCGATGCGTTGATGCTGGTTACCGCGTGGGACGAGTTTCGCCAAGTACCCGAAATGGTCGTGTCGCGAACCCCTCAACCAGTTTGCATCGATGGTCGGCGGATGTGGTCGCCTCGACTGCTGCTGCGGTACGAAGGAATTGGAATCTAGCGGATGAAATTCAAGGAAACACAACTGCCTGGCGGATTCGTTCTTGAAATCGAACGGCGTGGCGACGACCGAGGCTATTTTGCTCGCGCCTGGTGCCAAACCGAACTCGCCGCGTACGGGCTCGACCCAACTGCTGTGCAGGCCAACGTTGGATTCAGCCAGCGACGTGGAACGCTACGCGGCATGCATTTTCAACGAGCCCCGCATGCCGAAGTGAAGATCGTCCGCTGCACTCGGGGAGCCGTGTTCGACGTAATGATCGACTTGCGGCCCAACTCGCCAGCCGAAGGGCAATGGGTTGGAGTCGAGTTGACCGCGGAGAATGGCAAGTTGCTCTACATCCCCGAAGGCTTCGCCCACGGTTACCAAACCCTCACCGACGAAGCGGAGATTCACTACATGACCTCGAAGGCCTACGCGCCTGACGCGGCAGCCGGGGTCCGTTACAACGATCCAGCCTTCAACATCGCATGGCCGCTTGAGGTTGCGTCGATCTCCGACGCCGATCGCAGCTGGCCAGACTACGGCACTTCGCTCAAGGACGAATCCATCAAGGAGATGCAATTATGATTATCGTCGACACCGCGCTGCGGAAACGCGAGGCGCTGGACCAGCCGATTCGGGTGGGCCTAGTTGGCGTAGGCTACATGGGCCGTGGGATCGCCCAACAATTGCTGACGCCGCTCCGCGGAATCCGGCTGGTGGCCATGTCGAATCGAACGCTCTCCCGGTGCGAACGAGTGCTTGCGGACGCGGGCGTCGAATCGCCGCTCCACGTTTCCAACTCCAGCCGCCTCGAAGATGCGATCGAAACGGGCAATCTCGCCATCACCGATGACCCGATGCTGCTCTGCGAGGCCGAGAACATCGACCTATTGATCGAGTCGACAGGCAACGTGGAGTTTGGGGCACAGTTTTCCACCAAGGCAATCGATCATGGCAAACATCTCGTGTTGGTGAACGCCGAGCTCGATGCAGTGGTCGGCCCGATCTTGAAAGCTCGAGCCGAACGCGCCGGCGTTGTACTGACGAATACCGATGGCGACGAGCCTGGCGTCGCCATGAATCTTCTACGGTTCGTCGACACCATCGGCTACCGCCCCGTGATGGCGGGTAACATCAAGGGCTTCTACGACCCGCATCGAAACCCTGACACCCAGCGCGGCTTCGCCGAAGAGGTGAATCAAAACGTTCATATGATTACGTCGTTTGCCGATGGCACCAAGTTGTCAATGGAAACGACTCTGTTGGCGAACGCGGCGGGACTCGGCGTGCTCAAGCGAGGGATGCATGGTCACCGTTGCGAACACGTGAAGGACATTCTGGATCACTTCTCGCCTGATGAGCTCTTAAACCAGGGCGCCGTGGAGTTTGTACTTGGCGCCGAGCCAGGTACGGGGGCCTTTGTCGTGGGCTACAACGAAGACCCCATCAAACAAGAGTATATGCAGTACTTCAAAATGGGAGACGGTCCTTTGTATTTGTTCTATACGCCATACCACCTTCCTCAAGTGCAAGTGGCCGTCACGATAGGCCGGGCGGCGCTCTTTCACGATGCGGCGGTCACACCAATCGGTCGTCCCATGTGCGACGTGGTCACCATGGCCAAGCGGAACCTGAAGGCGGGCCAAACACTCGACGGCATTGGTGGGTTCGACGCGTACGGCACGATCGAAAACGCGGATATCAGCCAGGCCAACGAACTCTTGCCGATGAGCCTGTCTGCCGACTGCCGGTTAACCCGCGATGTGGCACAAGACGAGCCAATTAGCTACGCCGATGTGACTTTGCCTGCCAATCGCTTGTGCGACCAGTTACGTGCAGAGCAGAACGAGCACTTTTTCCCTTTCCCTTCCAACGGAAGTGACGCCGAGTGGTCGATGTCAACTCCCACAGCATCTACAAAGTGAGACGATCATGAAGGTGGTACTCTTCTGTGGCGGATTCGGCATGCGGATGCGCGAGTACTCCGAAGCCATCCCCAAACCGATGGTTTCCATCGGTCACCGGCCCATCCTATGGCACGTGATGAAGTACTACGCCCACTACGGGCACACCGATTTCATTCTTTGCCTTGGCTGGAAGAGCCAAGTCGTGAAAGACTACTTTCTGCGGTACGACGAGTGCGTATCGAACGACTTCGTGCTCTCCTCAGGAGGGACTCGAATCGACCTATTGAACAGCGATATTGACGATTGGACGATTACGTTCGTCGATACGGGGGCGAAGTCAAACATCGGTCAGCGCCTCAAAGCGGTCGAACCGCACTTGCGGGGCGAAGAGACCTTTTTGGCCAACTACACCGATGGCCTGACCGATATGAATCTGCCGGATCTCATCGACTTTCACGACCAGCAAGCTGCCGTCGCGACTTTCCTGAGCGTTCCACCACAGCAAAGTTTCCACACGGTGAACGTATCCGACGACGGCTATGTCGAGAGCGTGTGTGCGATCAACCGGTCGGGAGTCTGGATGAATGGTGGTTTCTTCGTACTACAGAACGAGATATTCGATCACATGCGGGCGGGCGAAGAGCTAGTCGTCGAACCATTCGCGCGGCTGGTCGAACAACGACGACTGGCCACCATGAAGCACAACGGCTTCTGGGGCTGCATGGACACCTACAAAGAGAAGCAACTACTGGATGAGATGTACGACCAGGGCGACACCCCTTGGGAGGTGTGGCGTAACGATCACGTCGTCGACCCGCTAGAGACGCCAACCGTCGGAGTATTTCGCGCCTCCGAGGTGGCGCTTCCGGCGAGGAGACTCAAATGACTGACGAGGCGAATCCAAGCATCGCGCTGTTCGACTACCGGGTCACGCCGACCAACCCCACGGGCGGATGCAACCGGCGCGTCCTTGGAAATCTGGCCGACGATTTCGACTTCACCGTGTTTGCGGTCGAATTCGATAACCCGCGGCCCGATCGAATCAAGTTCGTGCGCATTCCTGTGCCGCGGCGCCCGCTGTGTCTGCAATTCGTCTGCTTCCATTTGCTAGCTCCGATCTACTACTACCTGCATCGAGTATTCAAACGACAGCACTTCGACCTCGTCGAGAAGTGCGAAAGCAATCTGCTGTTGGGCAATATCTCTTACGCCCATTTTTGCCATAGGTCGTTCCTCAAACACCAATGGAAGGGAGCACGCCCCACGGGCGTTCGAGGTCCCTTTCGCTGGCTCGACCACTACCTGCATGCGTTGCTTGAACCAATCGTCTATCGCAGCGCGAAACACATTGTGGTTCCTTCACAAGGACTACGCCGCGAACTAGCCAAAGAGTATCCCGAAGTTGCGGACAAGGTGACGCTCATCTACAACCCGGTGGATCTCGACCGGATGAAGATGCCGCCGGACTTCGACCGGCAAGCGTTTCGGAGCGAGCTTGGCTTCTGTGAGGCCGACACCGTGCTGGTGTTTGCCGCATTGGGACAATTCGAACGTAAGGGATTGCCGCATGTGTTCGCTGCCCTTGGAGCTTGCGCCAAGCCAACGCTCAAGCTTCTGGTGGTAGGTGGTGCTTCCGACCTAGTGGCGGAATACGAGCGTCGCGCCAAACGCATGGGCATCAGCAGCCAAACGAAGTTTGTCGGACATCAGGAAGGCATACGGAGTCATGTATGGTCGGCCGATGCGCTGATCTTCCCTACGTCGTATGAAGTGTTTCCGCTCGTCTCGCTCGAAGCAGCAGCAGCCGGCTTGCCGCTGATCGTCACGCCCGTCAACGGTATTGAAGAGTTCGTGGTGGATGGGAAGAACGGAATCGTGATCGAACGTTCCGACGAGGGTGTCGCGGCGGGACTATCCCGGTTCTTAGCATTGTCGCGGGAAGAGCGGCGAGAGATGGGTGAGCAAGCCCGCAAGGACGTTGCGAAGTACTCGGTTCCACGTTTCGTCTCGGCATGGCATCAGCTCTACGACTCGGAATTGGAACGCCCGCAAGTTGCGCTTGAATGCTAGAGCGCGATGCTGCACACAGAAGCTACAACCCGAGGGCTACTCTGAATGATACAGACACGATTCGATGGTCTGAAACGTGTGCTATGCCTTGGCGCTCACGCCGACGACATTGAAATAGGTTGCGGTGCAACCGTGCTGAAGCTGCTCGACGAGCAGCCGGGCTTGGAAGTCTGTTGGGTGGTACTTGGCAGCAATGAGATTCGCCGAGAAGAAGCCATTGCAAGCGGAGAATCGTTTTTGGCAAACGCGGGTCGCGGAGAAATCATCGTGAAGGGATTTCACGATAGCTATTTTCCGTGTCAGTGGGAACCGATAAAGGACTTCTTTCACGAACTATCGTCCCGATTCTCCCCGGACTTGGTCTTCACGCACTATCGAAACGACGCTCATCAGGATCATCGAGTCTTATCGGAACTCACTGGCTGCGCGTTCCGAAACCACACGGTGATGGAATACGAGATTCCAAAATACGATGGTGACCTCGGACAGCCCAACGTCTATGCCCCAGTAAGCCGAGAGACGGCGCAAAAGAAAATCGACATGACGCTCGGTGCCTTCAAGTCGCAGCTCGACAAACCTTGGTTCACCGAAGATACGCTGCGGGCGCTGCTTCGCCTGCGGGGAATCGAGTGTAACTCGCCAAGTGGCTTTGCCGAAGCGTTTCACGGTCGCAAGATATCTATTTGAAGCTCATTCGCATGACGTTGACCTTGGAAGAACCAACGACGGCTCGGCCAGCAACGGATGCACCGCCGCCGGCGCGAACCAAGCTATTGGCCATCCTGCAACTTCCGCCACCGGTGCACGGTGCCGCGGTGATCAATCAGCAAGTTGTCAAATCGGCTGCCATCGGCGACAAGTTTGACATCGACGTGCTGCCGATTCAGGCGGCCAACGCAATCTCCGACGTGGGTCGCTTTCGAGTTGCCAAGGTGTGGAAGGGCGTCTCTCAGATAGCTCATTTGCTATCGACCCTCATCCGCCGACGGCCCGACATGGCTTACTACGTGCTGGCGTCGCCAACAGGGTTGTCGTTCTATCGCGATGTACTGTCAGTGGCCTTATTGAGGTGCTTTCGAACGCGCGTGGTTTACCATCTGCATAGCAAAGGTTTCAAACAGGCTGCGTCAAGCTCACGCTATCGTCGACTGTACCGTTGGCTATTTCAAGACAGCGACGTCATCCTGCTGTCACGATTGTTGTATGACGACGTCCAACCGTTTGTACCGGGGAAGCGCTGCCGCTATTTGCCCAATGGAATCCCCGCGCCCGCACAGGCACCCACCCGTGGCGACATCGAAACGAGTGACGATTGCATTCGCCTGCTCTATCTTTCGAACATGATCTACGAAAAGGGACCGATTGTATTCGCTCAGGCGCTGGCGACTCTAAAGCGGCGAGGCGTGCCGTTCAAAGCCGTATTTGCGGGAGCGGCAAACTCCGAAGAGTGCCAAGCAGAGTTTCAGTCCATCCTCGATAACCACGACTTGAGGGACGACGTTTCGTACGTCGGGCCCCGATACGGTGAAGACAAAACGAAGCTGTACACGCAAAGCGACGTGCTCGTGTTTCCGACTTTCTATCCCTTGGAGTGCTTTCCTGTCGTCGTCCTCGAAGCGATGAGCAACGGATTAGCCGTTGTGTCGACTCGCGAGGGCGCCATTTCGGAGATCGTGGACGACGGAGTAACGGGATTGCTGACCGAGACGTACGACTCAGAAGACCTGGCCAACAAGCTCGAGCGCCTGATTCGCGATCGGGACTTGCAGCGGTCGATGGGGCAGGCGGGACTGCGCAAGTTCCACCAGCAGTACACCATCGAGCGATTTGAGCGCGGCATGGCGCAAACGCTGTTGGAATGTTCGCGCCGCGGATAAGGACGCGGCACCATGGGGCGGGGCATCACAATTCTTCAGGCAGTTCCGCAAACGCTGCTTCCAGAGCCTCATCGTTTTTCGATTCGCCGTCCAGTTCGCTCAAGCCGCCGTTCGCCAACGACAGGCTTGTGTCGTCTTCAACGGGCTCATCGGATGCCAAGACCAGATCTGCAAGCTCCGCTTCGATTGCGTCGGCGGATGTATCGGTAGCGGAGTCGTCATCTGCAACCAATCCCGTGCCAGAACTTGTAGTGGTCGCGGTCAGCCCGGGCAGGCCAAACGCCAGGCTGAGGTTGCTCGCCGTGCTGGATTCATCGATCGTCAGGAGCCTAGCATCGGCCCAGTCTGCGTGATCGTAACTTAGCCCATCTCCACCATCGGTTACGACCAGCCGAAGATCGCTGCCGCCAGCCACATTGACATCGACGGATGAGGTTGCGGATGAACCGGTCACGACACCGCTGTCGTAAACCTGCAGTCCGTCGAGCCACACTTCAAACGTAACCTGGCCAAGGTTCCCAACTTCGTCGTCCACGCCCACATCGGAAACGAAACGGTCGTACTGTCCCTGCAGGTCGAACACGATCTCGGATGCGGAATGAACTCCAAGACCTTTCGCATAGGTCGTGCCATTGAGCGTCAGCATGTTTCCGTCGGTGCTGCCCTGTTCACCATTGCTGCGGTCTCTCTCCACGGGCCCCCACCCGTTGATCGGGGTACCTACGAAGGGCAGATCGCTAAGGTAGGTTTGCGTGAAGCTCCCCACCCCCTGAATCGTAATGGTCAACGTAGCGGAATCGACGCCTCCGTTGCCATCGGCGATCGCATAACTAAACACGTCGGTGGCCGTTTCGCCGCTAACCAAGGTCTGCACCACCGCATTGGTGTTGTCGAGCGTATAAGCATAGCCTCCAGCGGTGCTCCAATCGAGCGTACCGAAAACACCCACCACGGCGACCGCTGCGTCGGTTTCGCCGTTCACCGAGGCGACGGTAAGGAGATCTTCGTCAGGATCGCTGTCGTTCTGAAGCAAGTCACCCGTTGCTGGCGCGATGTCGCCCTCGGTCACCGAGTTGACATCGTCCACCGCCTCTGGCGCGAAGTTAACGCTTGCAAGACTTACCAGCTTGGCATCTGCCCAGTTGGCATGGTCGTAGGCGAGGCCATCGCCACCGTCGGTGACGACCAACCTCAGTAGAGTGCCGCCCGCAACGCTTACCCCCACAGTTTGCGTTAGAGAGGAACCAGTCATGACGCCACTATCGAAAATCTGCACGCCATCGAGCCATACTTCGAACGTTACTTGGCCAAGGTTTCCAACTTCGTCATCAACTCCAATGTCGGCGACGAACTGATCGAATTGCTCTTGGAGGTCAAACACCAATTCCGATGCGGAGTGAACGCCGAAACCCTTTGTGTAGGTCGTGCCTTCGAGCGTTAGCGTGTTGCCGTCCGCCGGGCCGTTCTCGCCGTTGCTCCTGTCGCGTTCCACCGGCCCGAAACCATTGACGGGCGGAGAGGCAAACGGCCAATCGCTTAGATACACCGACTCGGTGTTGTCCACTCCTTGGATAGTAACCGTCAATGTTGAAGTGTCCGTACCACCATTTCCGTCGGCAATGGTGTAGTCGAATACATCCGTCAACACCTCTCCCAAACCTAAGGCCAAGACGACGGGATTGTTATTGTCGACTCGATAGATGTAAGTTCCTGAACCGTCCCAGTCGAGTGTGCCGTAGGCACCGGCCACATTGACTTGGTCGTCAGCAGACGCCGCGACCGACTGGATGACCAACAGGTCGTCGTTGGGATCGCTGTCGTTCACCAGCAGGTCGCCGGCGACCGGATCCGTCTCTCCTTCAGCGATGGAGTTTAAGTCGGCCGCTGCCACCGGCGGTAGATTCGCGGACGGAGAGGCCAACAACTTGGCGTCCGCCCAATCGGCGTGGTCGTAGCTGGCGCCATCGTCAGCGTCCGTGACGATGAGTCGGAGTTCTGTTCCGCCTGCCACACTTACATCGATCGATTCCGTCGGCGACGCGCCGGTAAGTACACCGCTACCATAAACCTGGGTGCCGTCGAGCCACACTTCGAATGTGACAGACCCAAGCCCGTCGACCTCGTCGTCGACGCCCACGTCGGCATTGAAGCGATCGAACTGGCCCTGCAGACTATAGACGATTTCCGACGCCGAATGGGCGCCAAGGCCTTTGGCGTACGTGACGCCATCGAGTGTGATTGGATTTCCGTCGGAGCTGCCTTGTTCGCCGTTACTACGGTCGCGTTCCACGGGTCCCCAACCGTTGACGGGCGTCCCTACAAACGCAAGATCGCTGAGATAGGTGATCGAGAACGGGGCGAAGTTGGCAATGATCGTATCGGGCGTTGGGCCAACCACCACGTCGTGGCTAATGGCGCCGCCATCCGACCATGACTCAAACTCGTAGAGCGTGCCATCGTCAACCTGCGGAGACAAGACACTGATCGTGTTCAGCGAGTTGACCACAAGCGTCTGGTCGAATGGTGCCGTCTTCGTGCGCCCATTGAAGTCAACCTGCAACCCGGTTGGCACCGTATCGAACGAATAGACCACGGTCTGCGGGTCGACTCGAATCACCTCGGTGGTAACGAGCCCGTCCGAATCGGTCGCCGAAAGCTCGACCTCAAAGAACACGGGGAACTCCCAGTCGGGCACGGTGTACTGCCCCGACCCCGCGCCGCTGATGACTTGCTGATTGCGTATGTTAAAGTCGTTTGGATTCTCTTCAGATGCCTGAAAGAATGTGAAAGTCCAGGTGAGCGCAGAATCGTCGAGTCGATCGGTTTCGTCCACGGCGTCGTCTTCGTAGGCGAGTCCCGAAAAGTTGATGACTTCACCTACCGAGAATAGTTGCCCCACGGTCGGCGAATCGATGAGAACGGTCGGCGGATCGCCAACATTGACTATCAGTGAATCCACATGGGTCAGCCCTTGCGAATCAGTCGCTCGCAAGCTTACGTTGTAACCACCAATTGAAGGATAGGTGAAACTCGGCTGGGGTGAAGTGGAATCGTCGAACTGCCCGTCGCCGTCCAAGTCCCACTCGTAGCTCGCAATAACGTCGCCGGGATCGGTGTCGAACGAAGTCGTTCCGTCGAAGTTCACCGTTAGTGGAGCGGCGCCCGATTGCACGTCGGCGATCGCCACGGCGGTGGGCGGCAAGTTGTCTGCGAAGTACGTAATGCGTCGAATCTTCCCGCCAAGTAGATCGGTATAGTAGATGTCCCCATCCGGCCCCGCGTAAAGTCCGACCGAATTGGCGGACGGCCCAAACACCGTGGCAATGGAATTCGGGTCAGGTTCGCCGTCGACCCCTGCATGCATCACCCAGATGCGAGCCCGGTTGAAGTCGGAGAAGAACAACGCCCCATCGAAAGCCATCGGGTAGTTTGTCCCGCTGTAAAACGCTAGTCCAGAGATTGCGGAACTACCTATCGGTTCGTCGGTTCCAGGATCTACCTGTTCGGTGTGCCTGTATTTGAAGAATGGCTCGGCATGCAACTTGGGGTTATTCGGGTCGTTGCTGACGTCTTGGTATAGCTGTTCAATCAGCGGGAGATTGAGGCCATCGTAGCCACCTTGCGGTCCATCGCCCTCATACGCCGGCCAACCAAAGTTCTCAACGATTGAATCGACCGGATCGCGCACCACGTTGATTTCTTCAAACGTATTCCAGCCCACGTCTCCCACCCACACTTCACCGTTGTCGCGAACGGTGAATCGGAACGGGTTGCGGAGCCCATAAGCCAATACGCGTTCGGCGTTTGGATCGTCGTTGGCCCCGTATCGATCGTATAGCGGGTTGGTAGGCACTGCGGCTCCCGTGTCGGGATGCACGCGAATGATGGTACCGTCGAGGCTCACCGGGTCGACACTGGGATCCTCGGGCGACGTTCGCAGGTCCAGGCTGCGCAGCGCACCGCCTTCGTTTGGTGGATCGTTGAGTGCGTCGCTGCCCAACAAACTGTCGAACTGCCCAAAGTCGGAGAAGCCAAAACTGGCGCCGTCGCCGGCACTAACGTATAGCATTCCGTCGGGACCGAACTCAACCGACCCAACCGCATGGCTAGGATACTGGCTCGGCCAATCATTGATCAGCACAAGTTCGTTCCCGTCCCACAACCCGTCACCTCCAACGGTCAATCGCGATAGGTTGGAGCTAACAGGCGGACCATTGCCACTGGTTCCGGGTCCGCTATCGTTTGTCCCATCAGCACTTGGCCAGGCGGGAAACGGGCTTCCGTCGAGCGGCGCGTTGTACGTGTAGTGAACATACACGTATGGCGACGCCGGGAAGTCGGGATGCAGATCCATGCCGAGCAAACCACGATCCCAGTAGTTGTGAACTTGTGGTCGCAGGTCGGCAAATACCTCGGGACCGTTGGGATCGTCAAGTCCGTCGAACACCTTGATTAGACCACTTTTCTCCGCGACGAACACACGCCCGTCATCAGCGAAACGCACAACCGTTGGCTGAATGAGACCGTCGAGAGCGACAATGTCTTGAAACGTCGGCGCTTGGGTTGTAAATGCCCACAAGTAAGGCGCATCGATCGGAGTGCCGGTGCCGCTCTCGAGAATTCCATTCGTGACCGTAACGGCGTAGTAGTTGGACGTAGAAAGCAGCGGTGAGTCTGGATTTAGCGTGGCTGTGTTCGTCGCCGAATCGTATGTGACCGTCGACGGTACGAGAGCGCCCGCGGGATTGCGAAGCTGTATCGTGTCGACATTGACCGTTGCGGCGTCCGCGTCAAAGTCGAAGCTTATCGAGATGTTATCACCAAGACCAACGTTCTGTTGGCCATTCCACGGCGAAACCGTTGCAACGCCGTTGAGCATGCAACGTTGTTCGAGCAATTCGGCATGGAGTCTAGAATGCGTTGGGGTTTGTGTTGGTGTCTTGCGGCGGTTTCTTGGTGAGTAGTCTCTTATGAAATTCAAGTCAGATCTCATCGTTCCATTGATGCGTGATTCACATGTAGAATTGGTGCACTCCGAGCAACCATGCCGATGGTCGTCGTCGTCCGTCGGCATGGTCTATCCACTAAGTCCAACGTCGATTCGATTGTGGATAGCCGCGCAAATTCTACCTAGCCGCCGACGTCTTGCAACCGAGTGAAGACCAGAGGCACAGGTCGCTGCCTGGCTTCAGGTTAGTTGGCGGTGGCAACTTCTAGATGCGCTCGCTTCTAGCGATTCGTTGCTGCGCAAGCTGAGCGCGCTAACGAAAGTTAACCATGAGATTGCGACCCGCGGTGTCTGCGTATGGATGCCGAATCCACTTCGGCGAGGCGCCGATATTTCAGGTTCTTAACGCGCGTTCAATTATTGAACAGTTAGCCCCACCATCGTGAGCGGAGCACGCCAGCACAATGACAACTAGCCCCAAAGGAAGAAAACGGGCAATCACCCAAGTCTGCCAGCTCGTACGCTACGGCACCGTAGTGAAGTTCTGGAATTGATAGTTCCAACTGATGGGAAACACCGAGTAAATGCCCCGTGTGAAGATCAACTCGATGGCATCGTCGGCGGCGAGAATCGGGTGCTTGGGCACCAGCACAATGTCGGAGTCCCGAAGCCATATTTCATCTGCTGGGCAAGGCGACCGACCATAAAGTGGCGGCCGAAGATTCAGCCGCGTTGCCATGAGGTTCCAGTTGTTGTCCCGACGAAACACAATGACGTGCCGCAAGTCGGCACCAATATTCCATCCTTCCGCAAGGGCGATGGACTGCATGACCGTAGTTGGGCCTTCAAGTGTGTAGCGACCAGGTGTCAACACTTCGCCCACCACAAAGACGTAACGCGGCGCGCGTTCTTGCAGGATTGGGGTGACTTCTAACCCTTTGACTATTTGAGAGTAGCGGGCATGGATCTCTCGCTGCAATTCGTCGAGCGTCAGACCTTGTGCGGGCACCGATCCAATGGCTGGTAATTGGATCGTACCTTCGGGAGTTACGCGGGCAAGACGTTGTTGACCGCCCCGACCGAACCGACTATCGACTGCGGCAATCATTTCTGTTTGCTTGGTATTCGTTTCGATCGGTACGACTGAGATCTGTGGATCGGTAATGAACTTGCTGTATGCCTCATCCAGGACTTTCCTTAGTTCTTCGATGGTTCGCCCGGCCGCGGGTACTTGCCCCAAGTCGCGGAGCGTGATCGTGCCATCGGACTGGATAATCACTTCGCGGTTGACCGTCGGACTAGTAAGTGACTCAACCAGCACGCGGTCGCCGACCTCGAGTTGGTAGGGAGTCTTCGACACGTCACGGGTGAGTCGGAACACAAAATCCAGCAGGTCGTCGACACGTAGGCGGTAGACAGGAACATCCGCCGTTCGAGCCGGTCCAATATACTCGCCGTGGCCGAACGCCTCCCATGGAATCGGCCCTGCATCTTTCCAGTCGAACCTCGTCTCAAGTCCACGCCCAGCGCATTTTGGGCATCCAACGCAATGGAATCCATGCACGGGACACGGCGAGTAGGGGCCAAGCGTCGTCGCTGGGGGACAAGGATGCATCATCGAAGGCACACTCTCGACGCCCGCCGCGATGGGCTCTGGCTGGGCGACGACCGTGGTGTTAGCCACCAGTCGAGTCGATGGCTGTTGGCTGTTGTTGGTCGCACGGGGGCAAACGACGGAAGCCGCAATCGCACTTGGATTCTTCAAATGGTCAACGACAAATCTCACGCCTGAATCCGACGTAGCAGCAGGAGCGGCTGAGTCACGGGACGCAACGCCTTGCGGTGTGGGCTGCTGGGTACCGGCTTGGATCGATTTGGCATGTACCAACTGGTCCGGAACTCGGTGCAGATGATTTGGCACCACTGTCCCACTGGCCAACATCGACTTCAGTTCACGGGACGGATCGTCGGCGACTTGGTTTGCCACCGGCAACACGGTCGAAGGACACTGTACCGACCAAGTCACGTCGAGCAAGTGTTCGTACTCGGCGTGGGCGGTGCTGCGGGGCTTGATAGGCTGGGCCCAGGCAATGGCGAGGTCGACCGCGGGCCACCCGGGCGGGCTGAGCACCTGGCTGACTTCATCGGCGACGTCGAGTTGGTCGACTTGTTGGATGCCGCCTTGCGGGGCCGGTGGCGGAGGCACCTGGGTGAGCAAAGAAGGCTCGGACGCCTTCTGACCTTTACTATGGGGAATTGAATTTTCTCCGGCGGCTCGCTCATTCGCGTCCGCGCAGGTCTCCACGGGAATCATTGACGACGGGATCTGGAGCGGCGCCGCGCTCACGTTGCTGGTGGCCGCATCCGACGTGACGACGGCGTCTAATCCCTCATCGAGCGGGATCAAGTACATTGCGGCCGGGTTGGAGAGCTCTGGTGCCGGTTGTTGGTCTGCTCCAGATGCAGCGTGACACGCCATGCCCACAGACAGACCGGCAGCGAAGCATCCAACACGGATGGTTATGCCTACTAACTGCATTCGAACTTCCGTTTCCTTTACCGCCCAATCTTTGATTGGCAGCGCCGCGATTGATCGTCCATCCCCAACGTCATCCACGCTTTCGCCAATTGGGAAGCGACATGACTTTGCGCAACAGTCCACCCTCTTTTTCGCCATCCGACTCTTCGTTCGAGGAAGCCGATCGGGGCACAGCGTCGTCGTTCGCGGGCTGTTTCTCTGATCGACTATCAACTAGCGCCGTCCGAGCATCGTTGTCGTCGATGGTATGGCCCGCAACGGCGTTAAACTCTTCCAGGTCGACCCAGGCGATTTGAGGAGTACGGCCTGCCTCGCTCTTAGCGGTCTCAAGCAGTATTTGTTTCTGATTTCGAGCTTGCATGGCCAGTTCCGGCTTGCCAAGTAAATCGTAAACTCGAGCCAGGTTGTGCCACGTCGCGGGTCGTTGTTCGGCTTGCAAGCTGAGGGTAAATGCCTGGCGTGCGGGCTCGAGCCTACCGTACTTGGTGAATAGCACGCCGAGTTCATTGGCTGCCAGTGCGTTCGTTGGATCCACAGCTATGGCCGCCTGAAACAACGCAATCGCCTTGGCAGGGGCGGTCGATTCGTGTTTGTCGACCAACAGGAGCGCCTGAATCTGAGCGAGTCCGCTGAGCGCGCAAGACGCTAGCGGTTCACCATCTACTGCGCGGATCAACTGAGTGCTGGCATAGTTGTAGTAGCCCTGCAACGCGGCCAACGGCGCAATTGGTTGTGTAGAGTTCTGCAGCACGGTCGTCTTGTGGCCAACAATCTGCGGCCGGACATCGGCACCGGCGTTTTCGGGTAGATACCGAGCGAAATCGTCCGATTCGTCGAACGCTCGGCGTGCGGCAGCCAACGCCTCGGAGCGAGTGGCACCGCCGTGCATGGCATCCAGCCGGTGTGCCGAGAGCCACAGAGCTTTGAAATACTCTTGCTCTGCCGATAGGCAGGCCCCTCGTTCAGCAAGACTTAGCGCGTACCGATTGTGAACCCCAATCAGATGCGAAATGTGAGAGACAGAATCGCGTGTCGCCGGCGGCGGGACTGCCTGGGCATTACCCACAGTTGCGCACGTCCAAAGCGCGGGTGCAAACAGAGTGACAATCAGTAGTCGTAGTCGCCCGTACATCATTTGGTCCCTGTCGACTAATCAGCGATCGTCGCCCCGTGTGTGCGTAGGGCCACGCTTTGCAAGTATCGTCCGCGCTGTTCCGTGCAATCATTCGAATCGGAATGGCAGGCAGATCCTACGCCAGCCGCACATTTTACCTGGCCCTCGACGATGCCCCATTTAGTGCAGGATGTCTCGTCACATGCAAGCACGTGGACGCAAGTCGTCCTACAGCACCAACTTCGCCATCGATGGCGGCGCACGCGATGCTAGCTCTCCGGTTGGTCATGTCGGTTTCGCTATGCGCAGAAGCCTAGTTGTGCTACGTTCCGCCATCGCCTACCCAAGAGAGTCAATGGATTGATGTCACCAGGCAAGAACCTCGACCTTTCGAGCGAGTCCCCTCAATCGCACTCATCGCCCCTCAAGGAGCGTCGGTATGTGGGCGTCCACTTCGCTTGCTGCGACGTGTACCAGCGGATTTACGTCAACCAAGACCAAACCGCCTACGTCGGACACTGCCCAAAGTGCGCCCGGCGAATCCGGTTTGAAATTGGCCCCGGGGGCACCGATGCTCGCTTGTTTCAGGCATCGTAAACGCCTACGGGGCAACCGGTGAACAAATCGCGTTGCATTAGGTGGCCAATTTCGCTAGGTTCTCCGGGCCAATTCGCGCGCCGCGAGGGAGATGCACCCGTGCTAGATTTCGAAGTGAAACGATGTTCGCGTCGATGCACTGCCACCGACGGCGTGCTTTCGCCTGGCGAAGTCTACTACTCGGTGCTGCAAGTGCAGGGGGCCGACGTCGTACGACGAGACTTTTCGGCGGACGCATGGAACGGCCCCCCCGACGAAGCGCTCGGGTGGTGGGAGTCGCGAATGCCGGAGAGCGATACCGCCAAACCGAAACTCGCCCCCCGAGAAGTGGCGCTGGAATTGTTCGACCGCTGGTCCGATCAGCCCAAGATGGGCGACGCCGTCTACATCCTAGCGTTGTTTCTAGTGCGAAAACGAGTGTTTCGGTTTGCAGAATCGGCTTTGGACATCCAATGCGAGTTGCCCGACACGCTGCGACTGGTGTGTCCCTCGCGCGCAGCCGAGTACGACGTGCGGGCCGTGGACGTGAGTGCTGAACGTGCCGCCGAGATTCAGGATCAACTGGTAGAGTTGCTCTATAGCGACGACGCCTAACCTACCTAGCCGCTACCGCGAGAATCGCTTGAGTTACATTACCGTTCAACCACTCAGTGGCCTGCTACTGTTGATCGTCGCGGCCAATGCCGGTTGCCGGTCGATGCAGGACCGATGGTTTGAGCCACCCGGGCCCGTAGCTCCAGTGGTGATTCAAGGACCACCGACCGCCGCGCAGATCATCGCCGCAGTGAACCAGAACACCGATCGCGTCCAAACCTACTACACAACCACCGCTAAGTTCACAGTTCCCGGTATGGGCGTAGGACTACCACTGCTGCGCGGGACGATCGCCTACGAGCGGCCACGCAACTTCCGACTTACCGCCGGCATCGCACTCACCGGAGGAACGGAAGTTGACTTGGGTAGCAACTCCGAATTGTTTTGGTTCTGGGTGAAGCAGAATGAGCCGCCAGCGCTTTACTACTGTCGGCACGATCAATACGTCAACAGCGCCGCGCGACAGATACTGCCCATCGATCCCACCTGGATTGGCGATGCGCTCGGCTTGGTGCAACTCAATCCGAGTGCGAACTACGCTGGGCCGGTCGAGCGCCCAGACGGTACGCTTGAAATCCGCTCGACCATCTCCACGCCTACCGGACCAATGCAGCGAGCGCTTGTCGTCGACGCCACGCGTGCTTGGGTGCTTGAACAACATCTCTATAAAACCAGCGGCGGACCGCCCGTGGCCAGCGCGGTTGCCGAGGATTTTCGCTACGACGAAACGGCGCGGGTGTCGCTACCGCGCAAGGTTACCATTCGAGTGCCAGCTTCGGAGTTGACGCTGACCATCGACGTCGGTCGTGTCGCAATCAACCAGGGTATTCCGAACGCGGCACTCATGTGGTCGCCACCGGCAGCCGAAGGATACCCCCGCGTCGACTTGGGCAGCACGCCCGCGGGTGTGGCGTTCGACAAATCGGCCATTCCTTCCACGCATATCCCAGCCATCCCAACCGCCACAGCGGTCAGCCCTCGGCAAGTGCCGCCGGTCTCGGCCTATGCTCAGCCGGCAACGCCCGGCAAAATCGAGCCGGTGCACTACGAAGCACCTACGCCTATGGTGCACCAGTTGCCCCGTGGCGGCATCGCGCTCGATCGGGTACCTACTGTGCCGTAGGCGACACGATTACTGGCTAATGCAGTAAAGGTGCTGCGTGCCGCGGAGCAACAACCGCTTGCCAACTAGTGCTGGCGACGCGTCGATGCCTTCGTCGAGGTGATTCACAGCTAGGACGTCGAAGTCGTCTCCGTTACGCAAGACAGTCGTCGTACCGTCGCGACCGGAAATGTAGACACGCCCGTCGGCCCCAACCGGCGAAGCGTAGATGCTTCGGATGTCGGTCAGCCGCTTCTGGTCGATGACGAACTCTCCAGATCGGGCGTCGACCATCGACAAGATTCCATGGTTCGATTTGGTGAAGTACAGGCGCCAACCGTAGAGCAGCGGCGAGGGAACATATGGCGACCCCACATCCACGTGCCAGCGGATCAGATCGCTATCGGTGATGTCGCCGGTTGCGTCGAGCGGAACGGCGTAGATGGCAGCGCCGCGGTAACCGCTCATGCAAATCACTGTATCCTCGTACACCACGGGCGTAGGAATCGGATTGCCCACTTGTCCGCCGCACTGCCAAATCACGTCGCCTGACATCAGGTCGTAGCTCCGCGTGCGATTCGACGCGTTGACAATCACCTGCGTCTTCCCCGCAGCCTCGACAACAGTCGGTGTGGCCCACGTGGTCCGCTCGTCGCGATCTCGTTGCCATCGCGGTTCGCCGCTGGCTGCGTCAAGCGCCGTGATGAACGACTGGCCCTCATGATCCCAATTGACGACCAACGTATCGCCATATAGCGCCGGCGAGGCACCTTCGCCGAAAGCGTTGCGAGTTTGCATTTCGCCCAAGTCGCGCTGCCATACCCGGTCGCCATCAATCGTGAAGCAGAAGATACCTTGCGACCCAAAAGAGGCGAATACGTGCGTGCCGTCGGTCACAGGCGACGCCGAAGCGTGTGTGTTGGTTGAGTGGCCCGCCTCGTGAGGAACGGCCTCGATCGCGGTCTGACTCCAGATTGCCTCGCCGCTGTTTAGCGACAAGCATAGCACTTGGAATTGGTAGAGGTTGGTTGGCGGCTCGCGGCGGCGACGCCCAAACCGAGGCCGTTGGGTTGCCTGCGATTGCTCGTCGCTCACCGGAGTGGCAACCTTGCTGGTCGGTACCGCCGTAGTCACAAACACGCGATCGCCCCAAACGATGGGCGATCCACTGCCTCGACCTGGAATCTTGCGTTTCCACGCAATCCCACTGGTCTCGCTCCACTCGATCGGTGGAGTCGCATCGGGAGTGAATCCGTTGCAGTAGGGCCCCCGCCAATTTGGCCACTTGCCTGAAGACTCAGACACGGTTTGCGCGATTGTTGTGTGGCTCCCCAATGCGATCAAGGTCCATGCAACCAACGCGCTTCGCATCTGCACAACCTCCACCTGGGCCACCGGACTGCCGACGTTAGCTTAAGATTGTACCGCAACTGGATTGGCAACGCCAATTTCTGTCACTTCCTACGTACGCCCCGACTCGAACGCAACTCACCGATCTCCCTATAATGAGGGCGCGGCAGGTCGGTGCATGGCAAGCCCCCGCCGAAGTCTCGTAAGTGATCCGTTCGGCCAGCCGAAGGAGTGTACGGCATGAGTATCGATTGGCAGGAACTTACCGACGCAGCGCGCACGGCAAGCCACCAAGCGTACGCAGACTACAGCAAATTTAGGGTAGGCGCTGCCATACTCACCGACGATGGCCGAATGTTCGTTGGCTGCAATGTCGAGAACGTTTCCTATGGATTGACGATCTGCGCCGAGCGGGCTGCGGTATTTGCGGCCGTGGTGGAAGGGATGCGCGAGATCGTCGCCGTGGCCGTCTACACTCCCACTACAGAGCCCACCACGCCATGCGGTGCGTGCCGTCAGGTGCTGGCCGAGTTCAACAAGGACATGACCGTCCGCATGGTGTGCGAGAGTGGCAAGTTTGTCGAACACTCGCTCGTCGAGTTGCTACCCCATTCCTTCGGCATGGAATAGGTCGCCATCGCTGTTTTTGACGCCAAGCGAGTGCCGGCCGCATGAAGGTGCGCCACTTACGGCTGACGCCAGGGGTTTAGTTCGACCTCTTCTAGCGGCGAATCGTCGCGGGCGAAGAAGAACACGTGCTGCCAGGGCAATTCGTCGAACTGACCCACCAGCTTGAAGCCATTAGCCTCGTATTCCTTCATTACCTGGCGCTGGCTCATCTTGTGCAGCGGCTTGATAGGAACGTCGGGATCCTCCTCACGGTACTCGACGAGCGCCACACGTCCCGTGGGGTTCAAGCATGCTCGTACGTCTTCAAGCATGTCCTCGGGATGCGAGAACTCGTGATAGACGTCCACCAGCAGCACCAGATCGATTGCCTCGGCTGGCAGGTTGGGGGACGTCGCGGTGCCAAGCGTCGGTTTGAGATTGGTCACGTTACGAGTCGCTGCCCTGTCGGTGAGGAGCTTGAGCATCTCTGGCTGGATGTCGACCGCCCACACCGATCCTTGCGGGCCGACCAGCTTAGCTAGCCGTAGGGTATAGTATCCGTTGCCACACCCAAGATCGCACACCGTCTGCCGCGGTTTCACTTCTAGCGCTGCGAGCAACTTGCTGCAGGCCTCTTCCTTCTCGCGACTGTCGCGCGTGAGCCACTCGGCGCCAAGATAGTGCATCGTCTGCGCAATCCGCCGCCCCATGTACCGTTTGGGGCCAAGCTCGACCACTGTTTCCTTATTGGCGACGGTGGCTTCTTGGGCAAGTATCGTCGTCGGCAATAGTACCAACAAGAGTGGCAGCCTCTTCGGCGTTGTGGGACATTGCTTCATATCTTGCCTTGGCTCTACCGTATTGGGTGCCTGCTACTGCGCGTCGACCATCGCGCCAAACGGCGTTTGGCGGCGAGGCATGAACTTGCACAATCCAATGCCTCCAAAATACAGGACGACAAGCGGCACTGCCATCAGAATCATGCTTTGCGGGTCTGCCGGTGTCAGGATGGTCGAGATCACGCAAATCACGATCACAGCAATCCGCCATTGCTTTAGGTAGTTCTCGATCGTGAACACGCCAATCCGCTCCAGAAAGAGCATTACGAGCGGCAACTGGAAGCTAACGCCGAACCCGAGCGGCAGAATCAGAATGAAACTCATCCAGTCGTTGATAACGGGGTAGGGGGCGATGTCCAGCACTCTATAGAACAAGAATAGGAACTCGAGCACGAAGTGGATCGCTCCGAAGAACGCAATCGCCGCACCCGCAAGAAACAGCCCCAGGCTGAATGGCAAGAATATGTAGACGTAGTGCTTCTCGTGTGGATACAGTCCTGCGGCGACAAATAGCCAGATAAAGTAGAACACGGCTGGGCTCGCGATAATGAGTCCCAAGACGAGTGCCGCCTTGATGTACACCGTGAAGCCCTGGGTCACTCCGGTGCCAATGATGCGGCGCGGGTCGTCTTTTACTCGTTCGTAGACGATCAGCGGCACCAAGTCCTCGTCAGAGTCAATTCCCAACCCGTCCGGCTCGACGTAGATCGTTCGGGGTGCGAGGTCTTGGTCTATCATCCGCTGAGCTGCAGCCTCGATGTCGGCGGGTACTTCCTCGCCTTCTTCCTTTCGCTGCTCGAGTTCCAAGATGTACTTCTCTTTCGCATCGCGAAGCAGATGTGAATCGACCGCCGCCTTGAGTGGTTCAGAGACAAACCTCACGAATGCCGGCGCCCAATATAGGCCGAGGCAAAAGCCAATGGTGATCGCGATGAGCGACTTGATAAGCGCAGCCCGCAACTCTTCGAGGTGTTCCCCGAAGGTCATCTTGCTCTTCTCAAACAGGTCGTCGGACTCGGGCATGCGGAGGGAGGCTTGGCGGGATCGCGTCGTGCGGCGCGCCCCTTGGGAGCCGCGGTCGTTGGTCAACAGGCATCCATGCCCGGCAAACCTTCCATTCTAGCAGCCCGATAACGTGTATCCCACGCCCCGCCGACAACACCCTTGCGCAGCGAGACAGCGGGTAGCGAAAACGCCGATAGTTCCGATAATGGCGTCGTTCTTCGCCGGCGTTCCTAGCTCCATACCCTCACCATGTCGACGCTTTACCCACTCCGATTTCAGCCGCTATTCAAAGAGTATCTGTGGGGTGGCCGGCGGCTCGGCTCAGTGCTTGGCAAGCCAATTGGTGACGGACCAACGTACGCGGAAAGCTGGGAAGCGGTTGACCACGGCGATGACCAGAGCATTGTGGCCGATGGCCCGCTTGCTGGAATGTCGTTGCACCAAGTGGTCACCTACCATGGGCAAGAGCTCTTTGGCAGGCACGCTCCACAACCCGTGTTTCCGCTATTGTTCAAGTTCCTCGACGCGAAGCGGACACTGAGCGTCCAAGTGCATCCGAACGACCAGCAGGGCGCCAAACTCGACCCGCCCGACCTCGGCAAGACCGAAGCGTGGGTAGTGCTGACCGCAGAGCCAGGAAGCAAAATCTACGCGGGCCTGAAGCCGGGCGTCACCCGCGACGATCTGGCCGCCGCCGTCGGTGCTGGGACGAGCGACCAATGCCTTCACTCGTTCGAACCCGACGTGGGCGACTGCGTTTTCATCAAGGCGGGCACAGTGCACGCGCTGGGTGAGGGGTTGATGATCGCTGAGATTCAGCAGGCCAGCAACACGACGTTCCGTCTGTTCGATTGGAACCGCGTCGACAAAGACGGCAAGGCTCGCCCGCTGCACATTGAGCAGTCGCTCGATGTGACCGATTTCGAGCGCGGCCCGGTCGAACCTCAAACTCCGCAGTCAACCGGCGAGGCCGGCATCGAGCGGTTGGTTGAATGCGACAAGTTTCTTCTTACCCGTGCAAATCGTGCCGAGCCGTACGTAATGAACCTGGGCGACCGCTTCCACCTGTTGTCGGTGATTGATGGCGAAGCCACGCTCGAGTGGAGTGCAGGGAGCCTGACTCTGGACACCGGGCAAACTGTGTTGTTGCCAGCAGTATGCGACCAGGTGACGCTCGCGCCGATCGGTTCAGCCATTTGGCTCGACAGTTGTTTGCCCAATTGACTTCGTTGCCATCGCGGGTCAGGGACGGCCTGAGAGTTGTACTACACCGCAAACTTGCCCCATCCCCAACCACCCACAGAAGCGTGGCTGCCGACGAATTTGGACGGCAACTGGCTATCACCAGCCTAGATGGCCGATGCTAGCGGTGCTGTACGTCGAACTTGCCACGGAACGGTTCGTATTGGCGTACGGGAGGGCGAGCCCTACAATCGTCGCCCCTATCTCTATCGCGCGAGGACGGAACCTTGAACACGTTGGTCGGCAGATTTTGCGCTGCGATGTTGTTGCTCGCACCTGGCCTGGGTTGCTCACCCAACATTCGCATGCCGCACTTGTTCAATCCGGGCCCAGCGGGATACCAGCGGTACAACGCAGCGAACAAGAACGACCCTTATCCGATGCCTGACCTAGGCCCCGAAGTGGTTGGTGGCCGACCACGCGGCTTCCGGGTCCCACGTCCTGAGGTCGAACGGTCGCGTCAGTATCTGATGCAGCACCAGCAACCACAGTTCGTAGCACCGGCGCCACAACCGATGGTGGCGCCGGGCGGCTAGTCTCCTCGCAGATCGTTATGGGTTTGTCGGCGCCAACTCAAAGACAAGCTTCGATGGGGGCAAAGTGGAAGCGATCTCGCTGAATGCGTCAAGCATCTGCGATTCCATCTGGGCGATGGTGCTGCCACCAGGCACACTGATGAAGACGCCATCACCTGCGAAGGCGATTGCCCTCATGATGTCGCGGTCGGCACCGGCGCCCACAGCCATGGTATGGATGGTGATGCCACGCTTGATCGCCTCGGTCGCCTCATAGAATGCGTACTGCTTGTCTTCGTCGGACGTTGTGTAGTCGGCCGTTCCGTCGCCGTCGTAGTCGGTCCACAGTGCCCAATCGAAGTCGCTTGGCAAGCTCCAGTTGTCCGCGCATCGATTCGCCTGCCCGTCGGTCATTAAGATAATCGTCGGTCTGGCTCCATAGCGCACGTGGCCCGTGTCGCTGGGATCGTCGGCGGCGCCAACTAGCATCTCGCGCGCCTTAAGCACACCGTCACCCATACCGGTGTAGACGTCGTAATGTCCCGCTTGGTGACGCCGTTGTATCTCGTCGAGAGTTCCGTAATCGGCGCTGATGGGGTTGCTCGAGATATCAAGCGAAACCTCTCCGTCGGTATGCTGGGTTTCCCAAACGGCATAAGACCCGTAGCTGACGACACCGACTTCGTCACCGTAGTCGAGGTCGGCCAGGAAGTCGAGGAACAGTGACGCACCGTTCTTCACGGCATGGAAGGGATAGTGCGACGTTCGCCACAAGTCTTCCGACTTGTTCCACTTCATTTGGCCGTTTTGCAGCATGTAGTTTACGAGTGTTCGGAATCCGTACTTCTTCTTGTACGGCCCTTTGAGCTTCTTCACATAATTGATGTAGCCCTTCCACCTATTGCGGCTAGAACTCGAACTGGGCATATTCTTAGGCAACCCGCTGTTGTAGCGGCCGGCCTGCGGATAGGGGTACTTCAACGCATTGGGCCAATCGGGATGGTCGGACTCAAACGTATCGCCCAACTGAAGTTCATCGAAGATATCGTCTGTATCTGTGCTATCGATGTAGACGCCTTCATAGCTGTCGATTTCACCGTAGCTAGGCAAGAACTTGGCTCGTGCCGGTGTCACGTCCGGCCAGGTAACCCCTGAGTTGTAGAGTTCCTGGGCGATCTGGTCGAGATTTGCCTCAACGTCCGCTTGGGTGAACTCGCCAATCGATCGCAATTCCGAGTCGTCGCTCATCGACCCAGAGAAGTCCAACACCAAAACCATATCGCGTGCTTCAACAAAGGCAGTCGCCGTGGCCTCCAACTCAACGTCGTCGCGTCCGACAGCCCAACCAAACGCAAGAGGCAGCCGTGCATCCGGAGCGCTGGCATCGGGGTTCGTCCGCCTGGCGGTCACTTGCACGACGTTCACCGGGGTTACACCCCAGTCGACCGGCCAAGTACCGGTATCGGCATCGTATCGCCGTCTGCCGAAGCGGACATCGGAATCCGGATCGACATGCACGCCGTTGGCCAACGCAACGGTAGCGGCCATTTGTCGAGCGGCATCGGCGGCCACGGAGTTTGGATCGATCGTCGCATCGCTGCCATTCTGCCCCGCTTGGTGTACGGCGGCCGCGATCTCTTGCGAAGCGGCAAGTGCTGCCGCGTCCGCAGCATTCTGCATTTCTGTCTCCGTAAGCACAATGCGTCCGGTGTCGACGGTGAGTGCCAAGAAGGCGAATATCAGCACTAACAAGAACGCCGTCAGCACAAGGATGATGCCGCTCTGCTGGCGATCGGACCGAGCGCTCGGACGGTGGAACACTGATGTGCGGTGCATTTTAGTACTCGAGGTGGCTAAAGGAATGGAACGTTCTTGGGTTACGAACAAGTGAATTGTGTGTAGAACTGTTTCTCTCAATTCGACAGGGTGGAACGGCCGTTACGGAAAACAACCGCTGCAGTCATGGTGTAGTCGCTTGCGCTTGCGACCGGCGTATAGCTGACCGCCGAGTAGTTCACAAGGACACTCACCTTAAACAAGCGTAGGTCATTGTCTGGGTTGTCGATGTCGAAGTCGGTGTTGGGATTCTCAAAGTCCTTGACGTGTACCGTCACTGCGTCATTTGGGATTCCATTCGAAGCCAGGAAAGCCTTGATGTCGTTTTCGAGCTTTTGATTGCCGGTTTGTCCGGTGTCGGGCATCCCTTCGCGATCCATCGACGCGAAACGGGCTCCTTCTCTGGCAGCCGTTGCGAGCAGATTCTGCGATTCGAACGCTCGATTCAGCGTCATCATGCCGAACATGATGGCGACTAGGATCGGCGCGACGACTGCAAACTCGACGGCTACCGCACCTGCACGGTCGTGCCGAAGGCTGGCCATGCGGCATACGGGAACACTTTTTCGAACGGAAGTCATTTTTCTGGACTCGTTGTAGTTGTCGAAAACGAGAGTTACTCGTGGCGAATAAAGGACTGACCTTGAAGCACAACACCATTCATGAACGACATTGGGACCAGTGCGATGTCGTTGTAAGCAATTCGGGCCCGCACCAGGAATAGCTGGCGCGCCTCGGCGTCGGCTACCTCGATGTCCGGCAAGCCCTCAATCTCGGCGTGCGTGGTCGGCACCGAGGACCCAGAGTCGTAGACGCCTGCGTTCTTTACCATGATCTCGGCCAAGTCGACGTCGATCGCCCCGCCAAGCACTTCGCGAACGTAGCCTTCGACGTCCGATGTCGTCTGCCCTTCGGTAGCCCCGAGCCGTGCACCTGCACGCGTCGCGCTACGCAACACGTTGTTCACCATCAGTGCGTTCGCAAACTCAACCAGCGAGAGGATGAAGACCAGAAATACGGGCAACACGAAGGCTGTTTCCACAACCGTGGTGCCTGAACGTCGACGTTTGCAAAGCAACGACATCGTTTCTGCCAAGGGATGTTAGTAGGAGGAGTGTGTCGCCTGGTTTGGCGACTGCGGCAATCAAACCACTGGATGAGTGTGCAACCTGATCGTGCCGCGCACCTTGGGGCTGCAATTGAACCCTAGGTCAACAGTTGGCCCGAGGTCGAAAGAAAAAAGTGAGATGCGCGGTTTTCTTGCCATGGGCGCTGATATCCTGCACGTGTCGTACGGACTCTCGCACCTGGCGCAATGTCAAGGGTCGATTGCAACGGCCGCGCGGTGTTGTGTTTTGCCAACATCCGTACGAATCGACGAGGCAAACAAGTGCCGATCAGACGCCTTCGGTAGCTGGCACTACTTCCCACCACCTCCGCCGCCTACCTCCACGCGATGTGTGGTGGAGTTGAGCTGATAGGGCTGTTCGGTCACTGGGTCGAGGGGAATCCCTTCGGGGAAGTAGTCGGGATCCGCGGCAATGTCGCTCAGATCGTCGGCAGGCCAGTCGCCTTCGACTACGTAGTATCGCTCGACCGCCGAATTGATCTGAGCCCGGTTCATCTCGTCGGCTCGTTGGTTGGTACCGGACGTGGAATTGATCACTCGCGGCACAATAATCGCCGCCAACGTGCCGAGAATCGCGAGCGTAGCGAGCAACTCCATCAAGCTGAATCCACGAACTTCCGCACTTGGCGTCCTGCGGGGTGCCTTGGGGTTGCTACCGTTTTCGGTACAGGTTGCTGATCGGCGGCGCAGTTGTAGGCCGGGAACCGCACAACAAGTTATTAGTGCGAAGCTTCCAAGGGTGAACAATGTGGTGCTCATGGGAATCTCGTTACTTGGCTCGTAGGTCAAGGGAACGATCACACGCGCCGTCCGCCCCTCGTCTACAATGCATGGTTTGAATCTGCCCGCTTCGTCGATCACTCCCGATGCTCCTCCGTGGCAGTTGCGCACGATGGGCCGCCGCGTCTGAATGGCTCTGAGTCGGGCCATTCGCAGCAACGTCCGCGAGACGACTCCGGTTCGATCCGTCGCCTCGCTTCCACAATGCACATAGAAATCGACCGTTCCATCATCACTGAGTTCGGCAACGCGACGTCGATCCGCAATATCGTAGCACACAATACAGGCAAACCGGTGTCGTCCGTGTACCGAATCGACGGCAAACCGCGGCACCACGGTGCCGGTTAGGTAGCGTCTATGTGTGGGAATGCCAAACCAGTTCGCAAGCGGCGCATCCCTCTCAAACAGGGGAGCTGGATTCAGTTTGTCGCCATAACCGACAAAACCGGATTTGGCGTCGGCGTATACCACGCTGTTGTAGCGACGCGGCATGGGGCCCGACAGGTCGACGCGTTCGCAACCGAGCACAATGCCGGCGTTCGCTCGTCGCGCCGCCTCGCACAGACGATGGCGATACCAAGCGGAGTAATCGCCGGGAGCGTATCGAGCCAGTGGCCGAATATCGCCTGGCAGAGGCAAGGAATCTGCAGACTGCCCCGTCACGAACTTGTGGTGGTCGGCAAGCTCGGGCCAAACCAATAGATCGGCTTGGACAAGCTTGTCATCGTTCTCCCAACACAACTGCCGCTCGCTGTCGATGAGCCACTCGTGCCGACCAACCAAGGCAATGGTCGGACCTGGAATTGGGTGACTATGCTCCAGGCGCCACCAGCCATATGAAAAGGTGGCCGCGACTGCGATTGGAGCTGTCCACATGGCTACTTGCCATCGGATTCGGCGACCCCTCCACCAGGCGACGGCTAAGCGGGCGAACTCAAACAGCCAGCCATTTACCAAAGCAACCAGCACGCCAAGGGAAGTCTCCCCACCGAATCGTGCGATTTGCGCCACGATCGTCCACTCGACTTGCGTGCCCCCTAATCTCAACCAGGGCCCGGCGGAAGGGTCTACCAACGAACCAACAAAGCTACGCAGCAACTCAAACCCGATCCAGAAGACCGGCAACCCTATGCATACGGGCAAATCAAATCTGACAACCACGGCGCGAGCGACCAGCATGCTGAAGCAGAAGATCAGGGCTGCCAGTTGACTAAGAATCAACCAAACGATCTGAAAGGCTGAGTACGGCTCGAATTCGGCGATCCAGTCGAGCGCAATCAAATGATACGCCAAACCACCCAGGTAGACCCCGGCCCAGCCTTGGGAACCAAGACGCTTAGCCGTCAGCGCCAGGCCAAGTGGAGCAATGGCGACCCATGCGAGCGGCGTGGCGTTGATCGGCGGGTAACAGCAGCCGAGTAGCACGCCGGACAATACTGCGGCGATCGCCACCACCATCGACTGAAATCGACCGACGCTAGGGGAACAGCAGAGGTATCCGAGGGCACGCAAATTCATGTACAAAACTAGGTCAATGGCTGCTCACTACGGCCTCCGATGGGCTGGACAACACGGGACGTCGACTGATTTGCAACGCATTTCCCTAGTCGTAGCGATCGTGCTGATATTGCGGACGTCGCCAGGCAATGCGCGGTAGAAACCGGCCGCCAATCTGGTCTAATGGAGAGATTGTCGACCACAAAACGGTAGACGCAGTTCGCCGTAGCCCAGTTGCTCAAAGTTCCCAACGAAATGCCGCGCAAACAAACAAGCCGATCGTCGACGACGGCCAAGGGCCGCAAATCGGCGCCACCGAAGAAAAAGCGGCCTGCGAAGAAGCCAGTGCGGGGGCGGGGCAGGGCGGCTGCGCAGCGGGTGAGCGATCAACCGGGCGAGCGGCTGCAAAAGGTACTCGCAGCAGCGGGCGTCGCCAGCCGGCGAGAGTGTGAGGAGCTGATTCTTGAGGGTCGCGTGGAAGTCGATGGCGACGTCGTTGCCGAACTCGGCACGCGCGTGGAACCGGCAAGACAGACGATCCGAGTCGACGGAGAGCCGCTTCCCAAACCGAAGCTCGCCTACTACGCGGTAAACAAGCCGACCGGCGTCGTCTCGACGGCCAGCGATCCGTCGGGCCGCCAACGGGTAATCGACCTGTTGCCGTCCAGCTTGGGCCGTTTGTACAACGTCGGCCGCTTGGATCTGGCAAGCGAAGGACTAATCCTGGTGACCAACGATGGCGAGTTGGCCAATCGATTGACGCACCCAAGCCACGGAGTGGAGAAGACGTACCACGTACAAGTTGCCGGACACCCGGAGCCCGAAGTATTGTCGCAACTACGTAAAGGCGTGTACTTTGCCGAAGGCAAAGCGCAAGTGGTTCGCGCTAAGGTTAAGAGCCGACGCAAACAATCGTCCGTGCTCGAAATCGTCCTGGCCGAAGGGCGCAACCGCGAAATCCGTCGTATGCTGGCGAAGGTGGAACACAAGGTGCAGAAGTTGGTCCGCGTGGCGGTTGGCCCGGTGCGTCTGGGCGACATGCCGCCAGGCGCGTACCGCAAACTGACGCCACAGGAAGTCAAATCGCTGCGCGCCGCGGCGCATATGAAATGAACAGGAGACCACGGAGGGGTGAGCCGAACGCGCTAGCATCGGATCTTTCCAAGAAAACCGAGGCTAGCGCATGTGGCGCACAACACCTAGTCCTTTCGTCCCCAACCCCGCTTCCATTTGATGCCACTCGCCCTTGAAGCGACACAAACGACTGTTTCGATTATTGAGAACGTACAAATCGCTGCGCGAACTTATCGCGTGCGGTTTGAATGCCCGGCGATTGCGGAGAGTATCTTGCCCGGGCAGTTTCTGATGCTGCGGCTCGCTGGGTGCGACGATCCGTTGCTGGGCCGGGCGTTCGCCTTGTACGACACCGTGGACGATGCGAGCGGCAGGGCGACGATGGTCGACGTCGTGTACCTAGTGATGGGCAAGATGACTTCGCGGCTGGCGCGGTTTCGCCCCAGGCAGCAACTCGACGTGTGGGGACCGTTGGGAAATGGTTTCGAGTTGCCGGAGGTCGATCGATTAATCATGGTGGCGGGCGGCATCGGCCAAACGCCGTTCTTGGCGCTGGGTAAGGAGTTTCTCGGCCATCGTGCGTATGGCAATTCGCCACAGTCCGCTGTGCATCGCGAGACCGCAACCCTGCTGTATGGTGTCCGCACGGCCGACCTATTGGCGGGCGAACACGATTTTCGCTCGGCGGGCATCGACTTGCGCGTTGCAAGCGACGATGGCAGCGTAGGGCATCGCGGATTCGTTACCGAGTTGCTTGCCGAGGTACTCGATGAAACCGCCGACGAGCAGTGTCAGGTGGTTTGCTGTGGACCCGAGGTGATGATGGAGCGGGCCGCCGAGGTGTGCGTGAAAGCGGGCGTGCCGTGCCAAGTTTCGCTCGAAACGCCTATGGCCTGTGGCATCGGCATTTGCTTTAGCTGCGTGGCGCGGGTTCGGCAGGACGACGGGACGTGGGACTACCGTCGAACGTGTGTCGAAGGCCCGGTGTTCGATGCCGAGTGCATCGAGTGGTAAGTGGCCAAGTCTGAATTGGCTATTTGGACTTAAGGCCCTTTACGGCTTTGGAAAGCCGGCTCTTGGTGCGAGCAGCGGCGTTGGCGTGAATGACGCCCTTCGCGGCAGCTTTGTCCAGCTTCTTGGTCGCCACGCGGAATGCCGACTCGCCTTCCTCGACATTGCCCGAGGCTACCGCCGCTCGTACTTTGCGGATTTGACCACGAACTTCCGACTTGATCGCGCGGTTGCGACCATTGCGGGTGACGTTTTGACGGAGGCGCTTCTTGGCACTTTCGGAATTGGGCATGACGAATTAAACGTAAAGGCCTGGGAACTTTGAGACGGCTGGCTGTTGCCGCATGAGCTTGACATCAAGCGAATCACTAAGTATCTCGCATTTGAGCGATTTTGTCCAGCCGGTCGGCGACGTCGCGGTAACCAAAATCGGCGGCAGCAAGCTCCGTTAGGTGTTTTTCCGCCTTGTCGAACTCGCCTAGGCCCGTGGCCAACACACCCGCGCGGTAGCGGGCCAGCTTGTGGAGATCGGAATTCGGGTCGGGTGCCGCGGCAACTGCCGCTTCGTAGCTGCTCATGGCGAGGCGAAACTGCTCGATCTTCTGAAAGCACTCACCCAGGTGAAGTTGCGTATCAGCGAGTCGCTTGGCATCAGCGCGAGCCGCCTGAAACGCCTGTATTGCCTCGCGGAACTTACCCGCCCGCTTAAGCCTCAAGCCGAACTCGAACTGATCATGCAAATTGCCGGGATTCCGCTCCGCCCGGGCCGCGTACACTTCGAGCTCAACCTGATTCGCCTGCACGTGCATTCGCTTGGCGAGTTCGACGGCTTCGGCGGCGCCCTCTTCCTGAGCGCGGCGATCGGCCACCTCGGTTTGCTGTCGCATCCGCCGTAGTTGGGTTTCCTCGAGTCGCTCGCGAAGGTCGAGATCGCCACTGGCAACCGTCATTGCCTTGGTGAGCACGCGCTCGGCATCACGCAATCGGTCGGCGTGGGTGTATTCGTCCGCCAGATCCTTGTAGTGTTCGATCTCCGCGGGATACAGGCGAATCTTCTCGAGCAACTCCTCTTCGGTCGATTTGGCCGGCGCCTCTGGCGCTTCCGCTCCCGCGGGCGAGGTTGGCTGCGACGCTGCGGCAAGCACCTCTGCCGCAGCGGCATCGGGCGCAGCGGTGTCGCTTGCGCCTTTGCGGAGCAGGTCTTCGTTGTATCCACCTCTCGTGATCGTTTGCTCGACGCTCAGCCGCGAGATGGTTCGCTCGACCTCTTGGTCGTTCGGCCTTAGTTCCTGGACACGTTTCAAACAGGCAATTGCCTGGTCGAATTGGCCAACGGCCGCGAGCGCTTCGGCCGCGACGCGATTCGCCTGCTCGTGCTTGGGGTCGGCGTCGAGCGCCCACTTGAGGTAATAGAGTTGGCAGTCGCCCGCGCCAATTGTCTGGGCGGCCGACGCGAGATCAATCAGGATCGAAATATCGTTGGGCCCTTGGTCGAGCGCTTCACACCCGGAAGCAAAAGCCGTCTCCCATTCCCCCTTGTCCGCGGCCTTGGCCAAGTTGCTTCGCGCGCTCTTGAGCTTGCGGTTCATTCCTCCAAACAACGACGACTTCTTGGCATCGCCATGCTTCTTGGCTAGGTTGGCGCGCAAGTGCTGCAGATAGACAAGATTCGCAGGATCCTCGGCGACACACTGCGAGAACATGTCGTGGGCGTACTGCGCGTCGCCCTTCTCGAAGCTCTTTTTTCCGTGCTCGAATAGCTGCTGCAGCCGCTGGCGGACCGCGGCGGTAACGGGTTTGGCAGGTGAAGACATAGACGGAAGATTCGGCCAGAACGACTAAAGTGCTGAGCAGGTTGCTCGGTAGCGAACCGATGTGGGGGCCTCTGGGAGTTCGGCAACCGTCGCTCATCATCGAGCGAAATCGCCTTCAGAGAGGCCTTCCACAATGCAATCCATAAGCTCTCCAGAAAACTAGAGCAGTTCATTCTATCGGAGCGGCTATACCAGACAACGGAGCCACGGCCGAGTGACCTGCGTTGGTGGTCATTCACCGTTGCCACCGGGGTCCTCTGGGCGCCCAGGCTGTGCTTGCCCTTCGCCAGGTTTCTGTTGGCCGTCCCCCTTGGACCTGGCTTGGTCGGGCTTCTCGGGCTTGCCGCCAACCCACGGCGTGCCGAGAGCCTCGGCGAGTGCCTTTTGCAAAGCTTCGGGAGAAATGCCACTTCCCACAGAGTGAACGGCTACGGTGGTTTGTGGCTTGGCCGCCTCGTCAAGGCTTTTGACGATCATCAACACGCTCTCAAACAACTCTTCTTGCACCGAGATGATGATGGTGTTCGAGACCTCGTCGATACCTATCGATAACGCACCCTGGAAACCGACTTTGACGGGGGTTGGCCGTTTGTCGCTATCGTCCGCCGAACCTTGGCCGTAACGAATGATCGTGGTTGTTTCGCGTTGAACCGAAGCGCCGCCCTTCTGATCTTCCTTCTCGAACTCTTTGTCTCGCGTGCTCAACAGATCGCGATACACCCCTTTGAGCGCCTCTTCGACGACCTTTGCCCGAGTGTACTTGAGCTTGATTGCCGCGGTGCGGCGCGATTTGGCTTCGCTGTCGGCAGAAGGTTTATCGTACACGCGGATCAGTGCCTCGATCTCGCGGAGTTGGCTCGGGGACGCATTGGCTACCAAGATGGTGTTGCTGCCGGGGTCGTAGTCGAGCTGCAACGGTCGTCGCTTCGACATCTGCGCGGAGAAGCCCTTAGACGTTGGGGGAATGTACTCCCACATGTATTGATCAAAGTACCCTTCGGTCTCCTCGCCCTTCATCTCCTCCTTGTAGAGGTTCTTCAACGTCAGATAGATCGAGAATGCGGTGACATAGTCGACCTGGATGATCTTGAATCGTTCCTGAGGCGGACTTGCCGATTCAATGAGCTCTTCCAGCCGATCCAACGCCGCCGTGTCTTCGCTTCGCAGCATCAACCGACCGTCGGGCGTAATCTTGATAACGATCGGCGGCCCGCTCGTCGAATCGGTGGCGATAGTCGATGATTCACTCGAAGAGCGTGCAGATGACTCGGCGGCAAATCGAAACACCGACTTTGGACCCGATCGAGCCTCGCGATCCCCCGGCGCTTTTTCGCTACTGTCGGCTTCGTTGGGCGGGGCCAACTGGGCCGGTTCGTCCGGGCCTTCGATTACCAATTTATTCTTACCAATCGATGGCCACGCACGGCGCAATTGTTGGATCAACCGCGCCGTCTCCTCGGGCGGAAGGGCTTCGACCACCCGAAGGCGGTTGGAGTTATCGGTTTCGTCGAGTGGTTCCCCCAGTTTCCGCAAAAAGTCTCGCACCTGACTGATTTGTTCCGCGGTGCCGCGGACCATCAGGCGATTGCGATCGATGTCGGCGTCGATACGAATGTCTGGCGCTTCATCCTCGTTATCGTCATCATCGTACCAACCGTAGTAGCGATAGCGGTTGCGCGAGCGCGAATCGTCTTCGTCTTTTTTCGGAGCGAACATCGTGCGTAGTGTGTCCGCTACCGCGTCGGCTGGGTGCTTTCGCAACCTAAAGATGGCGGTCTCCATGCCCGACTCGTCGAGTTGTTCGATCATGCGGACGATCTTGTCGTGATCGGCCTGCGTAGCGCGTGCGAACAGGATGTCGGCTTTGCTATCCGCGCGCAACTCGGTGAGCGGACTTAGATCGCCAATTTCTTCGAGCGTCGACTGCAGATTACGCGGGTCGATGGTTTCGAGCTTGTAGCTCTTGGGCACCCTTCGGCCGGAGTCGACCACGCCCTCGCTCGGCGCGGCGCCGCCGGCCGGTACATCGAGCAACTCAATGGTCCGCCGGATCTTTTTGAGTTCCGCAGGCGGGGCATTGACCAGAATGCTGTTGCGATGCGAATTGTACGATAAGTAAACCTGCGGCCCATCCTTCTGCAACATTGTCGACACGTCTTTCCCCGCACCTTGCATCTGCATCAGTAGTTGCATCTTTTGCTGCTGGACGGCAAGCTCTTCCTGCGACGGGCGCGAAGCGGGGTCGAGGCCTAGGGTCACGTAGACGATGTCGATAACCTTTTCCGCTCGGCGATGCTTAAGCACGATTTCTTCGGGAATCACCTGACCGTCGGCGGCCATCCGTTCTTCGTTGAGCACTTGGCTGATCAGCCGGGCGTTTGCCACCGTGGTCATGATGAGCAAGCGTTTGGCCGCCGGCAGTGGAATGACTTTGGCGTGCTCGCCGGCAAGCTTTCCAATATCTTCCGCCGCGGCGGCCACTTCCATGCTGTCGGGAAGTTGGAACGTGATCTTCACATAGTCGTGCGGCTGCAAGTCGTATAAATCTTCTTCGTCGACGCGGGCGATCAAGCTGGGGTCGAGCTTGCCAATCTTGAACACACTTAGCATGCCACCCTTAACCACCATCGTGTAGCCTCGGGCGTGTAGTTGCCGGTTGATTAGATCGCGGGCTTCTTCGAGCGAGTAGGGACGCTGGGTCGTTAGATTGAGATAACCAGATGGCAATTCGGTCCAGTCCAAGCTGTAGCCCGACACGTTGGCCAGCCACTGCAGAACGTCGGGCCATGTTTGCCCATTGAAACTAAACGACACCTTGCCACTGGCGTCGGGTTTGGCTTCGAGTTCGTTCGGGTCGGCGATTTTGGTAGGCTTATCGGGGCGCTTCACATCGCCATTTTTGCTGCTGTCGCCATCACCTTCCGTCTTCGATTCTTCGTTGTCTTCGCGCTTGGATTCTTCGTCGCCCTTGGCTTGCTCCGCTTGATCAGGCGGCGTTGGGCTTGCGGTCGGCGGTTGGGGGCCGGCTGTAGGCGCAACGACAACACCCCCCCCTTTTTGAGGGATGTTGTCGACCATCACCGGCTGAGCTACAGCAATCGAAGCACCAAGCGCAGCGACGAAAGCCAGCGGCCCAATCCACAAAACTACTTCCCGCCTAGGTGTCCGCCGCACGTTTAGCCCCTTCCAACAAGACATCCCGCCCCGCCGACTCCCTCGGCGAGCTACCCCCCAGTATAAGCGCGGACCGGTAGCCGCTACAACTTTCTAAGACGTTGCGAAACGGCAAAAGGGTTCCAACTTCCGGAGAGAATTCGCGGAAAAGCACGCATTTATTGCAACCGTCGCGTTTCCCCCCTCGAAACGTAGTACCGTTGCGGAGCCAACGGCAAGCTTGTACCAGCGTTCTGAGTCGCGATTCACTCCGAGAATCGACGCATACGCTCGTTAGCAGAGCGAACGATGACGCTACATGGCAGCGATCACAGCGTCAGTGTACTCCGCCGTGCCGGCACTGCCGCCAAGATCGCCAGTAAGCACCGTGCCGTCGGAAATCACCGAGCGAATAGCCCGATCGACTCGATCGGCCGCTTCCTTCTCGCCCAAGAATCGAAGCATCAGCACCGCACTTTGGATGAGAGCCGTAGGGTTGGCCAACCCTTTGCCAGCAATGTCCGGCGCCGTTCCGTGCACCGCTTCAAATACTGCTGCCCCGTCGCCCACGTTGGCGCTCGGCGTCACACCCAGCCCGCCAACCAAGCCACTCGTAAGATCCGACAGAATATCGCCGAACAGGTTCTCCATCACCAGCATGTCGAACTGATGCGGATCGAGCACCAGTTTCATCGCCGCGGCGTCGACAATGCAGTCGTCGAACTCGATGTCGGCAAACTGATCGGCCACCTTGCGACACGATTCAAGGAACAACCCGTCGGAGAGCTTTAGAATGTTCGCTTTGTGAACGCAAGTGACTCGCTTGCGACCTTGACGGCGGGCAGTTTCAAAGGCGAAGCGGGCAATGCGCTCGGAGGCCTTTGAGCTAATCACCCGCAGGCTTTCGACCACGCCGGGAACCACGGTGTGTTCGAGCCCGCTGTACAGGCCCTCGGTGTTCTCGCGAATCACGATCAAATCGACGTCGTCGTAGCGCGATTCGATGCCGGTGATCGACCGCGCCGGGCGGAAGTTGGCATACAACTCCAACTGCTGCCGCAGCGCCACGTTCACGCTTCGAAAACCGGTGCCGCTGGCCGTGGCCGTCGGGCCTTTTAGCGTGGCATCCGCTCCGCGAATCGCTTCGAGCGTAATCGCCGGCAGCGGATCACCCGTCTGCTCCAGCGCGCTGAGGCCGGCGAACTGCGCTTGCCATTTGCATTCGATGCCGGTCGCATCGACAACGCGACGAGCGGCGTTCACTACTTCGGGGCCAATTCCGTCGCCGGGAATGTAAACGAGTTTATACGCGGGCATGAGCAGCTGTTCCGTTGTGACGTTGTCAAATCAAAAGGAGATGGGGAGATGATGGGGATAGTCAGCCAGTGGGGCTGAAGGCTTGCCGAATCGATTGACAATCAGAATCCAATTCAACGGGCCATAGCACTACGCAAATCCAATATAACATCAGGCCCGCAATCCCACGTGCTCGCCATCCCCACCATCTCCTTCCATGAATCACTCCCGGGCGTCCATCGGCACCGTCAATGCGCTTGCGCCGCCAGCGGTGATGCTTACTGCGAGGAATCCGTCGCCCGGCGGACCGTTTTCAAACACTGGGGCCAGGTATTCAAACGTTTGGGGCACTTCTTGCTTGCATTGCTTCCAGCTTTCGGCGCGGGCGAAGACGGTGGTGTCGTCGGTGGTCGTGTTGGCGATGGCGTCGTCGACCGTCTCGTCGCCGAGCCACGCCCGGGCGATTTGGCCGCCGATTTCGTCTTCGCAGTCGACCAATATCACCACTGGCGACTTCACACCCTTCTCGATCGCCTGGTCGTAGGTTTCGAACAGCAACGGCAAGCTCGACTCGGCGAGCGCTTGCTGCTGTTCTAACGGATCGTCGAGTGCCATGTTGGAAGTTCGAGGTTGGATGTTGGAGGTTGAAAGATGCGAGCCGTCCTTCCAACTCCCAACCTCCAACCAAGCTACCGCCAGGTAGCGCACAAAAACAAGGCTCGGCCACCCAAGCGGGCAACCGAGCCTTGCTGCTTTTTGCTTCGAGAACCACTCCTCGGTGAAGAGTTGTGGCAGTACCTCAGAAGCAGGTGGTGGTGGCTGTCCTGGTGGGACAACCCGCCGGTCATCGTCAGGTTAAGCCACCTCGCTGGCTACTAGAACAACTGTCGTACAAAGTACCACCTCCTTCCTAACTAAGACTGGGCGCGAGCCGCGGTGAATGCCAGAGACACTGCGGCGGGGGCCAAATAGTCCGTCGCACGGCGTAAGTGCGACCCTCTACACACACTATAATCGGCGACCACAAACACCGCAGCGCGGAAAACGGCGTGAAATCGGGGCTTCACGGGAAATTCACGGGGTGGGTCGCCAGGGGTACGGACCGCGGGGAATTGGCTGAGGTTCAGTGAAACGACTTAAATATCTCTACACCTACTAGTACGATGCACTTACCATACGATCACGATGCGGCGAGTGCCGGAGATTGAGATGATTGTGGATGGAGAGTTGAAGGAATGGATTGACGTGACTTCTGGGGTGGCGACAACTGGTGGATTGAATTTACAGCACGTCTAAACAAGGCGCGTCAAGTCACCCCTCCGACAACTCAATCTGCTCCGCGCAGGTCATCGCTACGAGTGGCAGAATGACGGCTCGCAGTTGCCCGTCGTCGCATCGGCGAAGCAGGTGCAGCGCCATCGAACTGACCATGAACCACTCGGGGTTGTCGACGACAAACTCGCGCCCGTCGTTCATGTGCACGAGTGTTGGCCCCGCCCTCAGCATTGCTACAAGGTCTTCTCTATCCACTCGATTTCACTTTCTTCGGTGGTTGTGCTCTTACGTAGCCGCTTGGGCCACCAACCAAATTATACCTGACTGCCGGTCATGAAGCACTGGCAGAACCGGAAGCGCCAGGTTGCACACTGATTCTACCGTTTTTCTTGTAGAAACCGAGCCACCCAATCCGCTAAAACTGAAAGCGTGAAAGTGCGCGCAGGGCTACACGATTTCCTTGAAGTCCCCGCCGCGCACTTGCCGGGGTTTTTTCCACGGCCTGTGCAAAAACTCTGCGTGTTGGCGACTCACTTACGGCGAGGGCGTATGAAGAAGCGGCGAGAATCACAGGAGCTAGGCTCGACCACGTCGACGTAAGTGACCTACAGAGTTTTTGCACACCGAATCGATTTGTTGCGTATTGGGAATTTACTATGGGTGTCCGAACCTGGTGTAAAAACGGGTGGTCGTGACTGTTTATGGTTTGACCTCTCACCCGGCATGACCTCCCCGAGCCTTTGGCTCGACCCTCCTGGAAGGAGGGTGAAGAATGAACACCCGCGGCTCACAGTACCCGTGAATCCTGCCCCCCCTCAATCAAAAATGAACCGCAAGCAACTGCAAAAGATTGGCGTGCCGCCGCGATGCGTGAAGATGGCTACGCAGACGCTTAGTCGGGCTGCGCAGGAAGGCACTGGGTTTGGGCTTAAAGGCAAGCAGGCGAAGGAGCTGATCGCTGGTGTACTGGAAAGCCCGAGCACTTACCTGCACGATCCATTGTGGGGCGAGCTGGCGCGCGAACTATTGACGCAGGAAATCGAGCCGCAGAGCGAGCCGATTGAGTACCGAACTTGGGGCGACGAGATCGATCCGGCGGCGCACGTGCAGATGCGCGACGCTTGTCGCGTGCCGAGCGCGGTGGGTGCTGCGCTGATGCCCGACGCGCACGTAGGCTACGGGCTGCCAATCGGCGGCGTGCTGGCGTGCGAGGGGGCGGTGATTCCATACGCGGTGGGTGTCGACATCGCTTGTCGCATGAAGCTGTCGGTGCTCGACATGCCGGCGGCGGATTTAACGAAGCGGCGCAACTTGCTGGAAGAAGCCCTGATGGGCGGCACGCGGTTTGGCGTGGGCGTCGAGCATCGTCCTAAGCAGGAGCACGCCGTGCTCGATCAGGACTGGGACGTCTCGCGAATCACGCGCGAGAAGAAAGACACGGCTTGGAAGCAACTGGGCACGAGCGGTTCGGGCAATCATTTTGTGGAGTTCGGTTTACTCACGCTCGCCGAGCGCGACGACGAGTTGGACTTGGACGCCGGCGAGTACGTGGCGCTGTTGTCGCACAGCGGAAGTCGCGGTGCTGGCGCGGCAGTGTGCAGCACGTACAGTGCGATCGCGCAGCGTTTGTTGCCGCAGGGCTGCAGCGACCTGGGCCGACTGGCGTGGCTGTCGCTCGATAGCGAAGCAGGCCAGGAGTACTGGGCCGCGATGAACTTGATGGGCGACTACGCGGCAGCGAACCATGCAGTGATTCATCGGTTGGTTGCAAAGCTCGCCGGCGCTAAAGTTATTGCAGGCGTCGAGAACCATCACAACTTCGCCTGGAAGGAATTTCATCAGATTCCTGGAAAGGGGGTCCGCGAGGTGGTCGTCCATCGTAAGGGCGCTACGCCGGCTGCAGCGGGCGAGTTGGGCGTGATCCCAGGCTCAATGGCTGATCCTGCGTTCGTGGTGCGCGGCAAGGGCAACGCGGAAAGCCTAGCCAGCGCTTCGCACGGCGCGGGTCGACGCATGAGCCGCAAGAAGGCGAAGGACACCTATCGCTTCAATGCGGTGAAGAACGACCTGGCCAAGAAGGGCATCACCGTGCTCGCCGCCGGCAGCGACGAAGTGCCGGGCGTGTATAAAGACATCCGCCAGGTGATGGCCGCCCAAGAAGATCTGGTCGACATCGTCGCCCAGTTCGACCCAAAAATCGTTCGCATGTGCGGCGATGGAAGTGAAGTGGAGGATTGAGGACTGGGGGGTCAGGGGTCCAGGGTCAGTTGTTGTAGGATTCACAATATGATTGACCCTGCTCCCCGGCCCCTGACTCCTGACCCCTCCTATATATGCGACAGTTGCGGCGAGGAGATTGTGATCCCGGTCGACATCTCGCAAGGAGCGTCGCAGCAGTATGTGGAAGACTGCCCGGTATGTTGTTGTCCGAATGTGATTCGCGTGGAGTTTGACGAACACGGCGAGGCGCAGTGCTGGGCCGAGCGGGAGTGAATCGATGAACCAGGTCCCTCACCCCGACCCTCTCCCGTAGAACGGGAGAGGGAGCAGTATTGAGACAGTAACCTTCAGCCCGTCCGGTGCGCTATGTCCAAACTTCCTACTCAACCCTATTGCTCCGAGCGATTGCCCGAAGCCGAGATGCTCGACCGTGCGCGCGCGTTTTGCGAGTTGATGTCGACTCGGCGGAGCGTTCGGCACTTTTCCGACGACTGCGTCCCGCGAGAGTTGATCGAACTAGCGATCGTCACCGCTTCGAGCGCGCCGTCGGGCGCTCACCGTCAGCCGTGGCGATTCGTGGCCGTCGACAATGCAGACATCAAGCGCCGCATCCGCGAGGCGGCAGAAGCTGAGGAGCGAGAGTTCTACGAGGGCGAACGGTCTTCGCCCGAATGGCGGGCGGCAGTTGAGCCGCTGGGCACCGACTGGCAGAAGCCGTACCTGGAGACCGCGCCTTGGCTCGTGGTGGTGTTCGAGCAGGCGTACGAACTGGATGCCGATGGTAATCGATGCAAGAACTACTACGTGAAGGAAAGTGTCGGTATTGCTTGCGGCGTGTTCATCACCGCGCTGCATAGTATGGGGCTAGCGACGCTCACCCACACGCCAAGCCCAATGGACTTTCTGGCGAACATCCTAGACCGCCCCAAGAACGAGCGACCCTATATTCTGTTCCCCGTCGGCTACCCAGCCGACGACGCCACGGTGCCGCAGCTTGCACGAAAGACTCTGGCCGAGATGGCCGTATGGAACCCAGGCGTGTTGTGATGGTCGCCATGACAAAGAAGTTGACATGAGAATCGGGAATCGCGATCGACTTCTTAACACCAATCCTGAAGCAGGCCGACGACGATCAACTCGTTCAAGCAGAACGGCGACGCCTCGCCAGCGGCTCATGGCCACGGTACGATTGGACGGCAAAGTTCAACCTACGGAGTCCCTTCGCCATGCGAATCGCCATTGCGTCCGACCATGCCGGGTACCATCTGAAGCAGCGGCTGATCGCGCACCTTGAGTCGGGCGGGTACGCGGTTGCCGATTTCGGCACCGACAGCGACGAGCCGGTCGACTACCCCGACTTCATCCGCCCCGCGGCCGAAGCGGTGGTCGCGGGAGAGGCCGACGTGGCGATTGTGTTGGGCGGAAGCGGCAACGGTGAGGCGATCGTCGCCAACAAGGTCCACGGCATCCGCTGCGCAGTCTGCTGGGACGAGATATCGGCCCGCCTGGCCAAACAGCACAACAACGCCAATGCCATCTCGATAGGCGGACGGATGGTCAGCGAAGACCTAGGCTGCGCGATTGTCGACGCTTGGTTGAATGCCGAGTTCGAAGGGGGAAGGCACGCGCGGCGGATTGGGAAGATTGAAGGGTAGGGGGAGGTACTCCGGTTTACGAGACACTGCTTCGGAGCACCCCAAGTTTGGTCCCGCTAAATACTACCGCCACGATGGTCAACCATGCAAGAACCTCTGTGGGTGGCTCGGGAATAGGTGCCCCGATAACAAACGTGACCGGCTCGTAGTCGAACACCGGCGCCGCGTCTCCGCCCGGAACGTTAAACGAAGCTTGTCCAGTCATGCTTAACTGCGCTTCCTGACCACCCCACAGTAGAAACACGCTGCCGAACAGCATTGGGTATTCGTCCCATAGTGTACGCGGGTCCGTATCCGACAACGGAGCGGCTTTCGATACCAAAATGGACTGCAGGTCGCCAGGTTCACCTGCATCTTGATTTGTTGGGAATACTGGTTCCTCCCTTGTAAAGGGACCGAAGTCCAGACGCACCATTGGGGATGGATGTGGAGCATATCCCAACCCTGGGTCGGTAATGTCTCCGTCGAGGCCAATGCTTGTAACGAAGTTCCGAAAGTCTCTATCACCTGGGCCCAGGGTTGGTACAACACTCAATCCAAATTGTAGGAGGACCGAGTCGCCGTCAAACGGACGATCGAGTGGGGGGATTGGCACAACGTTGAACGTACTTGGGTCGAATGCTTCCAGCACTTGGACACTGAAATCGACTGTCCCCGCCCATCCTTGAGCAGAAACTCCTATAGTACATCCAAGCAGAAACACCATGCCCGAATGACACTGATTCATCATGAGGTCTTCTCCCGGAAATCAAAAATTTGGTAGTAGCTAAACTCGGTGCCATTGAGCCCGCTTTCGAACCCAGTCTCGCAAACCTGACCTGATGTTGCAACCATAATAAGTGAATCGAGAAGTCGTGAACAACCTGTTCGATCGCTGTCTAGGAATTCACGATAATCGGCACGGGTGGTGCGAACACAGGAACCAAATAGCGAAATCCAAATCCTGTGCACATTCGCTTTCGTGGCACCGCAATAGCGATCTACAGAACTATCCGTGTCACTCGGTAGTGTATCCTTCTGGAAGCCGTGCTACACTCGTGCCATCGCCGAACGCAGGCGCCAGGCCGAATTTCTTAGGGCGATTATTGTAGAAAATGGGCCACCCACTGTGATAAGCTACAGGTCTATATTGGTGTGCCGCGCGTACACGCAAGGCGAACCGGGCTGCGACCCGTGAGTTTGTGGAGTGGCGGGTAACTACGGGCGTGGTGGCTGAAATCGTCGTGCTTTCAAGGGACCGCTCGTCCTCCGTCCGGCCCGGGAAGTTCTCGCCTTGTGCAGAGTCTGCGCGCGGAGAGGCCGGCGGACGTCCGCCTTTTTGTTGAGTATTGGAGGTTGATTGGTCATTGGTTCTTCGTCATTAGTCGTTCCCACTTCAATTGTCCCGTCGCCCCCTTACAAATGGACAATTGACCACTCCAATAGACGCCCGCAACATGAAAACACGTCGAGAAAAACAGAGGACAACGAAAGCCAACGGAAACGATCGGGGATGAATAGAGTCCCCTAGAATCGTTTTTCGGCAGGCGGGACAAAATGGACTAATGGAATGACCAATGTCCATGGTCCAATGACCAATGGATCGTATGATTGGTCGTTGATAATTCGAGCTTGGTCATTTTCCTCCAGCCCTCCCCGAATTAAAGGGTTACAAACGAATATGTGCCGTCCCATCACTATCAAACCTGGCGCGAAGGTCGACCTGGCGGACATCGATCCGCGTAGAATCGATGGCGATTGGGATAAGGATTCGGCTTACGAGCAGATAGAGAGGAACACCGAGCAGAGTCGCGAATTGGCGTATCGGTTGTATGCCGAGAACCGGCGAAGCGTGCTCATTGTGCTGCAGGGGATGGACACCGCCGGGAAGGATGGGACGATTCGCGTAGTGCTGACGGGCATCAACCCGCAGAGCTGCCAGATTGTGGCGTTCAAGCAGCCGAGTACCGAGGAGCGGGATCACGATTTCCTCTGGCGGATCCACAAGGCGGTTCCAAGGCGGGGGAACATTGGCATCTTTAATCGGTCTCACTACGAAGACGTGTTGGTGGTGCGGGTACACAACCTGGTGCCCAAGAGCGAGTGGAAAACGCGGTACCGACGCATCAACGAGTTTGAAGAGTTGCTGGTTGAAGGGCGCATGACGCTGGTGAAGTGCTTCCTACACATAAGTAAAGAGGAGCAGCGCGAGCGGTTGCAAGCGCGACTCGACAATCCTGACAAGCGGTGGAAGTTCTCGAAGGCCGATTTGGAAGAGCGAAAGCTGTGGGACGATTATCAAGATGCGTACCGCGTGGCGGTCGAATCGTGCAACACCAAGCATGCGCCGTGGTACATCATTCCCTCCGACCGCAAGTGGTACCGCAACCTGGTCGTCAGTCAGCTACTGCTCGACACGTTGAAGCAAATGGATCCGCAAATCCCCGACGCCGAAGAAGGGCTGGAAGGGATCGTCGTAGAGTAGGGCACCGAAAGCGCAGAAACAGGTGATCACCTGCGATTCGGGTCTGCGTGGTTGGAGACTGTGGAGCGCGGCAACGCATCGTATCTCAGAAACAAGAATCCAGGCGCCTCGGCGACTTTTAGCTCAAGTTCACCCCGCGGACCAATCCAATGAGTGGACGGCTCGGCAGTTACTAGGTTTGTGATACGGAGATTGGTGTTGCGGACGAACTCAAGATTGAAGTCGCTCGATTCTTCTCGGTTTAGCCTCTCGCGAAAGATCGTCAAATAGCCACTTCCGCTGCTCGGATCGTGATTCTGAAAGCCGGTCCAACTTTGGTTGTCCGGTTCGTCTCCAATTGGGAAGACGTAGCCCCGGTAGATCGCCTGCCGGTGCTGCTTGTAGATAGAGAGTAGCTCGCGCACCTGGCTGCGAGCTGTGGGACTGTAATGGCGGGTTTCCTGGAAGAAGATTGGGCTCGACATCAATGCGATACCCACCGCGTAATGGTGTGGGTGTTCGCCGGCGTCCGTCGATTCCGGAGGGTAGAGTCGGTCCACATTCTGGACTGTAACCTGAAACTTGTTGAGGTTAACGTACTTCGAGAGGTTCCAGGCATCGTTCAGAACTTTGTAGGGCACGTAGCGGACTGGGTCTCGCACCGTTTGCGTTTTTCGATTCGCGAGATACACATTGCCATACTCGCGACCACTGAAATAGCCCATCCTAGTTGCGAACTCGGTCACGTCCCAGTTGACTCGAGCGGTGTGGTTGGAATAGCGAACCAGCGTGCGAGCCTTGTTGGTAAGGCTGTCGAACTTGTCCTTGGTCGTTAGATTGGCGAAGTCCAGCTTAAAGTACTTGAAGTCGCCTCGGTCGTAGTTCTCGATGAGCGCAGCGGACGGGGCAGTCCACGCAGCCCACAATCCAAGCTTGACCCCAAGCTCGTCGGCTCGCCGACGGACGTTCGCCCAACCGTGTGGATAAACCGGGTAGTCGCCAAACTGCTTTGCGGCCCCAGCACCGTGTTGTACTTCCCGCGCTGAAGCGGCCGTGGTCCACTGCGGAGTTTGCCAACCGTCGTCGATCTGAAGTACGTCGATGCCGAGGTCGGCCACCGATTCGAGTTCCTCAAGCACATTTTCTTCTCGAGCCGCATGCAGACACGGCGCCCTGCCGTCTTCGGTCCCCCAAGTATTCGCCATGATGTAAACATCGTGGGTTGGGTGGACCGGAAACCGCACTCGGTCGAACCGCTTCAGGGCCAGTTCGGCATTGGACTCGTCGCCGCTAAACAGCACGGTCCATGTGGCCCAGCAGTTCCTGAAGCGATCAGCGGTCACATCTTGAGGCAATAGGCCGGCTCCCGTTACACTTGCCGATTCATGGTCGAACAGGAACTCGCCTGTAGCTACATCGGCGTTCTTGTGTAAGTGAGTATGCTTGTTGGACTCCTTGATGAGGATGACGCCATGGTCGTCGGCACGGAGAGCGACGCCGTTTGCCCAGTCAACTGCGGCGCTGCCGTCTGGCACCTCGGCCTCACGTAAGATTCGCGCATCCATGTTGGCTTTGATGCCTTGCATCAGACCGAACGCACGGCGGCGCAGCTTCGGGTGCTGAACGCTTATCGTCTCGACCACCTGAGGATCGAACGTTGCCCCGGCGCCGTCGTACGCGGCTAGAGCTTTCAACCGACATTGAGTCCGCAGCCCGGGTGCACCTGGATAGGCCCAGATGGCGTAGCGTAACCGCAAACCTCCTTCCGGATACTCGAACTCTGCGACGACTCGGAGATGGTCGCTCGTAAACCGTTCGTCGTCGTCGAGATCGGCAGAAAGCGATACCAGCTTGCATTCGCCTAAGGGTCCGAAGTCCCAATCGCAAGCCGTCGCTCCGTGGGTTCGTGTCGGTGCGTACTCCTGAGCGCCAAGACGCAGGCTAACTGTTTGCAGTCCGCGACGACTCAAGTGCCACTGTCGGGTTACAGTTCCAGTGCTGACGGTTAAGTTCTGCCCGTCAAACTGCATCCACGACTGGTTAAAGCTTGCTGACCGCTGGAACTCGTTTGCCTGGCAGTACGTCTCGCAGGTTGCGGTGGCCACGAAGGCAAGCCAAACCAGCAACACACCACGTGTGAGAGTTTCGCAAATACATCTCATAGATATCATCGGCATGGGCCTGAAACGCTAATCGCCTGACGGATGGGGTCCTTGGGGCACCCATAGCATCGCACGCGCGCCAAGGGTTTGAAGGCGGGAGCTATCAAGTGGCAAAAGCGATCGCTAACGGCTGATCCTGTACTTCTCGGCAAGTTGCCGGGCAAGGCTATCGATACGCGCGCCATCAAGACCTTCGTCGTAGATCATAACTTCAGCGATGTCTCCGCGGAAATGCAAAGGGTACCCACCATGCCGCCCGATGACTTTGCGTGAGGTAACGGCGATCGCCGCAGGTGCGGTGCTGCTGCCTACGGATCGGTTGTTGATCCACAACTCAGCATGGTTGTTGGCTCGGTCGTAGAGATACACCGCGACGAACGGTTCGCCGACTCTTGTCGTGCTAAGGCCTCCCTCGATCGATTCACCGTTAGCCGCCTCGCCGACACGAATACCTTCTTCCCCGGAGAACCCGAGGAATACGAAGGGGTGGAAGCCCGCTCTACCCTGACCATCGATCCGCGTGACGATCTGAAGGATATTTGGGTCTTGTCGCATCCAAGTGCGCAATTGCGGTGGGCCGTTGTAATTGATGATCTGCACTGATTCCGCCGAGTTCTCGCGGATCGACGCGACTAGAGCAATCGTCTGACTATCACCAGTGCTGATCGGAGTTGTGATTAGACAGTCGTCTTCGCCATCGAACCGCACTGCTGGCCACCCACCGATCGCGTCGCTGACAACTCGTGGGCGCGCGCTCGGCTTCGCCTGAAGCGCATTGTGCGGGATGCGATTGAAAGGAGATAGCGTATCTCGCCACACGTTGACACGACCCTCGTTGTCCAGGTTCCAATGATCGCTACTTAGCCAAAGGGCAAGCCGACCTTCGACAGGCGGCATTACCTCATGTAATGGATCGCTCTGATCCGCCAACCAGCGGACAAACGCCTCTTCGTCCGCCTGGAACCGCTGGGCCTCGTCAGTACCTGGTCGGAAGTGGATCGCGTTGTGCGTCGTAACCAGCATGGGCTCACCGACCGTCTCCCCGAGTCGGTTGCGGGCGCGGGTGATCACCTCACCCGAAAACACATGTACTTGGGTGCCATCGGTTTCGTCCACGCTGACGCCGAACTCGGTGCCGATGTCGATGACCTCGGAGCTAGGCGTTAGCACCGAGAACCCAGATGCCGACGGCGGGACAACTGCCGATACGCGGCCATGACTCAGTGAGATTGAATTCTCTCCCAGGTCGAGTTGACAAGGCCCTTGCATAACGAGAACGGCACCAGTCTCGAAAGTTAGTTGTGCGGCACCCGATACCAGATTAAGCGCTGAGCCGATCGTAAAATGCTGTCCGCTCGCATAACTGTTGGCCTGCCATCGTGGCTCTCTGATGTCGCCGAGTGTAGCGACGATGGCCGGACTCTCGGCCGCCGCGCCGCCTTTGAATAGCAGCTCAACGGCGGGTTCGCGGTTGTCTCTAAATACCAGGAGCGCAACCATAAGACTTGCTGCAGTGGCCACGGCAACGATGCCCAGCCTATGCAACACGGTGGTCTCCAGAAGTTTCAGAGGTCGGCCGTTTCCCCGAGCGGCCTGGTTCTCCGAGTCGGCATAGCGGCTCACATCGTCATACAAGGATAGCCGGCGAATGTCCTCCTCGACCTGCAAATGGTCCACAAAGGCCGCGAGATTGGCTGGGTCGGCCTCTAGCCATTCACCGAACCGACGGAACGAGTCTCCATCGACACGGCCATCGAAGAAGTCGGCAATCGCTCTCGAGTTTTCTGCTTCAGGTTTCATGATCGAGGATCTTGATTTGACTTCTTATGCAGTCGGCGAGCGCCCTCCGGCTGCGGCAGAGCGCGCTACGCACTGCTCCGGCGGAAAGTGCGAGACGGTCAGCGATCTGATCTGCATTCAGGCCTCGGTAGTATCTAAATTCGATTAGCTGTCGATTCCGATCAGTAAGACGTTCAATGCAGATTCTCAGAGCGGCCAGTCGGTCGTCCGGCGACTCCGGCCGCCGCTCGAACTCCAAAGCGATGGAACTTAGCAGTTCAGGCCGAAAGCCGATTGCTTCTCGTTCATGGCGCTTGTAATAACGAAGTACCTCAAAGCGGGCTATCGTCAGCGCCCAGCTCCTAAAGGATCGCTGGTCGCCGTGGACGTCGAAGTCCGAGAACTTACGGGCGCAAGTCTCCGCTACAATCTGAACCAGGTCCTCCACATCCTGCCGTTGCCGCACCATCCCGTTGATAAACGCACCAATGACGGGCTGTGCTTGCATCCAAAGCGGCGCGAGCCGGCCAAGCTCCTTGGCGCTATCGTTGTTCTGTTCTGGGCTAATTCCAGTTACTCCACTTCAACATCAAGAAAAGCGGTGAGGACGCTGACACCTCACGCACCGCCAATCTAGCAACCAATGTCGCCGTTGAAGTGTTACAGAGAAAAGTGCAAAAAGCTCGTGATTCGTATTCCCAGGCGATCGCGAGGTCATCGTAGTCGCCCCTCGGAGTGAATGTGAATTTCATCGTTCGATTCGGCGTGCAGGGAACCGCATCGAACCGCTGAAAGGAATTTCCGGATTTTTTTCGACACACTCGATGTCGGGGGGCGGTTGCTAGGGTGACTATGGGAAGCTCATGCGACGTCAATCGGATTCGGTTGTCCGATACGTACACGCGAAGGTCCCGATTACCTCCTCTAGTGTGTTCGTCGTGGCGGTCATCCCGGTTCAGCTACAAGACGCTCATCAAATCTTGGCCGGCGTGGATGGCTACGACGCAATGGTACTGACTGATCTAAGGCAGAAGAGCCCGCCTGATACGCCTTGCGACTCTTCTCCCCACTGCGTTGCTCGGAGTTCCCACACAGCGAAAGGAAGGCAACCTTGACAATCCACCGTATATCGACCCATCCGTCTAGTCCGCTGGTACCCGCTCGTTGTGGGATGGAACACAAAATGCACCGTGCGACGCGATGCCTTAGGGTAACTATCGCGTTGCTATTGATGTTGGTCGCATGCCCGGCGCGATCGGCGACTCAGCCCGATCGGCTGTACCGGATGGGAGAAGACGATGTCTCGTCGTCAGGCGCAGTCTCGGACACGTTCGATAGCATCTTCCTTGATGACTCCACATTCGTCGATGCGCAAGACCTAACGGCAGGCGCGACAAGTCCCACGTATACTACGGTCGGCGGCTCCATCGAATCCCTGCCTGGCGGTGTCGACAGCACGAACGCGATTTCGTTTGACGGGAGCGACGACTTCTTGACGGGTGCTGCCTTCGGCAGGCCTTCGCTTACGGTCTCGAACACGGACTCGCAGAGCCCAATCCTGGGCAACTACGACGGGTTATCGGGACGCGGACTCCAGTTTTGGGCACGCCCGGCGGACAACGGCGGAGGCTCCCCCGCGACTGGTAGTGACCAAACGCTCATTTCGGACGCCGAGCGACACGCCGTAATCATCGATGCCGCTGGGCAATGGAGAGCGCGCTACAACAACACTTTCCGCACCGCTGACGTCGCTGCGTCGGCCGACACCTGGACCCATCTTATGCTCGTCTCGCCCACCGGCACGACGGGAGCCACTTTCTACGTTGATGGGCTCGCCGTAGTCGGCTTTTCAGGCGGTTACTCCAACACGGGAAGCGACCTTTTTATAGGAGCGCGAGATGACAGCGCCGAGTTCTACTCGGGGCTAATAGACGAAGTCGACATGTTTGTCCTAGGAGATAACGGGACGGTCAGCGCCTCGTTCGATTACACGACCGACAACGAGTACTTCACCGAGGTCTTTCTCCCAAGTCAGAGCGGGTACGGACCCAACGATCCATGGGTGATTGGCGACACCGATTTTGACGGCGACGTCGACACCAACGACGTGAACAGCTTCGTCGCGAACTGGCTTACTAGCAACACAGTGACCGGCGGCGTCCAGGCAGGCGATTACACGAGCATCATGAACGGCGACTTCGACGCGGACGGCGATGTCGATCGACAAGACTTTTTCTTGTTGAGGCAAGCCAATCCATCGGCCGCGCTAGCGGCTGCTACCGCGATCGCCACTCCCGAGCCCACGGCTGTGTGGCTGCTCGTTGGAGTGTTCGGACTGCTGGCGATCGTCCGTCGGCATCGAATTTTGGCAAGGAGCCTCGTGCCAAAGGTGGTTCGTGCGGGCGCGCTCACTTGCCTAGCATTCGGGTTGGCGTCGCCAAGCTTTGCGCAGATCACGTGGGACGCAGGCGGCGATGGCGTCAGCGTTTTTCAGGAAGAAAACTGGACCGCCAACGGCGACGTAGCCGGCACTGATCCGCCGGCAGACACGGTGAACCCCAACACCGCAGTCGACTTCGACATGATCGTCGAAAACGTCAGTGGCATGGGGGCCACGGCAGGCGGCGACAACGGCGCTGGCACGCTCGTGCTTGGCGATGGTTTCTCTCTAACCGTGCGCGAAGACGCCACCTACCGTGCAAACCTAGGCAACGGCAGCAGCATACAAGGCACGTCGGGTGGCCTCGCGGAGACGCTCACAATTCAAGACAGCGCCAGTGTGTTGACCCAGTTTCTAGCTGATGTCGACGTGACGATGTCGGGCGCCTCGAGTTTGCTGCTGAACGGCTCGGGGGACCCAATTGGTGAGGCATCGACTATCAACCTTGCTGCGGCTTGGACCGGCACTCTCACTTTCGCTGGGGAGAGCCCGTCGAACGTCTTCAATGAGCACTTGTCTTCAATCACCGTCAACGGCACCCCAGCAGCCTACGGGACTAACGTCGACCTAGTGCCAGACGGTAGCGGTGGCACGATCCTGTCGCTCGGCACTTCGCAATCTTTGGCAACGCTCACCGTCGATCGCAACACGGGGAACATGCTGCTGGAGAACAACACGGGGTCGTCTCTGGGAACGATTATTCAGTACGACGTGCAGTCGGCTTCGGGCGGTTTCGAGCCGGCCAATTGGAGTTCGATCGCCGACACCGGCGGCCTAGAAGGAGACGGCACACCGATCGGCGCGACCGGTTGGTTCGAGTTGACCGCGTCTGGTACCGCTAGCAGCGATCTATCGGAAGGTACTTTCGGCGCGGGCATCGACTTTGTTGACGGCTTGAGCCTCGACCTCGGCGACGAGTCTTGGATCCAGAGCCCATTCAACGACGTCCGAATGGTCCTTCAAGACGACCAAGGCAACGATATTGAAGTAATCGTGATCTATACAGGCACGCCGATCCTCGAGGGAGACTTCACCGGTGACGGTGTCATCGACGAGCTTGACTGGCCGACGGTTCGCGACAACCTGCTGACGGACGTCTCGTCCATGGCCAAGATCAACCAGTACCTCAGCGGCGACTTGACCGGCGATGGCATCGTCAATCGATTAGACTTCAACGAGTTCAAGACACTCTTTGAGGCCCAGCCAGGTGCCGGGAGCTTCGAAGCGATGCTCTCAAGCATCGCAACCCCAGAACCAGGAAGTCTCTGTCTCGTCGCATTGATGATCGTGAGTCTCGTGCTGCGGCACCGACGGACCGTCGGGTGGGCCGCGTCTCTCGACCGAACAGTACTCTCCCGCCGCAAGGCCTGTGAAGGACAAATACGCATGAGCTCCAGTGACACGCGACGACTCGCATTGCTGCTGACATTTGCCATGTTCGCGCCAGTTGCTGCGCACGCGCAAATCATCACTTGGGACGGCGGCGGAGACGGTGTGAGCACCTACCAAGAAGCCAATTGGGTGGTGACAGACGACACCGGCAGCGCCGCATTGGCGGGGCTTGTGGGAATGGATCCGCCAGCGGACTTCGTGAACGGCGCCGCCGACATTGAAGCTAACGCAATCGTCGGCGGTGCCGCAACGGCTGGTGGCCCCGCCGGCGCGGGGGGGCACTTCGACCTTGGCTCTGGATTTTCGTTGACAGTGCAAGATGACGCCATGTTCCGGCTTCGCATCAACGATTCAGGAAATAACCGCGGAATCCGCGGCGTTTCCGGTGGCTTGGATGAGTCGCTCTTCATTCAAGACAACGCCGACGTGACGACACAGTTCATCAACAATCTGGTCGCATCGATTTCAGATGCCGCGACGTTAACGTTCGGCGGATCAGGCACCGGCACGTTTGCAGGCTCCGCCACGTTGGACCTTGCTGCCGACTGGACCGGCAACATCACGTGGTCCAACTTTGCCGGCGTCTCCGGCAGCAACATTATCGGAAAGATCACGGTCGATGGTGCTCCGGCAGTCGAGGGCGACAACATCATGGTCACTAGTGACGGCACGCAATCGGTGCTGCAACTCAACACCGGTTTGCCCGACCCGGCCCTGCTAAGTCTGGTCGTCGACCCCACGACAGGCCTGACCCGCATCGACGGCGCCGACAATCCGATCGACATCGACTACTACGAGATCAACAGCAGCGGATCACAGCTTAACACGGGGGACTGGCTCAGCCTGCAAGACCAAGGAATCGACGGTAACACCTTGGACGATGGCTTCGGTTGGGAAGAGGCGGGGGGATCGAGCGCGGCGGCGGTAGCCGAAGCCTTCTTGGCTGGCCCGGGGGGCAGCAACGCAACGGTCTCGGCGTCGAGCACTTATGCGTTCCTCGGAGCCCTCTTCGACGGGGGCGCTGCCGTCACGGACGATCTGAGCTTCTTCTACCAAGTCAACAATGCACTGGTGCAAGGCAATGTGATCGCCGACACGGTCATTGAACCCGTCGGGACCGATGGCGACTACAACAACGACGGGGTCGTGAATCTAGCCGACTACACGGTCTGGCGCGACAACTTAGGCTCAAACACTATTCTTCCGAACGACCCAACCCCAGGTTCAGTGACGGCGGGAGACTATTCGGTCTGGAAGAGCAACTTCGGACAGGGTGCGGCCGCTTTGAGTGCGAGCTTCGCAGTGCCCGAGCCTTCGACGCTTGCAGTACTGCTGGGAGGCATTGTCGCAGCTTGTGTACGATTGTCGACGAAGGAGAGGTCCTCAAGCTCGTCGAAGTAGTCGGTATACCTGAACTTCGTTCTCTATTTCTTTTCACCTTGGAGGTACGACTAATGAATCAAAGGCAGCTTAACTTACCTATCACAGCAACGCTGCTCGCCGGTGTCATGGCGTCAGGCGCTAGCGCTGCCACGATTACGTGGGACGCGGGAGGCGACGGCCTTAGCACATTCGCTGAAGCGAACTGGGCGGTGACTGACGATACCGGCAGCGCGGCCCTTAACGGCCTAGTCGGCATGGACCCGCCCGCTGGTTTCGTGAATCCGCAGACCGACGTAGAGGCGCACATGATCGTCGGTGGCACCGGCACCGCCGGCGGGCCCGCCGGCGCCGGTGGGCATGTGGACCTGGGCTCTGGGCTGTCGTTGACGGTTCAGGATAACGCCTCGTTCAACGTTCGCATCAACGACGGAAGCAATAACCGAGGCATCCGCGGCATTTCCGGTGGCCCGGCTGAAACATTCATTCTTGAGGACAATGCATCAGCCCGAGCGCAGTTTTTGAACAACCTTGAAGCGTCGCTGTCCGACGCGGCAACGATGACCTTCGGTGGATTTGGAACCGGTACGTTCGCCGGGTCGACCACCATGGATCTCAACGCCAACTGGACCGGCAGCATTACATGGCTGAACTTCAACGGCGTATCGGGAAGCAATATTATCGGCAAGATAACCGTCGGCGGTGCACCAGCCATCGAAGGCGACAACATACTCGTAACGACCGATGGCACTCAGTCCGTGTTGACGCTGACTGCGCCAATCCCCGAGCCCGCGTCAGCATTGCTGATGGTCCTTGGAGCAGCAGGACTTGCGTGGCTTCAAAGGCGTTAAGCAACAGATTTCCACGCATCGGGAAGCAACGCCCCTTCCTCGGTTGGTAGGGGCGTTGCGAGTGGGTTGCGGCCCGCTTTGATAGTAATCGCCCTTCCAGGAGAGCCAACATGAACAATTCGATTGATCGCAGGACGACGAGGTCGATCCCAGAGGCCGCTATCCGTCGGAGACGTTTGACGGTCGGCTTCACGTTGGTCGAACTGCTTGTGGTGATCGCGATCATCGGAATCCTGGTCGCGCTGCTCTTGCCCGCGGTGCAAGCGGCGCGGGAAGCGGCACGGCGTTCCAGTTGCATCAACAACTTCAAGCAGTGGGGCCTCACCTTGCAGTTGCACCACGACTCGCACGGTGAGTTACCTAAGGATCCGCATCCGTTCGACGGCCAAAACGGCAACCTTCTGATGTTGCAACTCTTGCCTTACATTGAGGCCCAAGCACTGCGCGATAACTACGACTTTAGTCAGCCACCGGTGGCCGAGGACAACGTTCGCCTGTTCCGGCAAATCTATCCCGTATTCCATTGCCCGAGCGACGAACCGAAGCAGATGATTAGCGCCGGCGATCAATTTGCGGGAGACTACAAGACCAACTACGGCTTGAGTTACGGCCAAAAGGTCTTTGGTCCCGGCTCTGCAAGAAGCCCGGGGCTTGGCTACTACAACAACCTCAAACAGCACCGAAGTCCACCGGCGAGCGCCGCGTTAGTGCAGCAATGGAAAGCTTCTCGTGGCGTGTTCTTTCCGGACCGGTCGTATTCATTCCGACAGGTTGTCGATGGACTCAGTAAGACGTTTGCAATGATGGAGATGATTCAAACCACGTCGTCTGGCCAGGGGAACAACGAAACCGATCGCCGCGCAAGGATTTGGGTAAGGAATTGGGGTGCTTATCAAGTTCAGACCTTACTTCCTCCCAACTCACAGGGCGTAGACGCCAAAGACAGAGACAACACCTCGTGTTGGGAAGACTCCCCCGAAGCGCCATGCGTCCGCCAAGGTAACGGAGAGCTCGGTTACATCGGCTCTCGTAGTCGGCACCAAGGCGGCGTAGTGGTCTCGCTGTGCGACGGCTCATCGCATTTCGTTGCCGACGATGTCGATATCGGCATCTGGCGAGCGCTATCAACGATGGCGGGGCAAGAGGTCTTCGAGTGGCCGTTCTAGCTGGGCACCAGAACGAGGAACATTCGGTCCTCAAGTTGGAAACAGCGGATGCGCACGAAAGCGTACGCACAGAAAACAAGAACTGGTGCGACAGACAACGATGGGCAAGAAACTCAATGTAGTGTGCGCCTTCGCCGCGATCCTAACGACACTCGGCCTTCCGAACGCCAGCGACGCGATCGCGGAATCCCCGAACATCATCTACGTGATTGTCGACGACGCTGGCCTTGGCGACTTCAGTGCGTTCACACCAGGCTCGCCGGTAAGTACGCCAAATCTTGATGCACTTGCGGCCGGAGGCATGACATTCACCAATGCGTACTCCAGTGCCCCGGTCTGCGCACCGGCTCGCAGCTCCCTGATGACAGGCTACCATATGGGGCACGCGCCGGTTCGTAGCAACAGCGGTGGGACGAATCTATTCCGCTCCGACTTCACGGTCGCAGAGATGCTACAAGACGCTGGGTACCACACCGCGGGCTTCGGCAAATGGGGATTGGGCAACTCTGGCACCACCGGTGCGCCCGAACTCCAAGGCTGGGATCGCTTCTTCGGATACAACCATCAGGTGCACGCGCACAACCACTACACTAACAACCTGCGCGACAACGGCCGCGTCGTATCTCTACCGGAGAACAACGGTGCGCCCAACGGAGGGCTTGTCGACCCGGCACGCACCCACACGTTCAATCTCTACACGCAAGAGATGCAATCCTATGTGCAGCAACGCGCGCAGTCGGGGCAGCCATTCTTCGCCTACGGCGCTTGGACGCCGCCGCACAAAGACAATGAGATCCCCGCCGACGAGCCCCTCTATCAGCAGTATGCCAATGTGCCCGGGTGGAACGAGGGTACAAAGATTCAGGCGACTTTCATGTCTATGATCGATCGAGAGGTCGGACGCCTCGTCGGTATTGTCAACGACCCTAATGGCGATGGCAACACGAGTGACAGTGTCGCGGACAACACGCTCATCATGTTTGTTTCGGACAACGGAGGCGACGAAGGCGGACTGAACTATGATCGCAACACGGGGCTGCGCGGGCAAAAGGGGACCGTTTACGAAGGCGGCCTGCGCGTGCCGATGATCGCCTCGTGGGCAGGAGTTGTGCCCGCGGGTAGCTCGTCTGATGTAAAGACTTACTTCGCCGATTTGTTGCCCACCTTCGCCGACCTGGCGGGCGTGGCAAGTCTGGTTCCATCCGACACCGATGGCCTCTCGTTGGCGCCAACGCTGACCGGCCAGGGGGTGCAGGCCGAGCATACGTTCCTGTACTTCGAGGACGAACCTTATAACTTCGGCAGCGGCGTGCTGACCGGCAACCTCCGCCAGGCCGTTCGCTTGGGCGACTGGAAGGGCGTGAAGAATGGCACAAACAACTCGATCGAGCTCTACGACTTGTCCTTAGACCCCGACGAGTCGAACAACATCGCGGCCGCGAACCCGTCGGTCGTCTCGCAGATCGCGGCGATCATGGCTGCCGAACACGAAGACGCCCGTATCCAGCTCGATACGAACTCCGGCGGCAACGGCGCAGCCACCGAGCGGGGCATCCGACGCCATCTTCGCACCATCGCCGCACTGGATAACGCTTCGTTTGAGTCTCCAGCGCTGGAAGGCAACTTCTTGAACGGCGGCGCCGAGGGCTGGTCGGGGGGCTTTGTACAGAATGTCCCCAACACCGAGGCAAACAACGGTGCGGAAATGTTCCTCGACCCTACGCCAGACGGCGACCAAGTCGGCGGATTGAACGTCGGCGGCTCGATCTCACAGGCTCTACGTGACGGTCTGGGCAACGACTGGGAACTATTTCTTGACGACCTGGAGCAGCAGTGGGTTGTCGACCTGCATATCGGAAGACGCGCCGATGGCGTCAATGGCAATACGACGCTTCGCGTCGAACTCGTTTCCGAATCAGGGGTGGCCTATCTGACCGGTAACTACGACACCGTGCAGCTACAACCGGGCGAATGGTCGCACGAGTCGCTATCGCTGTCGTTAACCACTAATACCCCCGCGCGGTCGCTGATGACGTCCGATCTGGGCGACGGCTTATCCCTCGTGTTCTCCAACGTCGGTGGGAATGGACAGGTGCTATTCGACAAAGTCTCGGTTTCGGTACTTAGTGATTGGATGCCTGGGGACCTGACCGGTGACAACCAAATCACTCTAGCCGACTGGTTCGTATTGCAGTCGAGTCTGCTAGCGGACACGTCGCACCTGTCGCTGAGTGATGCGTACGCACTGGGCGACATCGATAACAGCGGTCGCGTTGGTCCGGAGGACTTCCGCGAGTTCAAGCGATCTTGGGAGTTGCTCTACGGCACGGCAGCCCTAGCCCAGCTAACCACGGCCGTCCCCGAACCACCGAGCGGCGCAGTCGCAATGTTACTGGCGACTGCAGCCTCCATCTGCGGGCTTAGGCCTGTACTACTCCAGAGAATGACGCAGTGAGAACACTTTTGACGATTTGCCGGCAAGCCCTGAACGCTTCGTTCCTAGTGGCCGCGACCATGCCCGCTCTGGCGGACCAACCGAACGTCGTGCTCATCATGGTCGACGACATGGCGTACCACGAGTTGGGAGTCACCGGTCAGAATGACCGCGCTGCTAGTGGCATGGCAGCAATCGAGACGCCGAACATTGACGCACTCGCGCAGCAGGGTCTGATGCTCACGGAGTTCTACGCCACTCCTATCTGCGGTTCGACTCGTGGGTCGTTACTGACGGGATTTCATAACGGTCATTCTTCGATCGACCGCAACGGCGGCAATCAGGGTGGTAATCCGTTGCGCGACGTCGACAAGACCTTCGCACAAACACTCAAGGCGGCCGGCTACACTACCGGCGCGTTTGGCAAATGGGGTGTCGGGGGATTCGATCAGACACTGACTGGTGGTGGCGTCGACAACATTAACACTGCGGCAATCACCCATCCGGACGCGACACCCGCGTCGAAGGGCTTTGACGAGTTTTACGGCTACCTCAACCAGCTTCATGCCCATAACTACTACGTCAATTTTCTGTGGGAACACGATACGGACAACTCAGGCGATACGGGAGGAATGCAGATTGCTCCGACGAGCACTGCCGACTACTCGCACGATCTGATTGCGAACAAATCGCTGCAGTTCATTGCCGACCATGCCGACGAATCGGCTCAGAATCCGTTCTTACTCTATCTGCCGTACACCATACCTCATGGCAACTTCAACCCGCCAAACGACTCCATTCGGCAAGGGTATCTTGCTGCTGGCTACTCCAGCGCCCAAGCCGACTACGCGGCAATGATGAAACGCATGGACAACAGCGTGGGCGACATGATCGACCGGCTCAAAGACCCGGACGGAAACGGAGACGAAAGCGACAGCGTGTACGACAACACGCTGATACTATTCGCGTCAGACAACGGTGGAACAGCGCAGAACTCGCTGTTCAACGGCGGCGGCAACCTCCGTGGCCAGAAAGGCAGCGTTTACGAAGGGGGCATTAAGTCGCCGTTCATCGCCCATTGGAATGGCACCATCACCCCAGGACAGGTGGATCACGACACGATTTCGGGGCTCGACGATCTGTACGCCACGCTCAGCGAACTGGCCAGCGCCGACCGCGACGTTGGGCTCGACGGTACTTCAATCGCTGGCCTCTTCACCGGACAAGCTCGAGAGAAACGCGACATTTTCATCTTCGAGGGCAATGGAACCGCGTGGTCGATTCGCATGGGCGACTGGAAGATGGTGAATGGAACCGAACTCTACGACCTGGCAAACGACCCCAGCGAATCGTCCAACGTTGCTGGTGCAAATCCAGCGATTGCGACCCTGATGCATCAAATCGCCCTCGACGAGGGAGTGTTGTCCGACATTGGCGCCGGTGCGGTGCAAACGACGCACATTGTTCAGTACAAGAGCTGGCAACCACAGGGTGGGTCTCAAAACTGGCAGGCGGCGGCCAACTGGACAGGTGGTAGCGAATTCAATACGCGCGGCACTGCGGCCAATAATTTCGACACGGCACCCGCCGACAACTGGATAGCCACGGTCAACAACACCACTGGCGCGGCGCTGGAAGCCGTGGTCGACGAAGATTCATCGCTGCTGGCGCTGGAAGTACACGGGTCGTCGGCTGCCATGAAGATCCGTGTCGCCCCAGGCGCCTCACTCATGGCCCGAAATGGCGCCGTCATCGGCAGCGGTGCGACGCTCGAGAACGATGGGGGCACGCTGCACACTCTGCGATCGATTCGAGTTGAAGAAGGCGGTACGCTAGCCGGCAACGGCGAGATCGCAACTTCGTACGACACAACTGGTACTCCGTTTCAGCTCAAGGCAGACTTGATCAACACCGGTGTGGTCGACATCTTCCCGTCGAACGGTGGCGTGACACAGGTTGAGCTCATTGCCAATGGCGGGTTCGAAATGGGAACGCAAATTGATGGCAGCGCCAATTACAAGTTTGTGGAACTGGACGCCTGGAGCAGCGATGGCGACGAAGCGGCGCTCGACGCGGCCGTCGCTAACAACGCGCGATCCGGCGGATATCGCGGCCTCATCGCATCGCGTCTCAATGACCCCCACAACCTGCTGCAGAATACCGGCCATGTAATCTCTTCAGGCGACGAGTTGGCACTAAGCTTCTGGCATCGCGCATTCTCCGGCTGGGACGAAGGGGTAGACGACCTGGTTGCTCAAGTGTTCTATCTTGACGACAACGAACAGCAACAGGTACTGCAGACCATTGTCGTGTCCCCGTCGAGCGCTTGGGCATCGCAGGCGATGACGCTTAACCCCATTAGCGACCCGAACGCCGCTGGACGAGAGCTGTGGATCGAAATCGATGCGGCGAGCGGCAATGCAGTTACCAGCAATGAGTTTGCATCGCTGGACGACGTCAGCCTGACGATCGCTGCGGCCGCGCCCCCTCGCCCGGCGATCCTTGCAGTCGCAGGCGACTATGTCCAAGACGACGCCGGCAGGTTGCAGGTCGATCTGATGGGCGGTGGCGGGAACCCCGGCGTCGACTTCGACCAACTCGACGTCACGGGCAACGCGATACTCGGTGGCGTGCTCGAAGTACGCCTCGACGGCGGCTACCAACCTTCTGCGGGTACGGTGTTCTCCGTAGTCGAGGCCGGCCAGCGAATCGGTGAATTCAACAGCATCGACTTGCCAGCATTGGCTGGTGGGCTGACTCTGAGCGTCGAATACTCAACAAACGCCGTCGCTCTTACGGTAGACGGGGTGCTGGGCGATTACAACAAGAACGGTGTTGTCGACTTGGCCGACTACACCGTTTGGCGGGACGCCTTGGGCCAGACGGGCGACGGCCTCGTCGCCGACGGTGACTTCAGTGGGACAGTCGACATCGGCGACTATCAGGTTTGGAAAGACAACTTCGGTGCCACAACGTCGAACCCGAACTTGTTGTCAGCTCCGATTCCCGAACCAGCAGCCGCCGTGCTACTCATCATGCAGGGCGGGTGGGTGCTCGTAACTTCCAAGTATTTTCGAGCAACGCCGCTGGCCGCAACACGCCGTGTCCACGGCGAGTAGGCTCTGCGAACGACGCCCGCAGAGCCTCTAAGCCATCCGTAGCAAGGGCTGCTACGCGACGATTCTCGCCCAAACCTGCCAAGATCCTCCAATAGGCCCTCGTTGGCGCGGGCGCATGCCGCCGGCACCGCGTTCGCGCGGCTTCTTTACCACGAACCTGCTGGACAACTCGTGAGCCGTTCTACCACCAGCCGGTGTCCTCAATGTCCAACTCTTAGCTCGTTCTGCCGGTATAGCCACCTCGACAAGGCGCTTTCCGGGGCCTCCCGGAGACCGAAATAGCGGACCCTACCTCGGACTTCTTCGGTCCGTCATTTCTTTGTGCTGGCAGAGAGCGGAGAGTCAAGGCTATGGTTTGGAGGGCTTTCCCCATTTAGTAGAATCAGTCATTCCCATCGACCATTCTGCGTGCTCAAACAAGAACGTATACTACACGACTATTTCGCAAGCGCCCGTAGCTTAGTTGGATAGAGCAGCGGACTTCTAATCCGCAGGTCGCAGGTTCGAATCCTGCCGGGCGCGCTTTGAGAGTTAGTTGCCGAAGCAAGCGCTTTCTGTTTCCTCCTGACGCTCGGAGTCGGGTCACAGCCGATGGTCTCTACGAAACTGGGACGGTGTAGTCGAATACTCACGTTAAAAGCAACGAGTTAGGGATTCGGCACGATCGAAACCACACCTATGTGCAATCTGTGCAACTTGCAGCCTGGTATCGCACAGCAGTTGTGCGGCGAGTTGAGCCTGAAGCCGGCGCAGTGCTTCCGCCGGACTTCGTCCAAGCGACCTCTTGAAGCGTTGTTCAAGAGTTCTGCGACTAACGCCGATTTCTTCCGCGACGGTTCGTATTTCGACGCCACCGTCCAGTTTTGCTTCCATGTACTTGAGCGCGTCCGACACGATCTCGTCGTCGCTGGCGAGCCAATCCGTAGACTGCCTTGGGACAATCCTTGATGGTGGGATGAGCGTAGGACGAGACGGCGGTGCCGCTCCGCCCATCAGCGCCTCCAGAAGCCTGGCTGCCTCAAACCCAATTTTCTCTTCCGACAGATCGATGCTCGTCAACGGTGGCTGGGATAGCGCCGAACTAATCTTGTCGTGCTCACCGCCCATCACAGCAACATCTCGGGGCACGTCTAAGCGCATCATTGCACATGCCTGAGTTACTATTCTTGCTTGTGCATTGTCGAAGGCGAGGACGGCGATCGGTTTTGGTAGTGGCTGCAGCCAGTCGGCGATTCTATCGATCTGGTCGATCCATTGGATGTCCGTAACAACACCCGCTGCAGGTTTGTACATATGGCAGGCGTATCCGGCTCGACTTAGCTCATGTCGAAATGCACTGCCCAAACGATCATGCCTATCCGTTCGTTCGCTCGCTGGACAGTAAGCGAAGTTCTCATAGCGAAGCGAAACGAGGTAGTCCGCAACCATCTTACCAGTAGCCGCCTCGTCGCTGGTACATCGAGGTATCGGGAAGTCAGGAAAGCGGTACCATGACAGATTCACGCTGGGGATTCCCGATGAATGCAGTTGCTCCGCGAGTGCCTCGTGGGTGACTCGTGCTATGACGCCGTCGAAATGAACTTCGTCGGGCAGCATCAAACGATCTTGCTTGCCCCAAGGCCGCCAATGGCACACCCAAGGTTGCCAGGCGTCACGCCGGATGTATTCGGCAATACCCGCCAGCATTCCGCTCCCCCAACTGCTCGAGCTTTCGATAAGCAGCGCAACGTGTGGTGCCTTAGCGCGCGTGATTGCGCGTGCTTCTAGGAACGGCTTCTGCATGGCTGGGAAGAAACGGGTGGCGCTGGTTCGGCGTAGCCTAGATCCAAGCTTAGCGACAATTTTGTTCGATAGTTCGCACAATCGCAAACCACCTGCGCTTTTAACGTTTCTTCACGCTGCAAGTTGGTATCCTACCGCTTCGAAGGCGTTCGGCGAAACACCGGCAGGCCACTGCGATACACGTACGAGGAGACCCGAGGATGCTTGATATGCGCCGTTCCAATAAGAGAGCTTTCACGCTCGTTGAACTGCTGGTCGTCATAGCAATTATTGGAATCCTCGTAGCTCTGCTGTTACCGGCGGTGCAATCCGCCAGAGAGGCGGCTAGGCGCACGCACTGCAAGAACAACTTGAAGCAGATTGGGCTGGCCGTGCAAATACATTACGACACAGCCAAACACGTTCCATACGGGGTTGCCCATCTCGAAGGCGAGTACTGGCAATACCCACTGCTGCCATTCATCGAGCAGGCCCAGGTGCAAGCGGTGGGCTCAATCGGACAAAATGGAAATGGCGCAAACTACTTCTGGACCCATGCGGGACCGTACGATCAGCCCCCGGCCGATCAGTTGCATAGCAACATCCGAATGATAGAGACGGTCTTCGACGTGTTTCGCTGCCCATCTATGGGACTACCGAAACATCAGCTGGACAACAGCGAGGACGCGGGCTACCTAGTCATGCGTAGGGTACCCTGCTCATACATAGGCTCCGCATCCGGACTAATCACGCGTCAGACTCAGTTGACGCAGCAGGCCGGAACGGCCGACGGCGTGCTATTCGCACAACCCTGCAACAGTTGGCCCTGCAAGGAGTTCGGCCCCAAATTTTCCAAGATCACTGACGGGCTTTCAAATACCCTGATCGTTGCCGAGGCGGTGCACGATGCGGCCGCCCAAGAGAATCAGGCAACGAGCGTTCCGGAACCACGCGGATCCGGGAAACGAAAAGACCACTGGTACATCGGCGGAGACGCTGGCGACATGGGTTGGGATTATTCAGAGGCACTCGGATCGACCGGTGTGCCAATCAACCTTCAAGACCAGTACCGCGACAGCGGGAAAGTCCCTTGCGATGGGCTAAGCAACGCTGAATGCGAACGTCTACAAATCAGCTTCGGAAGTACTCACCCTGGCGGGGTCAATGGACTTTTGTGCGATGGCTCTGTCAGGTTCTTTGAAGAGTCCGTCGACGCCGATGTTTGGCGAGACTATGGCACGCGCGCAAGCCAAGAGCCCAGTTCCACTACTGTAGTCGACGGCCAACTCTAGAGCGCCCTTCACCTATCTGTAACGTGCCCGCTTACTGCGTCTGCATCGGGCTACGTTGGCCTGCATCAACGAATCATGCAGATTCGCCCGCTTCGGCCGCCTTGCTAGATTTGACTCGTTTGCGCCAGCATCGCTACATCTAGCCGAAGCTCGCTCTAGATGTCGCATCGACTTCAGTTTTGATCGATGACGACGGCCATGCGTTGTCTGGTGCGCTCCGGCCGCGAGACCATATGAAGATTCAGTGAGTCGGCTTCGTGTGGGCCGCATGTCTTCCCGGCCAATCGGCCCACGTGAGCGAATGGCAGACGATGAGTCGTCGCAATCCAATCGCAGAATACTACCAAGGCTCATGTGAAGTTTCCATGAATAATCGCCGGGTTGCGCCATTCATCAAGTCCGATGCGCGTTGTTTTTGGCTCCACTCTGGCTTCTCGCTAAACTACGCACCCACATGAGTGTTGGGTGATGCGTTTGATCTAGCTGTCTTACTTCAACCGGAGAACAGAGCCAATGAGAATCTACGATCTAGCCGCATCGATCGGCAGATGCGTGTGCCGTACGGCGTTCCACGTCGCAACGACTGTGCCCGTCGTTGGCGTTGTTGCCGGAGGTCTGGCATTTGCCGGGCAGTCCGATGCCGCGAATCTCATCATCAACGGCAGCTTCGAACAGAACAACGGATTCAACGGCGACAATAGTGGTTTCGACTGGACGACTGTCCAAGGAGACGACACGTCGCTTGGTTTCGATGTCTACAGTCACACTACGCAGGTGTACTACTCGGGGCTAGCGCCTGCTGGCTCTGGAGACTGGTATTTTCACACGGTTGGTTTGGGTTCGCTAACGACGACCGCGGTTATCGTCGAGCAGCAGGTCAACGTTAGTGGAGTTATTGGGCAGCCTTTCGATTTCTCCGCACAGATTGCCGGTTTCGGAGCGGGTGGTGACACAGCGACCTTGAACCTGATCTTTGATGACGCCGCAACCACTACGGTCGTTTTGGACGGCACCACGGGCGGAGCGGATGGAATCACCAATACGTGCAACGAATTTTCCGAGGAGGGCGTGATACCTGCCGATGCCACCACAGCCACGATCCAGATCTTGCAGGCTACTGCCCGCAGCAGCAATGGTAACGACAATTACGTCGACCTGGTGAGTCTGTTCGTCGGAACCAACGACCCAGCACCAAAGATCGTTATCGATCGGGATACTGGAGAGATCTCAATTGCCAACAATACCGGCTCGCCGCTCAATTTCCGCGGCTACGCCATCGAGTCGGCAGATGGTGCACTCGTTTCTTCGAACTGGGATTCGATTGCTGGCACGCGCGATGGATCCACCAACGGCGATGCGAGCGTCGACGACGACGCTTGGGTACGCTTCTCTGACACCTTAAGCAAGTTCGAGCTTAGCGAGGGATCTCTGGATGTCGCCACCCTCGCGAACGGCGATTCCATCACTCTCAGCACCAACGAAGGGGGTCCAGGCCCTTGGCTGGAGTACTACAAGGATGGCGACAAAACAGACGAGACGGTACCGACATAACCTTTAGCTACATCGATGATGCAGGCGTGGTACAGTCTGGACTCGTCGAGTTTAGCGGGAACTCACCTCAGGCAGACTTCCTGGACATCAACTTCGATGGTTCGATCGACAATGGCGACTGGCTCGACTTCGCCGACGGTTTGGGTGGCAAGTACCCCAGTCTTTCGCCCGCTGAATCGTATCGAGAGGGCGACCTGAATGGAGACTTAGTAACCAACTTCACCGATTTCAGGATCTTTCAGACTGAATACGACTTCGCCAACGGCGCGAGTTCCTTCCAGGCGATGGTCGATAATCTGCAGGCAGTTCCCGAGCCGACGACTTCCCTGCTCTTGCTCGTGACGGCAGTCGGTTTAGCTGCCGGTGTGCGAAGCAAGTGAAGCGGACGAAACATCACGAAAAAATGGATAACCAAGTAGCAACCATCCAATAGAGGACTACTCAATGCGACTGTCAACTCTGATACCTTCGAAGATTGCTGCGTGGTGTCGCCGCGTGGTACGTGCCGGTGGGCAAATTGCCGCTACAGGGATCGTGGCCGGTGGCTTGGCCTTCAGTGGCTCTGTCGATGCTATTGAACTACTGACGAATGGCAGCTTTGAGCAAAACAACGGCTTCAATGGAAACAATAGCGGCTTTGGCTGGACAACGGTCTTCGGAACCGACACGACACTAGGTTTTGATGTCTACGATCACACGAGTCAGGTCTTCTATGGCGGTCCCGCCCCAGCGGGAGCCGGCCAGTGGTACTTTCACACGGTGGGCCTAGGCGCGTTGGGCGATAGTGGAGTTGAGGTTACACAAGACGTCGATCTGACGGCGACCTACTCCACGACCAACATCGACACCGGGCAGCTAAAAGCAAAATTTGAAGGGTATCTATCCGGTTGGACGGCGAGCGACGATCACTCACGTCTGGAACTTACCTACTTCGACGGCTCGGATTCGCCGCTTGGCGACGTGGTCGTATTGGATGGCGACCAATTCGGCGAGGGGAGCGGCTTCGTTTCCACCGTGACTGGCGATGCGCCAACGATTCCCCAGTGGAAACTCTACCAGAAGGTTGGCACTGTGCCGGCTGGCGCTCGTTCTGCCGAGGTGCGCATTTTTCAGGATACCGTTAGTGGCAACGGCAACAATAACTATGCGGACTTGCTCAGCCTCGACGTGATAGGGGTCGATCAAGAGTTCTTCTTGGGAATAGACGTCGGCCCCACCGGCGACATCACGTTCTCCAATAACACCGGTGCGGATGTCGACATTGAGTACTACGAGATCCGAAGTGAGTTTGGCTCGCTGTCATTCGGATCCTGGAATAGCCTATCCGACCAGGACCTGAATCCCGGTTCCGCCGAAAATGATTGGCTCGAAGCTGGCGAATCAGACGACTCGCAATTGATTGAGTTCTTCGCCAACGGAACCGAGACGATCTCATTCAATGGCTCTAATGCATCGATCGGCCAAGCATTTGACACCGCGCAAAACGACCGCGACCTGTGGTTCTACTACGCTTCGCCTGGCGGTGGGTTGGTCGAAGGTGTGGTGAACTATGACGTAGTTCCACCACAGCTGCCAGGAGATTTCAACAATGACGGTCAAGTCAACACAGCAGACTACACGGTTTGGCGAGACAACCTGGGGGGCTCCTTTGACCTAAATGGCAACGGCGACGAAACAGGGGATAGCGCTAGAGTTGTCGACACAGCAGACTACACACTGTGGAAGACCAATTGTGGAAGCTCGGGTGCCGCGAGCCTCGCGATTGCGTCCAGCCAGTCGATACCTGAGCCTGGCACACTGATGCTGCTCGTGCTGGCGGCGGGCGGCCTGACAATGAGGCGAATCCAGCCAACTTCCAAATGAAACCGAGAAACTTCGATAAAGACCCAATTTCTACTTTCTACCGTCGCTATGACGGCCTCTAGAATCACGAGCTCGGTGCGTCAAATGACGTCGCGAGCTTTCCACAGGAGTTGAACATGTTACGTATGAAGACGGTTCGCCGACTCATGTTGCCATGCGTGGTTGCGGTTTTTGCTCAGGTTAGTCATGCCAGCGTCAACGACCGGCTCTATCAATTTGGTGAGAACGAAGGAGGGTCGATCGGCAGCGATATTGCGCAAACGAACGACGATGCGGGAGTCCCGGCTAGTGGCACTCTGTTGCCAAGCTTTATTGCCTTCGCGATCCAGCAAACGCGAACCTCGATCCCCCTGGAGTAGCGAATCCCGCTGGTTCGGTAACCTATGCGAACGACGCGGGTCGCTCGGGCATCGTAGCGAGCTTTGACGGCAGCGGCCGGCTCGCCACACGCTTTAGCCTGAACTCTCCGCAGGATTTTTAGGACAATCCCGACTTCTTCCCAAGCGACAACTACCCGGACAATTACGAACGCATATTGGGCCGGGGCATCCAGCTTTGGTCCAATCCATCTTCGGCTGCTCTCGGGGATAGTACACAGGATCTGGTGATCGATACCCAGGAGCACAGAATTTACATCTCCGACCAGGCAACGTGGGGCTTCTTGTTTGACAACGATCGGTTCGATACGGGTGTGGCCGTCGCCGGCAATGCTTGGACCCATGTCATGGCTCTTGGCGGCACAAGCGATCTTGAGGGCGGTGGATCGGCCTTTGGCGGCGCCATGTTCGTCAACGGCACCGCAGTAAGCGCTCCACAGTTCTTTTATGATCCATCAACAACCGAGTTTTCCGTCGGCGGCGGACAGGAAGGCGGCAACTTCTACACGGGCGTCATGGATGATTTGAGTGTATTTGTTTGGGGAGACAACTCCGACGCCGAGCCCGGCATCGAAGGCCAATTGGGCACCGACTATGGCCCGTTCAACTTGCTGACCGATAACGATTGGGTGGTGGCCGAGTTGCAAAGCCGCGGAATCTTCGGCACTCCCGACATCCTAGATGTGAACTTGGATGGCAGTGTCGATTTCAGTTCGCCAACCTCAGCCGATGTGGCCGCCTTCGTCACTGGATGGCGTGGCGGAGACAACTTAGTGGATGGGATTCCTGTAGGCGATTTTGGTACGCGCCAAGTTGGTGACGTGAACCTCGATGGTAGTGTCGACCTCGCAGACTGGGCAGCGTTGAATCTGGCAAGCAATGGCCTGGCAGGCTCCATGATCGCGACGGCACCGAATACCTCAACGGTACCGGAACCCACAGCCGCTGCAATGTTGGCAGCCATTGCGGTGCTGTTTGTGGGGATCGGCCACCGTCGGTTGACCACTTGATGCGCTGTCGAAGGAACTGACCTCGACGAACTTCAAGTGTAGCGTTCGGACTAAGAGGCGACGGCTATCACTCGCGATTGCCGTCGCCTCCGTCCTTGGATACAAAATTCGGTTGCGCGATTGAACGGGCACCCGTCGACTGAGAATGGTACTGCAAATAAGGACGTAATCATGAAGGTTGAGACACAAGGCGCTGGCGGTGCGGACGCAGCACGGCTGCTTTTTTCCTGCAGCATAATACTTGCAGCCTTGGGCGGCGTGGGCACGGCCGGACTTGCGTGCGATTCTTGTCACTGCCACCAGCATAATCACCCGCATAATGAGGATGGGAAGTCGAATAACCATCAACATGGTTCGACTACGGTTGCCGCGACTAACGTCGCGAACAGCGCCGCAGCTCCAATCCGGATTGCCGTCGTTGGTGACACGCAGAACGGCGAATTTGGCGGAGGCGTTCTCGACGAACTGGTTCGTGACATCGACTCCCTGGATCCCGACTTTGTGATCTTTCCGGGTGATCTGGTCGGTGACACTGGCGTCGGTGGTTGGCAGGCGTGGAAGGATCGAACGGCCGCTCTGGGCGCCAATGCTCTGGGAATCGACAAGCGTCTGATGACGCCAGGTAATCATGACCGCGGCAGCGGGGGAACGTTTACTAACTGGCAGCAGACTTTCGACTGGTTGCCAGACAACGAGGAAGTTGGCGGTGCGGTTGGCGTCGACCGAGTCGACTACTTCATCGATTACCAGGGAGTTCGCATCGTATCCATCTCTAGCGATGCTCCTGGGCAGATTTACAACGCTCGCCACGTGAATCACGCTCCACCTGCGCTGGATTGGCTCCGTGAGGTTGTCAAAGACGCGGACGCAAAGAACGCGGACACCCATCTAGCTGATAACATTTCTCACTTGCTCACCTTCAGCCATCGTCCAGTGACGACCCAAGCAGAGAGCCCAAGCGGAGGCACGAACGGTGAATGGTGGAGGTCGATGACCGGTCAGGACTCGGAAAGTGGCCAGACCGTTGCAACGGCGTTTCTTCCAGGCCACTGGCACATGTATCAACCAAGCCGGCCGGATCCTGACGTTGATACGATGGAGATTATCTCGGGTACCGGGGGCGGGGGACTCGAAGGCGCTCCGCACCGCAACCATCACGGGTTCTCACTTCTCACGATTGATGGTGCAGATGTCACTAGCCAGTTCTTCGGAGACCCTGATGGTTCGACCAACGGGTGGAACTTCACTTCCGTGCTCGACACCATTGTCGTATCCCAGGGCGGTGGCCTTCCAGTAGGTGAACTCGCCAACTACAAGTTCGATGCGGCTGACCCGACGCTGGATGCGTCGGTATCGTCGCTTTCGAAACAGCATCCACTGAACTTTAGCAGCGGCGCAATCAGCTTTGCCGATGCCGTCAAGGGCGATGTCTTGGACCTAACTGCAAGCGGCGCCTTCGCTGACGCTAGGAGCATTGGCGACAACAATCTGGCAGTACTACGAGACATTACCATCAAAGTCGATGCAAAGCTCCAAGAACCGTCTGCCAACGAGGTAAACACGCTTGTCGCCTTCGGTGGGGCACTCGGATCGTTTAATGGCAGTTTGAACAACCAGGAGTCATCGAATTACGCATACCAATTCGCCATTACACTTTCGCAAACACTGCAATTCTCTTGGCAGCACGACGACGGAACGTGGGAATCGATCTCATCGACGGCCACGATCAGCGACCTGGATCAATGGCATTCGTACCGCGTCGAGCGTGATGCCGATGCGATGGCAGTTGCATTCTATGTCGACAATTCACAACTTGGAGATACCGTCGGAATACAGTCCCTTCCTACAGGTGGGGGATCTGGATCGCTATACATTGGCGCCAATGCCAGCGCTGCCGATACTTTCGATGGCTGGCTCGACGATGTAGTCATTGATAGCACAGGGGTTGAGTTGACGCCGGTTGTTGTTGGCGATCTTGACGGAGACGGATCCCTGGGCAGCAATGATTGGCTCTTGTTTGCTGCGGGACTTGGCTCGCGCGTTCCGGGCCTCACGGATTTCACAGGCGATGGCGTGACCAACTACGAGGACTTCATTGCATTTCGCGACTTGTTCGACGCGGCGAACGGGAACCGTGCCTTTTCAGCACTGACAACCGTACCTGAGCCAGCGACCTTGTACGCCTCGGCAGTCTTGACGGTCGTTTGGCAACTCTGTCGCGTGTAAGAACGAACACGTTGTCCCGGGAGGCAGAAGATGTACTGGCAACTAACGGACCGGTCTCAGAAACACCGATGGGTGTTCACTGGCCACTCAACTTTAGGCGTCGCACTCGTCTTGGCAGCCATCGGCTGTGCGGATGATGCGGCTAACAGTGAACTCCGACAAGTCGGAGCCCACCTCACGGCAGCACGCAACGCTCTCGCTAGTGGTGATGATCAAACCGCGCTCGCTGAGTTGAATAAGTCGATTAACATAGAAGCGAGTACTTGGGCGTACATCGAGCGCGCGCGCCTGCAGATGCGTCTGGGTGACGAACAAGCGGCACACCGTGACATTGAAGCCGGCCTGGCACTGACTCCCGATAGCCGCGAACTTCGACGACTTGAAGACGAGCTTAAGAAGCCGGCAACCCAACGAACGGTGATAGCAGCCGGCCCCGAAAAGGGATAGTCGGAATCCAAGAATCGGCACGACGTACTCGGACTTCCTTCAAACTGGCGGTTGCATCGTCGGCTTTGAATTGGCGAACCGGCCATTCCCACATACAGACTGCCGAGATAGGAAGAGGGAAGTTTGATCTCCCATTTGTCGAATCGCTTGACGACAGCCAGCGAGTGTACGTAGACGGCCAGTACGCGCGTCGGTCATGCCAACTTCCGTAGATGGCAGCTTGGACCAACGCGCGTAACCACCTCAAACAGCTGCAAGTTCACGCCACCAGACTTGGCTGCCCCCAGTTTCCACCGCCTTGCAACCCTACGAACGCGCGAATGTACGACCACCCCTAACGCAATTGGGGTGAGGTCAGGGAAAGAACTACCTTTGTTATCAAGCTTCTACTTGCTGCCTTCTCAGTTGTTCGTCATCGGCATAGAACTCTCGTCTACGTGAATAGGGACAAGACGCCAAGGTCGAAGCGCGCCGGCCATCACGCGCTCCCACCTCGGCAGGGCTGCCCAGAAGCCGGCGTGTCGGATCGTATCGCTTGTGGGAGGGAGAAATTCTTCGCGCGATTTTTGTGGAAAATAGGCCACCCACTGTGATATGGTACACGTCTATACCGGTGTGCCGTGCGTACGCGCAAGGCGAGCCGGGCTGTAATCGGTGAGTTGGTGGAGTGGTTGGTAGCTACCGACGTGGCGGCTGAAATCGTCATGTTTTCAAGGGACCGCTCCTGCTCCGTACGGCCTGGGGGGTTCTCGTACCTGCGTAGAAGCTGCGCGCGGAGTGGCCGGCGGACGTCCGCCTTTTTTGCGGGATGAGGGATCAGGGGCCAGGGGTCAGCGACCCTTGGCCCCTGATCCGAACGTTAGAGGTGTTGGGGGTTGAGGGGCTTGATTGGTCATCATTGGTCATCGGGTTCTTTGTCACCAGACATTTCGACGTCAATTGTCCATTGCCGCGCGCACCAGTGGACAATTGAAGGGTTCGCAACTTCCTAGGGAAGTCAAAACATCGCGAGAAAAACAGAGAAAAACAAACACCGACGCGAACAATGCGAGCCGAATAGAGTCGCCTATAATCGTTTTTCGGCGATGCGGGACAATACGGACAAATCGCCGTGGACAGGACAGATGGCGATCAATGGTGGCTCGCCAACCAAACAATGGTCGCTGATGCCATCAACAGCGGCATCAAGGCCTGACAACTTCGCGCTGCAGCGCTTCGCGCAGTTGTTCGACTAGTCGCGGGCCACCGCCGACGAATAGCGCGGCGACGTTGCCCTGCTTGTCGACCACGACCGTTTGAGGGATAGCCGTCACGGAGTACTTCTCGGCGGTAGCACCATCGATGTCGAGTGCCACGGTCGGGTCGACTTCGATTCGCTCGAGGAGCGAGCGAATCGTCTCGCTATCTTCCTGCATGTTGACGGCGACCAGTTTTACATCCTGCTGCTCGAACTCACTCACGACCGCTTCCACCTGCGGCATGGCTTGAATGCACGGCCCGCACCAGGTAGCCCAAAAATCCAGTACGATCACCTTGCCTTGCTGCTCGCTCAGTTTGAACTTCGACCCGTCGAGCAATTCGAGTTGGAACTCGGGCGCTGGTTTGCCGACCAGATCCGACTCGACGCCTTCGGTGGGTCCACCAGATTCGGAAGCGTCGTCGTTTACAAACCTCGGATCGACTGCCGGCCTAAGGCGCCAGTACTCGCTTACCACGTCGCTGGCCGCCTGGTTGATCGCGTCGCCCATCAACAGTTGGTCGACACGCCGCAAATCGATATGGCACTGCCCCAGTGTCTGGCTCTGGCCATGGATGATGCCATCGGAATGCTCTGTGGGGACGAATGTCAATCGCACGCCATCGCGGTGCAGAGCCTGGACGGCATGCGAGTGCTCGACTGGCTGCGCCGACTCGTCGACGACATCTGGCGCGAAGGGGTCGTCTTCGAGCCAGACGACTCGGCCCACGCGGTTGCGTTCGATGTCCTGGTTCTCAAGACGAACCTCAACCACCAAGACTTCGCCATTCATCTCGACGAGCCTTCCACGAAGAAAATCGCCCCGCTTCGACTCAATAAGGTGGGTTGGCGGGCTATTGCGTTGCATCCGCGGCAGCGTCAGCAGCCGCTTGCGTTTATCCTCGGCCAGCGAATCGAGCTCCGACGTCGTCATGTTTTGCCAAGCCTTGATTTCGTGTCGCGGCAGACTTGTGCACTCCACGAACGGGCTTGTGAAGGACACTTCCGTTTCGTCGGCTGCGTCGACGTAACACGGAAAGCTGTCGCCACCGCGAAGGATCAAGACTTCATCGTATTCATCGCCTTTATGATCCGCACGCTTCGACGTCCCCAGAACTCGGAAAACCTGCCCCAGCAGGCTGGGAGCCTTCGGCTGCTTTTTGCTCGGCTTCTTCGACTGCTTCGGCGAGTCGCGGTAGACAATCCTCCCCGACGCGCCGCCGGAAAGCGACGCGCTATTGGTACTATTGACGGGATGCCAATGGAGCCGACCACTCGGTTGGTCGCCGCTGTTCTCGACCAGCGCGCCGCGGGAATGGGTGCCGTCGCCCACGAACGATCCCAATCGGCCTTCGGGTCGCTCGCGAAACGGCTTGTCTCCATCCTTTGGCAATCCCACCAACGACACAATCTCATTCAACGGAATCTTCAGCGCCACAGAAGCACTTGGGCTAAACACTACAAGGTTGCCGTCGCGTACCTCTTGCAAGTCGCCACACACGCGTTGGCTATCGGCGGTGGTGACGATCATTGCAGCCCGGCTCGGTGTAAGCTGACGAGGAAACGCAAACGCTACAACGTCTTGCACCGGGAACCTCTCCTCCTGCCCGTCTGGAGCGGCAAGTACGATCTCGTTGGTTGCGGTGTCGAACTGCGGCGCGATTGCAGACCTTATCGAGCCATCAGCGAGATGCAAGTTCGTCACGCCAGCGTCCACTTCGCCAGGCATCGTCCCGTTCCAACGCCGGATCACGAGTTGATCCAGATTGAACTGACCGGTGTGGTTTTGGATCGCGAGCACGCACGCCTTTTGTGCCGACTCAGTCGGCAACTCGACGGTTGCCAATTGTTCGCCAAGTGGCGATACGGCGGCGCATTGCCCAGAAGATCGGTCGATGTAGAGTTGCAACCGCAACGAGCCTTTGCCAGCAGATAGCTGCTGTACCAGCCCAATGTCGGCGGCGTCGCCTGACTCGCGAATGAGCACCAACTGTCGATTGTAGGTTTCTAGTGTACAGAACTCACCAAGTGAAATGGAAAACTCGGGTGATCGTTGCCAAGAGAGTTCGAGCTCGATACATGCCTGCATTGGTAGGTCGACTGAGTGACGCAGCGCTCGTGCTCCGTTGGCTTGTAGGCGGCCGGAGAAACTTCGCCACTGGCCGTCTCCCTCGCCGAGCATCCAATCAGCCAGACCGCTTGGACCGAAGTAAAGCAAGCCGTTTTCTTCATCACACCGAAACGCCCTCAATATCTTCTCGGCGGCGAACTTCAACTTGCCAAATCGATCGGACTCGATTTCGATGGACTCACGATCGAGTCCGGTCAACTCACCGTACAACACGTCGCCCGCAAACAGCTGGACGCAAAAACCGCCCGCGTCGGGGGGCGAGTGGGTGGTTGGAAAACTCGCCGACGCGACTGCGGACATCGGGAAGCCAAATGGCTCATCGGCAATTTTTGCCTTCCATCGCAGCAGATTCGGCGCGTCGCTGTCTGCGAGGGCCCCCTCATAAAAATCGCCGTTTTCGAGCTGCAACCGCGCAGCCCCAGGCGGCACGTCGCTGGCATTCGTCGATTGCGACGATAGCAGCGTCAGAACCAGCAAGCTCCACCACATGTTTGGACAACGTGACAACATAACTGCCTAGCGTTCATAGATTGGGAGGAATCGATAATTTAGCGCCAGCGCCAACAGCGACATCGACGTGCCAACAGGCTTGCCAAAACTGCCTTCGAAGCTGCCGTCGGCGGCCTGCTTGGATTTGAGCTGCCGTACGAGTAACTTGTTCCACTTCTCCCACGCATCGATGTCGCCTTGAAACAGCGCTTGAGCCTGGTAGTAACGAGTGTACTCTTCGTAGTGCCCTCCCGAGTCCTTTCCGATCCGCTGCGTAAGGTACTTGAGCGTCGCGTCGTACTGCGACAGGTCTTTCCGCCGAGCAACGGCATAGACGAGGTTTCCGATAGAGATTCGAGCAATCGACTCGTCGAACCCGCCGAGACCACCCGCATAGGCAACCTGACCACTATCGGAAGTCATCGATTTGAAATAGGCGATGGCGCGGTCGATAGATTGATCGGGCACTTCGACGCCCGCATTGCGGGCCGCGAGCAGACCAACGAGCACCGCACCGGAAACGGAAGTATCGGCATCGTTCGAGTCGGGCGAGTAGCGCCATGCCCCCAGCGAGTTTTTCTTCTGCGAAGTAACCGCCGACCTCACAGCCAACTCCAATGCTTCACCAATCGACCGCTTGTTGTTACCCTCCCCACGAGGCCAGAGGTTTCGCTCGTCGACAGCCCCATAGGCTTCGGCCAGCGCGAGCATTGCGAATCCGTGATGGTACATGCTATTTCCCATGTATCCGGTATTCGCATCCTGAGCGCGAATGACGCTCCGTAGCCCCTTTCGAATGGGGTTACTGTAAACACCGAAGTTGGGATCTTCGCCCGAGGCGAGAAACGTCATTACGCACAACCCGGTGACCCCGGGTCCCGACTGACCACCTTGCCAGCTGCCGTCGTCACCCTGAGTGTTGGCCAAGTACTTTAAGCCCCGCTCGTACATTTCGCGGACATCGCGGGGCACGACTTCACCGAATCGCAGTTCTGGTGACTGTGCAGCCGCCGAACTGGGGTCGATGACCAGATACACGACTATCAAATAGATTGCCAAGCGGCGGTTTTGAAAATGGTCAATCATTTTCGGCTGCCATTTGTTCATCCGCTTCGGGCTCGACGAGAAGTCCTCGCTGGCGCAAGAAGTGTCCCATTTGCTTTCCTTGATTGCGAAAGTGATCCAGGGCGTCGATTTGAGCATCATCGAGAATGTCTGCGAGTTCGTCTTTAGGCACCGACGCGAGTTGGTAGAGCACCAGGTAACGCAGGTACTGCCGGTCCCCAGATTCTGGTCGTGGGGTCGGCTCGAACACCTTCACAAGCTCCTGGCGCTGTGTACGTGTCAGGGGCACGTTCTGCTCGATACTGGCGATTGCAACTTTGACAGCGGCATTGAACTGGCGGTTCCACCGCTCGGTCAACAATCGATCGTACGTCTCGGCCTGCTCGTCGTTCATGATTCCCGACAGCACCCTGCCGAACAACGAATCGTTGCCCAAGACTCCCCGTTGCCACTCCTGCGACAGCGGTTGAACGCGTTGCCACGGCTCGTTGATATCGTTATGGTTGTAGGTCTTGCCAACGAGTTCTCTTCGTACGACATCGACTCGGCGCATGAATCGCGATACGTCTCCGCAACCGGCGAGTTCGAGCTTCTGCCTCTGTTGGTCGGAGAAGTTGCATATCAGATCCAACTGCTTGATCTGGAGGGCCAATGCAGATTCCAAATGATCTTTTGGCGAACCATTCATTCCGGTGCCATTGGTCAACCAAGAATCGAACTGCTGATTGGTCATCTCAAAGTCTTGAGCACCCGCCACTATCGGACTGCAAGCCACCCACAGGCCGACCAATGTCGTCGCCCAGCGCGGCATACCGACAACACCTTGTTGTGCTCGATTCTTCATTCGCCCAAGTCAATGTCGTCGATTACGTTTGCGTCGAGGTGGAGCCCCCCGCCCGAAGAGAAGTTGACCTTTTGCAATCCGTTCCACAGCTTCTTCTGATCGGCATCGAGATGCGGCACGATGATGTTGTTGGGGACTTGCGGGAAGTATTGCTGGCCGTAGTTTTCGATCATCTCCAGATCGGGAGCCCAATTGGAACTCCATTTCTCCTCAAGCGACTCTCCGATCTGCTCACTCTGCTCAGCATTCAAGTCGAGTTTTTGTGCCAAGTTTCCAACGAGCACGCCGATGATGGCGCGCCGGCGAAACAACCCGCGATCCCTGAGTTCCAATTTGTAGACTTCGCGTTGCTCTTCGTTCAGCGTGGCGCTGATCTTCTCTTGCAACAGTTTCTCGAGCGCATCTCGCGGACGTTCGGACGCGGAAGCCTGCCCGAATGCGTTGAATAGGAAGACCCCTTGTTGCACGTTGGCGTTCTTCGGATTCGCCGCAAACTTGGCTAAAGCTGCTTTGCCCTCGGCCATCGACGCCTGCAGTTGCTCGTCGGATAGGTCACAAACGCGGTTGGCGAAGGACAATTCGACCTTCAGCACCGGTCGATACATAGCAGCGGCAGGGTTTGCATCGCCCGCCGCGAAGAACCCCGCGGCGACCGCGACATCGTCCGCGACAGCGGAGCCACTCCGCAAACATGCGACCACGCACAAGGTTGCAGAGACACCAAGGTTGAGCAAACCGCGATTAGATACATGTCTCATGGTGTCAAACTTGTGGCTTCTAGTTCGTTGAAGTACTGGTCGAGTCCTGCGCGAAACTCTTCTGGCAACGATTTGCCGGTAGTTCCCACGGCCTGGACAATCTCTGGCGCCTCGCGAACCTCTTTCTGATTGAGGCCAGCACCCAATAGGGCCAGGGCGGAGTCCTGCGTGTCGCCGGTGCCGCCGCCACCTGGGTTCGCGCCTCCACCTCCGCCGCCATTAGGATTGATGCGACGTGATTTGAGCAGCAGCTCGATCGCCTCGGTTTCCGCGGCAATTGCGGGCGCACCCGTTTCAGGCTGCGCCAAGATGCTCGACGCTTCGACCATTACCTGGTCGACCTGACGAAGCAGTTTCATCTCGCGAGCAAATTCGGCTTCGGCGTTAGGAAGCTCGATAATTCGGTCGACGACGGCGGCGACACGGTCGGCCAAATCGGCCTGCGACTTGGCAAGTCTCAAGGCCTCTTCTAGCCGGACATCGTCTTTCAAGCCATCTTTGGCCTGTTCGGCGACGCGCGTCTCTTCGCGCAGGTTTATTTCGCCTTCTAGAATCTTGAGCACTTCCAGCACGATTGACGGCGGAAGGCAGCCCTTGGCCCGGCAACCGGGACAGGCGCCGCAATTCGACGGGTCGACCAAGTCTTCTGCCCAGCGATCCATCACATCCGACCAGTACTCAGACTGAGCCATCGAAATGCCGGGCTCTTTCTCCATGTCCTCGGAAAGCCGGCGGAGTCCACCAAGCACGTCCTCCGAGCGCATGTCGTCAAGAACGGTTTTGAATTTGACCATCCTCCGGCGTTCGAAGTACGCCTGCATGTCGTCCATGATGAGCGACACGGTGTAGCCACTCTTGTCGACTTGCAGTGCAAGGCTTTCAAGTGTTTTCTCAGCCTCTTCAGAAGTACGCGCTGAGCCGACGCCAAATGATTGGGAAATCTCGTCGCCCACTCGACCCGATATCTTGTAGTGTTTCCGAGATTCGGCCTTCAGACGCTTGACGAGAGTGCTGCCTTCTAAGTTAGCGAGCACTTCGTTAAGTTCGTTGGCCACTTTTTCAAACTCTTTCAGCAGATCCTTCTGCTCGTCGACAGCTTGATCCACTGTCTCACTTTGCCCCTCCGTTGGTTTCTTGTTCGATGCTTTGCCCATTAGTGTCGTCGTCGGCAGACGCAATGTGGGGGACGATGGTTTCTTCTTCTGCGGCTCGTGTGTTTCACCTGGAATCCGAGGCTGCTGGGAAGACTCCATGTCGACCACGGCCGGAATAGGTGGCTTGGGTTCTGACTCTTGCTCTTCTTGCAGCGTGCCGGCACCACCCTTTGCGCGGTTTTGACCCGCAGTGGGCCGCGACTGCGCGGCTACACGGCTTGCCTTACTAGGCGCTTGCGCGCCGTCTTTGAGCAAGTCGGCGACCGACGGCATGCGATTGGCAGAAATGTCGCTGAGTATCTGAAGCATCTCGGCCCAGCGATCGAGGTGACCAACACCAATCTCCGGGTTGCGAGCCGCTTGCCGCAGCAACTCCTCGCCGCTTCGGGTAAGACTGGTGAGCCGTCTGCCATTTGCCCTTTCGGCTGCGGCTTGCGACTCGAGACGGCGCCGCGTCTCCGCCAAATTGAGCTGATCTGGCGGCAAGTCGCGGAGCTGTTTATTGGTTTCGTACAGCCGTAGCTCGCGATCACGAACCTCGAGCGATTGCCGATGCCACCGCGCTAGTTGCTCGGTGACCCAAATGGCGTGTTGCTCCGCATCCAAGACGAATAGCAGGAATTTGCTCGAATACACGCGCTCGCGATCCGGCAAATAGTCGGTCGCGTACACCCGCACCTCAACCGGTTGCGGTGAGATGCCCAGTGACGAGGCGGTGAATGTTCCCTCAACGTCCAACGCCGTCTTCTCTGGACCGCCGCTGGCCAAATGCCGCTCGCCACTTGCGGATACGTCGACGATTTCACTCTCAAATCCACTCCACGTCACGCCAACTTCCCGCACACCAAAGTCATCTCGCGCAGCCACCTGAAACCGTAGCTGCTCGGTGTCGAGCACCACCTTTTTTCGCGGCAGGCCTTCGCAAAGAAGTGTTGGCGGCTCGTCTTGCTCGGCGACAATCGAAAGCACGAACGGCTCTTTGCCTTCGAGTTGATGCTCATCGGTCCAAGCAAACTCCAGTTCCTTATTTTCGTCAATCTGTACGGCTGGCGAGACGAATGTCGAATCGCTGTGCTCAACCGGCTGCCCCGCGACTGTCGCCGATGCGAGCGTGCGTGTTGCGGTGGCCGTAAGAGTGACCTTGCTTCCCTCGACGAGCGAAATCCCACCGCCTCGAATCTCCATCTCCTCGTTTGCGGTTCGCTGGAGATACTCCGGCAGCACGGCTGAAGCATGGATCGACTTCAGTTCGGGTCGAACCATCGGTTCGACCCGTATCTGCTGCGCCCAGTCACCGACGCGAACCTGCAACTCGGCGGGCGCGATTAGCGGCGGCACATCAAACTGGTAGACGCCGTTTTGCTGTCGGGCGGTAAGATCACGTGAGGAGAGATGTAGATGTGCACCAGCGGGCCGCCAGACAGCATCATGGGCCAGACGTAAACTGAGCGGAAACTCTTCGCCGTGAGGCACCACCATGTCGTGTGGCACCGACTCGACCGCTGCGAAGGTGTAACGAGGCGTATTGCCCCAAGGTGCGACGAACCGGGCCCAGGAGTTGCGGGCTGCGAGCGGCAGGAAGACTAACAACAAACAACCGACGCCAACCGCGATCGTTGCCAGCACCACGGCCGACTTCGCTCGCGACGTAGGTGTGGCTTCGTTGAAGTCGCGATGCTCTGCGTCGGTGGCTACTTGTTCAATCGCAGCCTGGCACAGTCGCCAAGATCGCGCTTGTTCCGATTCGCTTTCGGATAGCTCCAACACTCCGAGTAGCTGATCGCCAACGCGGGGCATTTTTCGGCTCAGCAACCGGGCGAGTTGCGCGGGGCTGCGATAGCTCCAAACCCACCGGTGCAGGTAATAGGGCACGATCGCGCACGCGGTCATCGCAGCGATCGCTACCGCAGCGCGCACCCATGCAGGCGTGTCGACGAGCCGATCGAGCGCGAACACTGCCAGATAGGCGACCGCAACACCCGCAATGGCGATCGCGAGTGCCTCGACCATTTTCTCAGTCCATACTCGACGCCGAAACCCGCGCAACTGTTCGGCAAGTGAAGCAGGCACTTCCAATGGCAGCGTTGATTGGATCTGGCTCATACAAACCCTCCAGTATGTCGAAATGCGAGCAGGGTCGATTGGGCTCGCTCCGCAGCACCGCACTCACGCTTGTAACGAATCATATCAAGCCCACCACCTTGCGCGCCACCCAAAACAGGCCTAACAGCAAAATGACGCATCCCACCACCAGAGGTTGATTCCACACTTGCAATCGCCGGACCATAGGCGGAGGATCGGGCAACGAGGCAAGATAGTTAACTATTTGGTCCGTCTGGTCTACTTCGAGAACCTGGCCGCCGGTCACCCGAGCGATTTCTTCCAGTACTTCGGGTCGCGCTGGTTGGCCAACAGGTTCAACCTCAGAACCTTGCACAAACAGCGTGGTCTCAAGGGTCGAGTCTGTCGCGTCGGACGACAGCATTACTTCGTGGGTGCCAGGCTCCTCAGGAGTGAATCGCGCGGAGAACGCGCCCCACTCCTCCCCGGTGGATGTGAAACGTAACGTCTTGGCGGCGCCCGAGGGTGCCAAGATTCGCGCCAACACGGCGCCTTTGCTGAGGGGCTCTCCGGACGATTCCATAACGTTGGCTCGCAGAACACACGTTTGGCGGACCTGCGGTTGATCGGGCGTATAGAACAGCCTCATGTCCGACCCCTCGGCCATGTTACGCTGGTAGGCCATCCAGCGAACCACTTGTCCCCAAAAGCGATAGTGGTAGCGATCTTCGACACCCTTGCGCCATCGCCAGGCTCCGTCGGTACCCATGAACAACACCTTCCCAGCGCCATAGGTCTGGGTAACCAACAGTGGTAAGCGACCGAAACGATTGGTGGCATCCTTATGCACACATAGCACGTCGGTGCCCGCCTTGGAGCGCAGCACCGGCGCGTACCATTGGAATCCGGGCAGACTTTCCCACACCTCGCTGTTTTCGTCCTGCGTGTCGGCAAGCTTGGTAAGTAAGCTTCGTCGCCCAAGAGCGGTGAGCGCGAAGTGATTGGGCAGTCGCGAGCCCCATCCGCCCGTCTGCGATTCGTCCAAGGCTACCGGGTAGAGCTTGCTTAGCTCGGTCTCCAGCAGCGAGAATTGGCGGCCGTGCCATCCCGGCAGGAACACGAGCCCGCTTGCCTGTTGTTCGACGAGGCCTGCGAGCAGCCGACATTGCTCGCTGGTGAGCTGACCGTCGTCGAGCCCCACATCGCCCAAAAACACGACGTCGAACTTCGAGAGTTCATCCAGGCCATCGGGAAATGACTTAATGTAGTCCTTGCTTCCTCCGCCAACTTTGCTGAGCCCCGGATGGAAAAGCAAGCAGGCAACTTCGACCCCAGGATCTCGCGACAAAGCGTTGCGAAGGTAGCGGTACTCCCATCGAGGGAATGACTCGATCAACAGCACATTTAACTTCTCCTCGCGTATGGCAATCGGCGCTTCGCGTGAGTTGTTGTCGAGAATGGTCTCGTCGCTGTGCAGAGGCACGTCGAGAGTTACTGTATAGTCGCCCAGTTCCGCCGGGCGCCACAGGATCGCATCACTGGTTCGACCTTGGGGCGCCACACGCACTTCTTTCGATACCTCGCTGCCATCGGATGCCTTCAGCGTCACGATCGTCACATACTCTCTTGGCAACGAACTCTCAATGGTGAACGGCACCCGCACCGCCTTACCAGCTACGCCAAATGTCGGCGCGTCGAGGCTCGTCAGTTCAACGTCAGGCAGTTGCGTTGCGCTGCCCACCGGTACGCCGATCACCGGCACGTTTTTCAAACGGAAGCGGGCGGCCGCCTCGACTGGCGGCGGGCCCTGGTTCCAATCGCCATCGGTCAGCAACACAACGCCCAATAAGTTCTCAAGCTGTGTTGCTGCTTCAGTCAAAGGGGCATGCATATCCGTACCAGCGGCTGGATCGGCGCCGCTGAACGGTGCCAAGGTGACCTCCATGCGCTCGCGAAGCGGCTCCCAGGCAGCTTCGCTTATCAATCCGGCGATCGCCTCGGATCGGCTCGCAGGCTCCTGAGCGGGACGGCCCTTGTCGACAACATCGCGTGTGCGCATGCTGCCCGAATCGTCCCACAAGACGGCGACGAGCGGTTTCTGCTCCGGGAGATACTCTTCCACCCATTCGGGTTGATTTAGCAAAACACCCGCGAGCGCGACAATCCCAAGCCTGAGCAGTTCCAATAGCGCGATCGACCTGCGATAGCCGCTACGACGCCAGGCAATGTAACTGCAGACAGCGGTCGCGACAAAAGCAACCACCGCTATCAACAGCGTCCAGGGCGTCCAAAGAAACACCAGTCGCGCGGTGCTGTTCATGGCAGTGCCTCCGCGCGAGAGGTCGCCTTGGGAATACACAACAGCGCCTCAACGCATAACGCCACCAGCATACACACCAAGAACACTCGCCAAATCTCGCGGGCGATCGCTGCGAAATCGCCGGCGCGGCCTGATGCCATGTCAAACTGCAACCCGTTGAACAATCCGCGAACACGCTCGGCGGTAAGTACTTCGGCATCGTCTTCCGCTGCGCTCCGGTTGATGGCAATGAGCCGATCGTCGTCGCCATAGACTCCGCCCACGAGCGCGTACTCGGTCGACAACGTCTCGTCACTCCCGGCAAACTTCTCCCAATTGGACCCAATTTCATCGTCGAGCGTTCCAGCAATAGCATTGCGAGTATTGCCGCGCTCGGCGGCTCCCGCAGCTAGAGCCCGTTGCACAAGGGCATACAGCACGACACCATCGGTCGCCAGCGACGAATTGCTCGGCGCCACGTCAGTGGCCAGGAAGTAGATGCCCCCACGTGTTGTCGGTTGTCGAGCTAGTAGATTTGCTCCGTTGCGTAGCCAGGCGAGTTTCGAAAGTTCACCTTCTAGCCCGCAGAAACGATGTACCTGTAGCTCTCCCACTGGCAATGCCGCCCCGCTTTGCGTACGCGCTAGTAGGTCTTGATCGCCACGCCAATTCTCAACGCTCGCCGGGCCATCGGTGTCCCGCCACTCGGTCCACCGCGCACGCGCGTAGGCTTCATCTCCGGGATTCTTGGGTGGCAAAAAGATCACTTGGCCCCCAGCGGCCACGTATTGATCGACTTGCCTGGCGACATCTCCCTCAGGAAGTGGCGCCTGCCAGAGCACCAACGACAATTCCTCCCATGGAACCGTCGCCAGCTTCGCGGGGTCTTCCACCTGCACATTATTGACGAAAACGGGATCGGGCGAGATGGCAGCGGCAAGCTTCAGAGCACGTGGGATGCCACTATTCTCGGCCACAAGTAGCACCTGACGCGGCGCAGCGTCGGCGAAAACAAAGAAAAACTCGTCGTCAACAGGGTATGCGTCAGCTTGCACAGCCACGCGACCCCAACCCTGTTTCAACTCGCCGTCGATAGGCAAGGCAAAGTCGCGAAGTTCGTAGTCCGGACCTTCCCACTCGACGACATGCTCGGTCGAAGCACCGTTTAGGTCGAAGCGAAGCGGCAGCTTCTTCTTCCCTTCGTTGTCGCTCGTAAGATGCAAGGAGACGTACAACGACGCACCGTCATTGGTGCGCTGGCGGCGCACGTCGGTCACACGGACGCCGATATTCTGCTTGGGCGGTTCGGCATAGGCGAGCAAATGGAATCGCATGCCCTGTTTGAACTGCAAAAAACTGTCACGAAGCGACTGCCAACGACCATCGCCTGCGTCCCAGTCGTTCGAATGCAAGTCGGACACAATCCAAACTTCAGTCTGCCCGGTACGATTCTCGCCAATGTAGTCGTGCGCGGCTTGCAAAAGCGAGGGTAGATGCGCGGAAGCACTCACTGGCGATGTCGCTGTGGCGTTCTCGAGCGCCGCCGGCGATTCAAGCTCTTGTGGCTGCAAGGTGGCACTATCGATGAGTACCCATCGCTTTGAGTCGGCGAGTTCAAGCGCACCGATGAGTTGGGCTAGCCCGGTCTCGAGTTTCGACGCCGCAGACGATGTTTCTCGCTGGTGCATGCTAGGCGATCGGTCCAGCAACACGATGGTCGTATCGGCCGCACCGCCACCTGCAATCCCGAGCCAGCCGCTTGCCAAAGGACGCGTCACGACAAATACAAGGGCCGCGACTGCCAAAGCCCGACAGGCCAAGATCAGCCAACGACGTATGCGGGCGAATCCTCGCGACATACGATTCGCTTCCAGCAAGAAACGCATAGCCCCCCAGTCGATGGTTTGGAAGCGCCGTTGATTGATCAGGTGAATCAAAATTGGCAGCGCGGCCAGCGGTAGCCCTGCCAACAGTAACGGCTCAAGGAAACTCATCGAACGCCCCCGGCCTTGGTGCGTCCGGTGAGAAACCGCATCAAGCTCGCGTCAAATGGCTCGTCAATGAGCATGCGATGGTAATCGAGCCCCGTCTCGACCGCGACTTGCTTCAAACTCGTCAGGTAAGTCTCTAACGCTTTTCGATATCGCTCCGCGATGTCGTTGGGTTCCGCAAATATCGACGTTCCGCCTTCCATGTCGATGAAACGCATGGGCCGCTGAAATGAGAAGCCAATTTCTTGTGGATCAAGCAAATGGAAAGCCGCCAGGTCGTGCTTTCGGAAACGGAAGTGCTCGAAGCACTCTCGTAGCTCCGATGGATCGACGAAAAAGTCGGAGATGATCACCACTAGCGCCCGCTGGCGAATGGTCTCCGCCAATTCGTGAAGAGTACTCACGAGCTTGGTGGGGCCAGCCGATTGCGCTTGTTCAAGTAGATCGAAAACGAGTCTAAGGTGGGCGGGATTTCGCTTCATCGGCAGCGACTTCACGACCCCATCGGCAACGCAACTAAGTCCGACCGCGTCCCCCTGTTGAACGGCCAAATAGGCAATCGAAGCGGCAATTCTTTGTGCGACCTCGAATTTGGAAAGGCCCGTCGACCCAAAACCCATCGAGCCACTCGTGTCGACAATCAGGCAACATCGCAGGTTAGTGTCGGCTTCGAACTCTTTGACGTAGTATCGATCGGTCCGTCCATGGGCCCGCCAATCGAGTCGGCGCAGATCGTCGCCCGGCACGTACTTGCGATATTCGGCAAACTCGACGCTCGCTCCCCGGTGCGGACTGGCATGTCGGCCCGAAACGCTTCCCTGCATTGGCCGTCGCGCCGACAAGGGAATCGCAGCTAGCCGCCCAAGAATCTTTGGGTCAACAAATGTTCGGTCCGTTCGATCAACCGCCATGGATCTTCTCAGGGCGTTGAAGCATGAAGGGGAGAACGCAGGCACACCTGCCAGCGTTTAGCTCTCATCATTCGACTCGTCAACCAGTCGCCGCACGATATCGGTCGACCCAATTCCCTCGGCTTGGGCGGCAAACGTGGTGATCAAGCGGTGGCTCAATACCGGCATGGCGACCTCTTGAACGTCTTCGAGCCGCACCATGTAGCTGCCAAGCAACGCGGCTCGTGCCCGCGCGCCAAGGATCAGATTTTGCACCGCGCGCGGTCCAGCTCCCCATCCCACCAGTGGTTTGAGCCACTCGGGGGCAGTGTCGCCGTTGGGGCGCGTCTTGCGCACCAGCCGAGCGGCATAGGTGTAAATATGGTCGGGCACTGGCACCCGCCGCACCAGGTTTTGATGGCCGATGATGTCTTCGCCGTGCAGTATGTGGTCGAGCTCGGGCAAGTCGTCGCCGGTGGTGGTCCGCGCGATTTGCACTTCTTCCAACTCTGAGGGATAGTCGAGCTCAATCAAAAACATGAATCGGTCGAGCTGGGCTTCGGGCAATGGGTAGGTGCCTTCCTGCTCCACAGGGTTCTGCGTGGCCAGTACCAGGAATGGAGCTTCCAGATCAAACGGCTTGCCAACCGCGGTGACGCGACGTTCTTGCATGGCCTCTAGCAGAGCCGCTTGAGTTTTCGGAGGCGCTCGGTTGATCTCGTCGGCCAGCACGATGTTTGCAAAGATGGGCCCATGCACGAATTGGAACTCGCGGCGCCCGTTCATGCCGTCTTGGAGAATCTCCGTGCCTGTAATGTCCATGGGCATCAAGTCGGGCGTGAATTGGATGCGGCTGAACTGGAGGCTGAGCGTCTCGGCAAGCTTGCTCACCAGCAGCGTCTTTGCCAAACCTGGCACTCCCATCAGCAGCGCGTGGCCGCGAGCGAATAGGCAGATGCACAATTGGTCGATGACCTCCTGCTGCCCCACGATCACCCGCGCAAGCTCTGCGCGCAGCCGCGCGTAAGAGTCGCGCAGTTGGTCGATGGCTTGTACATCGTCTTCACCCAGCCGATCGACAACTTCATCTTCTGTCGCGATGGACATGCAGTACCTCTTCTTGTTCTCTGATAAGAAGACCTACGACCGGCGAGCTCACATGAGTCGTTGGTGTGTACGGGCTATACCACCCCTATGTTCGCCAAGCCTGCCGCATTATCTCGGACCAGACGCAAGAAATCCAGTTTTTTTGGAGTGGGGACAAATCGAGGCTGAAATCCACTGGCAATCACACGCTGCAAGCGAGCCCCCTGGCGATGATAGAATACCGTGCGGCACGAATGTCGAACCATCGAGCTGGCATTCACCCGACACCAACCTCGCAAGATTGCCAGGGCTACAGGCGGATGTGCAACCAATACGCCGTCGACGTACCCTACGGCCTTTTGGTGGAATTCTATCAGGCGTTCGCGACGGCGAAACGGACAAGCGGTGGCCATATCCTGCCGCGAGCGATGGCTTCTTGGTTGCTCCAGAAACATGGATGGTGAGCGGAAACTCGTTGCCATGCAATTCTCGTTCTGCCCACCAGGCTTTGCTTCGTCTTTCAACCCGAGACGCACGCTGATGAATGCACGCATCGAGTCGGCGGAAAAATGGCCACGGAAGGAGGCGTTTCGCCCCCCAACCGATGTGTGCTGGACCGGGCAAGGAGAGCCGCCAGGAAGGATGATCGTGCCGATTTCCGTATTGGCATCCCATCCGGCCTAAGGACGCCTGGTGGGCGAGTCGCTTCAACTCTTTTTATGGCAACAACTTGCGACAAACGACGGACTTTCTCCAATGGCCGCCAGCCGGATTTTCCGATAACAGAAATTACGGCTTGTCATTTATTGACGCATAGTCAATAATTGTACTGAGATGATTACCTCCACACGAAAAGAACGCGAGCGGCTCGAACGCGAGGCGAAGATTCTTGACCTTGCTCGGTCAATGCTACGCCAAGTGGGTTACCATGGCCTGAGCATGGATCGCATCGCGGCGGAGATGGAGTACTCGAAGGGAACCATCTATCAGCATTTTCCCAACAAGGAAGAGATTATCCTCGCTTTGGCGAACCAAGCGCTCGAGCAGCGACTTGGAATGTTTCAGCAGGCTGCGACCTGGTCGCCGAAATCGCGGGAGCGGATGGCAGGCATCGGGGCGGCGGCCGAAGAGTTCGTGGAGCGTTATCCGCTGCACTTCGCCGTCGAGCAGATCATTCGTTCGGCATCGATGTGGGAAAAAACAAGTGAAGAACGCCGAAAATTCATGCGGTCATGCGACCAGCGTTGCCTACAAATTGTGAGCGGAGTGGTTCGCGATGGTGTCGCCCAGGACGATTTGGCATTACCGGCAAACACGACACCGGAAGATCTGGTATTCGGCCTGTGGTCGCTTAATTTCGGAGCCTACACCGTCATCACGAGCAGCGACACGCTTGAGGAGAACGGCATCGCCAACCCCATTGCAACGCTAAGGCGAAGTCAGAATTTGCTGTTGGATGGATACGGCTGGCAACCGCTTTCCTCCGAGGTCGACTACGATCAGGTGATGGATCAAGTACGAGCAGAGGTATTTGGCGATGAGCAGCCCAACACCCCCTAGCAAATCCCGGTCGTCTTTTTTTGCCAAAAAAATGACGACTCGTCAAAAAATGACTCGGTGGCTGCTTGTTGCAGGTCTAGTAGCTGGCGCTGCATCGGCGGCCAGCATATGGCACAGCGTCTGGGCAGCGGAGAGCGAGACCATCGTATCGCCGGCCGCCCGGCTAACGCCGGTGCAAACCATCAAGGCAGTTCATACAGACGCCTACGTTAGAACCCGGGGCTACACCGGAGTTCTGCGGGAGTCTCGACGTAGCCAAGTGAGTTTCCAGCTGGCGGGCGAGGTGCTGCGCTTGGAAGTTGACGAAGGCGACTTGGTCGCCGCCGACCAGCCGATCGCGCGGCTGGATGCCCGTCACATTCGGGCACGAGCGGCGCAGATCACTGCCCAACTGGCCGAAGCGACGGCCCGCCTGGATGAGCTACTTGCCGGTCCACGCAAAGAAACGATAGCAGCCAAGCGGGCAGAATTGCGCGGCCTCCGCGCTACATCGGCTTCGCTGAAATTGCGGTATGACCGACGGGAGCAGTTGGTTCAAGCTGCGGCGGTTTCGAAAGAAGAGTACGAAGTGCTTTTGTACGACTACCATACCGCGGCCGCGATGGCCGATGTGGCGCAGCGGCAATTAGACGAACTGCTCGCCGGCACGCGCGCCGAACAGATTGCCGCGCAGCGGGCGCGGAAAGATCAGCTTGAAGCACAGCTAGAAGACGTCCAATACGAACTGGAAGATACTGTATTATTGGCGCCGTACGCCAGCCGTGTATCGCGTCGCTTCATCGACGAAGGCACGGTTGTTTCGGCGGGCGAGTCGGTGTTGGAGTTATTGGACGAACAACACCTGGAAGCTTGGATTGGGTTGCCAGCGGCTGCGACCAGTTCCATTCAAAATGGCGACCATCACACCATCTCCGTGGCCGACGTCGAGTACGACGCGGTCGTCCAATCACTGGCTCCGGACGTTGACCGGCAGACTCGTACTCGTAACGTGATCCTGCGACTCACCGATAGTGCGGCGACGGTCTACCCTGGCCAGGTCGTTCGCATCGAGGTTGACGAGTCGGTAGGCGAGAGCGGCTACTGGCTACCGACGACAGCGCTGTCGCGTGGCGTGCGCGGACTGTGGTCTGTGTTTGTTGTCGACGACTCGGAGAATGGACAAGTGGTCGTGCGTCGCGACGTAGAACTGCTGGATTCCGTCGGCGAGCGGTCGTTCGTGCGCGGCACACTGCAACCTGGTGAGCGTGTGGTGGCCAGCGGCGTCCACAAGCTGGTCGTTGGACAGCGAGTCCATGCGAACCACTCCGACGACTCGGAACTGGCTGCGGTGGTGCGCTAACGCGAAAAATGCTCTCCACGGTCCCAAGAACTTCAAGGCGACAAAAGTAGACAACGATGAAACCCTCCAGCGCCTTCTACGAGAACCGCCGCCTGCTGGCGCTAGCGATCAGCCTAGTCGTTGTGGCAGGGCTCTCCTCCTTTTACGTGCTCCCTCGGATGGAAGACCCTGTGCTCACGCAACGCACTGCGATCGTCAACACCATTTATCCGGGCGCCAGCGCGGAGCGAGTCGAAGCACTGGTGACGGAAAAGATCGAAGAAGAGCTTCAGGAGATCGAAGAGATCAAGGAGCTGCGTTCCTCAAGCCGACCGGGGATTTCGACAGTTACCGTTGAGCTCAAAGACAACATCTATGAGGTCGACGAAGTTTGGTCGCGGATTCGCGATAAGCTCGATGACGCACAGGTAGAGCTGCCTGCGGATGCCGGCGAGCCCGACTTCGACAAGCTCGAGGTAACTGCCTATGCGACGATCGTCGCGTTGGTGTGGGACCTACCCGGCGAGCCGAACTATGCGATTCTGCGACGGCAAGCGGAAGTGTTGGAAGATGCACTGCGAGCCATTCCCGGCACGCGAGACGTCGACACGTTTGGAGACCCCAAGGAAGAAATCCTCGTTGAGGTGCTACAAGATCGGTTGGCGGCGCTCGGTACAACGGTTGACGACGTCGCCCGCCAACTGCGAAGCAGCGACGCGAAGGTATCGGCAGGGTTGCTAAGGACGAGTGACAGCAATTTCATCTTGGAAGTGGATGCGGAGTTGGAGACGCTCGAACGGGTCCGCAGTCTTCCAATTGCGCTAGCCAGCGGTGATCGGCCCGGCGGAAGGTTTGTCGCGCTCGACCAAATTGCGGACGTCACCAAAGATATCGTTCGCCCGCAAGAGAGTTTGGCATTGGTCGATGGTAAGCCGTCCATCGCGCTGGGCGTGTTAGTGAAAGCAGAACAACGGGTCGACTTGTGGACCGCCGACGTATCGGAATCGCTAAGCGATTTTGCAACCGAACTACCTGATGGCGTGCGACTGCAAACCGTGTTTCAGCAAAACGAATTCGTGGAGACGCGGCTAGCCGGCCTGTTGCAAAACCTGGCAATCGGCGCCGCGGCGGTGATCTTCGTCGTGTGGGTCATGATGGGCTGGCGAAGCGCCGTGGTCGTAGGAGCTACGCTTCCTCTCGCATCGTTGATGGTGTTGGCCGGTATGCGCGTGATGGGCGTGCCGATGCACCAAATGTCGATCACGGGGCTCATCATCGCGCTGGGCCTGCTGATCGATAACGCAATTGTCATCGTCGACGAGGTGCGTGAGCGAATTCGAGCCGGCATGTCAGCACGCGACGCAGTTAGTCGCAGCGTCAAGCATTTGGCCATCCCGTTGCTGGGTTCGACCATCACCACGGCGCTCTCTTTCGCACCCATCGCGCTCATGCCCGGGCCCGCAGGTGAATTCGTCGGATCGATCGCAATCAGCGTGATCCTGGCCATTATCAGTTCATTCCTGTTGGCAATGACGATTACGCCGGCGCTGATGGCGATCATCACCGCCCCAACCAAGGCGAACGAAAAACGCCATTGGTGGAACGACGGCTTTGCAAACGCACACCTCACTGCTTGGTACCGGGGCCTGCTCGACACCGTCTATCGGCGGCCCGTGCTTGGGATCGCTATCGGAGTGACTTTCCCAGTGCTCGGCTTCGTTAGCGCGGCAACGCTTACCGAGCAATTCTTTCCACCCGCGGATCGCAATCAGTTTCAGATTCAATTGACGATGCCGGCGCAGTCGTCGATGCAACTCACCAGCGAAGTGGCTCTGTCTGCTCGCGACGCACTGCTGGAACACGAAGAGGTCAACGGCGTGGAATGGTTCATCGGCGAAAGCGCGCCGCCGTTTTACTACAACATGCTGGCCAACCGAGCGGGCACCCCGCAGTACGCACAAGCATTGGTCAACCTACGTTCGGCCGATGGTGTTGGCGAGTTGATTCATCACGTGCAAGCTGAACTCGACCATCGCTTTCCCGAGGCGCAATTCTTGGTCCGACAATTGGAACAGGGCCCACCGTTCGAGGCGCCTGTTGAAATGAGACTGTACGGGCCGGACCTCGACGAACTACGACGCCTGGGCGATCACGTACGGCTGGTGCTGACCGAGACGCCCAACGTCGTCCACACGCAGGCAAGTTTGAGCGAGGCGCTGCCGAAACTCGCCTTACAGGTCGACGAAGAGCAGGCGCGGCTTGCAGGGCTGAGCCATGCGGAAATCGCTCTCCAACTCGATGCGGCGCTGGAAGGCGCCACCGGCGGATCGATCCTCGAGGCGACCGAAGAGTTGCCGGTCCGCGTTCGAGTGAGCGACGATGGTCGCGGTGAGATGAGCAGCGTAGCGACGATCGATTTGCTGCCGGATACCGCCGCGCGAAATGCGGGCGACGTCGTTCCGCTCTCGACAATCTCCAATATGACGCTGCAACCTGAGGTAGCATTGATCCCGCACTTCAATACGTCGCGAATGAATGAGGTCCAAGCGTACATCACCGCCGGCGTGCTGCCCGCGGAAGTACTAGCCAGTTTCCAGCAGCGGCTGGCGGCGAGTGGGTTTGAACTGCCCGCTGGCTATCGTTACGAAATCGGCGGCGAAGCGTCGAAGCGCGACGACGCGGTCGGCAACCTCATGTCGAGTGTCGGCGTGCTGGCCGTGCTGATGGTCGCCACGTTGGTGTTGAGCTTCGGTAGTTTTCGCATGGCTGCTATTGTAGGCTTCGT
>JANQOF010000074.1 GCA_028279215.1 Pirellulales bacterium
TCGCCCGCTTACGCTTCCCCTGATCGTCCATCTATCGGACCTCCTTCGGGAACCATTATTCCGGCTCCCGCCGCTGTCCGAAACTCGTGGGCTATCGCAGTGACTCTAGTAGCCTATCCCAAATCTCGTTGTGCAATTGCCCGGCGCGCTTGCTCTCGAAGAAACGCCGGATTCTTGGAAAGATGTGAATACACTCGACTAACCATCGTTGTATCCTTGTGTCCCATCAAGCGGGCGAAAGAAATCGGATCTACGTCCCCTTACATGAGCGCTTGCGTCGCCCAGGAATGCCTAGCTCCGTATGCAATCACCCTAAACCCGACCTTCTTGCTAATTCGGTTCAATCGCAGGACGATAGCATTCTTAGTCCAAGGTCCACCTCTTGAATTACGAAACAAAGCGCCCTCAGGGTAGCAACCCGCGAGGCGTTCCACGATCGCCTTCGCCCCCGGCACAAGGTATATAACCCTTGATTCGTTCTCTCCTTTAGACTCGTCGGCGGGAAAGATGACCAAGTCATCATGCAAATGACGTGCTTCGAGCGTTCTCGCCTCCAGGGGTCGGCAACCTGTCAAAAACAGGAAGTCCAATAAGTCTAAGAATGGCTGGCTTGCATGCTTACGGATCGCATCCTTTTGGTCGCGACTAAAAAAGACTTCGCGTCGCCTTCGCTTGGGCTTCCGCGTCCCCTTTACAGGATTTCGTTCGATGTACTCTTGCTCGACGGCCCAATTCAACATTCGCTGCACGACGCTAACGGCATCGTTGCGGCTTGTGGAACCGCAAGTCATTCCTTCGTGCCATCTCGTCACGTGTTGCCTTCGAAGTTGTGAAGGACGGAGTCGCTTACCTACACTTTCTATAAACTGCCTGAGATGTCTCAAGTGACTCTCATAAGTCCCCGGCTTGCGGTGAATTTGACACCAATCCAGATAGGCTTGAGAAAGCTCATAGAGAGTGTTGGCATCAACCTCGACGTGCCGCGAATCGGTCACCAATTCTTGGAACTTCTGATGTGCGGACCTCCGGTCCTTGCCCAGAGCAATCTGGCGACCTTTGATCGAACAATACCAGCTCTTAGTCTGTTTTCCGGAAATACGGCTTGCTTGGCCGAGGCATGGCTTTGGCTCCATTTCGTGCATTGAAACGTGCATCTAACGTCTCAATACCAATACTCGCAGCCATGCAGCGAAAAGTCTAATTCTTCAGAGTGGGCGATGAGGGACTCGAACCCCCGACATCCACGTTGTAAGCGTGGCGCTCTAGCCAACTGAGCTAATCGCCCTCGGGCCGGAAAGGACACCGCGCAAAGTCGCACGGTTCGCAAGTACAGACGATGCTAGACAGTACGTGCACGGTGTGTCAACGTGGGTTAGCCGCTTACGCGGCGACGGGCCACACTTGCTGGCTGCACCGTTTGCCCTTGTTGTCTTGTTCTGCCGAAATCCATGACTACGCTACCTTTGGCGCTGCTCGCAGCATTGCACTTGGCCTTTGTGGGGCTGGGGGGCGTGGGGCCACTGGTGATCGCCGGGCTGCGCTTGGTGGGCGGGTTTCAAGCGGACGACGATGTCGACAGGTGGCTCTATCGGGTTGGCAAGTGGTCCACTGCGGCAGTTGCGGCGGGGGCGGGCATGGGACTCGCCGCCGGAGTGATCCGGGCTGGAGTTAGCGAATCGTACGTCGACATGCTGCAACGATTTGGCGCGCGGGCGTACTCCATGCTCGTCGTCGAGTGGGTGTTTACGATTGTTTGCTACGGAGCCTGGCTTTGGCTGTGGAGCCGCTGCCGCCAAGCCCCTTGGCGACATGCATTGCTGGCCCTCGTCGGTGCATCCAATTTGTTGTACCACTTCCCACCAATGATGGTCGCTCAGAACCTGCTAACCAGCCAACCAGAATTGATTGCGGAATCGCAGATTGCTCGCAGCGTGTTGCTGCCGCTGCTTTGGACTCCGTATGTTATCGCAAAGACGCTTCATGTTTGGGGTGCCGGCGCCGTGGTTGCATCGGTGTGCCTACTATTTGTGGTAGGTAGCTCGATTAAGAGCGAAGTGGCTCAAAGCTATGTTCGCTGGGTGGCAACTATCGGATTAGCCGGCACCAGCGCGCAGTTGCTCACCGGCATCGCAGTGCTCTTGTTGCTTACAGGCGACCAAGCTCAGCAACTTACGGGTGTATCGATGGCGGCCACAACAACGTTTCTTCTGGGCGTGATATTGACGATTCACTTGATGTTGCACCTCGCACGGTTGGCGATTCGTCCAGCTACACCGTTGCGAGCGACGGGGCTAGCGGCAACCGTGTTTTGCATTATGCTGTCGATGTCTTTGGCCGCGCGTTGGTAGGTGTCAGCAGTGCCACATACTGCTTGCCCTAACAAAGCCAGTTGGCAACGCTCCGAGCAACAAGAGGCAATCGATGCAAAGCGTGACGTTAAGCGACCCGGCGACGGGCAACTCGGCCAAGATCCTCGTGGGGCTGGGTTTCAACTGCTTCAGTTGGCAAGTCCGATTTGCCGATGGAGCGCAGGAGTTGCTGTGGTCGGAGCCAGGGTTCGAGACGGGAAAGCTACGCGCTTCGGGAAGCGGCATTCCGCTGCTGTTTCCGTTTCCCGGAAGGATTGGCCACGCCCAGTTTGAGTATGGTGACAAGACCTACTTGCTGCCGCATGACCCTGTTCGAAAGCATGCTCTGCACGGGTTTATATTCGACCGACCTTGGCGGCTGACTAACCAAACGGCAACAAGGGCGACAGCCACGTTTCAGGCTTCTATCGATGATCTGGGCATTCTTAATCACTGGCCGAGCGACTTTGGCGTCGAAGCTACCTACGAGTTGGTTGGCAGCGAGTTGCGATTCGCAACCACGTTCCGCAACACTGGGTACGACCCGCTTCCGTTTGGCTTTGGCACACACGCTTACTTTCGACTGCCGCTTTGCGATAGGTCGCGCGTGGCCAATACGGTGTTGACCGCGCCCGTTGATGGCGAGTGGAAGATGGACGACATGCTGACTACAGGTGAACTTGCCGAAGTTCCCGCTGAGTTGACGTTGGCAAGTGGCCTGGCGCTCGGCGACCACAAATTCGATACGCCCTATCGACTATTAGCTAGTAGCAAGAGTGAGTCGCAAACAATATTGTCCGATCCGGCCAGCGGTCGCCAGATAACGCAGACGTTTGCCGCGAGCGAGTTTCCGCATGTCGTCATCTACACCCCAGACCATCGCGAGGCAGTTTGCATCGAACCCTATAGTTGCTTGCCCGATCCTTTCTCCTTGGAAGAGCAGGGCACCAAGACAGGATTGAGGATATTGGCGCCGGACCAGGAGTTTGAAACCCAGTTTGTGCTGGCGGCGAGCGAAGGGTAAGGAGAATACGAATATTAAGTGGACAGGGCCGGGATCGAACCGGCGACACCGGCCTTTTCAGGGCCGTGCTCTACCAACTGAGCTACCTGTCCAGCGGAGACCCCGCATGATAATGCGACGGCACTTGAAGGCAAAGGGGAGCGGAGACGGAAGGGAACGAGCGGCGAAGTAAATGGCACACCTCAACGTTCGACTCAACCATCAGCAACTGGGTTCGCACCCAACTACGATAGTCGTCTGCCGATTTTCGTCTATTGGCAGACCAAAGTCCCCATTCCCAACCAATGAATTAGTAGTACCATATGGCAACAGGCAAGCTCTGGTGACCTAATTCCAGAGGGTTCTGGAGCTTGCCGCTGGATGGAAGTCGACGCTCGTGAACGTGCGTCGTTTGGGGTTTTTTCAAGTCCTAAAGTGTTAACCGGGTTGACGTAGCGTCGAATTCGTGAAATTATTCACAAACTCCCCCTCGCCTAGACGATCTGAATACGCACACGCCCACCTGCCGTCGCCCTCCGCCCCAAGTTCCCTCGCTGTAGCAACCGAGCCACTCGGTCGACTATGACACGCCAAATCACCATCAAACGCGGGCTCGACGTCCCGATTTCCGGCGAGCCAAAACAGACCATCGACCACGCCCCGCCGATCCAGCATGTTGGTTTGATTGGCGACGACTACATCGGCATGAAGCCGACGATGCTGGTCGCCGAAGGCGATACGGTCGAGCGCGGCCAAGCACTGTTTGCCGACAAAAAACTCCCGTCAGTTAACTTCGTCGCTCCGGCAGCTGGCCGTGTTGTGGCAATCTCCCGAGGTGCGAAGCGCAAGTTCTTGTCTTTATCCATCGAGTTGGACGGCGATGCGTCGGTGGAGTTTCCATCGTACGTCGAACACAACCTCGCGCAGTTGCCCGCCGGGCAGGTTCGCGACCAACTGCTAGCATCGGGACTGTGGACCGCGCTACGGACTCGACCATTTAGCAAGGTGCCCGATCCCGACACGGTGCCGTATGCCGTGTTCGTGACGGCAATCGATAGCAGCCCGTTGGCCGCCAGTCCCAAGCTCATCATCGACCCGCGCGAGCGAGACTTTATTGCCGGACTTCAAGCGCTCAGCACGCTGACCGATGGCAAGACGTACCTTTGCAAGGGTGCCGGTGACCAATTGCCCGGCGAAGATCTCGATTGTGTCGAGACCGTCGCGTTCGCCGGCCCACACCCTGCCGGGTTACCGGGCACGCACATTCACTTCCTGGCTCCGGTTGACCTGGAGCGGCAAGTATGGCACATCAACTACCAAGACGTGTTGGCAGTCGGCCACTTGTTCAACACGGGCCATCTGAACACGGAACGCGTGGTATCGATTGCTGGACCGGCGGCCACCAATCCAAGGCTAGTGCGCACTCAATTGGGCGCCAATCTCACCGAGCTTACAAAAGACGAAGTCACAACGAACAACGAGTATGGTGATCGCATCATCTCGGGAACGGTGCTTTCCGGGCGGACATCGATTGCGCCGGTGGACTTCTTAAGCCGGTATGACTCATGCGTGTCGATTCTTGTTGAAGGCAAGAATCGAGAATTGCTCGGCTGGACCGGCCCCGGGTTTAACAAGTTCTCGATCAAACCGATTTTCGCGTCCGCATTGTCGGCCGGAAAACGATTCGCGATGACCACCTCCACGGAGGGAAGTCACCGCGCAATTGTACCGATGGGATCGTTCGAGCAAGTGATGCCGCTCGACATCATTGCCACGCCACTGCTGAAGTCGCTGGTGGTGGACGACACCGAACAATCTCAGGCGTTGGGGTGCCTGGAACTGGACGAGGAAGACTTGGCTCTGTGCACGTTCGTCGATACGGGCAAGCACGAGTTTGGCCCCATCCTGCGGCGCAACCTGACCACCATCGAACGCGAAGGATGATAGGGAACCACGAGGTTGAATCTCTATAGTTTCTTCACTTCGAACACCTGACCACCAGCAAGCATGAAATTCTTACGCAACTTGCTCGACAAAGTGGAGCCGTTGTTCACCAAGGGTGGCAAGCTCGAACGGCTGTACCCGCTCTACGAAGCGGGCGACACGTTCCTGTTCACACCCGGCGAGGTGACCAAGTCGGGGCCGCACGTTCGCGACAGCCTCGACATGAAGCGAATGATGTCGACGGTCATCGTGGCGCTTGGGCCATGCATCTTGATGGCGCTCTACAACACGGGCTATCAAGCCAATCTCCAGATTGCTGCGGGCACTGCCGAGGCAATTGATAGCTGGCGCGAACCGATTTACACGTGGCTTGGCTTTACGCACGATCCGAATAACGTGCTGGACTGTTTCGTCTACGGCGCACTATGGTTCTTGCCCGTCTACGTAGTAACCATGGCTGTTGGCGGAACGATCGAACTGATATTCGCTCTGGTTCGCGGCCATGAAATCAACGAGGGCTTCCTCGTGACCGGCATGCTCTATCCTCTAACGCTACCGCCGACAACGCCGCTATTAGTAGTCGCGGCCGGGATTGCGTTCGGAATCTTGATCGGCAAAGAAGTATTCGGCGGTACGGGTAAGAACTTCCTCAACCCCGCGCTCACGGCTCGAGCGTTTGTGTACTTCGCGTTCGCCAACTACTTGTCGGGCGAAACCAATCCGTTGGGCCAGGGCGTGTGGGTCGCGGTGCAGAAGAGCCAGCAGCTCGATGGATTTACGGGGGCGACGACGCTTGGAGAAATGATGAATGTCACGGCAGGAACATCGCCGCAGGAAGCAATGACCGCTGTCACTGAAGGATTAACGGGTTCGGGATTCACTTGGATGGATGCTTTCGTCGGGTTCATGCAAGGTTCCATGGGTGAGACGTCAACACTGGCCTGCGTGATTGGCGCGGCGATCTTGATCGCGACCGGTATCGGCTCGTGGCAAATCATGGCCGGCGTCGTACTGGGCGCGTTGGGAACTGGCGCTCTGTGCTCCGCAATGCCAGGTGACAATCCGGTTGCCTACATTCCGCCACATTGGCAACTGGTGATTGGTGGATTTGCGTTTGGGACGGTGTTCATGGCGACCGACCCGGTTTCGGCGGCGATGACCGAAACCGGTAAATGGTGGTATGGAGGACTGATTGGCGTGATGACTATATTGATACGTGTCATCAATCCAGCATTCCCCGAGGGAATCATGCTGGCCATTTTGTTTGGCAACGTGATGGCTCCCACAATCGACCATGTCGTGATTCAAGCAAACGTCAAGCGGAGGCTCGCGCGGTATGGGACGTGATTCCATTGTCGGAACCTTGTTGGTCGCCCTGGTGCTCTGCGTCGTCTGCTCGGTACTAGTGTCGGGCACCGCCTTTCTGCTGCACAAACGGCAGGAAAGCAACAAGCTGCTTTATGAGAAGCAGAATATTTTGAAGGCCGCCGGGCTCATTCGCCCCAAGGATTCGAATGCCACGGACTACGATCCGGCGGCGCTACTGGAAGGAAAGTCTACACCCAAGGAGCTTGAAGGTCTCTTCAGCAACCGAGTGCGAAAGGTTCTCGTCAACCTCGACGACGGAGCCGTCGTCCCCGAGGACGAAATAGAGTACGACCAGTACGACCCCCGAGAAGCGGCCAACGATCCGAAACATAGCGAACCGATCGGCCCCGACGTCAAACCCACGCCGGGCGTCGATCGTCGTCCCAAGATGCAATTCGTCTACGAAGTGACCGCCGAAGGCGATAGCGACAAGATCGTCAAGTATGTGCTGCCTATCAACGGCAAAGGCTTATGGTCAACACTCTACGGATTCATCGCCATCGACGCCGACGGCAAGACGATTCGCGGCATCACCTTCTACGAACATGGTGAAACACCTGGGCTAGGCGGCGAAGTAGAAAATGCCAACTGGCAACAGCAGTGGGATGGAAAACTTGCCTACAACGATAACCATCAGGTCATCATCAAAGTCGTCAAAGGTTCAGCGACTCCCGAAGACCGAGCATGGACCGTCGATGGCCTGTCGGGCGCGACGATTACCACCCGAGGCGTTTCGAACTTCGTGCAGTATTGGCTTGGACCCGACGGGTTTGGGCCGTTCCTCATGAAGCAAACAGGCATTTCCCCGAGCGAAACTGCAACTACCCTTCGTACCAGTCCCGAGCGACCGTCGCTCGCGAATTTCTAACCGACTTTGGAGGTGAAGCCATGGCCGAACCCAAAGCCAAAGACGTTCTGTTCAACCCGATTTTCAACAACAATCCCATTGCGCTGCAGGTGCTCGGCATCTGTTCGGCCCTGGCGGTGACAACCAAGCTGGAAACGGCTGTCACCATGTCGATTGCGGTGACGGTCGTCACGGGGCTATCCGGCGCTGCGGTGAGTGCGATTCGCCACTTCATACCCAGCAGCATTCGGATCATCGTTCAGATGACCATCATCGCGTCGCTGGTGATTATGGTCGACCAGATTCTCAAAGCTTATGCCTTTGAAATCAGCAAGACGCTCAGCGTGTTCGTTGGCTTGATCATCACTAACTGCATCGTGATGGGCCGTGCTGAGGGCTTCGCCATGAAAGAGAACCCTTGGCTGTCGTTCCTCGACGGCATCGGCAACGGGCTAGGTTACAGTGTCATTCTGATCGTGATTGGAGTCTTTCGCGAGTTGTTTGGCTCGGGAACGCTGTGGGGCTATGAAGTGCTACCGATCTATCAGGCGGCAACGGAGACCAGCCCAGCCACGGGGTGGTACACACCCAATGGCATGATGTTGCTGTCGCCTAGTGCGTTCTTCCTGATCGGCGTCTTCATTTGGGTGCTCAGGTCGTTCGAACCCAGTCAATCTGAATCGGACCCCACGATTTAGAAGTGGATTTCGGGCTCACAACGAATTACGGGGAATACGAATCATGGACCATTACCTCAATATCTTCCTGAACGCAGTGTTCATCGAGAACCTGGCGCTCGCGTTCTTTCTCGGAATGTGTACGTTCTTGGCCGTATCGAAAAACGTCAAGAATGCATTCGGCCTTGGAATCGCCGTGATTCTCATCCTCGGAATCACGGTGCCACTGAACAACTTGATCTTTACCTACCTGCTCAAGAAGGGTGCCTTGGGTGTTTGGCTAAATAGCAACCTATCGGACATCAATCTCGAGTTTCTCTCGCTTATCAGCTTCATCGGCACGATTGCCGCCATGGTGCAGATTCTGGAAATGACGCTCGATAAGTTCTTTCCCGCACTTTACAACACGCTCGGCATCTTCCTGCCGTTGATTACGGTGAACTGCGCCATTTTGGGGGGTTCGTTGTTCATGGTCGAACGGAGTTACGATCTGGCTGAGAGTTTTACCTACGGCGTTGGGGCGGGGTTTGGATGGGCCTTGGCGATCGTCGCTCTGGCGGGTATCCGCGAGAAACTGAAGTACAGCGACGTCCCACACGGCCTGCAAGGTCTCGGCATCACCTTCATTACGGTGGGCCTGATGGCCATGGCGTTCATGTCGTTTGGCGGCATCGACCTGCCGGAATAGAATTAAGTGGCCCGTGGAGATACACGGACTGAAACCGTGCTGAATCGAGGTATCCGCCATGGAACCCATGACTATTGTTTACGGCGTCGTGATGTTCACCGCCGTGGTGCTCGCACTCGTGCTGTTGATTCTGTTCGCCAAGTCGCAACTTGTTGCGTCAGGCGACGTGGCAATCACCATTAACGACCAAAAGACCATTCATGTTCCCGCCGGTGGCAAACTGCTCGGGGCGCTGGCGGATGAGGGCATTTTCGTTTCCAGCGCGTGCGGTGGCGGTGGCACTTGCGCGCAGTGCGAGGTCAAGGTGCTCGAAGGGGGCGGCGACATCCTACCCACCGAGAAGACGCACATCACCAAGAAGGAAGCCCGCGAAGGCTGCCGCCTCTCATGCCAGGTGGCAGTGAAGCAAGACATGAAGGTCGAGGTACCGCCCGAGGCGTTCGACACGAAGAAGTGGGAATGCGAGGTGATCTCGAACCACAACGTGGCCACCTTCATCAAAGAGTTCAAGCTCAAGCTGCCAGAAGGCGAGCAGGTCGACTTCAAACCAGGTGGCTACATCCAAATCGAGTGTCCCGAGCACGAGGTGCAATACAAGGACTTTGATATCGAGGAAGAGTATCGCGCCGACTGGGACAAGTACAACGTTTGGCAGTACGTGTCGAAGGTCGACGAGCCAGTCGTGCGAGCTTACTCGATGGCCAACTACCCGGGCGAGAAGGGCATCATCATGCTTAACGTCCGAGTGGCCAGCCCACCGCCGCGGCTGCCGGATGTGCCGCCTGGCAAGATGTCTTCGTACATTTTCGGCCAGAAACCTGGCGACAAGGTCACCATCTCCGGCCCATACGGCGAGTTCTTCATCAAAGATACCGACGCCGAAATGGTGTACATCGGCGGTGGCGCAGGCATGGCTCCGCTACGCAGCCATATCTTCGAGTTGTTCAAGGAGCGCAAAACCAATCGCAAGGTCTCGTATTGGTATGGCGGACGCAGCCTGCGAGAACTGTTCTACATCGACCATTTCCGCGAGATCGAAAAGGAATTCCCAAACTTCAAATTCAACATTGCGCTCTCCGAGCCGCTACCCGAAGACAACTGGGACGGCTACACCGGCTTCATTCATCAGGTACTGCTCGACAACTACTTGAGCACGCATCCAGCGCCGGAGGATATTGAGTACTACATCTGCGGTCCGCCAATGATGAACGCCGCCGTGTTTAAGATGCTCGACGATCTTGGCGTGGAAAAAGAGAACATCGCCTTCGATGACTTTGGCGGATAATGTCGCGTGGTTGAAATCGTCGTCACGTCCCCCCCGACGACGTGAGCATCGAGCGAGGGTTGGCCAAATGAACAACCTGACCAACTTCGCGGAGTTGAGTCGTCGCGTGTTGTCGACGTACTTAGTTGCCGTCTCGGTTGCTGGGCCATCCAACTGCAGTGCCGACTACACTTGGGGCGAGACCAAGTTCCACGGCCGGACGATGGGCACCACCTATCACGTCGTGCTCCAGTACAATTCGTACGACTTTGAACCAACGCAGTTTGAAGAGATCGTTGAAGGCAGACTAGCAGAGATTAACTCGCGGATGTCGACGTACGATCCTGAGTCGGAACTTTCAAAGTTCAATGCGTCGCGTTCCATCGATTGGTTTGATGTATCGGACGAGACGGCCAAGGTCGTCACCACCGCGATCGACATCGCCAAGCAGACCGGTGGGGCGTTTGACCCAACCGTAGGGCCATTGGTTAACCTCTGGGGCTTTGGACCCGAGGGCCGTCGGGACGAGCCGCCAAGTGACAAGCAAATCGCCGAGGCGCTCTCTCAGGTTCGCTACCAGGCAGTAGAAGCTCGCCTCGATCCACCAGCATTGCGAAAATCGAATCCCAACGTCAAGTTGGACCTATCCGCCATTGCGAAAGGCTACGCCGCCGATTCCGTAACCGATGTACTCGTCTCCACGGATCGATCCAAACCGTATGCCGACAGCGCGATGGTGGAGATCGGCGGCGAGGTGCGCACTCATGGCAAGAAGTTGGGTAGGGATGAGTCGCAGCCACGAGCGCCGTGGCGACTGGGCCTCGAGCGTCCCGACGCCAACGCCCGGATGATCAGTAAGGTCGTCGAAATCGGCAACGGCGACGCGCTTGCCACCTCAGGTGATTACCGCATCTTCTTCGAGCACAACGGTAAGCGCTACTCGCATACCATCCACCCTAATACAGGCCGACCGGTCGAACATGCGTTGGCGACTGCCACCGTTCGTGCTCCAACTTGCATGGAAGCCGACGCAATCGCCACGGCACTAATGGTGATGGGCCCAAAAGACGGACTCGCCTGGGCGAATGCCGAGGGAGTCGCCGCCTTGTTGGTGGAGCGCATCGAGGATGGGCATCGTGAATACGTTTCGGCGGCGTGGACCTCGTTGAACAACTCCTCTGATGAGAAGCCAGCCACCAAAGAGCAGAGCAGCACCATGGGCGTCTACTTCCTAATCACCGCGATCGTATTCGCTGTTGCGTTAACCGGTATGGCGATTGGCGTGATTGCCAGCAACCGTCGCATTCAAGGCAGTTGCGGTGGATTGGCGGGGCTCCAAGATGTCACAGGAAAGACAGCCTGCGAATTATGCAGTAATCCATCTCCCACTTGCTCCGGCACTCCCGAACAGCGGATTGAAACGGGCGCCAGAGCGGCGAAATAGGGTAAACTTGGGACAAACATCACGCGAAACCGTTCCCCGCGTCGCGTTACGGTCGATGCTCCAGTTCGTAGCATGATCACCGCGTTCGTGCAAAGTCGGCAGGTAGGAGCGAGGCGACTTGCCGAAGTGCAGGGAAATAATCTGTCAGACTATGGCTATCTGTTGATAATGGCTATAGTCGTGTGAGGGGCGTCGAACGGAACAGATTCGACTCGCACCGGCCCCAATAGTATGAAGCCGCTCTATTCCCATCCCTGGGAGTGCCGAGTTCGATGAGCAGTTTGTTGACGCTTCCCAGTGCGCTGGCCTTCGAATTACTCGACGACGTGAGTGAAGCGGTCGCGGTGTTCGACTCCGTCACCGGGCAACGCGAATGGCAAAACAACGCTTGGCTAAAGTTCGGACATTCGTTGCGCCAAGTTGATTCAATCATCCAAGCAGCGGACTGCGCTGCGACCGAACAAGTAGCGCCAATCATTGCTTCATCGACCAGTGCACCCACCCGGCAAGTAGTACGTTGGCAGGTGGCCGGCATCGACGCGATTGAGACCGAAGTGTCGGTCAGACCCTTTAACTCGAACGGCCGGTCGCTTGTAATCGCAATGATTCGGCATGCTCAACCAGTGGTTGATCTTCCGGGCCTGGCCGACAAGGCGCATCACCGCGACCCGCTGACAGGTGTTCCGGGTCGAGCGGCGGTAGAAGCGCGCATTGCCCAACTGGCGCAAGCGAAACCCGCGTCGCCCGATTTTGCTTTGCTGTTTCTTGACCTTGATGGTTTCAAGTGTATCAACGACCGCTGGGGACACATGGCTGGCGATCGAGTTCTCGTGTCGGTGGCGAAATGCTTGGCCGGGGCCGTGCGAGGCGGCGACCTCATTGCGCGCTACGGTGGCGATGAATTCGTTGTCTTGGCCCTGGGCGTCCGCACGAGTGACGAGTTGCAACCGGTTGTCCACCGTCTGCGCAAGGCAGCCGAAACTCCGATCCAATATGGCGACGCCCAACTTCGCGTGTCGGCCAGCATCGGTGCCGCTCTATCCAACGAGGGCTGGGAGACGCTCGACGACCTCATTCGCGAGGCTGACCGGCGGATGTATGCCGAGAAGAATCAGTCAAGCTAAGCAGCAGTATCGGGCATTCGGATGATTCGCTTCAGCATCACCGCGAGCCTGTTTGCACTATGCGCTGCACAGGCGCCCGCGGATGTGGAAAACGGTCTTGTTCGATTGTTTGACGGCGAAACGCTCCAGTGCTGGACAGTGTACTTACTCCGAGAGTGAGTTCGCCAATTTCGACCTTCGCTTCGAGTGGCGTATCGCACAGCCCGGTAACCGTGGAGTCAGATATCACGTTGCCAAGTACGAACCTCTGCGCCCGTCTACCTGCCGCAGGCACCGGTCGACAAGAAGGAACTCCAGCCGATCGACCAATTCAACACAGCGCGTATTGTTGCGATCGGACCATGGCAATCCGGTATGGTTCCGCAATACTTGGATCCGCGAGATCGAGAGGGGTATGGTCGAGTAGCAAGGCTGCCGTCCAGATGCACCGGGCAGCGATTTCTCAGCCACGCACCACTGATAGGTCCCGCCCAGCTAGCCGAATGGACGGCCTCCCCCAATCGTGGGATATAAGTGGCCAACGCTCGGAATTCTGCAAGCCGCCGCCTATTTGCGTGATGCCGTGGTAGTCTTGGAACTGATAGTAGAAGCCCTTGGTTGGGGACATCAACGAGTAGCGGCTGCACAGAAAACCCTAACGATTTGCACAGATTACTCTATGCGCGCCCAGAACTCTCTGCTTTAATCTTCGAAACGGCATCGCTGCCACGGGCGAAAGTAGATGGGCAGTTCCCGTGGCACGAACACGAAACGGAACAGAAACATCAGACTGACCACGAGTCTGCTTGTCTTCAGACGGTAGGACAGCCCTCCGCGTCGCACAACCACTGTGAGTGTTACTGCGACTCGCTTGTTGCCAAACCCTGTCTAGAACCACGCACGGAGAATGCGATGTTCAGACCAATTGAACAACTAATGCTTGCCCTTGGGCGGTACCGCGTCGATCGACAGCGAAAGCGATCACCTCGTGTCAATCGCAAACTGGCGATGGAAGCGATGGAATCGCGCACCCTGTTGGCGGTAAGCAACGTGGTGCTACATGCCAATTCGGGAATTCTTGAGATCACGGGGACGGACGACCGGAATGTTGTTGGTGTCGACGAGCCAAACCCGAGCACCATCACCGTGTCTGTGTCCGGGCCGGGCCCAATCCAAACCCATACTTTCGCAAAGAGTGCCATAACTTCAATCGCATTCTACGGGAATGATGGCAGCGACGACTTCGTAAACACCACGAATGTTCCGTCGGTGGTCGACGGCGGAGGTGGAAACGATCGTCTCCAGGGAGGCAGTGGTAATGACGTTATCATTGGCGCAGCCGGCAACGACGTGCTAGCTGGTCACGACGGGAATGATCAGATCTGGGGAAACGACGGAGATGATCAACTCCAAGGAGGGAGAGGCGCGGACACGCTATGGGGTGGCGAAGGCCTCGACGTACTCGGTGGCGACGTAGGCGACGATGTGCTGAGCGGTGATGCGGGAGCAGACCGTCTTTCAGGAGGCGATGGCAACGACAAGCTTTACGGCGGCGCGGGACGTGACCGGCTCGACGGTGGAACTGGCCAAGATGAGCTACGCGGAGGCGAAGAAAACGATAGTCTGTACGGTGGTGCAGGAAACGACATCTTGTTCGGCGATCGCGGTGACGATCGACTTGAGGGCGGTAGTGGTGCCAATTTGTTGCGTGGTGGCCCGGACAACGACACGCTGCTGGGCGGGGACGATAGTGATCACCTGTACGGCGAACAAGGTCGCGACCGACTTTACGGCAATGCCGGAAACGACTCACTTGAAGGCGGACACGGTGAGGACTTCTTGAATGGCGGCACCGGTGACGATGTTCTCGACGGTCAAGAAGGCAATGATGAGTTGCTGGGAGGTGACGGAACCGATCGGCTCGTCGGGGGACTCGGCGACGATCAATTGAGAGGCGGTTCAGGACGTGACCGTTTGGACGGCCACGACGGCGACGACCTGCTCGAGGGCGGCGACGGCGCCGACCAACTCTACGGAAACGCGGGCAACGATCGGCTGTTCGGCCACGAGGGCAATGATCGAATCGAAGGTGGCGACGGTAATGACCGCCTCGACGGTGGAGCCGGCAATGACGTTCTCACCGGCCAAGAAGGCAATGACGAATTGCTGGGAGGCGACGGAACTGATCGGCTTGCCGGGGGACTCGGCGACGATCAGCTAACAGGCGGGTTAGGAGATGACCGTTTGGACGGCCACGAGGGGAACGACCTGCTTGAGGGCGGCGACGGCGCCGACCAACTCTACGGAAACGCGGGCAACGATCGGCTGTTCGGCCACGAGGGCAATGATCGAATCGAAGGTGGCGACGGCAACGACCGCCTGAGCGGTGGAGCCGGCAATGACGTTCTCACCGGTCAAGAAGGCAACGATGAGTTGCTGGGAGGCGACGGAACCGATCGGCTCGCCGGAGGACCTGGCGACGATCAACTAAGCGGTGGATTAGGAGGAGACCGTCTAGATGGCCACGAGGGCAACGACCTGCTCGAGGGCGACGACGGTGCCGACCTACTCTATGGAAATGCAGGCAACGACCGGCTATTCGGCCATGAGGGCAACGATCGACTCGAAGGTGGAACCGGCAGTGATTACCTGCATGGTGGCAGCGATGACGATATCGCAATAGGCGGCGATGGCGACGATCAACTCCTCGGCGCAGACGGACGAGACTATCTGTACGGAGACGGCGGCAGGAATTCGCTCGAAGGTGGAAGTGGCGACGACTACCTTCAAGGTGGCAATAACAATGATACGCTGCTAGGAGGATTAGGAAACGATCTGCTCTATGGGCGCGGTGGGGAAGACCTGTTGTATGGCGACGAAGGGAGTGATCGACTCGACGGTGGATTCGGAAACGACCTGCTAAACGGTGGGAATGGTGACGACACGCTATTGGGCGGCGCGGGAAACGACTCGCTACTTGGCTTTGCAGGTAACGACAACCTGTTGGGTGGCGACGGAACAGATGAGCTAACGGGCGGTAGCGGCAACGACGTCTTAGCCGGCAATGGTGGACCTGACGCGCTATATGCCGGGGATGGAAACGATGTTGCCATTGGTGGTACCGGCGCCGATACGATCTATTCGGGCCAAGGTGAGAACATCTTGGTGGGCGGAAGCACCGTTTACGACAACGATGTCACAACGCTCAGAAAAATCGCCAACTACTGGAACAATGGCAACGGCTTCGAGGCTCGCGTCCATCATCTACGCACCCCAGAGGCCTTGCCGTTTGAATTGACCATGGATGATACAGTCTACGACGATCAGATTCGCGATCAGCTTTGGGGAGGGAGTGATCAAGATTGGATTCTAGTTACTGGCGCGAATTACATTTATGATCCATTCGGGCTTGCTGCCCCCCACGAAACGACTACAAGCGACACCGGTCACGCACATCACTCATCAAGTAGCTTTGTCGGGACGCCCCCTGAGCTTGAGGGATTCGCACTAGTTGACTCGGTCGACAAACTGAATAGCGCGGACGCCAACGATGTCGTGACGACTCAACTCCCGCATTTCGGCGATCGGCTCCGATTTAGCGAACACCTATCGTTGTTCCAGTTAGTACGCTATGAGGATGTCACGCACATCGCTATTTCCAGCGGAAGCTGGGCCGATCCCGCAAGTTGGGCCGATGGCGTCGTACCCCGTGAGGACGCACGAGTGTTGATTCCAGTCGGGGTGAACATCACGATTGATCGCCAGATCAGCCACGAAGTCTTCTCGATTCGTGTTGATGGGACACTATCATTCGCAACCAACGTAAACACCGAGCTAAGAGTGGACACACTCGTGGTATCGGACGTTGGTCACTTTGAAATGGGAACAGACACTCAGCCAATACAGGACGGGGTGACAGCTCGACTGCTATTCACGGACTCCGGAGCGATCGACCGCACATGGGATCCATTCGGAATCAGCAGAGGATTGATCACACATGGCTCGGTTGAGATCGTTGGCTCTGAGAAATCCTCACACCATGAAGCCTTGCAAACTCTTCCTGCTGGAACAAGATTTGTGGCCCTCGACCGGGTTCCAACCAACTGGCAAGTCGGTGACGAGATTGTGATTGCTGGCACGACCGCTGGTGCGGATCAGGATGAGCTCCGAGAAATCTTGGCGATCAATGGCGCGGTAGTCGAAGTGGCTCCCCTTTCTTTCTCGCACGTATCGCCATCTAGCTCCATGCGTGTCCACGTCGCCAACGTTACACGCAACGCCGTCCTCACCTCGGAGGCCACCGAAACCCCGCGACGCGGCCATACAATGTTCATGCATAATCGCGATGTGACGATTCGCTACGCAGGATTCTATGGCTTAGGTCGCACCGACAAGTCAATTCCAATTGACGATCCAATGGTAGACATTGATTGGCAACTCACCCCGGGCACGGGCACGAACGGTCGCGCTCGCTACGCGATTCACTTTCACCGAAATGGAGCATCCGAGTCCGGCACCCCTTCGTTGGTGGACGGAACGGTGGTTGCCGGCAGCGCTGGGTGGGGCTACGTAAATCACAGCAGCTATGTAAACGTCACAAATAGTGTTGCCTATGATGTCCTCGGTGCCGCGTTTACCACCGAGACGGGTGAAGAGGTTGGCCTATTTCGCGGCAACATTTCGATCCACACGCCGGGGTCGGGTGATGCAATAGAATCGCGGTTGCGCGTTAACGATTTTGGACATGCGGGACACGGTTTCTGGCTGCAGGGGCCCGGCGTGGAAGTAGTTGACAACGTCGCGGTAGGTGCAAACGGCTCGGGATACATATACTACATGATCGGGCTGAGAGAGAATGGGGTTACGACGCACTTCGACACGGCGAATCTTTTAGATCCGTCAATTGCTAAGGGAGCGGAGAGCATGCTCATGTCAGAAGTTCCCAATCGCCCATTCTCCGACAACGTCGCCTACGCGTCGGACCGAGGCCTGACTGTTCAATACGTGTTGCGCGACGCTGTGCACAACACGCAAGCGCTTTTTGAGAACTCGATCTTTTGGAATAACAACACAGGGGTCGAGACTTCCTACAGCAAGAACACCACCTTCCGTAATACAATTGTGGTCCACGATCCGTCCGACACCCCAATGTTTGGAGTTTCGCGAAACATTGTCACGCGCAATCTCACCTTCGAAAACGTGGTAGTGGTAGGTTATCAGTACGGAGTTTGGGTACCAAGATCGGGGAACACCATGGTGGATGGCGGGTTCTTTGCAAACCGTATGAATTTCTTCGAAATTGGTCCTTTTTCCAGCGACTACGAGTTGACAATCTTGGACAACGTTGTGCAGCAAGGGCTGCCTTCATAACCGCAGCGAACGGGCGACGACTCTCAAGTTGTGTTTGTCAGCTCCGTTTGGAGGGCTGGCGTCTAGAAGGCTTGTAGCCTACTTGACGATCTGTGCCGCGAAACGCCATTTGAAGACTCGCGGTACCGACACCCTATTGAGATTGTTGCAGGTCGATTGCCCGTCTTCCAAGTGGCATTCGCTAGTTAGTACAGAGCGGCTCTAGATGCTGCTGCCACCTAACTTTCACCTACCTGGAGTGCCCACCATGCTCCGTCCAATCACGCAATCCGTTGTGGCCATTGCGATTGCCAGTGGCTTTGCGTCGCCCGTCACCTGGGCGCAGACGTATACCGATGCGAGTTACAGTCCGTACACTGATGGTATGCAAACATCGGTGACTTATCCCAATACTTCGCCCAACGCCCCGCAATTCCATGCATCAACCTTGCAAGAAGGAGTGCTCCGTGGCGCGGCGTCCGTAATGCAGGCCTACTATAACGGGCAGCTAACGCTCGCCGAGGCGCGGATATTGCTTGCCGAAGCGCGAACCCGCGAAGCACAGTACGTGGTCACCCTGACTGCGCTAGCACAGGAGCGGCGGCAGTTAATCAACGACGAAGTTGAACAATTGCGACTGAAACAGATGGAACGAAACCTACTCGGTAGACAACTCGATATCGCTCGGATGCCATTGAGATATTCCGAGTATCGACTGGAGCCTCATCAATTCGATCGCAAAACGGGCGAAATCAGTTGGCCACCGGCGCTGGAGCACTCGATGTTTGCCGACTCGACCAAGGAGTTACAACGGTTGTTTCACGCACTCGTAGCCGCGGAGCAATCCGCCGGTCGATTCCTGCAAACCCAGATTACCGACACGTGCCAACAGTTGCAGGACGAACTCCGCAAGGCCAGAGCTTGCTTGAAACTCGACACCAATCAATACCATCAGTATCTGGCGTGCCAGCGTTACATCCTTGGTCTGAAGTACGAGGCGATCTGCGGCGGATTGCATGGTTCAACGTTTTCGTTGGTCGGCCAATAAGCTACCATCCGCTCCTCTGGAAACTGCCACAATCACGACTCGGCGACAAGCCGGTGATGACAAATTGAAATAGAATTGGTGCAAGGAGGCTCCGGTTTGGTCAAGGATCGATCGACGCGCGTCTGGCTGACCGTCACCTTGGTAATGACTATCAGGTTGGCAGGAGGCTGCGAAGCATCGCCATACGATCTCGCATACGACGCCACCAACACCACCCCCCCACAGTCCCCAAAATGGAGTGGATGGCTCAATTATTGGAACGAATCAACACCAGGCGAGCAGGCGGTATCTGTTTCTGCGTCGAGCCAGAATGGCCCAGCATGGCAATTAACGAACGTGACGGGCAATCAGGTATTCCCGCTGTATTCAACGCAGTCACTCGATTCGGCCGGTAGCGACTTGGCTCGCTCAGAGGGCTGGGCTCTAAGCACGCGGGCGCAATTGGAGAGTAGCCCCTTGGGACAGATCGGAGCCCACGGGCTAATGGCCGTATTCGAAGAAACGACGTACGCCGTGTATATCGGGCGGAACGCCTCAGGCAGTCTGGAAGCTACACTCAACCGGCCATCGCTACCCTATCCAACGGTCGACTTGCAGCCTTCCACACTCTCCGGGGCGTACTACGATTACCAATTGCGGTACGACCCAGCATCGACGAAGGTCTCTTTCTACTTCGCGGATCAGTATGTGGGTGTTGTCGACGGGGCGCCAACGATTCCCTCCGATCATCCGGATGTCTTCCGATTTGGCACGCTCAATGACGCCGCGGCGAGCACGATGAACTACCGGCAAGCAAGATTCACAATCCTCGATACTGCCGCGTCTCCGATCGAGCAAGGTGACTACAACGGCGATGGTCGCGTAACACTGGGCGACTACAACGTGTGGCGCGACCTACTTGGAAGTACGACCAACCTTGCGGCCGACGGAAACGGTAATCGCCGCGTCGATTCTGGTGACTACCACGTGTGGAAGAGCCACTTTGGATCGACATTAGCTTCCGTGTCGATCAGCGGTGACGCTAGGTTGATCGCCGAGCCGTGCGGGATACTGCTGGCTCTGCCCGGCGTTGCATTCTTGGTCGCACTGACAATGACACGGCTCAGCTTCAAGCACAAAAAAGGTCGGCATGCAACGCATACCGACCCTTTGGCAACTTCTACGAGGATTTTTGCCTCGGAGGCGAATCATCTTCCGTATCGCGTTTAGGATACCATGTCCTTCAGCTTCTTGAGCGGACGAATCTTCACGACGTTCTTGGCCGGCTTGGCGGCGACGTCCATTAACTCGCCCGGACGAAATGGATTCGGCACGTTCTTACGGGCAGGGCGAGCAGGCTTGTGTTGAACCACGATCTTGCACAGACCGTGCATAGTGAACGTCTTCGGGGCGCCTCGACCCGTGAGAGCACGTTCGATTTCTTCGTTCAGCGCGTCAAAGACGGAAGCAACTTGACGCTTGGTCAGTTCGGTTTTTTCCGCAATGTTTGCGTAAACTTCCGTCTTTGTAGGCGGCTTGGGGGCGGCTTTCGCCATGGGTCTTTTTCCTCCGAAAAAAGTCTTAGATACGTGCCTGGAAGGGTCGAGTAGGATCGTCCTCCTTTAACGAACGTGCTGATTAGACGACTGAGCGCCGAAAAAAACAAGTGCGGAATAGCCAAAAACCTCGACAAAACAAGGTGTTTAGCCACGCCAACCCGCGCCGGCCATGCCGACTTGCAACGTTCGCTCTCCCTTCTTCAGGCGTCCAAATAGTATGTAATCCGGACGATTACCCCCTACATGAGGGGCACAACGCAGCCCAGGTTTCCTACATGGACCTGTGACAAACTACGTCGTAAATTACGCAAGGCAAACGACTTGAGAGTCAGATTTCAGGGCATACTAGCCCTCGGATACCCGAGTTGGCCGTTAATACCGGCGCATATGGCGCGTCGTGGTCCAAATCTCTGTTGGACGACCGAGCCCATGCAGTTGCGCAGACCGACCCAAATTTGGCGGACTTTGGTGTCTCACGTTACGATTCCACCATTTTTCCGCCACCAAACGCCACTTTGTCGACACCAGCGTCGCCCAGAATTGGGTCGGACGATATCATGGAGCAAGAGGGGACGGCTGCGATGGACGGCGGTTGAATCCAACAGGCGACCGCGGAGTGAGGACGAATGACCCGCTGCAGCCAATCGACCCATTCGCCGCCGACAGCGGCTCGACTTCGATTCTGGGCTCTCTCGGTATTGCGCTGGTTATCCGCTTCTTCCGCCGCCACGCTGAGCCTGTACTGGGTGCTTTGCTTGGCGGGTGCCCTTCCATTGTCGATAATCGGCCAAGCTCGGGGCCAGCAGAACGGAGGCAACGTCTTGCCGGAAGCCCCAGAGCAGCCGACCGAGGCAAGCAACGATCTGCATTCTCTCTACTATTCAGCCCACCTGCCAATCGACCGCCGACTGGCGCAGGATCTCGACCAGGCCAATCGGCTCTTTTCTGCGGGGCGCTACAGCGAAGGGCTGCCGCTGGTTGATCGTGTATTGGAAGCTGACGAAGACACCTTTGAATTGACGCATCGCCGCCCATCGACGTCGGTGGCGACGAGCCTCAAGTTGACGGCTCGCCGGATGTTGGCCTCGCTGCCTCCCGCAGGCGTGGCCGCGCTCGAGTTAGACCAGGGCGTCAGAGCGCGGAGGGCGCTCGACGCCGCGCTCCAGACAGGATCGATCCGCAAGATTGCCGCAGTGGCGGAAAGATACCCCGTCACGCAAGCGGCCGCCGAGGCCATGCTGATCTTCGCGCAAGCCGAGATCGACGCGGGAAGATTCGATGCGGCTGCGGCCCTGTATGCAGAACTCAAGCAGTGGCCCAAGGCAAAGACGAGATACGGACCTTTGCTTGCGATACGTTTGGTCGAGTGCTACCACGCCAGTGGGAATCGCACGCTCTACAACACAGCTGTCACTGATCTCAAGCAGCTAAGTGCGCCATCTGAGCGCAACGAGATCGCAAGGTTGATTGGCACAAACAACCTCGAGTCTTGGATCTCGCAGTTTTCCAAACTGCAATCTCCGGCAACCAGGCACAACGGTGGCTGGTTGATCGAAGGTCGTGATGCAACTCGCAATCCAATCTGCAGCGACGGTGGGATACCTCATGTGTGGCCTGCTTGGGAAGCCCGCACCATTAAGGAAATTCACGTTGCATCCCGTCTCCGCGAGCGCATCGATTGGCAGCAGCGCCACGGCACCAGTTGGGGGCTGGTCGCGAGCCCAATCGCCGTCGGCAATTGCGTTGTCGTTCGCACTCCCACCAGTCTGGTGGCGATTGACTGGAGGAGCGGGCGACGAGTTTGGGAAACGCGACCCGAAGCCATGGAGGATGATGGCGACTCGCTCAACGTCGCGTATCAAATTTCGAATCCAGGCTCTGCGGTAGCTCTGAACGCGATCGACCAGCGAGTCTGGATGGACGCTGTATATGGTGCGCTGAGCAGCGACGGCCACCGTGTGTTCGCCATACGCGACCTACAGGCAGTACGGATGCGTGGCAATCGACGATTCGGAATACGCGCCTTCGGTCGGTTGGGCGTAGAGCCAAACGATCCGACCAACATACTCGCCGCTTACGACTTACGTACCGAAGGGAAACTCTTGTGGCAGGTCGGCGGTAGCACCGGTCCAGAGATGAAGGACTGTTTCTTCCTTGGGGCTCCTCTTGCCGTTGGCAATTCGCTGTTTTTGTTGGCTGAGTTGGCGAATTCCATTCACCTGTTGCAGCTCGATCCGACAGATGGCTCGCTTGAGTGGAAACAACCACTAGTCAACCTTGAACGGGGCGTAGGATTCGACGCTGGGCGGCGCCTAGCCGGCGCCACGCCATCGTATGGCCAAGGACTTGTGCTGTGCCCGACGGGTGCCGGTAGTGTGGTTGCGGTCGACCCAGTGGCCCGATCGCTAGCCTGGACTTTTCGCTTTGAAGTCGATCCCAAAGTGGCGACCCGAAAGAACTCTGGTTTTCCAAACGCATCGAGCGCCTACAGTCCAACGATTGCTTCGAGATGGCATCGCAACCGCGCAATCGTTGCGGGAGGCTCGGTGCTGGTCACCGCATCCGAATGCGAACATCTCTATTGCTTGAATTCAAACACAGGAGAAAAACGGTGGTCCGTCGATCGCGATAACTATCAGTACTTGGCTGGCGTCGCGAAAAACCGGGTCGTGATGGTAGGCGATCGATTCGTTAGCCTGCTGGACCTCGCAAGCGGAGAGACGATCGACGGACTTAGTCGAATCGGCATGCCGAATGGGGCCACGGTTGCGGGCCTGGCAGTTCTTGCCGACGACCAGTTGATCGTACCGCTTTCCGGCAACTGCGTCACCATAGTTGACTTGGCGAATGGCAAGGTGCAACAGACCGTTGCATTTCGTGAAGGTCACTCGATCGGCAATCTCGCGTTTCATCGCGGCACATTGCTTTCTCAATCGGCGACTACCGTCACGAGGTTCGACCAGCTCTCAACTCTGCGCACGCAATTGGCCAACAGCAAAACGCGATCGGCCCAAGCTCTTCGCATCCGAGGCGAGTTGGCCTGGGGGGAGGATGATTTGGATCAAGCGATTGAGTTCTTCCGCCAGGCATACGAGCTGGAACCAGAGGACGCACAGGTGCGGCGACGGTTCAGTAGTGTACTATTCGCTGCCCTAAGAACAGATTACGACCGCTACAGAAAAGAAGACACGCTGTTGACAGGGCTGGTAAGCGACGCGTCGCAACGTATCGCCCTACTACGACTGCACATTGATGGCTCGCTAGCCGCCGGCGACCACGAAACTGCATTCGACTACGCGACGAAATTGTACGCGATTGACCGAGAGGGACTTGTGGAACTCGATGACGGCAGCAGCAAAGTACAGTCAGAACGATGGTTCGCAGCGCGTTTGGCACGAATATGGAAGAACGCGGATGCGCCGATGCGAAAGAGCATCGCTGAACGCATCAAGGATCTAACGGATCGGGCGATTCGTATTGAAGGAACTACCGAACTTTCAAAGCTGGTAAGCTACTTCGGAGTGTTGCCGGCAGCGCGAATCGCACGGATGACCCTGGCGCGAGAATGGGTGGCATCTAATCGTGTGCGTGAAGCAGAACTGCTATTGCTACAACCCGATCCCGACGAGCGACTGGCCCGGTGGTCGAAAATGGCAGGTACCCAGCCATTGGCAATCGCGGTCGACCTGCTTCCCAACGAGCATCCACGCAGACTGGCCGGCGATGATACCACTTTGACGACCTTGTGGCCGGACGGACGGGTCGCCGTGGACGTCGATACCGAAAGTGTATCTGCGGCGCCTTCCGCGAGTTTTGCGTCCAGATCTCAGTCGCGCAATCGCAGTGAGGTTCTGCTCATCGAACCGACCTGGTGCGGGGTACCTTGGTCGGGCGCAGCAAATTTGGCCGTTTCATATGGAGCGCCCGCGCACTTGCTGGGTTGGAATGAACTGGGCGAACCGACTCACATGGTTCCGCTTCTGTCTTCGCAGCTCCAGCATCCTAATTCAAACGCTAAGGTGCAGTGTTATCGGTTCGGCCATTTTGCTGTGTTGGGGACGGGGCGCGAAGTAGCAGCGATCGACCTGCGGAGTGGTCCCAAGCAACAGAGCCCGACCATTTGGACAAGCGACGCGGAGGCAGTTTCGCAGCGTCGCACCATTCGCGCAGTGCCGAACCAGGGACGCCCGGCGTTGGTCGCCGACCAGTCCGTCAGCCCCGCCGGGCCATCGGGACAATTGTGCTGCGCATCACCGCTTGGCGTTGTGGTTCGCAATGGCGATACGCTGCGGTGCTTCGACGTAGTAGATGGCGACCTCCTGTGGCAGCGACGCGGCGTGCCTTCTAACGGCCCAACGTTCGGCGATTGGCAGCATGTGTTTCTGATTGCCGAAGGTGAGCGTGCGGGTGTCGTCATAGATGTTATGGACGGTTCAACTGTTGGCAATTGGCAGAATCCGGAAGGTAAGGCAGTGGGTGCCTATGGCCGCATCGTCGTTACAAGCCAGTATCGCAGTGGAAAACGTCATGTTCGGGCTATCGATGTGTTGACCGGCGAGTTGCTAATCGAACGAACCTATAGTGGAGCTGCCAAGTTAGCCAAGCTCGCACCAGCCCTAATGGGCTGGATGGAACCCGACGGTCGCCTTGAGGTACTGGACCTAGACAAGGGAACGGTCCGATTCACGCAATCCCTTCTCGAAGCTAAGGGCCTTGAGGGTTTGCATCTGCTGGCTGCCGGCAACTTGATCATCGTCGCAACCAACACACGGACGGCGTCGCAACGCAATTCAAACCGCAACGGGAGCCTGCCAAATTCCCCGCTCGTAACTGGGCACGTGTATGCGTTGGACTCGAATACGGGCAGTCCACGTTGGGAACGCCCAGCAGCAGTCAAAGACCAGGGTTTGTGGCTGCTTCAACCATCTGGCTCGCCGGCGCTGGTGTTCATTAGTCAGAAAGAGGATCATACGTCCAATCAGCGACGTGTCACCACCCGCTTGCTGTGTCTAGACAAACGCAACGGTCGAAGCCTCGTGCGCAAGGATCGACTTCAAGAACCCGAAAGCAAACCTTGGTCGATGCGGATCGATCATAGCGGCAATCCCAAAGTGAGTATCGACTTGTGGCATACCATGGTGACGTTGCGCTTCACAGACGAACCTAGACCGCCAGAGCCGGTAGCTTTGGCCGACGTTGAGAGTAACACAAGACCGCAGCGCACTGGACTGATTAGTATCGGAAGGCGAATATTTGAGAACTCCTTCCCCTTCCCGCCCCCACCACCAGCGATTGACGATGATGACTGACAGCAGGCAGGTCGTAACTCGAAGTGGGAGAAGGTCGCCGTGAGTACATCTACCAAAGCCCCTGGAGTATCCGCGAGACTCCTCAACTTCGGGCTGGCCATGATGCTGGTCGCCGAAAGTGGGCAAGCTCGGAACATAGATCCCTCCGTCGAGCGTGTGGTGGGCGAAGGACTCGATTGGCTGGCATCGCAGCAACAACGCCTCGGACACTGGACCGCGCAAGGTCGCTACCCGGCGGCGATGACGTCGCTTGCCGGCATTGCCATGCTGTGCGAGGGTTCAACCACCATGGAGGGCCGCTATGCAGACAATATCAGTCGCGCCGTGGATTACCTCGTGAGCCAAAGCCGACCCAATGGGCTTATTGGCGATCCGTTGCGCGACGATCGTTACACCTATGGGCATGGTTTCGCCATGCTGTTTCTCTCCCAAGTATTGGGAGAAGAAGAAGATGTCCAGCGTCGCGACGAGTTGGTCGACGTGCTCTCCAATGCGGTGAGATTCACCGGCCAGGCGCAAACCGATGCCGGCGGCTGGGGCTATGTGAGCGCTCGCGATGGCAATGGATTCGATGAGGGATCCACCACCATTACCCAAGTACAAGGCCTAAGAAGTTGCCGAAATGCGGGAATCCCTGTGCCCAAAGAGGTAATCGATCGAGCCGTGAAGTACATTAAAGACTGCACGCTTCGCGATGGCGGCGTACAGTACAGTTCCAAAGGCGGAGGTGGCCGACCCGCTATTACTGCCGCGGCCGTGGCCTGCCTTTTTAGTGCCGGCGAGTACGACGACGACTATGTTCCACGAATGCTCAAATACTGCGAACAGCACCTGGGTGGTGGGCGACAGAACAACTACGGGCATTGGCACTATGCCCATTTCTATTACTCCCAGGTACAGTACCGCGAATCCGGCGACGTTTGGGACGGCTATCGCGACGCCACGTACGCAAAGCTGGTGCGCGAGGCGAAACCTGTGACCCTTGTCAGTGGCAAGGGGGCTGTTTGGGACCAGGGATACATCGGAGCCGTATATACTACCTCGCTCAACTTGATCATTTTGCAATTGGAGAACGGGGCGTTGCCGATTTACCAGCGATAATAATCCCCGGCCCCACCCACAGTGCAATGTAGAAAGCCGTGTTTATGCAGAATACCGATGCTTCTTCAGTCGACCGTCTTAACTCTGCGGCCAATCGTATTCGCCAGCAACTTGCACAGGTGATTGTCGGTCAGCAGGAAGTCATCGACCAATTGCTCATTACCCTGTTCTGCCGCGGTCATTGTCTCTTGGAAGGCGTGCCGGGCCTGGCGAAGACACTACTGATCAGTACGTTGGCAAAATCGCTAAACTTGACGTTCAGCCGAATTCAGTTCACGCCCGACCTGATGCCGGCCGACATCATCGGCACCGACATCATTGAGGAGAACAAGTCGACTGGCCAACGCGAGGTGCGATTCCTCGCTGGTCCGATTTTCGCCCATGTGATTCTCGCCGACGAAATCAATCGTACGCCGCCAAAGACGCAAGCCGCACTTCTCGAAGCGATGCAAGAACGGCAAGCCTCGGTCGGTCGCGTGCGACATCAGATTGGCGATCCGTTCTTTGTGCTCGCGACACAAAACCCGATAGAACAAGAGGGCACCTACCCACTGCCCGAAGCGCAGCAAGACCGCTTCATGCTCAAGGTGAACGTCCGATACCCAACGGTGGAAGATGAAGTCGAAATCGCTCGACGCACGACGGGCGTCGCTTCGATGGAGGTCGAACCGGTGCTGTCGCCCGACGAAATTCTCGAGATTCAGCATATGGTTCGGCTGGTTCCCGCCAGTGATCACCTAGTTCGCTACGCGGTGGCCCTCGTGCGGTCTACGCGCGTCGGCGAGCCAGAGGTCGATCCCTATGCCGTGGAGAACCTATCGTGGGGCGCGGGCCCGCGGGCCGTTCAGTACCTTTTGATGGGAGCTAAGGCACGCAGCCTGATGCACGGGCGGCCCAACGTATCGCTCGACGACTTGCAAGCGTTGGCGGCGCCAGTGCTGCGTCATCGACTGTTGGTAAACTACACGGCCGAAAGCGAAGGTGTTACGCCAGACGACGTCGTAAGGCGCTTGATCGAATCCCTACCCGCTCGCGAGGACGAGTTAAGTGGTGATCCCCGCTTCCAAAAAGTCTTTGCTTCCTGATGTCGTCCGCCGCATTGGCCGACTCGAAATTCGGGCTCGGTACATCGTGGAAGGACTACTGTCGGGCATGCATCGCAGTCCCTACTTCGGGCAGTCGGTAGAGTTTCGCGAACATCGCGAGTACACCACCGGCGACGACTTGCGCCACGTCGACTGGAAGGTATGGGGCAAGCAAGATCGGCTGTATGTCAAGCGGTATGAAGAAGACACCAACCTCCGCTGCACGCTTGTTGTGGACGGCTCAGCGAGTATGGACTACGGCTCGGACGGCATGACCAAGCATGAATACGCTTCGACCGCGGCTGCGGCGTTCGCCTATCTGCTGTTGAAGCAAAGCGACTCGGTTGGATGCGTTGTGTTCGACGAACAGATTCGACACGAAGTGCCACAGCGAACACAGCGCGTGCATCTTTCGCGCATTGCCCGCGCACTTGAAGCCGTGGAGCCGCACGACAAGACGAATCTCGACTCGGTGCTTGCCCACGTGGCCAAGGCGAATCCTCGCAAAGGAATGATTGTTCTTGTTTCCGATCTGCTGTGCGACACGGGCCAACTGCTCAACGGACTGACCGCGCTGCGCCGCATCGGACACGACGTCGTGGTGCTGCATGTGATGGACGACGACGAACTCGATTTTTCGTTCCGTGGTCCGGTGCGATTTAAGGGCATGGAGATTGACGACGTAGTCGATTGCAATCCGCGTGCATTGCGAAAGGGTTACCTCGAGGCGGTCAACCGTTTCCTCACACGGATCCGTAAGACCTGCGCCGCCAATGCGGTGGACTACTCACTAGTAAGAACTAGCGACCCACTCGACGCGGCCCTAATGGCCATTATTGCCCGGCGTTCACTATCGCAACGGGCAAAGATCTAACCTCTCCCCTCCCTCCGTCCGCAATCGACTAAGGCGTGTCGTTCCTGTTTCCATCGGTGCTCTGGATTGGGTTGCCACTCGTGGCGTTGCCGCTGGTGATTCATCTGCTAAACCTGCGCCGTCAACATCGCGTGCCGTGGGCCGCCATGGAATTCCTGCTCGAGAGCCAGGAGCGGAGCAAGACATGGATCAATCTGCGCGAGATGTTACTCCTCCTGTTGCGTACCGCTGCGATCGCTCTATTGGTCGTGCTGCTTGCCAGACCAACCACGCGCAGCGGTTGGATTGGCCAGTTACTGAATCGCCCGGTACATCACCTCATCCTGCTCGACGACAGTTACTCGACCACCGATCGATGGGCCGAAACATCCGCATGGAAGGAAGGACTTGCCGCCGTAGGCGACATCGTGCAGGCGGCCTCTGATCAATCTACCGCTAGCGTCGTTTCGGTGCTTCGTTTCTCGGAAGCGACCGAGCAAGACGAAGACCCAAGGCCAGCGATATTCCGCCGACCGCTGGATACCAAGTCGCGACAGGAACTATTGTCGCGAATGGAAGCGTCACAGGTCACCGACACGGCGGCCGAACTCTTGCCCGCGCTTCGATGCGCGTCCGACCTCGCCGATTTGCAGTCCACCGAACAAGATCTAGTGATCCACGTCGTTTCCGACTTTCGGCGTCGCGACGTCGAAGAACTCGACGCGATTCAGGACGTTGTGAAGGGGCTGGAGCAACAGGCCGCAGAGTTGCAGTTCGTGCGGACGGTGCGCCAACCGCACGACAACCTCGCTGTGACTTTCCTAGCGCCCACGTCCGGCGTGCGGGCCTCAGGTGTTGAAGTC